>NZ_JAFIQV010000014.1 GCF_017356015.1 Azospirillum sp. SYSU D00513
TCGGGCTGCCCAGGCTCGCATGACCTCAATCCTTCGAACCGCCCGGTGCGGACCCGCATGCCGGGTGGTGTGGGAGGGGTGCGGTCCACCAGGATCGCCCCCTATCCCGATGGACCCGCTTACTGCGCCGCCTGGCGCGCGGGTGCGGTGTTGCGGCAGTTCAGGACGCTGAACAGCCCGAAGGGCGGTACCTGCTCCAGCGCCGCGACCTCGACCTCCGATCCCGCCAGCAGCGAATCGAGCGTGAAATCCGGGCGCCAGCCGAGCGTCTTGGAGAGCGGCGCCAGCTGGCGTTCGACCGTGCGGCGGATGCCGGGCCGGGTCTCGGCGAAATGGTTGACGATCAGGATGTCGCCGCCGGGTTTGCAGACCCGCTGCAACTCCGCCATCGTGCCCTGCGGATCGGGCACCACGGTCATCACGTACATGGCGACGACGAGATCGAAGCTGCCATCCTCGAAGGCGAGCTTGCCGGCATCCATCTCCAGCAGCCCCTCCACATTGTCGAGCCGTTCGTCGCGGACGCGCTTCTGCGCGATGCGCAGCATGTCGGTCGACAGGTCGATGCCGACGACGCGGATGTCCTTGCGGTAGTCCGGCAGGGACAGGCCGGTGCCGACCCCGACCTCCAGCACGCGTAGCCCGCCGCGCCTGTTGATCCGTTCGACGGCGGCGTGGCGCCCGGGGGCCATGATCGTGCCGAACACCTTGTCGTACAGACGCGCGTAGCGGCGGTACGCGTTGCGGATGGATTCCGAGTCCATGTTCCTCCCACTCTCCCGTTCAGGCCGATTTGCGACGGAAATTGCCCGATTGCGACAGACAATGCCCTTGATGGTCTGATGTCACAAGAGGTTGAGACAGGGAGGGCGCGGAATCATTCCGCGCGGGTGCTCTCCTCGAAGTCCTTTACGTCGCTCTTGTCGCTGAAATAGACGGCGAAGGGACGCAGGCCGTCGATGTGGGTCATGGCGATGGCGATCATCACCGCCATGGGGGCGGCCAGCAGCGCGCCCGCCACCCCCCATAGCCAGCTCCACAGCATGAGCTGGAACATGATCACCAGGGGCGAGATGGAGAGCTGCTTGCCCTGAACCCAGGGTGCGACGAGGTTGCCCATGACCTGTTCGATCACCAGGATGCCGCCGGCCACGATCAGGGCGGTACCGGGATCCTTCTGGAGCACGGCCATCATCACCGGCAGGGCGCCGGCGATCAGCGATCCCGCGAGCGGGATGTAGTTCAGCAGGAAGGCGAGGAAGCCCCACAGGAAGATGAAGTCCAGCCCGAAGGGCCAGAGCCAGAGGACGTAGAGCACGCCCGTCAGGATGCCCAGCAGGCTGCTGACCACGAGGTACTGGCGGAATTTCTGAGCGATGGCGGTGACCGCGTCCATCGCCTCCGCCACCGAGTCTCGGCCCAGCGTGTTGGCGACCTTCTCGCGCCACACCGGTGCCTCGACCAGCATCAGCAGGGCGAGGAAGACGATCAGCGCCAGCGTCAGCGCGGTGTGGCGCAGCGAGTCGAGCACGGCCAGCGCCACGCTCGTGACCGGATCGGCGCCGGCGGCCGGCTGCGCGCCCTGCGCGCCGGCCGCGTCGCCGAGGATGTCCTGCTTTGTGCCGTTCACCCAGGCCTGCGCGTCGGCCAGCAGCTTCTGGAACTCGTCGGCGTATTGGGGGAACTGCGCCGCGACGCTCTGCGCCACGAACCAGAGGCTGCCGACGAAGGCCGCGATCAGTGCCAGGATGACCAGCATCGCCGCCGCGTAGCCGAGCCACCCGACGCGCGCCGGAACGCGGTCCTGCACCCAGCGGCTGACCGGGGCGACCCCGACCGCCACGAAGAAGGCGGCCGTCATCGGGATGAAGATGGAGGAGGTGACCTGAAGAAGCCAGATGACGGCGATGAGCGTCAGGATGCTCAGAAGCGAGACGCCGATCTTGGCCCGGTCGAACGGCCATGCGCGTCTTTGTCCGCTGTCCACGGTGGCTTTCTCCCGCTTGCCGTCCGGTCTTCCGTGACAGCAAGACGCGACAGCCACGCCCAAGGTTCCAGACCTTGCCCCGGCCTCGTGAGAAAGAAGGGGGTAGCGATTCGGCGCAACGGCCGGCGTCCCGGCCGATGGCGCTGTCAGCGCCCGGGCGCGATCCGTCCGCGGATGGCGGGCTTTCCGTCGGCGCCCATGGCGATGACCACGATCTCGCCCGAGGCGGGATGGACGCCGGTCAGTGCCGTGATGTTCACCTGGTGGGTGACCAGCACGAGCTTTTCCGAACCCGCCCGCTCGGCCAGGAGGCTGCGCAGGGATTCGGTCTGGGCCTTGCCGTCCTCCCAGTTTCCGAAGAAGGAATCCAGGACGGGTTCCGGTGCGACCGGGGCGACGTTCATTTCCTCGGCCGTGTGGAGGGCACGGCACCAGCGGCTGGTCAGAACCCGGTCCACCTGGACACCGCGTTCGCGCAGAGCGGCGCCGGTGGCCCGCGCCTCCGCCCGTCCGGCCTCGTTCAGGTTCCGCTGGGTCGCGCAGTCCTCCAGCCGGAAGCCCGGCGGATCGCCGACGCCCGGTGCCGTCGCGTGCCGCATCAGCGCCGCCGTTCCCGGCTCCCGCAGCGCCGCCCAGGCACCATCGTCGGCCAGGGCCGGACCCGCCGTGGTGGCGAGGCAAAGGACGGCGAGCAGGGATCGCGCGAAGCGGGGCATGGAAACATCTCCGGCAGAGGCCGCGGGCGGACAGATCAACCTCTGCAATATTGGCCGGAGCGCTGGAAAGGAAACGGCACAAGACTTCGGGCGCTCTAGGCGGAAGGTTATATGATGATGCGCCGGGGACGTTAGGGGTATTTCCATCCCGGTGTGGTTGCGGCATTTTTGCCGCTGATTCTCCCGCCGAAATACAAGGTGCCTTTTTCCGAATGGTCGCAGCGTCTTCCGCACCGGCGACACGCTATGCCGTCTTCTCCGTGGCGGGCCAGCTTCTGGCCCTGCCCGCGGACGCGGTGCGCGCCTTCGTGCCTCTCCCGCGCCTGCAACGCGTTCCCGCCGCTCCCGGCCTTGTCGAGGGCCTGTTCCGCTACCGGGGAGAGGTCGTGCCGGTGCTGCGCCTGGACGGGCTGCTCGGTCTGCCGCGCGGCGCCGACCATGTCTACACGCCGCTGATCCTGCTGAAGGGCCGTGACCGGCCGGTGGCCCTCCTGGCCGAGCGCGTCCAGGACATCGCCGAGGTGAGGGACGACGCCATCCTGCCGGCGGACCCGGCCCTGTCCTTCAACGGCTGCGCGGTCGGCAGCCTGCCCGCCGGGGGGGGGCGGACGGCCACGCTGCTGGCCGCCGGCCGGCTGCTGACCGAGACGGAGGTGCGGCTGCTCGACGGGTTGCGGGCGGTCGAGGCCGAGCGGCTGGCGCGCTGGTCGGCCTTCGATGCCGGGCAGGCCCCCGTGGAAGCGGGTGGCGTGGCCGGGACGCAGGCCGTCCCATGAGCCTGATCGACGACGTCCTGCGCGATCCCGCCTTCCAGAGGCTGAAGTCGGTGGTGATCGGGGCGACGGGCCTTGCCTATTACATGGACAAGGACGCCGCCTTCGCCGAACGCATCGCCCGCCGCCAGGACAAGAGGAACTTCACCGGCCTGTCCGACTATCTGGCCGTCCTGCTGAAGGACGGGCCGGCCGGGCCGGAATTTCAGGCGCTGATCAACGAACTGGCGGTGG
Organism: Azospirillum sp. SYSU D00513; assembly: GCF_017356015.1. Classification (GTDB taxonomy): domain Bacteria; phylum Pseudomonadota; class Alphaproteobacteria; order Azospirillales; family Azospirillaceae; genus Azospirillum. Next base: position 3,711 of record NZ_JAFIQV010000014.1, read on the forward strand.
GGGAGACCTTCTTCTTCCGCTATGCGGAGCAGTTCGAGGCCTTGCGCGCCGTGGCGATCCCGGAATGCCTGCGCCGCAACCAGGCCAGCCGGACCCTGCGTATCTGGAGTGCGGGCTGTTCCATCGGGCCGGAGGCCTACACGCTGGAGATCCTGCTGAAGCAGCATTTCGCGGCGGAGCTGGAGGGGTGGCAGGTCAGCATCGTCGGGACCGACATCAACGGCGCCTTCATCGAGCACGCCAAGCGCGCGGCCTATGGCGACTGGGCCATGCGCGGCCTGTCGCCCGAGACGCTGTCGGCCTGCTTCGACCGGGAGAAGGACCAGTGGGTCGTGAAGCCGCAATACCGGACCTGGACCAGCTTCTTCCAGTTCAACCTGGTTGAAGGGCCGCTGCCGAGCTACACGCGCGGGCTGGGGGCGCTCGACATCGTGCTGTGCCGCAACGTCATGATCTATTTCGACGAGGCGGCGCGCGTCCGGCTTCTGCAGGGGCTGCACGACACGCTGGTGAACGGCGGCTGGCTGGTCGTCGGCCATGCGGAAACCGGCCAGCAGATGACGCCGCTCTACACGCCGGTGCCTGTGCCCGGCGCAACGCTCTACCGCAAGCCCGAACCGGCCGCGCAGCCGGCGCCCCCGCCGGCCGCCGTGCCGGACGAACTCCCAACGCTGCCGCCCCCCGCCCGGCCCCGTCCGACCCCGGAAGCGCGGCGGGTGCCGCGACGCGAGGAACCGCGATCCGAGGAGTCCCGCGCCGAGGCTGCCCCGGCGGCGAAGACCCCGCCCCCAGGGGCGGACCTGCCGGACAGCCTCGACCGCGCCTCGGCGCTGGAGGCCTGCCTTGCCAGGATCGAGGGTGACCGGCTGAACCCGGCGCTCCACTTCCAGCTCGGCCTGCTGGAGGAGGAGCTGGGGGTCGGAGACGCGGTCGCGGCCTTCCGGAGGGCGCTCTACCTCGACCCCGGCTTCGCGCTGGCCGATTACCAGCTGGCGCTCGCCTATTGGCGGCGCGGCAAGCTGACGGCGGCGCAGCGCCATTTCCGCAACGCGTTGGACAGCGTCAACGGCATGGACGGCGACGCGCTTGTGGCGGAGGGCGGTGGCCTGACCGTGACGGAACTGCGCAGCATGATCGAGCTGTGGCTTTCGGGTGAGGAGGGCTGATGCCGGACCGCATGACCGAACCGCAGGTCCCGACGACCCGGACGGGCGGCATCGACTGGCGGGTGGTGCGCGAGCGGCTGGACCGTTCCCGCGCCGCGCTGGAAAGTGCCTTTTCCGGCGAGGGCCCCTGGACCGACGACCTCCTGCTGCGGCGGGAGCGGGAGCTTGCCGACGCGGCGGCCTCAGCCGAGGAGGAGAGCCCGCGCGCGGCGGTGCTGATCGCGCGCGGGCAGGGCAGCCGCCGCTACGGGCTGGAGCTGACGCGGCTCGGCAGCATCCTGCCCCTGCCGCGCGTGGCGCGGGTGCCGGGCGCGCCGCCGCAGCTTGCCGGGCTGATCGCCGTCGGCGGACGCGTGATGCGGCTCTATGACGTGGACCGGCTCTGCGGGCAGGGCGCCAAGCCTTCGGAACCGCAGGAGGGCGGTTTTGCCATCGTCCTGCGCGGCATGGCGCGGCCCGTGGCGCTGCGCCTCCAGTCGGTCGAGGCCGTGGCCGAGATCGATCTCACCCGGTTCGGCAGCCGTTCGGAAGCCGGACCCTATGTTCGGGCCATCACCGAGGAGCGCGTCGCGATCCTCGACGTGGCGGCCATCATCGATGCTCTACAGGATGCCCGCAAGGGCACGGGGGACGTATGAGGTTCAAGGTCGCGCACAAGCTGATGCTCAGCTTCGGTGCGCTGTGCGTGCTCACCGCGCTGCTCGCCATTTTCCAGATGTCGCGCTTCTCCGAAGCCGTGCGCATCATGACCGCCATGGCGACCTACGACCTGGAGGTTTCGGAACAGATCCGCGAGATCGGCAACCGGCAGTCGGAGCTGCGCAGCCTGCGCGAGACGGCCATCGCCGCCGCGGCGCTCGCCGGCACGCAGGGGCAGGTGCCCGACACGGGCAATCTCCGGCAGCGGCACGACGAACATGCGCGCGCCCTGATCGCGACGGTCGAGGCCATGGAGGCACGGCTGCAGGACCGCTCGACCCAGGGCGTGACGGAGCGCCGCCGCGCCTATTGGACGGAGCTGCTGAACATCACCTTCGAATTTGACCGGGCGCTCCGCGCCTCGCTCCAGCAGGACGCGGCACTCATCGACTTCGTGGAGCGCGGCCAGCTCGACCGGATCGAGGAGCAGCGCGACCGGCTGGAACAGGCGCGGCGGCCCATGCAGGACCGGCGCAATCAGCTTCACGCGACCGTCGCGCGGCTGAGCGACACCGGCCGGCAGGACGTGACGGAGATCTACAACGAAGCGGTCCGGTCGTCGGTCATCGCCCTTCTGGTCGTGGTCGCCGCCGCCGTCCTGATCGCCTACATCATCGGCCGCTCCATCACCGGGCGGCTGGGAACCGCCATCGGCTACGTCGCGCGGGTCGGGCAGGGCGACCTGACCCAGACCGTGACCGTGCCGGGGGACGACGAGCTGGCCGCGCTCGGCCGCGACCTGAACGATATGACCGGGAAGCTGCGGTCGATGGCGCAGACCACGCGGGCGACCGCGGAGAGCGTCCACGCGGCCACCGCGCAGATCCGCGCCTCCACCCAGCAGCAGGCGGCCAGCGTGTCGCAGCAGCTCGCCGCCGTGGAGGAGACGACGGCGACCTTGAGCGAGATCACGGAGTCCGGCGCGCAGATCAGCCGCCGCGCCCAGGACGTGGCCAAGAGCGCGCAGACGGCGTCCGCCACCAGCGGCACCGGGCTGAAGGCGGTGGAGGACACCAACACGGCCATGGACGCGATCCGCGAGCAGGCGGAAGCCGTGGCGGAGAACATCGTGATCCTGTCCGAGCGCACCCAGGCCATCGGCGAGATCATCGTGACGGTCAACGACATCGCCGAGCGCTGCCACCTGCTGGCGCTCAACGCCGCCATCGAGGCGGCCGCCGCCGGCGAGCACGGCCGGACCTTCGCCATCGTTGCGGCCGAGATCAAGAGCCTGGCCGACCAGTCCAAGGAGGCCACGGTCCAGGTCCGCTCCAACCTCAGCGAGATCCAGCACGGCATCAACAGCTCGGTCATGCTGACCGAGGAGGCGGTCAAGCGCGTGACCGCCGGAAAGCGCCAGACCGACGCGGCCCAGGGCACCATCCGCGACATGGCGGAGAACATCCAGGAAAGCGTCATCGCCTTCCAGCAGATCGTCGCCGGCACCAACCAGCAGCAGATCGGGCTGGAGCAGGTCATCCAGGCGCTCCAGAACATCCGCGCCGCCAGCAGCCAGACCGCCGCGGGCACCCGGCAGCTCGAGGGTGCGGCCACCAACCTCAACGACCTCGGCCAGGGGCTGGTCGAGGCTGTACGGAACTACCGCGTGTGACCGACATCCGGCAACGGCTGCTCGCCGCCTTCGAGATCGAACACCAGGACCATCTCGCCTCGATCCGGGAGGCCCTGCGGCTGACCGAGTCGACCGGCGAGCCGCCGGACCTGATCGACGTCCACCGGCGCGCCCACAGCCTGAAGGGCGCCGCGCGCGCCGTGGACCTGCCCGACGTCGAGGCGATCTCCCATCGGCTGGAGGAGGTCTTCCTAGCCGTTCAGGCGGGGACCGTCCCGCTGGACGCCGGGACCGTCTCGGTCGTGCGGCGGTCGCTGGACGCCATCGAGGACGTGGTCGCCTGGGCGACGCGGGGCGGGGAGGAGGTGGCGCTCGCCGATCTGCTGGCCGATCTGGACCGGCTGGCCGGCGCGCGCGCGGCGCCGCGCCCCGCCGAGACCGCGCCCGCGGCGGTGGTGGAGACCGCGGCGCGGGCTGGGGGCGCCGCACCGGAGCGGCGGGCGGCCGACGCCGACACGCCGTCGCTGGTGAGGGTGGGCAGCGAGGGGCTGGAACGGCTCTTCACCGCCACCGCCGCGCTTCTGCCGGAGGTGGAGGCGCAGGCCGGGCTGGCGGCGCAACTGCGCCAGCTTCGCGGGGAATGGCGGGCGCTGGACCGGTCTTGGCGGGACATTCGCGCCCGCATGGACAAGGCCGGAGCAAAGGAAACGGCCGACAAGGACGGCATGGAGGCGATGCTCGCCGGATTCGAACGGCGGCTGCGGGGGCTCGGCGGCGGGCTGGACGGGGTCCACCGCTCGCACGACCGGCTGCTCTGGTCCCTGCGGCGCTGGGGCGGCGGGCTTCAGGAGGATGTGAGCCATCTGCGCATGGTGCCGGCGGAAAGCACCTTCCGCGGGCTCGGCCGCATGATCCGGGAACTGAGCCGGTCCCAGGGCAAGGAGGTCGAGGTCGATCTGCGCGGCATGGAGGTCAAGGCCGACCGCGCCGTGCTGCAACGGCTGAAGGATCCGATCCTGCACATCGCGCGCAACACGGTCGGTCATGGCATCGAGACCCCGCGCGAGCGGGAGGCAGCGGGCAAGCGCCCGGCCGCGAGCGTGCGGGTGGAGGCGGAGACGGTCGGCAGCCGGCTGCGGATCCGCGTGGAAGACGACGGCCGCGGCCTCAACCTCGAGGCGATCGCCCGCCGGGCGGTGGAGCACGGCTTCCTGTCCGAGGAGGAGGCGACGGCGGCGCTGTCCGACGGGCCGGCCGAACGGCTGGCCGAACTGCTGTTCGAGCCGGGCTTCTCCACGGCGGAGTCCACCACGGAGATCTCCGGCCGGGGCATGGGCATGGCCATCGCCCGGCGCGAGGTGAAGGCCCTCCAGGGAACGCTGACCATCACGGAACGCGCGGGCGGCGGGACCGCCGTCACCATCGAGGTGCCGCTCAGCCTGCTCAGCCAGAGGCTGGTCTTCGTCCGCGTCCAGGACAGCGTGCTGGCGCTGCCATCGGCGGACGTGGCGCGGCTGGTGCGGACCGACGCCGGGGCGCTGCTGACCGGCTCCGCCGTGCCGATGGTCCGGATCGACGGGGAGGACGTGCCGCTGGCCCCGCTCGCGGCCCTGCTCGGCATGGAGGCGCCCGCGGTCCCGAAGGAGGGGCAGCGGCTTCTGCTCGCCCTCGTGCGGGCGGGGGAACGGCGGATGGCGGTGATCCTCGACGAGTTCCTGCACACCGCCGACACGGTGGTGGCGTCGGCGGAGGAAAGCGGAATCGACGCCGCGCGCTTCCTCGGCACGGTCCTGCTGGCCGACGGTTCGCCCGCCATCGTGCTGAACGTGGCCGGGCTGTTCCCGGCCGCCGGGGCGGAGATGCCGCGTTTCGTGCGCCCGGCCGAGGCGGCGCCGGCCGCGCGTCCCCATATCCTGGTCGTGGATGATTCGATCACCACCCGGACGCTGGAGAAGAGCATCCTGGAGGCGCACGGGTACCGCGTCACCCAATGCGTGGACGGGCGCGAGGCGCTGGAGCGGCTGCTGGAGGGGATCGACGTGGAGCTCGTCATCAGCGACGTGGAGATGCCGCGCATGGACGGCTTCGCGCTGCTCCAGGCGGTGAAGTCCACCCCCAGGACCGCCGACCTGCCGGTCATACTGGTCACCTCGCGCGCCAGCGACGAGGACAAGGAGCGCGGGCTGCGGCTGGGCGCCGATGCCTACATCGTGAAGACCCGGTTCGATCAGAACGAACTGCTGGCCGGCATAAGGCGGCTGATATGAGCCAGGCGAAGGTCAGGGTCCTTGTGGTCGAGGACTCGCCCGTGGTGCAGCAACTGCTGACCCACATCATCCTGGGCGATCCCCGGCTGGAGATCGCGGCGGTCGCCTCCTCCGGCGAGCAGGCGCTGCGGCTGATCGACCGGGTGAAACCCGACGTCGTGTCGCTCGACATCCGGCTGCCGGGCATCGACGGGTTCGAGGTGACCACCCGGATCATGCGGCAGCGGCCGACGCCCATCGTGGTGGTCGCCGCGGACGTGAACGACCTGGACATCCCCATGCGCGCCCTGCAGGCCGGCGCGCTGGCGGTGGTGGCGAAGCCGGGCAGCATGGCGCGCGCGGATTACGAGACCGTTGCCGGGCATCTGCGCACGCAGCTCTACAGCATGAGCCAGGTCAAGGTGATCACCCAGCGCGCCGGCCAGCGCCTCGGCGGCCCGCCCCTCCGCGACGCCGCGCGGGCGATCGCGGATTTCCGGCCCGCCGTGGCGCCGGAGCCGGGGGCAGCCGTCCGCCCGGTAGGGCCGCCGCCCTCCGCGCGCAGCTACCAGGCCCTGGCACTGGTCGCCTCAACCGGCGGGCCGGCGGCGTTGGTGAAGGTGCTGAACGGGCTGCCGAAGGACTTCCCCCTGCCGATCTTCATCGTCCAGCACATCGGCGCCCCCTTCGTGGCGGGCTTCGCCTCCTGGCTGGAGTCCGTCTGCCCCTTTCCGGTCGGGCTCGGCCAGCCGCGCGAACAGCCGCGCCGCGGCCGGGTCTATGTCGCCCCGGGCGACCGCCACATGACGGTGGACACGGGCGGGATCCGGCTGGTCGAGGGGGAGCTGGTCTGCGGCCAGAAGCCGGCCGGGGAGGTGCTGTTCTCCTCCATGGCGCGCGGCTATGGCCCCTCATCCATCGGCGTGCTGCTGACCGGCATGGGGGAGGACGGGGCGCGCGGCCTGCTGGAGATGCGGCAGGCCGGCGCCTACACCATCGCCGAGCACGCCTCGACGGCGGTGATCCACAGCATGCCCGGCACCGCCGTGCGGCTCGGCGCGGCGCTGGAGGAATTGCCACTGGACAGCATCGCGCCCCGCCTGCTGGAATTGGTTTCTATGGGAATGGAGCAGCCATGACCGGCCCCAGGGCATTGATCGCCGTCTCGTCGCAGACCCAGGGCCTGCTTCTGAAGCTCCTGCTGGAAGAGCAGGGGATCGAGGCCGTCTGCGTGGAGCGGATCGACGGCGCGGTGGCGGATCTGTCCCTGCGGTCGGCCGACCTGCTGCTGGTCGAGAGCGGCCTTGCCGGGCCCGAGGAGATCGCGGAGCTGCGCCGGCGCTGCCCGGCGCCGGTCATCCTGCTAAGCGGGTCCCAGGTCGGGGCCGGGCGCCGGGACGGGGACGCGCCCGCCATTGATCTGGCCGACCCGCACGCCGTGGTGCGCGAGGCGACGGCCATACTGGCCCAGCGGAACGGGCCGCCGAGTGCGGCCGACATCTTCCGGCGCGCGCGCATCCTGATCGTGGACGACAGCGCCACCTACCGCGAGTATCTGCGCGCCGAGTTGGAGGAGGAGGGCTGCAACGTCACCGCCGCCCGCAACGCGGAGGAGGCGGTGGCCGCGCTGGACGACGGCGGGCTCGACTGCGTCATCCTCGACCTCGTCATGCCGGGCACCAGCGGGACGCAGCTCTGCGAGCGGTTCGACCGTTTCCGCCGCCGGCGCGGGCTGTTCTTCCAGATCGTCATCCTCACCAGCCAGGACAGCGAGGACAAGCTGATGGCGAGCCTGACGGCGGGGGCGGACGATTTCGTGGGCAAGGCCCAAGCGATGGAAGTGCTGAAAATCCGGTTGATGGCGCTGCTGAGGCGGAAATACTTCGTCGAGGACCAATTCCTGAGGCTGTCGCGCGGTCCGGCACCCTCATAGTGGTTCTACATCGTTCGGTATGTTCCCAATGGATTGGGTCCGGAGCCGCCTCACCAATTTCCGGGCTGCGCGAATTCCGGCACCCGATTAAATCATGGCTAGCACTGGTTCTTGCCCACGATGTCCGATACACTTGCCATCCACGATCCAAGGGACTTACGGGTGACGTTTCGACCGCACGACGAACAGGCAGTCAGCCCCGTGCGGGAGGAATCCGACTGCATCGGGAACGCGCGCCGGATCTGCGACCTGTGCGCCGTGCCAGCCCTGCTGGTGACGGGGCTGCCGGACGACGACGCCCTGGTCCACGGCAACGCCGCGCTGGCGGCCCTTCTCGGCCACAGGCCGCTGAGCGGGTCGGGGCCGGCCCATGCCTATCTCCAGGATGCTTGGCCCTCGGTCGCCGCGGCGCTCCGCCCGCTGTTCGCGCCGGGTGGAGCCGGCCTGTCCGAAGGCGTCCCGCTGGCCGTCGAATCCCTGCCCGGCCAGACCGAGCCGCTGCCCATGCGCGCCGTCCCGCTGGTCGAACGCGGGCGGGTGGTCGGCGCGCTCGCCATGGCGGCGACGGACGACGTCACCGGCCGCATGGCGAAGGCCATGCGCGCGGAAATCGACCGCACCACCGCCGCGCGCTCGCGCTTCCTGGCCGCGGCCAGCCACGACCTGCGCCAGCCCTTCCAGGCGATGCGGCTGTTCCTTGATGCGTTGAACGCGCAGATCAAGGAGGAGAAGCCCCGCCGCACGGCGGAGATGCTCGGCAACGCCATGACGGCGGGCGAGCAGCTCCTCAACGCGCTGCTGGACATTTCCACGCTCGACGCCGGCACGGTGAAGGCGGAGATACGGACCTTCGCTCTGGACGAAATGCTGGGCCAGCTGGTCGAGGAATTCCGCCCCCAGGTGAAGGAAAAGGGTCTGGAGCTGCGCGTGCATCTCCAGCCGGGCTTCACGACCAGCGACCCGGTCCTGCTCGGGCGGATCGTGCGCAACCTGATGACCAACGCGATCCGCTACACGCAACGCGGCGGGCTGATGCTGTCCATGCGCCGGCGCGGCAACCGCTGGCGCGTCGAGGTGTGGGACACCGGCTTCGGCATTCCGGACGAGCAGCAGCAGGCGATCTTCGACGAGTTCCACCAGCTCTCCAACCCCAGCCGCGATCCGACGCGCGGCCTCGGCCTGGGCCTCGCCATCGTGCGGCGGCTGTCCGAGCTGTTGAACGCCCCGGTGGACATCCGGTCAGAGGTCGGCCGGGGATCCGTCTTCGCGGTGACGGTCGAGCGGATCGAGGCCGAGCCGGCGGAGAAGCCGGCGCGGGACGCGCGGGAGTCCTCGCCCGAGGCGGATTCGGCGGTGGCGGACCTCACCGTTCTCGCCGTGGACGATGATGCGATGGTGCTGTCCGGGCTGGAGCTGATCCTGCAGGGCTGGGGCTGCAAGGTCGTGGCGGTGACCAGCATGCGCGAGGTGTTCGCGGCACTGGACGGTCTGGACGAGCCCCCGGACGCGATCCTGACCGACCTGCGCCTGACCGGGAACGTGTCGGGCTTCGACGTCATCGACCGGGTGCGGCGCCTCTACAAGCGCGACATACCCGCCGTCGTGCTGAGCGGCGAGACGGCCCAGGAAACCCTGATCGAAGGCCGCAACCGCGGCTGCGCCTTTCTCCACAAGCCAATCCACCCCGACGAGCTGAAGCAGGTGCTGGAGCAGGTCTCCCGCAAGGGGTAGGGGAGTTGCTTGCGATGAACGTGCCGGACCATGCCTTCATCTTGCGTCCGCTGAGTGCGGAAGACGGTGGCGGCTACCTGATCGAATTTCCGGATTTTCCGGGGTGCATGTCGGATGGGGAAACCGCCGAGGAGGCGCTTCAAAACGGTTCGGACGCCGTTAGAAGCTGGGTGGCTGCGATGATTGAGGCCGGCCGAGATGTTCCGATGGGGTCCTGAAGCATAAAAAAGTAAATGAGACGCCGTCATCCCCGCGAAAGCGGGGATCCAGAAGTTCGCAGAACGGACGCTGTGGAAGAGTTCTGGACCCCCGCTTTCGCGGGGGTGACGGTTAGGGGCATGTTTTTCCAAAAAATACTGCTACGAAATTGTGCAGCCCTTTTGATGTGATCCAAGTTTCGTTGGCGTACTTCGCTACCGCAAACCCTCACCCACCCACCGCCGTCATGTGGTTGTCCCAGCGGAAACCTGCCACCACGTGCGCTGGACCTTCGGTCGGTCCTTGCGGCGCAAGGGTGGCGACCACGCCGAAGCCGTTGGACATGAGGTAACCGCCGTCGAGCGGGGCGATGCCGCAGCCGTCGGGCAGGGGGACGGAGCCGAGCCATGCGCCATCAGCGGCGTTCCACAGGCCGATGAGCCCGCCGCGCGGCGAGCTGGCCGCGATGGTGCCGCCGCCGGCCGCGACGCTGCCGACATAGCCGTCGAAGCGGGCCAGATCCTCCTCCGGCATGGCGAGCGGCACCGGGGCGCCGCCGGGGCGGTGGGTCCAGACCAGGGGCTGAAGCTCGCCGTTCGGCCGTTCGTCCTGCACGCCGAAGGCGACGCCGCCGTCCGGCAAAGGGGCAAGATGGCGGATGCCCAGGTTGTCATGCCCCAAGGGCAGGCGCACCTGTTCGAGCAGGCGCCCGGTCGCGGTCTCCACATAGGTGAGCGAGGCGTCCACCCGGTCCAGGTTCAGTTTGGCGCGCCCTGTGTCGGGGTGGGTGATGACGCCGCCGTTCGCCACGGCGAGCACCCGTCCGCCGTCGAGCGCGATCAACTCGTGCGGGCCGGTGCCGTGGGTCGGCAGGATGCCGACGCGCCGATAGCCGTCCGTCACATCGTAAATCGCGACCGCGCCGGTCTCGTTCGGCACGTCGTCCTCCGCGACGTAGAGAATGCGGCCGTCGGCGGTGAAGGCGCCATGGCCGGTGAAGCGCCGGTCCTTCGGCACGGCGACAGCCGGGCCGGCGCCGCCGCCCTCGAGCGAGACGGGAACGAACCAGCGCCCCGGCCGCCGCGCGAAGACCACGGCCTCCGCGCGGGACGGGTTCGGGACGACGGCGTGGGCGCGGCCGGGCAGGGGCGTTGCGAAGACCAGCTCGCCCGCCCGGTTCAGCCCGGCGACGCCGTAGTTGGCCTCGCCGCCCGCGCTGCCGCCCGTCCCGTAGGCGCTGAGCAGCAGCGGTTCCGCGCCGGCCCGCGCCAGCACCGGAACGGCCATGCTTGCTAGCAGCCCGCCGCCGAAACCGGCGAGCAGCCGGCGCCGTCCAATCTTCAGGGGGCCGATCCTCAGGGGGCCAATCTGCAGGGGATCATCCGGCAAGGTCATCAGTCGCCGTCCAGTTCGTTGAAGCCCAGCGTGATGCCGAGCAAGGGCGGAAGGGTCTGGTTGATGTGGGATTGGGCCTTCTTGGCCGCGCGCAGCAGCGCCTCGGCGGAGGGGCGGGCCTGCGGATCCGCCGCCGCCGGGCCGAGCGGCATGGGCACCGCCGCCGCTGCGGCCTGTGCTTCGTCGAAGGCGGCCAGCGTCACCGAGGCCGCCCTGGTCCCTTCCGCCGTCGCGGGCAGGAGGGTCAGCATGCCGGGTCCGCCATTCTCCCCGGCCAGGAAGCCGCGCATGGCCGCGAGGTTCAGGGCGATGTTGCGGAGCCCGCGGCCGGCGCGCGGCGATTCGGCCAGCGCCGGCTTCGCGTCCTCCAGCGACTGGCCGAGCGGGGCCAGCAGCTTCTGGTCCACCACGACCTGGATCATGGTCAGGACGGAACGGTAGAGGTTGTTCGCGGACTCCCGCGCGTCGGCGCCGACCGCCGTCGCCTCTCCGGCCGCGAGCTTCGGGCCGAGTTCGGCCCAGCCGTCGCGGACCTCCGCCGTCAGTGCTGCAAAGTTGCGGGCGATGGACGTGCCGAGCGCGCAGCGGTACCGCCCGGCCTCATCGCCGGTGAAGGACTCCGGCGTCGGGGACTTGTCGTGGAGCAGGATCTCGATGGCGGTGAGACCCTGGACGGCCGCGCTCTGCTTGGCGAGGGCACCTGGCTCCAGCGCCTTCGGATCCTTCGCGGAGAGGAACTGGCCGAGCTGCCGGCCCACGATCCCGCGCCGCTCCGGCCAGAAGGCCAGCCGGTCGGAGCGGCCCTCCAGCAGGATCGGCCCGGGCCGCAGGTGCTGCGCGCCCGCCCAGCCGTCCATCGCCGCGTCATAGCCCCCACGGACGGAGTCCAGCCCAGCCGCGTCGGGTGCCGCGCAGAAGCGCTCGAACCGCGCCGCAAGCTCGGCCCCGGCGCTCGCCAGGGCGCTCACGCGGGGCTGCACATGGGTGCGGACCAGCCCGTCGAGGAAGGCCTTGTCCCCCGCCTCGCTCCGCTCGGCGAGCGCCGGGCCGCTGGGAAGAAGGAGGCCCAGGACCGCCGCCGAGAGGAGCGGGAGCATCGTTCTGCGTCGCATCGAAACCACTTTCATCTCCAGGCCCGCACTCACGTCAGCGGGACAGAACATATCGGACAAGTCGCTGCCGGTCGGAAAGCGGAAGCTCCATGAAGCGCCCGCGCGCGCCATCGGCCTCGCCGCCGTGCCAGAGGATGGCTTCCTCCACGCTGCGCGCCCGGCCGTCATGGAGCAGGGCGAGGTTGCCGTTCGTGCCTGTTGCGTCCGCAGCCCGGCCGGCCGCAAGGGCCCAGAGCGGGGCTGTCCGCCATTCGCGGCCGCTTGCCTCTGCCGCCGGAACGGCGTCGGCGAGGCCGTCGCCCATGTCGTGCAGCAGCAGGTCGGTGAAGGCGGCGACGGCCTCTCCGCCGGCCGGGAAGGACGGCCGGTGGCAGGCGGCGCAGCCCGTCGCGGCGAAGAGGACCGCGCCTTCCGGGTCGTCCGGGGCGTCGCCGCCCGCCGGTGGCAGCCGGCGCAGGAACCCGTCCAGCAGCGCCAGGATGGTGGTGGGGATCTCCACCCCCTCGAACTGGGGCGAGTCGCCGTGCTTGGCCTCGCGGCAGGCCACCTGCGCCGGGGTGCAGTCGCCCCAATGGTCGGGGAAAAGCGGGGTGGACAGTCCGATGTCGAGGCTGAAGGCCTCGGCGTTCTGGCGGGTCAGGGTGGGGTGGGCGGCCTTCCAGCCGAAGCGCCCGACGGCGCCGCCGACGCGGTTGGCCCGGCCGGACACGCCGTCGCCGTCCCGGTCGTCCGGGTCCTCCAGCGCCAGTATGTCGGCCTCGGCCACCCTCTCCAGAAGGCCGAGGCCACGGACGGCCGGCGCCAACCTGGCGGACAGGGACGTGCCGCCGGCCAGGGCGCCGTAGCCGAGGTCGGCCGTGCCGTAGTCCGGGCGGGACAGGACGGCGCTGCTGCCGTCGGGATAGGCGACCTTTTCGTCCTTCCACGCGACCGTGACGCGCCCCTCGGCGGGGATGCCGGGTGTCGCGAGCGTGTGGAACTGGCGCCCGTAGACCGGGTCTTCGTTCAGCCGCAGCACGAAGCCGACGCCGCGATCCTCCGCATCGCCTGGCGTGGGAGGGCGTCCCCGGCCGCCGGGCAGCCCGCCGGAGGCGGGGTGGCAGGTCGCGCAGGAGCGCGCCGTGTAGAGCGGTCCCAGCCCGTCGGTCGCCTGGGTGGAGGCCGGGGCGGTGACCCACAGCCGCTCGAACATCGCCCGGCCGATGCGGTCGTCGAGGCTTCCGGCGGCGGCGGCGCCCGTCAGGAGGGTGAGGGCCGCGACGGCCGGCAGGAGGGATGGCCGCATGGCGGGGCCGTTCCTAGGCGACGCGCAGATAGCCCATCATCCCGGTCTCCTGGTGCTCGATGATGTGGCAGTGGAACATCCAGTCGCCGGGATTGTCGGCCCGGATGGCGACGCGCATGCGCTCCCTCGGCTCCAGCAGGACGGTGTCGGCGTGATGGCGGGGCAGCTCGCGCTTGTCGGAATCCAGCACCAGGAAGGTGTGGCCGTGGATGTGGATCGGGTGGAGGTGCGGCGTAAGGTTCGCCAGCTCGAAGACGTAGCTCCGGCCGCGCTCCAGCGTCGCGATGGGTGGCGGCAGGCGCTGGTGGCCGTCCTCCGGCCAGCTGCGCTGGTTGACCGCCCAGAAGGTCTTGTCGGACAGGCAGAGGGAATCCGCGAGCGGAAGGTCGCCGGATATGGCTGGGTCGAAGACCTGCGCCACCGCCGTGGCGGAGAAGTCCACCCGCATCGCAGCGGCCCCGTCCAGTTCGGGTTCGGGGATCGCGGCGGCGGGCAGGGGGGCAGGCTCGAAGGCGGGCTTGCGCAGGGGCTCCCCCACCGCGCGGAAGCTGGCGAGCGGCCGGGGCTCGGGCGCGTAGACGTTGACCAGCCGCACCGTCCCGCCGGCCGTCTTTGGCGCGCGGAAGACGACGTCGAGCCGCATCGCCGGCCCCATCAGCCAGCCGTCGAGCGGCCGGGGCGGCAGCGGGTTGCCGTCCACCGCGATGATCCAGGCGTCGGCTCCCTCCACGCGCAGGTCGAGGATGCGGGTGTTGTCGATGTTGTAGAGGCGGGCGCGGACGTCGCCGTTGGCGGGCACGTCGAACACCGGCCCGATCCGCCCGTTGACCGTCGCCGTGTTGCCGAAGGTGCCGGCGCGGCCGGCGCCCCGGTCGGTGATGATCGTCCCGAAGCTTCCATCCTTGTTGAGCTGCCAGTCCTTCACGGCGCAGACGAGGTCTGCGTCGAAGGCGGGGCCGCCCTCTTCCTCCACGATCAGGATGCCGGCGAGGCCGCGCCCCAGCATCTCCACCGTGTTGCAGTGGGTGTGGAAGAAGAAGGAACCGGAATCGGGGGGCGTGAAGTCGTACAGATGGCGCTCGCCCGGCTTCACCGGCGCCTGCGTCAGGAAGGGAACGCCGTCCTCTGCGTTGGGCAGGCGGATGCCGTGCCAGTGGATGGAGGTGTGCGCGTCCAGCTCGTTGACGAGCATCGCCCTGAGCCGCTGGCCCTTCTTGAGGCGGATCACCGGGCCGGGGAAGTCGTCGCCGTAGGTGACGACCGGGGTCGGCCCGGCGGGTTCGGGCAGGATCCGAGCGGAGCGGCGGCGGGCCACCAGCTCCACCTCCAGCGGTTCCGGCGGAGGACCCGCAGACTGGACAGGCAGGGGCGGAGCCGCCGTGACCCGCGCGGGCGGCAGGCCCAGCGCGGCGGCCCCCAGGCCCCCACAGCCCGCCAGCAGAAGCGAGCGCCGCGTCAGGCGCGCGGTGGCGCCGGTGCGGGCGGCGGTGGGTCCCATGATCCTGTCCTTACCCTGGTGAAGGCCGCCGGCTTACTGCACGGCCGACGGGTTGTCGAGGCTGTCCGAGCCCTCGATCTGGATGGTCACGCCGAGCGCGTTGACGACGCCTTCCAGCGCCTGCTTCTGGGCCACGAGACGGTCCACGGCGGTGGCGATGATCTTGTTGCCCGCGTCGTTGCCGGCGCCGAGCATCTGGTCATAGGCCATCTTCTTGCCGTCGGCCGTGTCCTTCATCGTCTGGAAGGCGTTCAGCGCCGCGGCCATGCTGGCCTGCACCTTGGCGTCGGCCTCCGGCGACTTCGCCGCGACATACTGCGACAGGGACGGGCCGGACACCACGCTGCCGTCGGTCCGGCGGTACTTGCCGGTGTAGACGTTCATCATGCCGACTTGGTCGTAAAAGTGCGAGTTGTGGGTGTTGTCGGAGAAGCAGTCATGCTCCTCCTCCGGGTCGTGCAGCATGAGGCCGAGCTTCATGCGCTCGCCCGCCAGCTCGCCGTAGCTGAGGCTGCCGAGGCCGGTCAGCATGCGGGCGATCCCGTCCTGCGCGCCCGCCTGGAGGATGGAGCCGCGGGCCTCGCCCTGCGGCGCCCAGGCCTTCACCATCGTCTCCAGGTCGGAGATCAGGAGGTCGGTGGCGGCCTGGAGATACTGGGCGCGGCGGTCACAGTTGCCGTTGGTGCAGCCGGTCTTGGCGAAGTCCGTGGCCTTGCGGTTGCCGGCGCCCGGACCCGTTCCGTTCAGATCCTGGCCCCACAGGAGGAATTCGATGGCGTGGTAGCCGGTGGCGACGTTCGCCTCCACGCCGCCCGCCTCGTGCAGGTCATCGGACAGCAGCTTGGCGTCGATCTTCGAGGCGTCGATGTTCTTGCCGCCGGCGCGCAGGGTCTTGTTGGCGATCACGTTGGCGCTGCGGAAGGGGTTGTCCTCGCCGGCGCCGTAATTCGCGTCGACATAGTCGATCAGCCCCTCGTCGAGCGGCCAGGCGTTGACCTTGCCCTCCCACTCGTCAACGGCCGGATTGCCGAAGCGGAAGGCCTCGGTCTGCATGTAGGGAACGCGGGCGTTCAGCCAGGCTTGGCGCGCCTTGGCGAGGTTGTCCTCGGTCGGGTTGGCGACAAGCGCGTCCACTGCGGCCTTCAGCGCCTTGGCCGAAGTCAGGGAGTCCTGGAAGGCGGCATGCGCGATGTCCGCGTAGGTCTTCAGGACATCGGCCGCCGCCGGCTGTGCCGCCTTCTGGGCAGTCTGGGCCGAGACAGGTGCGGCAAGCAGCACGGTGGCGAGGACGGCGGTGCCGACAGCGCGCTTCAACATGGATTTCCCCCTACGGTGATCGGCCAATTATGCAACTGCGAATGATTTGCAATAACTGGACGCGAAGGGAGGCCGCTGTCAAGCTCTTCCATGGGGCTGGACCTGACCGGACGCGCAAGGGTGGGATGCGCGCCCGCCGATCAGGCGCCCAAAGCCGTCAGGAGCGTGGCGTGAAGCTGCGGGTCGGCTTGCGCTCGACCACCACCGGGGAACGGCCGCCCGGCGGACCGGAGTGGGGGCGGGGGCTGAAGCCCATGTCCGGGCCGCCCATGCCGGAGCTTTCGCGGATGCGGAAGATGCCGGCTTCGGCCGGCAGCGCCTCCGCCAGGACGACGACCGAGTTCAGCGACACCAGCGGCGAGCCACCGGAGGCGCCGGCGAAGGGTAGAAGCCGGCCGGAGGACAGGTAGCCTTCCACCTGCTCGGTCGAGCAGTTGAGCCACTTCGCGGCTTGATCGATGGTGATGGACTGATCGCGCATGGCTCGGCGGCTCCTGGAGGTCGACGGGCGTACTTTTGCCTCAGCGTGCACCGGCGGGCAAGTGCGGTGCGTGCGGGTAAGGAGTTTTCCTTATGCCGCCTGCGTTCACGCCGCCTTCAGGGATTCGCGGATGGCGTTCACCAGCGGCTTCATGTGGAAGGTGCTCTCCGGCGAGACGGCGATGGTGAAGCCCAGGGCCTCCACCGCCGAGGCGACCACGGGGCCGACGGCGGCGATGCGGGTGCGCGACAGCCCGTCGTGCAGTTCCTTTTCCAGCCCCCGGTCGCGGGCGACGTCCTGGAGGCGGCGGACCTGGGGCGAGGCGGTGAAGGCGATGTAGTCCACCTTGCCATCCGCCATCTCGCGGATCGCGGCGGCGACCTGCTCGGTTTCGGCGTCCGTGGCGTAGCGGTAGGGGGTGACCGTCTCCACCGCGGCGCCGGCCCCGCGCAGGGCATCGAGGAGAAGGTCGTTCGGGTTGCCGGGATAGAGTTGGACGCCGACCGTGCGGCCGGTCAGGTCCTCGCCCGCCAGCGAGGCGATCACGCCCTCGGTCGTCGGTTCCTCGGCCGGCAGGTCGGAGGTCAGGCCGAGTTCGCGCAGCGCCCGCGCCGGCTTCGGTCCGCGGGTGATCTTGCGGACCTCTCCGAGAGCCTCCACGACCTGCGCGTCGATGGACTGCGCCCGCGCGACCGCCATCATGCGGCGCATGCCCTCGCCGGTCAGCAGGATCACGTCATCGAAGGCGCCCGCGCACAGCCGGTCGAGCCAGGCCCGGACCGGGGCCGTGTCCTCCAGGTCGAGGATCGAGACCAGCGGGCAGCGCAGGGTTTCCGCGCCCTGGCTTTCCAGCATCCTGGCGAAGAGGTCGAGTTCCCGGCTCTCCGGCACCATGAACCGCCGGCCCGCGAGGTCTCCTGACATGATCCGCGTCTCCCTTTCGCCTGTCGATGCCCGGATGATGCGCCTTCCCGCCGCGCCACGGCAAGACATCCCGTTCCTGCCGCCCCGCGGCAGGACATCTCTTGCATGGGAACAAACGGACAGGCGTGAATGTTGCCGGTCCTGATCCCCCATGGCGGTTTCGCGGGCGGGCGGAGCTTAAGCGTGGGCTTTCGGTCCGTGGAATTTCATGCTTGTATGGCGCCCGCCGATGGGGCCGGGGCTTGTCCGGGACGGGACCGGCGTCCATCATTGCAACGCGCCGCCTCGCGCCGACGCGGCAGCGGCACAACGATTTCGATCTTTTGAGAATCAAAGCGGAGGACGCTTCCATGGCTTTCGAACTTCCGAGCCTTCCCTACTCGCACAACGCCCTGGCCGAGCGCGGCATGTGCCAGGAGACGCTGGAACTGCACCACGGCAAGCACCACCAGGCCTACGTCACGGCACTGAACGGCTTCGTCGAGAAGAACGACGCGCTGAAGGGCAAATCGCTGGAGGAGATCGTGAAGCTCTCCTTCGGCAAGGACGACATGGCCCCGGTGTTCAACAACGCCGGCCAGCACTGGAACCACATCCTGTTCTGGCAGTGCCTGTCCCCGACCGGCGGCAAGCTGCCGGGCAGCCTGGAGCAGAAGCTGACCGAGGATTTCGGCAGCGTCGACAAGTTCAAGGAAGCCTTCAAGGCCGCCGCGACCTCGCAGTTCGGTTCGGGCTGGGCCTGGCTGGTCGCTGGCGGCGACGGCAAGCTGAAGGTCACCAAGACCCCGAACGGCTCCAACCCGCTCGCCACCGGCGAGGGCAAGGTCCTGCTCGGCCTCGATGTGTGGGAGCACAGCTACTACCTGGACTTCCGCAACCGCCGTCCGGACTACACCCAGAACTTCCTGGACAACCTCGCCAACTACGAGTTTGCCGAGGCCCAGCTGAAGGCCGCCTGATCGGGCTGTTATTCGGTTTGAAGAAGGGGACGGTCTGCCGCAGGGTGGGCCGTCCCCTTTTCCGTTCAAGCTTTGAGACGGATGGTCGAGGAAATCTCATCGATCGTCATGGAGAGCCTTCCCGTGTCCGGGTCGCGCTCCAGCAGGCCGAGTTCATCGAGCGCCGTGAGTCCGAGGGATCCAGAAGCCCGTGGAGCGGATTCGTTGGAACAGTCTTGGCCCCCCGCTCTCGCGCATAGGCGCTGACTTTGAGAATCGACCGATGAAACCGCGCATCCGACCGCCTTTCCACCGTCATCCCCGCGGACGCGGGGATCCAGAGTTTCCAATAGGTTCGCTTTGGGAGGGACTGGATTCCCGCTCTCACGCAAACTTCGTTTGCGCTGACGCGGCAAGCGAATGCCAAAGGCATTCGCCGGGAGCGTTTCGCGGGAATGATGAGGGGGAGGGCGTGAGCTTCGGCAAAACGGGCCGATGTGCAAAAGCCGCGCCCATGCGCTTTCGCGGGGGTGACGGCAAGGGATCTTCTGCTATGACGGCTCCGCTCTGGACGGCTTTTTCCGTGCAGAAGTGCCCACTTCTCAAAAACTCGGCGGCGTGCAGGCGCTGACCACATGGCAGTCGTCGTCGCCGACATTCCGAAAACGGTGGGGCGTGCGGCTGTCGAAATAGTAGGCGTCGCCGGGGCCGAGCGTGCGCTTCTGGTCGCCGACGGTGATCTCCAGCCGGCCGCTCAGCACGATGCCGCCTTCCTCGCCCTCGTGGGTCAGCAGCACGCGGCCGGTGTCGGCGTCGGGGCGGTAGCGTTCCTTCAGGATCTGGAGGGAGCGTCCCGTGAGGTCGGGGCCGACCTGCTGGTAGGAGATGCCGCCGCGCCCGATCTCCACCAGTTCCTCCGCCGGGAAGAAGACCTTCTGGGGGATCGCCGGCTCGAAGGCGAAGAAGGCGGCGAGGCTCATCGGCACGCCGTCCAGCACCCGCTTCAGCGCGCCGACCGAGGGGTTGAGCTGGTGGGATTCGATCAGCGAGATGGTCGCGTTGGTGACGCCGGCCCGCCGGGCCAGTTCGCGCTGGGACAGGTTGTGCATCAGCCGCACCGCGCGCAGCCGCGTGCCGACATCGACGTCCATGGAAGGGGCTCCCCGTTTCGGCTGTTCAGGATACTGAACGTTTTTGCACAGCGTCATAGAGAAATCAAAGACTTAGGACAGCGCAAGAAATCATCTTGTTAAGTCCCGGAAAGCGCCGCAGTCTTCCAGCATCCCGACACCGGCTGAAACCGAGGCCCACGGCATGTCCGCGACTCTCCGCAACGCCCCAGATCTCTCCTCCCACTGGATGCCCTTCACGGCGAACCGCCAGTTCAAGGCCAAGCCGCGCATGCTGGCCTCCGCCAAGGGCATGTATTACACGACGGACGACGGGCGGCAGGTGCTCGACGGCACGTCCGGCCTGTGGTGCGTGAACGCCGGCCACGGGCGCGACCGGATCACCAAGGCGATCCAGGCCCAGGCGGCGGAGATGGACTACGCGCCGGGCTTCCAGATGAGCCACCCGCTGGTGTTCGACTTCGCCACCCAGCTCGCCGAGCTGATGCCGGGCGACCTGGACAAGGTGTTCTTCACCAACTCCGGTTCCGAATCGGTGGACACGGCGCTGAAGATCGCGCTGGCCTACCACCGCGTGCGCGGGGAGGGCACCCGCACCCGCCTGATCGGGCGCGAGAAGGGCTATCACGGCGTCGGCTTCGGTGGAATCTCCGTCGGCGGGCTGCCGAACAACCGTAAGTTCTTCGGCCCGCTGCTGGCCGGCGTCGACCATCTGCCGCACACCCACAATCTGGAGAAGAACGCCTTCACGCAGGGCGAGCCGGAGTGGGGCGCGCATCTGGCCGAGGATCTGGAGCGCATCGTCGCCCTGCACGACGCCTCCACCATCGCCGCCGTGATCGTCGAACCGATGGCGGGGTCCGCCGGCGTGCTGATCCCGCCCAAGGGCTACCTGAAGCGCCTGCGCGAGATCTGCGACAAGCACGGCATCCTGCTGATCTTCGACGAGGTGATCACCGGATTCGGCCGGCTCGGCTCGCCCTTCGCGGTCAATCATTTCGGCGTGCAGCCGGACCTGGTCACCACGGCCAAGGGGCTGACCAATGGTGCGGTGCCGATGGGTGCGGTCTTCGCGCGGAATTTCATCTACGACGCCTTCATGAACGGGCCGGAAGGCACGATCGAGCTGTTCCACGGTTACACCTATTCCGGCCACCCGCTGGCCTGCGCCGCCGGCCTGGCGACGCTGGAGGTCTACCGGGAGGAGGGGCTGCTGACCCGCGGCGCCGAGTTGGCGGGTTACTGGAGCGACGCCATCCACTCGCTGCGGGGGGCGCCGCACGTCATCGACCTGCGCGCCATCGGGCTGGTCGGCGCCGTGGAGCTGGAGCCGCGCCCCGGCGCGCCGGGTGCCCGGGCCTACGAGCTGTTCGTGAAGTGCTTCGAGGCCGGCGTCCTGGTCCGCCAGACCGGCGACATCATCGCCCTCTCGCCGCCGCTGATCGTCGAGACGGGCCAGATCGATACCATCGTTTCCACGATCGGCGACATTCTCAAGACCGTCGCGTGAGGCACAGCTGATGAACACCCTGCACCATTACATCAACGGCCGGCGCGTCGAAGGGCGCGGCGGCCAGTTCGGCGACGTCTACAACCCGGCGACGGGCGAGGTCGCCAAGCGCGCCCCGCTCGCCTCCGCCGACGAGGTGCGCGAGGCCGTCGCCTCCTGCGAGGCGGCCTTCCCGGCCTGGGCCGCGACCCCGCCGGCCAAGCGCGCCCAGGTGATGTTCGCCTTCCGCGACCTGCTGCGGCGGAACGCGGACGAGATCGCGCAGCTCATCTCCGAGGAGCACGGCAAGACGCTGGCCGACGCCAAGGGCGAGCTGGCCCGCGGGCTGGAGGTGGTCGAGTTCGCCTGCGGCATCCCGCAGATGATGAAGGGCGAATACAGCGAGAACGTCGCCACGGCGGTGGACGCCTTCAGCTTCCGCCAGCCGCTCGGCGTCGTGGCGGGCATCACGCCCTTCAATTTCCCGGCCATGGTGCCGCTCTGGATGTTTCCGGTGGCGCTGGCCTGCGGCAACTGCTTCGTCCTGAAGCCGTCGGAGAAGGTGCCCTCGGCGTCGCTGCGCATGGCCGAGCTGCTGGTGGAAGCCGGGCTGCCGGCCGGCGTCCTGAACGTCGTGGTCGGCGGCAAGGAGGCGGTGGACACGCTGCTGGAGGACCCGCGCGTCCCGGCCATCAGCTTCGTCGGCTCGACCGCCATCGGCCGCTACATCTACGCGACGGGCTGCGCCAACGGTAAGCGGGTGCAGGCGCTGTGCGGCGCCAAGAACCACCTGGTGGTCATGCCGGACGCCGACATGGACCAGGTGACCGACGCGCTGATGGGATCTGCCTACGGTTCGGCCGGCGAGCGCTGCATGGCGGTGTCGGTCGCGGTCACGGTGGGCGACGGGACCGGCGACGAGCTGATCCGGCGCCTCGCGCCGAAGGTCCGCGCGCTGAAGGTCGGGGCGGCCAGCGACCCCGAGACGGAGATGGGCCCGATCATCAGCCGCGACAGCCTGAACCGCATTCGCGGCTACATCGACGCGGGCGTCCGCGAGGGGGCCGAGCTGGTGGTGGACGGGCGCGATCTGGCGCTCCAGGGCTACGAGAAGGGCTTCTTCGTCGGCGGCTCCCTGTTCGACCGGGTGACGCCGGACATGAGCATCTACAAGGACGAGATCTTCGGCCCGGTGCTGAGCGTCGTCCGCGTAGGCGCCTACGACGAGGCGCTGAAGCTCGTCAACGACCACCAGTACGGAAACGGCACGGCGGTCTTCACCCGCGACGGCGACTGCGCGCGCGACTATGTGGCGCGGGTCCAGGTCGGCATGGTCGGTGTCAACGTGCCGATCCCCGTGCCGGTCGCCTACCACAGCTTCGGCGGCTGGAAGCAGAGCCTGTTCGGCGACCTGCACATCCACGGGCCGGAGGGCGTGCGCTTCTACACCAAGCAGAAGGCCGTCACCGCCCGCTGGCCGTCGGGCATCCGCTCCGGCGCGCAGTTCAACTTCCGCAGCGGTGCCGAGCACTGAGGCTGCGCCTTCCTCCTTCCGGTCCTTGGGGGCGTGAGCTTTCCGGGGATCGGGTGTTGGCTCGAATCGGGGACGCCATCGGCGTCCCCGATGTCGTTTGAAATCCAACAAGCCTGAGAGGATCGAGCCCATGTTCGCACGCGAGATGATCTCCACGCACCCCGACGTGAAGGGCAGCGTCAACGAGGCGCTGGTCCGCTGCATCGAGGAGTGCTTCTCCTGCGCCCAGGCCTGCGCTTCCTGCGCAGACGCCTGCCTGGCGGAGGAGATGGTGGCGGAGCTGCGGCAGTGCATCCGCTACAATCTGGACTGCGCGGACGCCTGCGCGGCGACGGGCACCATCGCCTCGCGCCGGACGGGATCGAACAAGGAGGTCATCCGCGCCATGCTGACGGCCTGCCTCGCCGCCTGCCGGAAATGCGCGGAGGAGTGCGAGAGCCACGCCAGGATGCACGAGCATTGCCGGATCTGCGCCCAGGCCTGCCGCCGGTGCGAGCAGGCCTGCCAGGCAGCCATCGGCACCGCGTGACCCTGTCCTAGCGCTATCCTAGCGCTGGGACCCGTTCCGCATCACGTTGCGGATGGTGAAGCTGGACTGGATGTGGGCGACGCCGGGCAGGCGGGACAGGTGTTCCTTGTGGATGCGGTCATAGTCGGCGGCGTCCCGCGCCTCGACCCGCAGCAGGTAATCGGCCATGCCCGACAGCAGATAGCATTCGCGGACCTCCGGGCATTTCCGGACGGCGGCCTCGAAGCGGTTCAGGAATTCTTCGGTCTGGCGCTCCAGCGTGATCTGGATGACCACGACTGTGGGGCATTCGACCTCCGGCTCCTCGATGATGGCGGTGTAGCCGCGGATGACGCCGCTGTGCTCCAGCATGTGCAGCCGGCGCAGGCAGGCCGACTGCGACAGGCCGACCTCCTCGGCCAGCTTGGCGTTGCTCATCCGGCCATCGGTCCGGAGCAGGCGGAGGATCTTATGGTCGATGGCGTCGAGGGTGGGCATGCACGAATCTGCGAAGTCCGTTCATCTTCTGCGAAGACGTCCCCTAGCCATCGCACATTCAACGACGGAACGCAAAGACCGGCGGAGCCGCCTGCCATATCATTGATCGTGGGCGGGTTTTCGGGATCGCCGGGTGGTTTTCCGGACCCCGATTCGCCCCATGAAGAATGCAGTATCGTCGCACGCGGAGGTGGCCTGTCATGATCCCGAGGTCTTCCGTTCTGCCCAAGCCGGCGATGGCCGTTGCGGAGACCGGGTCGGGCAGCGCCGCCGACCGTGCCGGAGCCCTGCTGACCATCGACCTGGGCGCCATCCGCGAGAATTACCGGCTGCTGCGCGGCCGGCTGGGCAGTGGTGTCTGCGCCGGCGTGGTCAAGGCCGATGCCTATGGGCTGGGCGCCGCCCGCGTGGCGCCGGTCCTCTATGACGAGGGCTGCCGGGAGTTTTTCGTCGCCCATCTGGAAGAGGGCATCGCCCTGCGGTCGTCGCTGCCGACGGACGCCGAGCTGTTCGTCCTGCATGGCGCGCCGGCTGGCGCCGAGTTGGACTGCGCCGAGCATGGATTGACCCCGGTGCTGAACAGCCTGGAGCAGATCGACGCCTGGACCGCCTTGGCGGCGACTGTCGGGCGGAGTCTGCCGGCGGTGCTTCAGGTCGACAGCGGCATGGCGCGAATGGGCCTGCCGGAGGACGAGCTGTCGGTCCTGGCGGAGGATCCGGGCCGCCTGGAAGGCGTCGGGCTGCGCGCGGTGATGAGTCATCTCGCCTGCGCCGACGACCAGGAGCACCCGGCCAACCGCGAACAGCTCCAGCGCTTCCGCTCGGCCCTCCGCCGTCTGCCCGCGGCACCCGCGTCCTTCGCCAATTCCTCGGGCATCTTCCTGGGTCCCGATTATCATTTCGACATGGTGCGGCCCGGTGCCGCGCTCTACGGCGTGGCGCCGGTGAACGGCCAGCTGAATCCAATGCGGCCGGTTGTCCGGCTTCAGGGCAAGATCGTTCAGGTCCGCGAGGTGCCGGCCGGGACGCCGGTCGGCTACGGCCACAGCTTCCGGACCACCGCGCCCGGGCGGATCGCCACCGTGTCGGTGGGCTACGCGGACGGCTTCCTGCGCAGCCTCGGCAACCGGGGCATTGCCCATGCGGGGTCGGTGGCCCTGCCTTTCGCCGGGCGGGTTTCGATGGACTCGATCACGCTCGACGCGACGGCGCTCCCTCGGGGAGCGCTGCCCATGGGCACGCTCGTGGACCTGATCGGGCCGGAACAGCCGGTGGACGCGGTCGCCGAGCGCGCGGGCACCATCGGCTATGAGATTCTTACCAGCCTCGGCGGCCGCTATTGCCGCCGCTACATCGATGGGGGAGTGGAGGCATGAAGGTCGTCGTACTCGGGGCGGGCGTCATCGGGGTCACCACCTCCTATTACCTGGCGAAGCTCGGGCATGAGGTCACGGTCATCGACCGGCAGCCCGGCCCCGGGCTGGAGACCAGCTACGCCAACGCGGGCCAGGTCTCGCCCGGCTATTCAGCGCCCTGGGCCGGGCCGGGCGTGCCGCTGAAGGCGGTGACGTGGCTGACGATGGAGCATGGCCCCCTGGTCATCAAGCCGCAGCTCGATCCACGCATGTGGATGTGGCTGGCCCAGATGCTGCGCAACTGCACGGCCGAACGCTACGCCGTGAACAAGGCGCGGATGGTCCGGCTGGCCGAATACAGCCGCGACTGCCTGCGGGCGCTGCGCGCCGAGACGGGCATCCGCTACGACGAGCGCAGCCTCGGAACGCTCCAGCTCTTCCGGACGCAGAAGCAGCTCGACGCCTCGGCCAAGGACATCGCCGTCCTGAAGGAGTCCGGGGTGCCCAACGAGCTTCTCGACCCGGCGGGCTGCGTGGCGGTGGAGCCGGCGCTGGCGGCCGTGCGGGACAAGTTCGTCGGGGGCCTGCGGCTGCCCGGCGACGAAACCGGCGACTGCCGCATGTTCACGGGCGAATTGGCCCGCATGGCGGCGGAGCTGGGGGTGGATTTCCGCTTCAACACCGCTATCCGGCGCCTGAACGCCTCGGGCGGGCGGGTGGTCAGCGTGGCGACGGACGCGGGCGATGTCGCCGCCGACAGCTTCGTCCTCGCGATGGGCAGTTTCTCGCCCTTCCTGGTGAAGGAATTCGGGATCGACCTGCCGGTCTATCCGGTGAAGGGCTATTCCATCACCGTGCCGATCACCGATCCGGACGCCGCACCCGTCTCGACCGTGATGGACGAGACCTACAAGGTGGCGATCACCCGGCTGGGCGACCGCATCCGCGTCGGCGGCACGGCGGAGCTGTCGGGCTATGCCATCCAGCTCAGCACACCCCGGCGCAAGACGCTGGAGCATTCGGTGACGGACCTGTTCCCGCGCGGCGGGGACGTGGGCCGGGCGGAGTTCTGGAGCGGGCTGCGCCCGATGACGCCGGACGGAACGCCGGTGATCGGCCCGACGCCGCTGTCGAACCTCTATCTCAACACCGGGCACGGCACGCTGGGCTGGACCATGGCCTGCGGGTCCGGGAGGCTGCTCGCCGACCTCGTGTCGGGGCGGCAGCCCGAAACCGATCCCACGGGCCTGTCCATCGCCCGCTATGCCGGCGAGACGGCCCGCCCGGCAGCCATGAAGGGCGCGCGGGCGGCATCCGCCTGAGGCGCTGGCGAGTTACCGGCGGCCCCGTCCGGGGGCAGGCGTTCAGGCGGCGGCCAGCGCCTCGCCCCCGGTGGGCGCTCCGGTGGCCCGCAGTTGGACCGGCAGCCGGTAGCTGGCGCGCTGCTCGCGCAGGCTGCCGAGCAGTTCCGTCAGGCTTTCACGGGCGAAGGCGCTCATCGGCGCGGTCAGCCTTGCTTCGACGGTGCCGATGAACTCCTCCAGGACGCTCAGATGGACCTGCGAGGCGGTGAAGAGTTTCTGCGCGGCGTCGGCGGTCATCATGGCTCGGATCTCCGATGGAGCAGGATTTCGTGAGGTCATTGAGCCGTCACGCTGGTTAACGACATGTTAAAGATGTCCTTTGTTTTGGCTGGTTCCTTGTTATTGCCTCCTTGGCGCCACGTGGATCCTGAACGAGCCCAAAGCTCCCCTTTCCGGCTAATCTCTTCCGCCTCATCCAAAGGGGCGGACCTATCATCGGGGAAGCCTCCCGTAAGAAAACCCCGTATTTCTGGCAATTGCCGTCAAATCGCGGGTGGATTGTGAATGGTCTTCACCGCCGCACGCGAAAAGAGCGTGCTGGTGGATCCCGTGCTGTGGCCTTTCCATGACAAGCGTTCCGGCGAGACTGAAAGCGGCGATTCTTGCGCCTGAACGGGGTCATAGGACCCCTGCCTTTCTCGGCACATGCCCGCTTTGCCACGGCAATGGGGGATATGATCAATGAATCCGGAATTTGATACTTAGGGGAAATGTTCGCTCCCGCGAGAAGGGATTACCTTTCATCCAATGGTGGTCGCTCCCGATGGAGCGCTCAGCCGGATGACGGGGCGAGACGGGTGCGTCCGTGGCATCGGGCCGGAGCAAAAGGGGCGGGCCGCCGGAACGGCGCGGAAGCGACCGAAGACAAGAACTCAAAATGGCGGGTCAAGAGCAATGGACAGCATCACCACTTTCCTGATCGATTCGAACAAGCTGTTCCGCGAGGGGATGAAGCGGCTGTTCGACGGCTCGCCCTTCGCGGTGGTCGGCGAGGCGGGTTCCGTGCGCGAGGGGATCGGCTCGGCCGCCGCAGCGCCGGCGCTGGTGCTGGTGGACCCGGTCAGCGGGAACGAGGAGGAGGTCGAGGCGATGCGGGCGCTGCGCGCGGAGCATCCGGGCCTGCGCATCGTGGTGCTGACTTCCGATCTTTGCACGCGGCGCCTGTCGGGTGCCCTGGGGGCTGGCGCCGACGGCTACCTGATGAAGGACATCGCCTGCGAGTCGCTGATGCAGTCGCTGAAGCTTGTGATGATGGGCGAGAAGGTGTTCCCGACCCACCTGGCCGAGCTTCTGGTGAGCGGCCGCACCGAGGAGATCGGGGCCGAGGTGCCGGCGCGCCGCAAGGGGCTGTCGCAGCGCGAGGTGCAGATCCTGCGCTGCCTGCTCAACGGCAACTCCAACAAGATGATCGCCAACCATCTCAGCATCACCGAGGCCACGGTCAAAGTCCACCTCAAGAGCCTGCTGCGCAAGATCAACGCGTCCAACCGCACCCAGGCCGCCATCTGGGCCATGAACAACGGCATCGGCGACCACGCCGCCGACGCGGCCGGGATCAGCGCCACGGCCTGACGCCGAGGCCGGAGCCCCGGCCGGGGAGCCACCTCGACGCGGCATCGAAGGCCTCTCTCCCGCGCTGGGGGAGGGGCCTTCGCCCTATTTGGGGCAGGCGTCAGGATCAGGCGGGCTCCAGCGCCTGACCCGCGCGCCTCGGTTCCGCGTCCTCTGCCTCCTGGGGCAGGGAAATGATGACGGTGGTGCCTGCGCGCGGGCGGCTCTCGATGGCGAAGCGGCCGCCCTGAAGCTCGATGAGGCGCTTGGCGATCGGCAGCCCGAGCCCGGTTCCCTGCGTGTGGCGGGTCTTGTGGTTCTCGAGCTGCTGGAAGGGCTCAAGGGCCTTGGCGAGGTCGTCGCGGTTCATGCCGACGCCCGTGTCGGCGACGATGATGCGCGCCCAGCCATCGTCGCTGTCGACCGTCAGGATGATCCGGCCGCCGGGCGGCGTGAATTTGATCGCGTTGGAGAGCAGGTTCAGCAGGGTTTGGCGCAGTCGAAGCTCATCGGCAAGCGCAATGACGCTCTCGCGCGGAAGCTCCGTGACGAGCCTCAGCCGAGCCGCTTCGGCCTGTTCGCGCACCAGCCGGACGCATTGCGCCGTGACATGCTGAAGGCTGACACGCTCGGGACGCAGGATCATCTGCCCGGACTCGGCCTTTGCGTGGTCCAGGATCTCGTTCACCAGGGCGAGCAGATGCTGCCCGCCGCGGTTGATGTCCCGCGCATATTCGACATGCTCCGGCGGCACCGGGCCGGCGGTCTGGTCCATGATCAGCTGCGAGAAGCCGATGATCGCGTTGAGCGGTGTCCGCAGCTCATGGCTCATGTTCGCCAGGAACTCCGACTTGGCCCGGCTGCCGGCCTCGGCGGCGTCGCGCGCACGCTTCAGCTCCGCCTCCGCCGCCTGCGAGGCCGTCACGTCGATGGCCACCACGAGCGCCGCCGGGCGGCCCTCGAAATCGATGGAGTGCGAGGCGATCTCGACGGCGATGAGAGTCCCGTCGGCCTTCCGGTGGCGCCAGGGTGTGGAGGAATGCTGGAGCTTGGAGATCCGGGGTGCCGCGAGGTCGGACCGCAGCCGCGCAAGATCCTCCGGCGGGCGGATCTGCTCTATGGTCATGCCCAGGAAGCACTCCCGGCTGTAGCCGTACCGGGCGACGGCGGCGTCGTTCACCGCCAGGAAGCGCAGGCTTTCCAGGTCATACACCCACATCGGCAGCGGGTTCGCCTCGAACAGCAGCCGGTGCGATGCCTCGCGCCGCTTGAGGTCGGTGATGTCGATGCGCACGCCGACGCTCCCGCCGTCCGCCAAACGGCGTTCCTGGACGAGCAGCCAGCGGCCGTCATCGAGCGGCTGTTCGTGACTGCCGGTCTGGTGCGCGTGAAGCTCCAGCCGCTCGGCCAGCCACTCCTCGATCCGGCCGACCGCATGGGCGTACATGCCCCGTTCGGCGCCCTGGCGCAGCACATCCTCGAAGCGGGCGCCCGCGACGATCAGGTCGCGGCATTTGCCGTAGAGTTCCTCGTACCGGCTGTTCCAGAGCACGAAGCGGTCTTCGGCGTCGAACAGGGCAACACCTTCGGGAATCGTTTCGATGGCGCCGACGAGGCGAAGGTTCGAACGGGCGAGTTCGTCCCGGATGAAGACCGCTTCGGCCTGGGTCTTTCTCAGATCCCACAGGGTCCGTTCATAGGCCTGCGCGTTCCGGCGGGCCTGGCGCCAGCGCCGCACGGCGAAGCATCCGAATCCGAAGACGCTCAGCGAGAGGCCGACCACAAGGCCATTGGGCTGGAGATGCCCCATGCCATGCTGTTCCGCCCAGTCGAGGATGCGGTCGCCGAGCCCGGCGCCGGTCGCCGCCATGTAGGCGGGAACGCCGCAGGCGAGCAGGATCAGGACTTCCGCCGCCTCTTCCGGAAGGACGCCGACCATGCCGCGGCCGGCCTTCCGGATAGGGTCCGGAAGGAGGCGGGAGGGGCGTTCTTTGGTCGGAGGGACTCGGCGCTGTTCCATCTCGGCCTCGGTTCGGTAGGGACCGGATGTCACAAGAATGACGCTGAAACATTAACAAGAACTTCAGGCGCAGCCGGACGTTGCAAACGCCCCGCGCTTCGGCGTGGTGGCGACTCTTGCACGGGAAGCGGTGATACGCGCCCGTCAGTCGCGCAGGAAGATCAGCGGTCCGTCAAGCAGGAACAGGCACAGGCACTCGCCATGCTCGTCGCCAGTCGCGTGGTGATCCGTGTCCCCGACGTAGGAGGCGACGTCGCCCGGCCGGAACTGGCCATACTCGTCCGTGTAGGAACCCCACAGCACGAGCAGCATCTCATCCGCCGTGTGGCGGTGTGGAGGCACGGCCTTTCCGGGCTGCATGCGCAGAAGGCAGATGGTCGACTCGTCGGCCACCGACCAGGTGGAAAGGTCGATTCCTGGCGCGATGTTCGACCATTCCAGCTCCTCGTAGGGGGCCGGGAAACGGCTGCGCAGCGGTTCGGGGACGCGGGCGAAGGCGCCGGTGGGGAGCGGCACCTTCGCGCGCGGCGGCGGTGGCTGGAGGTCACCCGAATCCAGCCGGCCGAGCAGCGCCTGGAGCCCGTCTTCCGACACCGGTTCGGGCGGAAGGGCTTCGAGCCAGTCGCCGCATAGCGATTCGAATTCGGCGACGCGCGCGCGGCAGGCGGGGCAGTAGGCGAGATGCGTTGCCACGAGCAGCGACTTCACCTCCAGCATCGTTCCCGAGGCGTAAGCGATCAGAAGATCGTCACCAGGGTGAGATGTCGGCAGGTCATATGCCGTTTGGCGGTGTGCCGTACGAATCACGCGCTCTCCTTCATCGCACCCTTCAGGTGCTCCAACGCCGCACGCATGCGGGATTTTACCGTACCGAGCGGAATGTTCCGCTCCGCTGCGATCGCACTCTGCGTCTTGCCTTCGATATACGCGAGACGCAGCAGATCGGATTGGCTCTCCGGCAAGGATTCCATCGCTTTTTGCAACGTGCGGCGGTTCTGGGCAAGGGCAAGCTGCTCGTCGGCCGCCGATTCCGGTGCCGGAACCAGCATCGGGTCGTTGGGATCCAGCTCCGGACGGCGTTCGCGCCGGAGCCAGTCGATGCGGCGGTTGCGGGCAATGGCGAAGATCCAGGTACCGACCGCGGACTGCGAGGCGTCGTAGGTTTCCGCCCGCTGCCAGACGGCGATCATCACTTCCTGGGCGAGTTCCTCCGCTTCGGAAGCGCCCAGCCCGCCGCGCATGGCGTAACCCTTCACGCGCGGCGCGAACAGCCGGTAAAGCGCGGCGAAGGCCGCGCGATCCCGGTCGCGGACCACGAGGGTCATCAAGCGCTCCGACGCGCGGTTCGCCTCGGCTTGAGCGTCCACGGTGAGGTTCATATGCCCCTTGCGCACCGACATTGATTGAGGCGTCTGCCTCCCTGTAATAGCTTTTGGCACGAAAGTATTGCGCAAAGGTGAAGACTGGCAATTGTCGCCGGTACGCATCGTTGCCTATTCTGCATCAAATGTACGCTACCGTACGGGCCGTGCCAACCTGAGCTTTCCGTCTTGCGGGAAAAAAGCCCGGCACGGAAAGCTTTGTTGCCCGGACGGACTTAACGTACTTCCATCCACCAAAGCGGCCCGCGCATGAGGCCGCCGGACTGGCCCACGGGGAACGCACGATGACCACCGATCCGAATACCCTTCTCAACGACATGTTCCGCGCCGCGGTGACGTCCGCGCTGCCGGCGGCCTGCGTGCCGGCGCATTTGCCGGAACCGCCGAAGGGCCGCACGGTCGTGGTCGGCGCCGGCAAGGCGGCCGCGAGCATGGCCAAGGCGGTGGAGGACCATTGGAAGGGGCCGCTGTCAGGGCTGGTGGTGACGCGCTACGGCCACAACGTTCCCTGCGAGCGGATCGAGGTCGTGGAGGCGAGCCACCCCGTGCCCGACGCGGCGGGGGAGGAAGCGGCGCGGCGGATCCTGGAACTGGTCGGAACGCTCGGGTCCGACGACCTGTTGCTCTGCCTCATCTCGGGCGGCGGGTCGGCGCTGATGGCGCTGCCGGCAGCCGGCCTGACCATGGCCGACAAGCAGGCCGTCAACAAGGCGCTGCTGAAGTCCGGCGCTTCGATCACGGAAATGAACTGCGTGCGCAAGCACCTCTCCGCGATCAAGGGCGGCCGGCTCGCCGTGGCGACGAAGGCGCGGGTCGTGTCGCTGGTGATCTCCGACGTGCCGGGCGACGATCCTTCCGTCATCGCCTCCGGCCCGACCGTGCCCGACCCGACGAGCTTCGCGGACGCGCTGGCCATCATCGACAAGTACGGGATCGAGGCGCCGGAGTCCGTCATGCGCCACCTGACCGAGGGACGCGACGAGACGCCGAAGCCGGGCGACCCGCGCCTCTCCGACGCGCGCATGGTGATGATCGCCACGCCGCAGATGGCGCTGGAGGCCGCCGCCGAGGTGGCGCGCAAGGCCGGCTACGAGCCGGTGATACTCGGCAACGCGCTGGAGGGCGAGTCGCGCGAGGTGGCCATGGTCCATGCCGGCATCGCCCGGCAGGTGGTCGAACACAACCAGCCGGGCCGGGCGCCTTGCGTCCTGCTGTCCGGCGGCGAGACGACGGTCACCGTGCGCGGCAAGGGACGCGGCGGGCGCAACGCCGAATTCCTGCTGGCCCTGACGGTGGCGCTGGACGGGCTGCCGCGCGTGCACGCGCTGGCCGCCGACACCGACGGCATCGACGGGACGGAGGACAATGCCGGCTGCATCACCGGCCCCGACACGCTGGCCCGCGCCGCGGCGGCGGGCATCGACGCCAAGGCCTGCCTGCGGAACAACGACGGCTACAGCTTCTTCGCCGGGGTCGGCGGGTTGGTGACCACCGGCCCGACCCTGACCAACGTCAACGACTTCCGCGCGCTGCTGATCGAAGCACCCTGACGTTCCCCGTCGCGACCCCAGTCTGTTCGCCTTCCAATCTCCCCGCGCCCCCGTTTCCGCGAAAGCCGAAACGGGGGCGTTTTCCTTTCCCTCGAAGTCAGGCGCGGAAGGCGCCGACGCCCACAGCGTGGTGCAGGAAGCGGCCGGTGCGGCGTTCCGGAGTGATCGCCGGCGGCAGAGCAGACGCCGGAGAATGCTCCCCAACAGCGCGGCTTTCCCATTCAGGCAATTCGAAGAAATGATTGTTTGCGTCACGGAAAGTGTAGCCGTAGTCTTTTGAGAGCTATGCGTTTCTGCTCTGTTGCATTGCAAAATGTGCGGATTTGGCATTGGGTGTACCAGCCTATATTCGTCTCCATAAGAACAAGGAGACCTGCTGTGACCTACTCGACCGTTTCCCAGTTCGGCACCGAGCGTGGCCCGTCCCGTTTCTTCAAGGCTGTCCGCGAGTTCGTCAGCGCTTGGGCCGAGGCGTCCGCCGCTTACACGCTCTACCGCGAGCTGTCGCCGAAGAGCCCGTCCACGCTGGCGGCCAAGGGCCTGCGCCGCGAGGACGTCGCCCGTTACGCCATGGACCTGCCGAAGCTGCCTCGCGCCTGATGGAGCGCCAGGCACTCCTGGTCCCAAAGGGCCAGGCGGTGCCGATGGCGGCAAGGCGTATCGGCGCATCCACGAAAAAGGACCGCAACGGCGTTGCGGTCCTTTTTTTGCGCGTCCTTCAGCGGCAGCTTCCGAAGGGACCCATGTCCAGGTGGAAATGGTCTCTGTGGGCTTGGTTGTAGTCCGGACCGAGAACGACATCGAAGAAGCGGCAGGCCCCCTGCTGTACGTCGCGCAGGAAGGCCCGCTTGGCCGGTGAGCCGCCGTTCCAGTCCACGGCGACGGAGATCCGGGTTCCGTCTTCGAGAATGAAGGCAGCGACGTCCAGGGCGTTGGCCGTGGCGTGCTCGCTGCGCCGGGCGGAGGCTCGGTTGTAGATGTTCCGGCATGCATAGCTGCCGAGATGGACGACGCGGGTGACCGGCTTGCGGAAATGCGCGCGGGCGGCCGGTTGCAGGGCGTGGCGCTCGAACAGCGACCAGGCCGCACTCACCGCGCAGGTGGCGGTGAAGGCGCTGCTGAACTCCAGCCCTTCCGAACGGCTCACCCGCACCGTGCCCTCCAATGGGCAGCCCCTGTCCGATGGGCGGTCGGGCAGGGGCGTGAAGCGCAGCCCGGACCTGCCGAGCGCGGCAAGGCACCGCGGCAGGTCGCCCTCCAGCCGTGACAGCTTGAACCCCGTCAGCAGGTTGGGCTCTGCCCGAATGTCCAGCGGCGCCCACGGGTCGAAGTCAGGGGGCAGTGCGAGGCGACCGGTCAGGAGCAGCGCGCCGGCCGCCAGGAGGGCGGCCAGCACCAGGACCATGAACCAACGCATTCGCCGCCCCTGCCGTCACGCGCCACCCGGCCCTTCCATATGGAGGCCGGGGACGGGTGCCGCCACGCCTCCGGTCGGGTAGGGGGCGCCCGCACCCGCACCTGGAACCTGCCAAGGGCTGCTGCTTTGCAGGGTCAACCGACCAGCATGTCCTCCAGGCTGCGCAGCAGCGCCGCGATCTCCGCCGCAACGCCCGAGCCGGCGGCACCACTGAGTTGCTGGCTGAAAGCCGGCTTGCCGACCGGCGCCGCGGGTTCCGCCGCGTCGGCCCGGCGGCCATTCGCTTCGGTCCCGCCGGCAGGGGCATCCTGGGCGTCCGCGCCGTTCGGCTCCCCTGCCGGCTCGCCCGCCGGCTGAGCGGCGCCGTCCGCGGGGGCATTGGCAGGGGCGCTGGCCGGTGCCGCGTCGCCGGCCGCCGGGGCGGAACCCTGACCCTGCGCCGGTGCGTTCGGCTCGGCCGGAGCGCCATCCGTCTCCCCGGCGTTCTCGCCGACGCTGATACGGAACTCGGTCACCGCCTCGGCACCCTGGCTGTCGCGCGCGATCACCTTGATGTTGACCGGCTGGTTCAGGTCGGCTGGAGGGCTGCCCGTGAAGGTGCCGGAGGAGGCATCGAACTTCAGCCAAACCGGCAACGGCGAGCCGTCGGCCTGCGTCGCTTCCAGCGTGACGCTGGCCTGCGGATCGGTGCTCTGGAAGGTGCCGGCGGGCACGGCGAAATTGCTCGGCTGGCCGGCGCTGATCACGCGGTCGCCCACGGTCCCGACGACCAGGAGGCTAGGGCCGCTGCCAGCCGCGTTGGTCGCCAGCACCACGGGAGGCGGAAGGCTGTTGATGGTGGACGAACCGTTGCCGGCCAGCGGCGTGTTCGGACCTGGGTCGGAAGTGGCCACGGCCGGTGTACTGGCAACAGAAAGCGGGGCCGCCGGCGTGTTCGCCGGGGCCGGGGTGGATGTTTGGACCGGCGTAACCACGGTTTGCGTGGCTGTGGGCGCAGCCGGTGCTGTGGGCGCAGCCGGTGCGGTCGGCACCATGGTTGTCACGGTCGTCAGCACCGACGCCCCTGGAATGGTGGGCGCGGCCGGTGCGCCGGTGCCTGTCTGCACCGTCGACAGAACCGCAGGTGTGGCGGGCGCGACAGGAGGAGCGGGAGGCGCGGGGGGCGAAACGGACGCTGTCGGCGGAATCGGTGGCGAAGCGACCGGCGGTGCCACCGGATCCGGAGAGGGCGGTGCGACCGGCGGCGATACGACTGGCGGCGGCGATACTGGAGGCGACACCGGATCCGGAGTCGGCGGCGCGACCGGTGGCGAAACGACCGGCGGCGGCGATACTGGAGGCGACACCGGATCCGGTGTCGGCGGTGCGACCGGCGGCGAAACGACCGGTGGCGGCGATACTGGAGGCGACACCGGATCCGGAGTCGGTGGTGTGACCGGCGGCGATACAACCGGCGGCGATACGACCGGAGGAGACACGATCGGGGGCGGCGGCGGCGGCGGGGGCGGCGGAGGCGGTGCGGGAGTGTCGTTGGTCACCGGCTGGTTCACCAAACTGACCGCGTCGTTCCCCGCCGCGTCCTGGACGGCTTGGGAGTCGTCGATGGCGGACGGATCGGTGTAGCTGACCGTGATCGCCTGCCCATGCGATGCCGCAGTGCCCAGGGTCAGGGTGACCGTCCTGTTCGCAGCGTTCACCGCGACGTTGGTGACGGTAACGGGCTGGCCTGCAACCGTCACGGCGAACGCCGTTCCTGCCGGAGCGCCCGTAGCATCGAGGGTGCTGGCTTCGGTATAGGTCAGGACCAGCGTGTTTCCGTTGACGACGGCCGAGGCGATAACCGGCGCAACAGTGTCGTATTGGTACGTGAAGGTCGTCGCGTTGGACGCATTGCCTGCGGCGTCGACCTGCCGCACCTGCACCGTGTTGGAGCCCTGGGTCGGAACCGGAGCCGTCGTGGACCAGCTGGTGCCGTCGGTGCTGTATTCGACGGTGGCGTTCGCCTCTACGCCAGTAAGGCTGAGAGTGGCGTTGTTCGTGATCTTGTCGGTGGCTATCGTGCCGCTGTCGGTCAGCAGCCCGACACCCGGTGCCGTTGGTGCCGTGGCGTCGATTTTCAGTTCGCTTGACGTGACGTCGGAGTTGGCATTGCCAGCGGCATCGGTGACCTTGGCCTCGACACTGTAGCTCTGTCCGTCGACGAAGGTCCCGAGCGAGCCGGAGGTCGGCACGGCGGTGGAAAGGTCCAGCGTCCAGTTGCCGTTGCTGGGCACCACCGTATAGGTCGCGCCGTGCACGGTGACTGTCAGCGTCTCGCCGTCATTGACCGTGGCCGTGCCGGTGAGCGTCGGCGTCGTGCTGTTGGTGGTCTTCGTTGCGACCGTTGGAACCGCAGGCGCCGTGGTGTCGATCTTCAGTTCGCTTGCGGTGACGTCGGAACTGGCGTTGCCAGCGGCATCGGTGACCTTGGCCTCGACGCCGTAGGTCTGCCCGTCGACGAAGGTCCCCAGCGTGCCGGAGGCCGGCACGGCGGTGGAGAGGTCCAGCGTCCAAGTGCCGTTTGTGGGCACCACCGTATAGGTCGCGCCATTGATGGTAACCGTCAGCGTCTCACCATCGCTGACCGATGCCGTACCGCTGAGCGTGGGCGTCGTGCTGCTGGTGGTCGTCGCGGTGACCGTCGGCGCAGCCGGCTTGGTGTTGTCGAGCGTGTAATCCTGGTCGGCTCCGGTTGCGGTCCGGTCGGTCAGGGCGTTGCCGGCGGCGTCCGCGATGCTCGCGTTGGCCGCGAGGTCCAGGTTCAGCGTGCCGTTCGCGTCGGCGATGCCGCCAACCGTGACGTCGTAGACGCCGTCGCTGATTTTCGTCACGCCCGTGACGCTGGCCCCGGTGGCGGCCGTGCCGGACAGGGCGAAGTCCGCGGCATCGACGCTGGCGACTGCCTCGCTGAAGGTGACCCGGAAGGTCACGGCATCCGCGCTGGTGAACTCTGCCGCGGGCGTCTGGCGGACGCTGCTCGTCAGCCTGGGCGCCGTGGTGTCGATCTTCAGTTCGCTTGCGGTGACGTCCGAGCTGGCGTTGCCGGCGGCGTCGGTGACCCTGGCCTCGACGCTGTAGGTCTGCCCGTCGACGAAGGTCCCCAGCGTGCCGGAGGTCGGCACGGCGGTGGAGAGGTCGAGCGTCCAGTTGCCGTTGCTGGGCACCACCGTATAGGTCGCGCCATTGATGGTAACCGTCAGCGTCTCACCATCGCTGACCGATGCCGTACCGCTGAGCGTGGGCGTCGTGCTGTTTGTGGTCGTCGCGGTGACCGTCGGCGCAGCCGGCTTGGTGTTGTCGAGCGTGTAGTCCTGGTCGGCCCCGGTGGCGGTCCGGTCGGTCAAGGCGTTCCCGGCGGCGTCCGCGATGCTCGCGTTGGCCGCGAGGTCCAGGTTCAGCGTGCCATTCGCGTCGGCGATGCCGCCAACCGTGACGTCGTAGACGCCTTCGCTGATTTTCGTCACGCCCGTGACGCTGGCCCCGGTGGCGGCCGTGCCGGACAGGGCGAAGTCCGCGGCATCGACGCTGGCGACCGCCTCGCTGAAGGTGACCCGGAAGGTCACGGCGTCCGCGCTGGTGAACTCTGCCGAGGGCGTCTGGCGGACGCTGCTCGTCAGCCTGGGTGCCGTGGTGTCGATCTTCAGTTCGCCTGCGGTGACGTCCGAGCTGGCATTGCCGGCGGCGTCGGTGACCTTGGCTTCGACACTGTAGGTCTGTCCGTTGAAGAGAGGTTCCAGCGTGCCGGAGGTTGGCATGGCGGTGGAGAGGTCGAGCGTCCAGTTGCCGTTGCTGGGCACCACCGTATAGATCGCGCCGTTAACGGCGACCGTCAGCGTCTCGCCGTCACCAACCGTGGCCGTACCGCTGAGCGTGGGCGTCGGGCTGTTGGTGGTCGTCGCGGTGACCGTCGGCGCAGCCGGCTTGGTGTTGTCGAGCGTGTAGTCCTGGTCGGCTCCGGTGGCGGTCCGGTTGGTCAGGGCATTCCCGGCGGCGTCCGCGATGCTCGCGTTGGCCGCGAGGTCCAGGTTCAGCGTGCCGTTCGCGTCGGCGATGCCGCCAACCGTGACGTCGTAGACGCCGTCGCTGACCTTCGTCACGCCCGTGATGCTGGCCCCGGTGGCGGCCGTGCCGGACAGGGCGAAGTCCGCGGCATCGACGCTGGCGACCGCCTCGCTGAAGGTGACCCGGAAGGTCACGGCATCCGCGCTGGTGAACTCTGCCGCGGGCGTCTGGCGGACGCTGCTCGTCAGCCTGGGCGCCGTGGTGTCGATCTTCAGTTCGCTTGCGGTGACGTCCGAGCTGGCGTTGCCGGCGGCGTCGGTGACCCTGGCCTCGACGCTGTAGGTCTGCCCGTCGACGAAGGTCCCCAGCGTGCCGGAGGTCGGCACGGCGGTGGAGAGGTCGAGCGTCCAGTTGCCGTTGCTGGGCACCACCGTATAGGTCGCGCCATTGATGGTAACCGTCAGCGTCTCACCATCGCTGACCGATGCCGTACCGCTGAGCGTGGGCGTCGTGCTGTTTGTGGTCGTCGCGGTGACCGTCGGCGCAGCCGGCTTGGTGTTGTCGAGCGTGTAGTCCTGGTCGGCCCCGGTTGCGGTCCGGTCGGTCAGGGCGTTGCCGGCGGCGTCCGCGATGCTCGCGTTGGCCGCGAGGTCCAGGTTCAGCGTGCCATTCGCGTCGGCGATGCCGCCAACCGTGACGTCGTAGACGCCTTCGCTGATTTTCGTCACGCCCGTGACGCTGGCCCCGGTGGCGGCCGTGCCGGACAGGGCGAAGTCCGCGGCATCGACGCTGGCGACCGCCTCGCTGAAGGTGACCCGGAAGGTCACGGCGTCCGCGCTGGTGAACTCTGCCGAGGGCGTCTGGCGGACGCTGCTCGTCAGCCTGGGCGCCGTGGTGTCGATCTTCAGTTCGCTTGCCGTGACGTCCGAGCTGGCATTGCCGGCGGCATCGGTAACCTTGGCCTCGACACTGTAGGTCTGCCCGTCGACAAAGGTCCCGAGCGAGCCGGAGGTTGGCACCGCGCTGGAGAGGTCCAGCGTCCAAGTGCCGTTTGTGGGCACCACGGTGTAGGTCGCGCCGTTGATGGTAACCGTCAGCGTCTCACCATCGCTGACCGTAGCCGTGCCGGTGAGCGTCGGGCTCGTGCTGTTGGCGATCTTCGTTGCGACCGTTGGGACCGCAGGCGCCGTGGTGTCGATCTTCAGTTCGCCCGTCGTGACGTCCGAGCTGGCATTGCCGGCGGCGTCGGTAACCTTGGCCTCGACACTGTAGGTCTGCCCGTCGACAAAGGTCCCCAGCGAGCCGGAGGTCGGCACGGCGCTGGAGAGGTTCAGCGTCCAGTTGCCGTTGCTGGGCACCACCGTATAGGTCGCGCCGTTAACGGCGACCGTCAGCGTCTCACCATCGCTGACCGATGCCGTACCGCTGAGCGTGGGCGTCGTGCTGTTTGTGGTCGTCGCGGTGACCGTCGGCGCAGCCGGCTTGGTGTTGTCGAGCGTGTAGTCCTGGTCGGCTCCGGTTGCGGTCCGGTCGGTCAGGGCATTCCCGGCGGCGTCCGCGATGCTCGCGTTGGCCGCGAGGTCCAGGTTCAGCGTTCCGTTCGCGTCGGCGATGCCGCCAACCGTGACGTCGTAGACGCCGTCGCTGACCTTCGTCACGCCCGTGACGCTGGCCCCGGTGGCGGCCGTGCCGGACAGGGCGAAGTCTGCGGCATCGACGCTGGCGACCGCCTCGCTGAAGGTGACCCGGAAGGTCACGGCGTCCGCGCTGGTGAACTCTGCCGCGGGCGTCTGGCGGACGCTGCTCGTCAGCCTGGGCGCCGTGGTGTCGATCTTCAGTTCGCTTGCGGTGACGTCCGAGCTGGCGTTGCCGGCGGCGTCGGTAACCTTGGCCTCGACGCTGTAGGTCTGCCCGTCGACGAAGGTCCCCAGCGTACCGGAGGTCGGCACGGCGGTGGAGAGGTCCAGCGTCCAGTTGCCGTTGCTGGGCACCACCGTATAGGTCGCCCCATGGACGGTCACCACCAGCGTTTCGCCCTGCACCACGTTCGCCGTGCCGGTGAGCGTCGGCTTAGTGTTCTTGGTCGTAAGGCTGTCGACGGTCGGGATCGCCGGGGCGGTGGTGTCGACCACCAACTCCCCTTCGGTCGGGTCCGAAGACACGGTCGCTCCACCGCTCGATTTGACCGTGGCGGTCACGGAATAGGTGCCATCCGACAGGGCGTCACCGTTGGGGATGGTCAGCGACCAGTTCGCGTTGTCGAAGGAGAGACCATCCGCCGCCGTGTAGGTCTTCGTGAAAGTGCCGTTGGTGACCGTGACCGCCAATGTCTGGCCCGAATCAAGGGTAGCGCGACCTGTAATGGTGGGTGTCGTATCACGGGTGGTCTGGGCGATCACGGACGGGGGTAGATTGTAGGTAATGGGGTTGGCGCCGAGCGAAAAATCCAGGTCGCCGTCATGCTCGAAGCCGCGATTGGTCTGAGCGGCGCCGTAGGTCAGTTCGAACGAGGAAACATTGACCCATTTGAGCTGAACGGTGTTGCTCGGCAGTGCGGTTGAGTCGTTGGACGTTCCAGAGAACGTAACTTTTTCATTGGTCTTGTTGATCGTCAAAGACGTTGGCGATGCAACCGAATAGCTGCTGATTTGACCTAAAACAGCCGTCACGTATTCATTGGGGCCGTTTCCGTCAAGATCCTTGATGTTGAATGTGACGTTGCCGGTTACCGGAATGTCTGTTCCGGCCTTGAACAATTCCCAGCGGATAGTGAAGCTGCCGGCGCCGTCCGTGAGAACCTTCGGGTCATCGTTTACCGTGCCGAATTTGGGAGGCTTTCCAGTGGTGTTGGAACCTTCGACCAGAGTTGCGCGCAAATCGATCTTCGAACCATCGGGCAGGGTGGCGACGTTTTCCCAAAGTGCCGAAGTGCCTGACACTTCGTTATTCGAGCCGTGTGGTGCAGTCGGTTTCGTGCGCAGCTCCGCCAGCGTGTCGGACGAAGCCCCGATCCTCGGGCCGGTTGCGGTGGAGGCGCTGATCGTGAACGCACTGCTGGTGGTGTTGGTGACATCGGTCACGGCCAGAGTCGCGGCGTCATTGCCGGCTGCGTCCTGGATGGCGTTCGGGTCATTGCCAGTGCTCGGGTCGGTGTAGGTCACCGTCACCGTTTGGCCGCCGGTCACCGGTGATGCCAAGGTCAACGTGACCTTCTTGTTATCGGCGTCCACCGCGATGCTGCTGACCGTTATGGTCGTGCCGCCGGCCTTGACGACGAAGGCTCCGGCAGCCGGCGGATGCGCCGCATCCAAGGTCGTTGCTTCGGTGTAGGTCATCACCAGCGAGGTGCCGTTCACGGTCGCCGACGCGAACACAGGCGGTGTGGTGTCGGGCGTGCTGTTGATGACGCTGGTGGCCGCCAGGGTCGCGGCGTCGTTGCCGGCGCTGTCCTGGATGGCGTTCGTGTCGTTTGCGGCGCTTGGGTCGGTGTAGGCGACCGTCACCGCCTGGCCGTTCGCAACCGCCGATGCCAGCGTCAGCGTGACGGTCTTGTTGGCGGCGTTGACCGCGACACTGCTCACTGCGACGGCCGAGCCGCCCGCCATGACCGTGAAGGCGCCTGCGGCCGGCGGATGCGCTGCATCCAGGATAGTTGCTTCGGTGTAGGTCATCACCAGCGAAGTGCCATTCACGGTCGCCGACACGAACACAGGCGGCGTGGTGTCGGGCGTGCTGTTGGTGACGCTGGTGGCCGCCAGGGTCGCGGCGTCGTTGCCGGTCGCGTCTTGGATGGCGTTCGCGTCGTTCCCGGCGCTCGGGTCGGTATAGGCCACCGTCACCTGCTGCCCGTGCGTGACGGGGCTGGCGAGCGTGAGCGTGACGGTTTTGCTGGCGGCGTCGACCGAGACGCCGTTCACTGTAACCGCCGTTCCGCCGGCCATGACCGTGAAGGCGCCAGCGGCCGGCGGCCGCGTGGCATCCAGGGTGGTCGCTTCGGTGTAGGACATCACCAGCGACGTACCGCTTACGGTCGCCGAGGCGAAGACGGGCGGGGTCGTGTCAGTCGGGGATTCGCCGCCCAGCTGGGCGAAGGTGGTCGTCGCCGGGCTGAGGACCGACCAGGACGTGCTGTCGCTACCGCCGTATACGTCCTTGTTGATGGTATTGACCTGCGTCGATGACGTCAGCGCGAAGCGAAGCTGCGACGTTCGGTCGATGAACTGGAAGTCATCGGAACCTGGGTCACCGCCTGAATTCGTCGCCGGACGCCCGGAGATGTCGACCGAACTCAGTTTGCTCTTGATCGCGCTGATCGAGACGATGACGTCGATGTACTTCGACGAGCCGATCGTGACCGCGCTGACCGAGGCATTGGCTCCGGCCAGGGTGGTGATGCCGGTACCGCTGCTGAGAGCGACCGAACCGTCGAACGCGTGGTCCGAGAGCGCACTGGCTCCGATCACGAAGGTGGTCGAACTTGGGCTGTTGTTGTCGGTAGCCAAAGCGGATGCGGCTTTGGTCACGCCCGTGATATAGACGCCTTTGTTGCCGTTGCTCGTCAGGTTGGTATCGACGACGATGGCGAAATCCATTTTGCCGTCCGGACCTGCGGCGCCCGTGGGATTGTTGATCGCGTCGATGTCGATCTGAAGATATGAATTGAAAGCCGAATTTACCGCGACGCGCAGAGCGATATAACCATCACCATTGATGATGTTGCCATTAGCGTCGGTATCATAAACATAGGATGCGTACATTCCGACCGTACCGTAAAGGTCGGAAGTGTTCTGAATGGAGCTCTCGCCGGTGGCGTCGGGGGTGGCCAGAGCAAGATTGAGTTTCGTGTTGTCGGTGGTGATCCGCCCTCCGGACACGATGACGGTCCCGTCCACGTCCTTCAGCGTTCCCGAGGAAGCGGAAAGCACCGCGCCATAAGCTGGGACGGACAATTCGGACGCTTCGATGACGCCAGTGCGGGATTCGAGAGTCCAGTCCGCTCCGAACTCGGCGTTTCCCGTGAGATCATCGGACGCGGCGATGTCCGCGCCCGTCATCCGTGCCAGTTCGGAAAGCAGGATCTGGCCGTGATCCGCACTGGCCACATCGCAGCCATAGATGAGGATGTCCGCGTTTTCCGTCAGCGTCTGGCCAATGCTTTGAAGCTGGACGCTGAAGTCCGCGACGTTCCCAGCCGTTAGCGTTGTCGTGCCGAGGGTCACGCTTCCCGCCGAGCCATGCGAAATAATGTGGATCGCCTCGATCCCGGTCCGCCCCGAGAGTGCCCGCGCGATCTGGCCCAGGCCGTCCTGTTCGGCGTCGAGCACGACTACTTCCGTTCCGGCCGGAATGTCCCGCAGCATGTTCCGGTGGTCGCCGACAGACGAGTCGACGAAGACGATGGAACGCGGGGGTGTTGCCTGCGCACCGACCGACTCGGCTGCCTCGATCAGATGCTGATCAGCCATTGGAGACACGGCTGCAGGCAGGGCGTCGTCATGGGAAATTGAATGCGCCGTCTCCACAGCGGTCGCGACCCCCGCCGCATCGAACAGGAAGCGCGGTTCCAGCGCGATGGCAAGCCCGTCGGCCGGACGTGACGCCACCAAGCCGTGCTTTGCCTTGCCTTTCGAAACGCGCTTCAGAATGCCCATGGCCACTTCCCCTCGATCCGATGTTGCCCGGCTGAACACCACAGTATGCTGGAGCGCCGAGGTCCTTGTTCTTCCGGTTTCGACAATTCAGGTAAAGTTATAGGCAAATACGCATAAGCGGTTACGCCTAGAGCTTTTCATGAAGAGTTTTGTCCAA
Organism: Azospirillum sp. SYSU D00513; assembly: GCF_017356015.1. Taxonomy (GTDB): domain Bacteria; phylum Pseudomonadota; class Alphaproteobacteria; order Azospirillales; family Azospirillaceae; genus Azospirillum. The sequence continues at coordinate 47,854 of NZ_JAFIQV010000014.1, forward strand.
CTCCGGTACTCGTCTGTTCTTCCGCGCCGTTCAGTTCGCTATTTTCTTCAAAAAAAGCGAAATGTAGCATTTTGTGACAAGATCTGACCTCTGTTCTTTTGCACCGCTCCAAGGGAAGCCCTGGATAGGAGCGTGACATCAGCGATCACTGATGCCGAAGCTGCCGGAAAGACTTGAATTTTTCAAGCATTTGTCTAGTGAGTTGACGCATGGTCGATCTGCGGCGTGCTTGGAAAGGAACTTCGGTGATGGTGACGGGGGAGAGGCGGGCCAGGAGGGTGTCCGATCGGATGCGGGCGGGTGTGTCGCGCCTGGTTCTGGCCGCAGCGGTGGCGGTCTCAGCCTCGGCCTGCGCGGTGACGCCGGAGCCGGTGACGGTCGAGCAGCGCCTCGCCCAGGCCAGGGACGACCGGTCCCGCCTCTTCGCCGATCAGGAGCCGGTGACCGGCCCCATCACCCTGGCGGAGGCCATGGCGCGCGCCATCAAGTACAATCTCGATTCGCGGCAGGCGCTGATGGAGGAGGTTCTCCAGGCGCGCCAGCTCGACGTCACCAGCTACGACATGCTGCCGCGCCTCGCGGCGAGCGCCGGCTACCTGACGCGGGCGCCCTCCAACGAGTCGCTGAGCCGCAACACCATCACCAACTTCCGGTCCATCGACCCGGCGATCAGCCAGGACGACAACCGGTTCGTCGCCGACCTCGGCCTGACCTGGAACGTCCTGGATTTCGGCGTCAGTTACTACCAGGCCAAGCAGCAGTCCGACCGCGTGCTGATCGCGCATGAGCGCCGCCGCCGGCTGATCAACTCCATCATCCAGCAGGTGCGCGGTTCCTACTGGCTGGCCGTCAGCAGCGAACGCATCCTCGTGGAGATCGAGCCGCTGCTGGCCGAGGCGCGCCAGGCGCTGGCCGACGCCCAGCAGGTGGAGGAGGAGCGGCTGAGGCCGCCGCTGGAGGCGCTACGCTACCAGAAGGCGCTGCTGGAGATCATCCGCCAGCTCGAGATGGTGCAGCAGGACCTCTCCATCGCCAAGGCGCAGCTCGCCGCCCTGATGAACGTCCCGCTGGGGCAGAGCTTCACGCTGGCGCTGCCGGAGGGGTTCAAGCAGGACATCCCGCAGATCGACATTCCCATCGAGCGGATGGAGACGGCGGCGCTCCTGAACCGCCCGGAAATGCGGGAGGAGCAATACCAGAGCCGCATCAACGCGCAGGAGGTCCGCAAGGCGATGCTGCGCATGCTGCCGGGCATCAACCTGAACACCTCGCTGAACTTCGACAGCAACTCCTACCTAGTCAACAACGCCTGGGCCGAGGCTGGCGCCAGGCTGACGCTGAACCTGTTCAACGTCTTCACCGGCCCCGCGAACATCGCCGCCGCCGAGGCGCAGGTCGAGGCGGGCGAGTTCCGCCGCCTCGCCCTCAGCATGGCGACGCTGACGCAGGTCCATGTGGCGGTCCAGCAGTACAAGCGCACCCGCACCGGCTTCGAGCAGGCGCGCCTGATGGAGACGATCGAGCAGCGCATCAACGAGAACATCCAGCAGGCGGCCACGGCCGACGCCGAATCCTCCCTGGAGCGGATCCGCGCCGGCGCGCAGGCGATCACCGCGAAGCTGGCGCGCGACCGCGCCTACGCGGAGCTGCAGAACGCGGTGTCGAGCCTCTATGTCTCGCTCGGACTCGACCCGGTGCCGGAGACGGTGGACAGCCACGACATCAAGGGCCTGACCGCCGGCCTGACCCCGCTGGTCGCCGACTGGATGGCCGGGCGCATCCGGCTGGACATGCTCCCGGCGGAGGAGGCGGTGCCGGCGGACCTCCCGGCCGCGGAAGCGCCGGAGCAGGCCATGCCCGAGCCGGTGGCACCCCACACCGGCGGCGTTCCCGTCGCGGCGGCTCCATCGGATCCGTCGATTGCCGGACCGTCGTCATGACGGCGCAACCCCCTCTGCGGGGCGGCCTCCTGAATGGTCTGACGGCCCTCCTGGTGCTGGGGGCCGGCGCGGCGCTGGCCCAGACCGCGCCATCGCCGGAGGAGCCGCAGCCGGAAATCCGCGCGCAGCTCAGCCCGACGCGCAGCACGGTGCTGTCGGCGGAGATCCCGGGCAAGATCGGCGATCTGAGCGTGCGCGAGGGTGAGCGCTTCGCGGAGGGGCAGCCGCTCGTGACGCTGGACTGCACGATGCACAAGGCCCGGCTGGACAAGGCGCTCGCCCTGCAGCAGGGCGCACGCAAGACGCACCAGGTGCAGGGGCGGCTCGCCAAGCTGGGGTCCAACAGCACCCTGGAGTTCGAGACCTCCGCCGCCGAACTCGCCGCCGCCGAGGCGGAGGTCGCCATGATGCGCACGGTCGTGAGCCGCTGCGCCATCGCGGCCCCCTTTCCGGGGCGTGTCGTCGAGCTGAAGGTGAAGCGCCACCAGTATGTCGGCGAGGGCAGCGAGCTTCTGGAGATCCTCGACGACCGCGAATTGCAGGTCGAACTGGTGGTCCCGTCGCGCTGGTTGACCTGGCTGAAGCCGGGCAGCGCCTTCACCCTGGCGCTGGACGAGACAGGCAAGGACTATCCCGCCAAGGTGGACAGGCTGGCGGCCCGCATCGATCCGGTGAGCCAGACGGTCAAGCTGTTCGGGTCCGTCACCGGCAGCTTCCCGGAACTGATGTCCGGCATGAGCGGCAACGCTCGCTTCGACATTCCCGCGCACGGCGGCTGAACTTCAGGGCGCGCGAGCCAAATTCACCTCGACCAGCACGGTGTCGGCCAGGAACTCGGCCGCGTGCCAGGCGTCGGGGTCGAAGCGAACCACCATGCCGGGGCGCAGCTCGACTGGGCCGGACTCGCAGTCGAGCCGCGCGCGACCCTCCAGCACCAGCAGGAACTGCTCATGGTCGTGGCTGTGGCGCGCGGCCACGGCGCCCGCCTTGGTTCGGATCCGCCTGAGGCTCGCGCCGGTGCCGCGAATCTCCCGGCGCTCCGCCCCGTTCCCGCCTGCCGCAGGCAGTTCGTCCCAGGTGAAAGCGTCCGTCTTCGGCATGACCCCTGTCCTCCGTCGCCCATCGCCGATGCTCGGTGCGTCGGCAACAGCGGAACGGACCGTTTCGCCTGGACGGGACACTCGTTAGAAGCCGCTTTCCCGGACCAGAACGCCCAGCGCCGTGCGCCAGATTCCCGCGGCGATGCTCTCCCGCTCGCCCTCCAGCCTCACGGCGCCGCGCTCCACGCGGGCCGGGGCGGGCAGGGGGGAGGTGGCGCGCAGGAGCACCCGGTAGACCGGCTTTTCCGGGACCAGCGCCTGGTCCTGCCCCTGGTAGGAGGGGACGCCGCCGCCATGGACCGACGCCAGGGACGGTTCCGTCAGCAGGCGGCTGCTCGCCGTCGCGATGGCCGTGACCTCCGCGTCGACGGCGTCGCCGGAGGGATCGTCGGGCAGGAAGCGCGCCCGGGTTCCGACGCCGATCCGGCGCAAGTCCTCCTCCCGGACGTAGGCCTCGATCACGCTGGAACGCGGGTCGATCAAGGTCGCCAGCCGGTCGTTCCTCTTCACCCACTCGCCGGTTGCCAGGGGATCGGCGACATCGACCAACACGCCGGCGAAGGGCGCGGTCACGTCGAGCCGGGCGAGGTCTGCCTTGAGCGCCTGCGCTTCGGCACGCGCGGTTTCCAACTCCCGCCAGGTGGATTGCGTCTGGTCGAGCAGGTCGCGGTTGAGGCTCATCACCTGGACTCGGCCCTGCAACACCTCGACCTTTCGCTCGGCCTGGGCCAGCTCATGGGCGAGGTCGGGCGATTCCAGGCGGAACAGCCGGTCGCCCTCGGCGGCGGCAGCACCGGGGCGGGCGTTCATCTCCGCCAGGCGCGCGCCTTCCGGCGCAAAGAGCTGGGTCTGCTGCTCCGCCTTCAGCACCGCCGGGGCCGTCAGGCCCCCCTCCCATGGCACCAGCACGGCGGCCAGCCCGGCCAGGGCAACGGTCGCCGTGACGAGGGCGTTGCGGGTCGGACGGATGCCGCCGGGCCGAGAGATCCAGCCGCGCAGCTCGGTGAAGATCGGTTTGCCGATGAACCACCAGAGTTCGACCGCCATCAGAAACAGCCCCAGAAGCTTGAAGAACAGGTGATAGACGAGCAGCGCGATGCCCAGGAACAGGAAGAAGCGGTAGATCCAGGTCGCGTAGGCGTAGAGGAGCAGGGTGCCCCGCAGGCGCGGCGCGACGGGTTCCGGCGGCGGGTCGCCGAAGCCGAACAGCAGCTCCCGCAGGCGCCAGCGGGCAAGCCCGAAGGCGCGGTCCTGGAGGTTCGGCACGTCGAGCCAGTCCGACAGCAGAAAATAGCCGTCGAAGCGCATCAGCGGGTTCAGGTTGATCAGCAGCGTCAGCACCCAGGTGGAGGTGGCGAGCAGGAACACGGCACTGCGCAACGGCCCGTCCGGCAGGAAGCTCCAGGCCAGCGTGGCCCAGGCCGCCAGCGCCAGCTCCGCCGCGATGCCGGCGCCGCCGATGCGCAGGCGCTTGGCCCGCGATGGCAGCTTCCAGGCCTCGCTGACGTCGGTGTAGAGCACCGGCCACATCACCAGGAACACGATCCCCATCGTCGGCACCCGGCAGCCGTAGCGCCGTGCCGTGTAGGCATGCCCGAACTCGTGCAGGATCTTCGCACCCCCCAGCGCGCAGCCGGCCAGGATCGCCCCCTCCAGCGAGAAGAAATGCAGGAAGGTGGTCACGAAGGCGTCCCACTGGCGCAGCGCCAGATAGCCACCGGTGACCGCCGCCAGCAGCGTCAGCAGCAGGAACGCCCGGCTGTAGAGCAGCGAGGCCAGCGGCAGGGTCGCGCGCAGGAAGGCGTCGGGGCGGACCAGCGGGATGCGGAAGGAGAGATAGGTCTTCAGCAGCCACATCAGCCAGGGCGGGCGCTGCGCGTCGGCCAAGGTCTTCAGCCGCCCGAGCGCTCCGTCGCCCTGCGCCTGGAGGAGCCCCTGCGACCAGAGGAAGCGCGCGAAGCCCTCAACCTGGCCGGGGGTGGCGGCGATCGTCGTCTCTCGCGACACGGCGGCGGCGATGGCCGCGGGTTCCGCGTGATGCCAGCGCGACAGGATCTCCAGCTCGACCCAGCCGATCCGGAAGAACCGGTTGCTGGACGGGTCCTGGAGCGTCCAGCTCGGTGCGCCGTCGGGCGAGCGCGGGCCGGGATGCAGTGACAGCTCCTCCCGCAGGGGCGGAAGGCGCATCGGCTGGGCCGCCGGCTCCCCGGCGTCCGCCGCGCCGACGGTGACCGCCGCCGTCACAGCCCGAGCCGCTGGCGGGCGGCGGCGAGCGGCCGGCGCAGGATGGACAGGATCAGCGGGCTGTCCTGGCCGTAGAGCTTGGCGATCCCCTTCAGGCCGATGCGCGGCGGCGCGCTCTCGCCCTCCAGCCGCGCCTTCAGCCGGTAGGCCAGCACGCCTTCCGGCGTCGGCTCCGCCTGATAGCCGCTGTAGCTGAGCCGGGCGGGAATGACGTTCTGCGGGTCGATGTTCAGGAACAGGCGCACCTCGGCCCCCTGGTCGAGCGCGATGGCGTCGGCGACGGGCAGCCGGATCTCCAGCTCCGCCTCGGCCGGATCGGCGACGGTGAGGATCCGTTCGCCGAGGCTCACCGGCTTGCCAATCCAGTCATGCACGTCGTTGAAGATGGCGATGCCGGCGCGCGGCGCGCGGATCTCCACGCGGGCGAGGAGCTCGTTGACGTAGGCGACCTCGGCGGCCTGCTGCTCCATGCGGCCCTTCAGGACGGCGACGCTGGCCTTGTTGGTCCGCGTGTCGAAGACGGCCTGCTGCGAGGCCTGCCGGTATTCGGCCTCGGCCACCTCGTAGGCCTTGCGGGCGACCTCAAGCCGGTTCTGGAGCTTCGTGCGGTCGAGCACCAGGAGAAGCTGTCCCTCCCGCACCGCCTCGTTCGGCTGGACCTCGAACCGGTCCACCACCCCGTCGATGGGCGCGCGCACGACCGTGGGGTCGAGCGCGATCACCTCGGCCGGCGCCAGGGCGGATTGCGGTACGGGCGTCGCCAGCGCCGCGACGGCGCCGCCGAGCAGCGTCATGGTCAGGAGGAGCCGTCCCGGACCGCGCAGGCGCCAGCGGCGCTTGCCCCCGGTCAGCGCCTTCAGCGCATGCCCATAGGCGTCGGCGGCGTAGCCGAGCAGGTGAATTTCCCCCGTGCTCCACGGCTCGTCGCGGGCGAGGAGGAGGGCGGCGGGCCGTTCACCGGCGCCGGCCAACGGCAGCCACAGGGCATGGGCCGGCAGCCAGTCGGCCCAGCCGCCCGCGAGGTCCGGCGGCAGCGCGGCCGCGTCCAGCGCCACGGGACCGCCATGGGTCGCGCGCGCCCAGGCGAACAGGCGTTTCAGCCACAGCACGTAGGGTGCGTTGCGGTCCACCATGGGGACGCCGGACAATGCGGCCACCGCCCCATCACGCCAGAGGGCTGCCTGCCGGTAGCGCAGGAGCCCCAGAGTCTCGTTCACGATCAGAAAGCCCAGCTCCTCCGCCGTCGCGGCCTGCCTCGCCCGGCGCTCGAGCTGGAGAAGGCCTGTGAGCACGAGGAGTTGCCGGTTGCCGTCCGCCGCTTTGGCGTCCGCGTTCGGCTTCGGTGCGACCGTAACTGTCATGGCGGTGAATCACTGGCGTTGCGGGCGGGGGCTTTGCGGGCGGGGCCTGGGCCGGCCCGCCACCGATGAACCGGACAATGCCGGACGGGCGCCGAGCCTTTCAACCCGCGTGTCAATTTGTCTAAAAAAGCGCCCAACGCCAAGCGGTTGCGGGATGCGACAGGCTGGAGCAGGGCAGGGGCGGATGGCAGGGTTCGGGAAGAAGTTTCACGAAAACGAAAAATGCCCCTTGCCGCCGGCCCGGCTTTGTCGTACTTACGCGCCACTTCCGGTGCAGGCCGGAGGGGATGCGGGTGTAGCTCAGTTGGTTAGAGCGCCGGCCTGTCACGCCGGAGGCCGCGGGTTCAAGTCCCGTCACTCGCGCCACACACTGCGGGCGTAGCTCAGGGGTAGAGCACAACCTTGCCAAGGTTGGGGTCGAGGGTTCGAATCCCTTCGCCCGCTCCATCCTCCCCCAGCGGGATGGATGAAGCGACATCGAAAAGGCCGGCGGTAACGCCGGCCTTTCGCTTTTTCAGCCCGATTTTCCGTTGCGGCAAGGACCCCACCGTCGCGCGGGCCGTTGCTCCCGTGCGATAACAAGCCATCCCGGCCGGTCCGGCCGGGCCTGTCCGATTGGGAACGGAACCCGATGCCGAGTTACGACTATCTCTGCGACGCCTGCGGCCCCTTCACCGAAATGCGGCCCATGTCGGAATCCAGCCTGCCGCAGCCCTGCCCGGTGTGTGGTGCCAGTTCCTCCCGCGCCTTCCTGCGCGCGCCGAGTCTGGGCGGCGGTGCGTCCCCCGCTGTGTCCGGCGCGCCGGCCTCCGGGCACGTCCACAGTGGGAGCTGCGGGTGCAGCGGGCTGCGTCGGAACGCGTTCGGTTGAGGCGCTTCGTTCAATCCTGCCCGGCTTTCCGTCCCCATTGGTCGCGGAAGACCAACTCCTCCAGCGGCAGGCGGTTGCGCCAGCCAGCCTTTTCCAGTTCGGGCTGGTCGAGGAAGTGGGTCACGTAGCCGATGCAGAGATAGGCGACCGGCACGATCTCCTCGGGCAGCCCCAGCGCGTCGCGCAGGGCCTGTTCGTGCAGGATGCTGACCCAGCCGACGCCCACCCCCTCGGCCCGCGCGGCGAGCCAGAGATTCTGTACGGCGCAGGCGCAGCTGTAGAGGTCCATGGCCGGGTTGTGGGTGCGGCCCAGCACCACCGGGCCGCCGCGCCCGCGGTCGCAGGTGATCAGCAGGTTCACCGGCGCGTCCTTGATCCCCTCCAGCTTCAGCCGTGAATAGAGCGCCTGCCGCTCGCCGGTGAACAGCGCGGCGGCCTCGTCGTTGGCTTTCAGGAAATCGGCGTGGATGCGGTCCTTCACCGCCGGGTCCGTGATGAGGACGAAGTTCCAGGGCTGCATGAAGCCGACCGACGGCGCGTGATGCGCCGCCAGCAGCAGCCGGCGGAGCAGATCCTCGGGCACCGGGTCGGGTCGGAACTGCCCGCGCACGTCGCGCCGGGTGAAGATGGCGCGGTAGAGCGCGTCGCGTTCTGCTTGAGAGAATCCGTCCCCGCCGCTCACGAGGCTTCACCCGAGGCGATGATGTGGAAGAAGGAGGCCGAGACCCGGTCGCGCCGCCCGCCGAGCGCGCCGAGGTCGGTGCCGTCGGCGGCGCAGGCGTTGAAGAGCGGTTCGTCCTCGCCGCGTGTCAGGATGGACGCGTAATGGAACTCGTGCCCCATCAGCACGCCGCCGGCCCCGCCGAGCGGGCTGTCGCCCAGCAGCGTCGCCCGCCGGTATCCGAGATGAAGCTTGCGCTTGGCGAAGGAGGTGCGGACGCCGAGCAGGCCGGCCATGGCGTGGGTGGTGCACTCGGCATCCTCCAACGTTTCGCCCAGCACCATGTAGCCGCCGCACTCCCCATAGACGGTGGCCGTCTCCGCGAAACCGCGCAGCCCCTCCAGGAAGGTGCGGGCTCCGGCGATGCGCCCGGCGTGCAGCTCCGGATAGCCGCCGGGCAGATAGACGGCGTCGGCGCCTGCCGGCGGCGGATCGTCGGCCAGGGGGGAGAAGAAGGCGATTTCCGCCCCGGCTGCGCGCCAGCCCTCCAGCAGGTGCGGGTAGGCGAAGGTGAAAGCGGCGTCGCGCGCCACGGCGATGCGCTGCCCCAGCGGCGGCAGGGCCGGGTGGAGCGGCCGGTCGGGGACGCCGTAGGGCTTCGCCAGCGCTAGGACGGCGTCGAGGTCCACATGCTCGGCGACGATGCGGCCGAGCGCGTCGAGCCGTGCCTCCAGGTCCTTCGTCTCCCCCGCCTGGACGAGGCCGAGATGGCGTTCAGGCAGGGCGATGTCGGGCTTGCGGGGCAGGGCGCCGAGAACCGGGATGCCCAGCGCCTCGATGGCGCCGCCGGCCAGTGCCCGGTGGCGCGGGCTGCCCAGGTTGTTCAGCACCACGCCGCCGATGCGCACATCCCCGCGGTATGTCGCGAATCCCTTGACCAGCGCGGCCGCGGACTGCGACTGGCCCCCGGCGTTGACCACCAGCAGCACCGGCCAGCCGGTGCGGGCGGCAATGTCGGCGGTGGCCCCGCTGCCGGTGGCCCCGGGAACGGCCACCCCGTCGAACAGCCCCATCAGCCCTTCGCCGATCACGAGGTCGGCGCCGTCGCCCGCCCGCCGGATCAGCCCGTCGAGCAGGCCGGGCGCCATGGCCCAGCTGTCCAGGTTCACACTCGGCCGGCCGGTCGCGGCCTGGTGGAAGGCGGGGTCGATGTAGTCCGGCCCGGCCTTCGCCGCGCCCACCCGCACCCCCCGCGCGCGGAGCGAGGCAAGCAGGCCCAGCGTCAGGGTCGTCTTGCCGGTGCCCGAGGCGGGGGCGGCGACGATCAGGCCGCGGACGGAGGGCTCAGCCATGGGGCAGATCCTTCAGCCAGTCGAGCGAGGGGCGCAGGGTGACGACCTCCCCGATGACGATGATGGCCGGCGGCTCCAGCCCGCTTGCCGCGAGATCCTCCACGCAAGCCTCCAGCGTCGTGACCAGCACGCGCTGCCGTTCGGTCGTCGCCTCCGTCACAACCCCGACTGGCGTCGCGGGGGCGCGTCCGCCCGCCATCAGCTCCGCCGCGATCTGCGGAAGGCCGCGCCAGGCCATGTAGAGGACCAGCGGCGCGCCGGTGGCGGCGAGCGCGCGCCAGTCCGGCCCTCCGCCCTGGGAATAGCCGGTCGCCAGGATCACCGCCTGGTTGGTGCGCCGGTCCGTCGCCGGGATGCCGGCGTAGGCGAGCCCAGCGATGCCCGAGGTCAGGCCGGGCACGATGCGGAAGGGGACGCCGGCGTCCGACAGTGCGCTCGCCTCCTCACCGCCGCGCCCGAAGACGAAGGGGTCGCCGCCTTTCAGGCGCAGCACGCGGTTGCCCTCGCGCGCCAGCTCGATCAGGCGGCGGGTGATGTCCTCCTGCTGGGCGGACGGCTTGCCGCCGCGCTTGCCGGCGAACTCCAGCCGGGCGTTCGGTCCCGCCAGGGCCATAATGCGGTCGCCCACCAGCGCGTCGTGGACGATCACGTCGGCTTGCCTTAGACCTTGCAGGGCCAGAAGCGTCAGCAGGCCCGGATCGCCGGGACCGGCCCCGGCAAGCCAAACGGTGCCGGGTTCGAAGGGAACGAGGACGGAGTCGGGAATCGGCTCTGCGGTGGTCATGGAGCAGCGCTCATCGAACGAAGACGGCAATGGGATGGAGACGGCCAGCTTGCGCCGGGGCTGGACGACGGGCAGTTGCGCCACCGCCGCGGCGCGCGCGGCCTGCGAGGCGCTTTTCACCGGTAACTTCCCCGACCCCGTGACCATCACGCTGCCCGGCGGGCAGACGCCCGCCTTCGCGCTGGCCTGCCACGAGGCCGGGGAGGGCTGGGCCATGGCCGGCGTGGTGAAGGACGCGGGCGACGACCCGGATGTGACCCACGGCGCGCTGGTCGGCGCGCGGGTGACGCGCGGCGCGCCCGGCAGCGGGGTGAGCTTCCGGGCCGGATCCGGCGTCGGCACGGTCACGCTGCCGGGCCTGCCGCTCCCCGTGGGAGAGCCCGCCATCAACCCGGTGCCGCGCGCCATGATCCGCCAGGCGGTTGAGGAGGCCGCGGCGCTGGCCGGCGTGGCGCCGGACGTGGTGGTGGAGATCTCCGTCGAGAACGGGGAGCTGCTGGCCAAGCGCACCATGAACGCCCGGCTGGGCATCCTCGGCGGCCTGTCGATCCTGGGCACCACGGGGATCGTCGTGCCCTATTCCTGTGCCGCCTGGATCGCGTCGATCCAGCGCGGCGTGGACGTGGCGCGGGCGGCTGGCATCGACCACGTCGCGGCCTGCACCGGCGACGTGTCCGAGAAGGCTGCGGCGCGGCACCACGGCCTGTCCGAACAGGCGCTGATCGACATGGGCGACTTCGCCGGGGGCACGCTGAAGTATCTGCGCCGCAACCCGGTGCCGCGCCTGACCATCGCCGGGGGCGTCGCCAAGATGGGCAAGCTCGCGCGCGGGCTGCTCGACCTGCATTCCAAGCGCGGCAGCGTCGATTTCGACTGGCTGGCTGACCGGCTGGCCGAACTGGGCGCTGCACCGGTCCTGGTCGCGGAGGCGCGGCAGGCCAACACCGCCCTCCAGGTTCAGGGCATGGCGGAGGCGGCCGGATTGCCGCTCGCCGGCCGGATCGCGGAGCTGGCGCAGGCGACCGCACTCGGCGTGCTGGAAGGCGCGCCTGTCGTGGTCGAGGTGCTGGTCGTGAACCGCGCCGGCGTGATCGTCGGCGCGGCGCCCTGGCGCGGGCCGGACGCGGATTCTCATTCCCCCATGCCCCGGTAGCGGCGGATGTGGGAGCCATCATAGAGCGCGCTGTTGCGGAAATCCTCATGGCCGAGCGTGCGGCCGACGAGGATCAGGGCCGTGCGTTCCACCGGTGCCTCGGCGAAGCGCGCGGCGATGGTGCCGAGCGTGCCGCGCAGCACCGCCTCGTCCGGCCAGGAGGCGCGGTAGACGATGGCCGCCGGGCAGTCGGCGCCGTAGAGCGGGGTCAGCCGGGCCACCACGCTTTCGAGCGTGTGGATGGACAGGTGAATCGCCAGCGTGGCGCCCGAGGCGCCCAGCACCTCCAGCGTCTCCTTCGCCGGCATGGCCGAGGCGCGGCCCTCCGTCCGCGTCAGCACCAACGTCTGGCTGACCTCCGGCAGGGTCAGCTCCTGTCCCAGCGCGGCGGCGGCGGCGGCGAAGGCCGGCACGCCCGGCGTTATCGTGTAGGGGATCCCAAGCTCCCGCAGGCGGCGGGTCTGCTCGCCCACCGCGCTGAAGACCGACAGGTCGCCCGAATGCAGCCGCGCCACGTCCTGCCCGGCCGCGTGGGCGCGCGAGAATTCCGCGGCGATGCCGTCGAGCGTCAGGGGGGCCGTGTCCAGGATGCGCGCGCCGGGCGGGCAGTGGGCCAGGATCTCCTTCGGCACCAGCGAGCCCGCGTAGAGGCACACCGGGCAGGAGGCGATCAGGTCGCGGCCACGAAGCGTGAGGAGGTCGGGCGCGCCCGGTCCGGCCCCGATGAAGTGAACGGTCATGGCAACTCCTCCAGGACGGCGATGGCGCAGGTGGCGGCGGGGCTGGAACGGCGCGTCAGCAGCAGCCGCGCGCCCGGCCCGGCGGCGGCCAGCGCCGCGGCCTCGGCCACCGAGGCGAGGCCGACCGCCGCCTCGACCCGCGCGGAGCGGGTTTGAACACGATCCTGCGCCGCGTGCAACGCCGCATCGTCGATGAGCCGCAGGGGAAGGGACAGAAGCCGCGCGGTCCCGGCGATGCCCGGCTCTTCCGCCTTGCGGGCGGGGGCAGCGAGGATCAGGCGGGCGCGGGCATTCCCGTCCATTCCAGCCTCGTCCAGGCAGGCGCGCAGCAGCCCGGCGATCTCCTCCGCCGGACAGCCCTTCCGGCAGCCGACGCCTGCCGCGACCAGCCTCATGCCCACGGCTTTTCCGTCCGCCAGAGCGTGACCGGCATCAGCGGACGCCAGCCGTGGAAGCCGCCGAGCGGCACGGCCCGGCTGACCGAGATCTGCGACAGATGCCCGCCGAACCGCGCATGGGCGGCGACCATCGCCGCCTCGCTTTCCAGCGTCACGGCGTTGGCGACCAGCCGCCCGCCGGGCTTGAGCGCGTCCCAGCAGGCGTCGAGCAGGCCGGGGGCGGTCAGGCCGCCGCCGATGAAGACGGCGTCGGGCGCCGGCAGGCCGGCCAGCGCGTCGGGGGCCTTGCCCCGCACCAACTCCAGCCCCGGCACGCCGAGTGCCGCCGCGTTCAACGGGATCCGCGCGGCGCGGTCCTCGCGCGGCTCGATGGCAACGGCGCGGCAGGCGGGGGAGGCCAGCATCCATTCGATCCCGACGGAGCCCGACCCGGCGCCCACGTCCCACAGCAGCTCCCCCGGACGGGGCGCCAGCCAGGACAGGGTGATGGCGCGCACCTCGCGCTTGGTGATCTGGCCGTCCTGCTCGAACCAATCCTCCGGCAGGCCGGGCGTGAGCGGCAGGACTCGCGCGCCGGGCAGCGCCGCGCAGTCCAGCGCGATGGTGTTGAGGTCGGCCGTGCGCTCCTCGGTCCAGGCGTCGGCCGTGGCCTCGACCCGGTGTTCGCGCGGTCCGCCCATCGCCTCCAGCACGGTCAGGCGCGACGGGCCGAAGCCCCGCGCGCGCAGCAGGGCGGCGAGCCTGGCCGGCGTGGTGCCGTCCCAGCTCAGCAGCAGCAGGCGCGCGCCCGGCCGCAGGTGCGGGATGACCAGTTCCAGAGGGCGGCCATGCACGGTCAGGCAGGTCGCCTCCTGCAAGGGCCAGCCGAGCCGGGCCGCCGCCAGGCTGAAGGCGGAAGGGGCCGGCAGCACCAGAGTCTCCGCCGCCGGAACGAGCCGGCTCAGGGTCGCGCCGATGCCGTACCAGGAGGGGTCTCCGCTCGCCAGCACGCAGGTCGGACGGCCGCGCCGGGCCAAGAGCAGCGGGTAGGCGTCGGACAGGGGGGAGGGCCAAAGCAACCGCTCCTGTCCCACCCGCTCCGGCACCATCGACAGGTGCCGCGCCCCGCCGGCCAGAAGCCCGGCGGCCTCTATGAGAGAGCGGGCGGAAGGCGCCAGCCCGTCCCAGCCGTCCTCGCCGATTCCGACGATGGAGAGCCAGCGGTTGGACGTGCTAGTCACTTGATCCCCTCTCCCCTTGGGGAGAGGGTTAGGGTGAGGGGGTTGCGGAGGGACGTTTACGTTCGGCAAAGGCGGAACCCCCTCACCTTCCCAAGCCTATGGCTTGGGCCCCTTCCTCTCCCCGGAGGGGAGAGGGAAACGGCCGGGACGGGTGCAATGATGTTTGGGGCACAGGAAACCGCATGAAAGCGCTGATTCTCGGCGGAACGACGGAGGCGATGGCGCTCTCCCGCCTGCTGGCCGGGCACGCGGCGGTCGCGGCGACCGTGTCGCTGGCAGGGCGCACGAAACGGCCCGTGCTGCCGCCGTTGCCCACGCGCATCGGCGGATTCGGCGGCGTCGAGGGGCTGAAGGCTTATCTCACCGAAGAGGGCATCCGCGCCGTGGTGGACGCCACGCACCCCTTCGCGGACGGCATGTCCGCCAACGCGGCGACGGCCTGCCGCGCGCTGGGGTTGCCGCTGCTTGTGCTGACACGCGACCCCTGGGTGCCGGGGCCGGAGGACCGCTGGATCGGCGTTCCGGACATGGAGGCCGCCGCAGAGGCGGTCCGTCCGCTCGGCCCCAGCATCTTCCTGACCGTCGGCCGGCAGGAGCTGGAGCCCTTCGAGGCCGTTCCGGAAAAGAATTACCTGATCCGCGCGGTCGATCCGCCGGATCCCATGCCCGCCCTGCCGAACCATAGGCTCCTGCTCGACCGAGGCCCCTTCACGCTGGAGGGGGAACTGGCCCTGCTGGACGGGCACCGCATCGGCGCGCTGGTCAGCAAGAACAGCGGCGGACGGGCGACGGAGGCCAAGCTGGCCGCCGCGCGCGCGCGGGGCATCCCCGTGGTGATGGTCGAGCGCCCACGTGGAAACGGCGTGCCGGAGACGCATGACCCCGCCGAAGCACTCCGCTGGCTGGAAGGACTCGCCGGTCACGCGGGCGCCCTGTAGCTGCGCGGGGTGTAGACCCAGGGCTGCCTGCCGTCGCGCGGGATCAGGCGGGTATGGGAGGCGCCGACGATCACCACCGTGCGCATGTCGGCTTGGGCCGGATCGACGGCGCCGAGGCTGGTGACGATCAGCTTCTCGTCCGGGCGGCCGATGGCCTGTCCCAGGATCACCGGCGTCTCCGGCGCGCGCACCTCCCGCAGGACGTCGAAGGCGGCGCCGAGCTGCCAGGGGCGGGCGCGGGAGATGGGGTTGTAAAAGGCGATGACGAAGTCCGCCTCCGCCGCCAGCCGCACGCGGCGGGTCACCACCTCCCAGGGCTTCAGGTTGTCGGAGAGGGAGATGGCGCAGAAATCATGGCCCAGCGGCGCGCCGGCCCTTGCTGCGGCGGCCTGCATGGCCGACACGCCGGGATCGACGCGCAGGGGAACACGGTGCCAGGCGGCGGGTGCTGCCGGGTCGTCCAGCGCCTCGAACACGGCGGCGGCCATGGCGAAGACGCCGGGGTCGCCGCCGGACACCACCGCGACCCGCCGCCCCTCGGCCGCGAGCGCCAGCGCCTGGCGCGCCCGGTCCAGCTCGACCCGGTTGTCGGAGGCGTGGCGGATCTGTGGACCCGGCGGCACGCGGTCCACATAGGGGCCGTAGCCGACGATGTCCGTGGCCTCGGCAAGGTCGCGCCGCGCCTCCGGCGTCAGCCAGTCCTCCGGCCCCGGACCGAGCCCGACGACGGTCAGCCAGCCGCTTGCACCGTCCGCCTTCGTCCCTGGCGCGCTCATCCGCGCTTCCCCACGCCGGGAATGACGATCTGCGAGAAGTAGGGCGCGCCGCTTTCCGGCGCCTCGGTGAAGGGCATGACGCGCTGGTTCTCCATGCTCGCCCGCTCCACGTACCAGGCGCGCTCGGCGAGGCCGGCGGCGATCACGGCGCGGCGCACCTTCGGCAGGTTCTGGCCCAGCTTCATGACCACGGCGGCGTCGGCGTTGTTGAGCGCGCGCAGCAGCGATTCCTCGTCCAGCGTGCCGGGAATGACCGACAGAACGTCGTCACGGATCGTCAGCGGGCGCGGCAGCAGCGAGGCGCTGCACACCATGGAGGTGACGCCGGGAACCACCTCCGTCGGGAAGCGCGATGCCAGCCGCAGGAACAGGTGCATGAAGGAGCCGTAGAAGAACGGGTCTCCCTCGTTCAGCACGACCACCGAGCGGCCGGCGGCGAGATGGGCGGCGACGCGCTCGGCGGATTCGTCGAAGAAGGCCTCGATCTGCCGGCCATATTCCGGGTGGCCGGGCGGCAGCTCGACCGTCACCGGATAGACTAGCGGCATCTCCTCATGCTCGGCCGTGATGCAGTCCGACGCCGTGCGGTGGGCGTTGCCCTTGGTGCCGCGCTTGCAGAAATAGGCGACCACCGGGCAGGCGCGGATGGTCCGCATCGCCTTGACGGTCATCAGCTCGGGATCGCCGGGGCCGGTGCCAACGCCGTAGAGGACGCCGGTGGTCTGGGTGGGGCTGTTCATTCGACGTCGCTCGCAAGGGCGTTGACCGCCGCGGCTGCCATCGCGCTGCCGCCGCGCCGGCCGCGCACGGCCAGGAAGGGAATGCCGTAGGAATGCTCGGCCAGCGCGTCCTTGCTCTCCGCCGCACCCACGAAGCCGACCGGGAACCCGAGGATCGCCGCCGGCTTGGGCGCGCCGTCAGCCAGCATCTCCAGCAGGCGGAAGAGGGCCGTGGGCGCGTTGCCGATGGCGACGACCGATCCGGCGAGTTGCGGGCGCCACAGCTCCAGCGCCGCGGCGGAGCGGGTGTTGCCGATCTCCTTCGCGAGGTCCGGCACGGAGGGATCGCGCAACGTGCAGACCACCGCGTTATCGGCGGGCAGCCGGGCGCGGGTGATGCCGTGGGCGACCATCTCGCTGTCGCAGAGGATGGGTGCCCCGGCCCGGAGTGCGGCCCGCGCGGCGGACCCGACGTCGGGGGAGAACATCAGGTCCTGCACGACCTCCACCAGCCCGCAGGCGTGGATGATCCGGACGGCCACCGGCGCCAGGTCGGGCGGCAGGCCGGACAGGTCCGCCTCCGCCCGGATGGTGGCGAAGGACTGCCGGTAGATGGCCGCACCATCGCGAATGTAATCGTACAGCCCGTCAGACACGCGACACTCCTCGATCCTCAAAACTCTGAACTCAGGGCGGCGACCGTGCGCACGGCCTCTTCCGGCGATAGCCCGGCATACGTGGGCGGCGCGCCGGGAAGGGCGTTTAGCGCGATATCGTACCCGCCGTCACGTCCCGTCAGCGTGACATCGGCGCGGGCCGGGTGCGCGCAGCCCTTCGCACAGCCGGAAACATGCACCGTCCGGCCCGCCGCGAGCAACGCGCGGGCGGCGTCGGCGATGGCGCGGGCGTCGGCGTGGGTGTCCGTCGTGCCCGCCTCGCAGCCCGGCGCGCCGCTGCAGGCGGCCACGGCAAGGCGCGGATCATTCTCGTCCAGGATGCCGCCGAGTCCTTCGACGGCGGCCGTGGCGGCGGCCCCGGCACCCGGCAGCAGCAGGGCGCGCCAGGGCGTCAGGCGCAGTTCGCCGGCGAGGGCCGCCATCCCCTCCAGCGCGTCGCAGTCCAGCCGCCCGAAGGCGAAGGCCACGCCGAGCCAGCCGGGCTTGCGCCCCAGCACGGCGCGGGCGGGCCGCTCGGGCGCCGGGCTTTCCAGCGGCCCGGTGAGGGCGGACGCACGCTCCCGGACCGGCTCGGCGCCGGTCGCCCTCAGAAGGGCCGCCATGCGGCGCGGCGGGTCCGGCAGCGTGGCGCGCAGCTCCAGGAAGGCGGCGGCGATGGAGGCCGCCGCATCTGGAAGGTCGTTCGGGGCGCAGAAGCCGAGGCCCTTGGCCGAGGCCAAGTCTCCGCCAAGCGCCACGCGGTACAGGGACCCCCTCGGCAGGGCGACGGCGTCGAAGCGGATGTCGGCGGCGCTGTCCGCGAGATGACCGCCGCCCCCGCCGTCCACGATCATGGCGAATTTCGCCGGCAGGGCGTGCAGGGCCTTGTCCGAGGCGAGACGCGCGTCCAGCGCCAGCGCGTGGGGCAGCGCCTCCAGCACCGCCCGGCGGTCCAGACCGGCCGTCGGGTTGGTCAGCACGTTGCGCACGGCCTCGCTCGCCGCGTCATCGGACACCAGCCCGAGCGCCCGCAGCTCCTCGGTCAAGGCCTCCAGCTCCTCCGGCCTGACGCCGCGAAGCTGAAGGTTGGCGCGCTGGCTGAGGTCGATCAGCCCGTTTCCGTGGCGGCGGCCAAGTTCGGCGATTCGGCGCGCGGAGGCCGACGGCAGCCGCCCGCCCGGCACGCGGATCCGCACCAGAAGCCCGTCGCGCGCGGCCATGGGGGCGAGCACGCCGGGGCAGTAGCCCTTGCGCATGGGGCCGGTCATGCGGCCCTCCGCAGCCGGTCGCGCAGCTCATCAGGGGTGGAGTTGCGGCGCGGATGCCAGAGGCCGCGTTCCAGCGCCTCGGCCAGCCGGTCCAGTATGTGGCGCGCCGCCGCCGGGTTCGCGCGGGACAGGAAGTCCCAGACCTCCGCCTCCTCGACATAGGCGTCGAAGAGGAGGTCGAAGTGATGGGGCCGCACGGCGTCCGTGGTGGCGGCGAAGGCGAAGAGGTTGTCCACCGTCGCCGCCATCTCCGCCGCCCCGCGGTAGCCGTGCCGCATCATGCCGGCGATCCAGCGCGGGTTGACCGCCCGGCCGCGCAGGGTGCGGGCGATCTCCTCCGGCAGGGTGCGCACGGTGATGCGGTCGGGCTCGGCGCTGTCCAGATGGTAGAGGGTAGGCGAGGAGTCCTCCAGCGCGGCGGCGGCGGCGAAGCCGCCCTCGAACTGCATGAAGCCGTCCTGCGACAGCACGTCCGTTTCCCGCTGGTCCTGGTGGTGGACCAGCGCATCGGCCCCGCCGACCCGGCGGCGGAACAGACCGGGCAGGGGCACGCCGTCCAGCCCGGCGCCGTAGGCGTGGCAGCCGCCTTCCAGATAGGCAGCGCCAAAGTCGGCGCGGTCCGTCCATTGTCCGGACGCCACCATGCCGGAGAGCGCCGTGCCGTAGACTCCCGGCGCCGCGCCGAAGACGCGGGCGGTCGCCCAGCGTTCGGCGTCGGGGATGCCGGCGCCCAGCGCCGCGCGGTCGGCGCGGACGGTGGCGATCAGCGGGTTCGTCTCATCCGGCTCGTCCAGGCCGGCGACGGTCCGCACCGCCTGGTCGAACAGGGCGATCTGCTGCGGGAAGACGTCGCGGAACAGGCCGGAGACGCGCAGGGTCACGTCCACGCGCGGCCGGTCGAGCAGGCCGGGGGGCAGGATCTCAATCCCGGTGACGCGGCCCGACCCGCCTTCCCACACTGGCCGCACGCCGAGCAGCGCCAGCGCCTGGGCCAGCTCGTCGCCGCCCGTGCGCATGGCGGGCGTGCCCCAGCAATCCACGACAAGCCGCCTGGGCCAGTCGCCATGGTCCTGGAGATAGCGGGTGAGCAGCGCGTCGGCGGCCTTCCAGCCGAGCGTCCAAGCGGTCGGCGTCGGCACGGCGCGCGGGTCCAGCGCGTAGAGGTTTCGCCCCGTGGGCAGCGTGTCGGCGCGCCCGCGCGCGGGCGACCCGCCGGGGCCGGGCCGGACGAAGCGCCCGTCCAGCCCGTCCAGCAGCGCGGCGGTCTCGGCGGCGCCGCAGCCGTCGAGCCTCGGGGACAGTTCCTCCCGGATGGCATCCAGCACGGATCGGGCGTTGGCCCAGCCGGGCTCCGCCGTGCGGGTGCCGGACAGCAGTTCGGCGGCCAAGGCGTCGAGCGCCGAACGGGCGTCGCCGGCGGTGCGCCAGCGGGCGTCCTCGCAGGGCGTTTCCGGCGCTGCGGTGAAAAGGGTTTCGGTGGGCAAGTCCAGGTCGAGCGCCAGCGCGCGGGGCAGGGCCATGTCCCGCCCCTCACCGCGCCCGCGCGGGAAACGCGCCACGGCGGCGAGCAGGCGTGCGCGGGCCTCCTCGGCGGGCGGGCTGCCGAAGACGTGCAGCCCGTCGCGGATCTGCATCTCCTTCACGTCGCAGAGATGCGCGTCCAGCCGGGTCAGGATCGCGTCGGGATCGTCGTCGGGGCGCAGGTTGCAGTCGGCGGCGACGCCGGACTTCCAGGCCAGGTCGAGGATCGTTTCCCGCAACAGGCCCAGCCGGCGCGGGTCCATGCCGGTGGCGAGGCTGTATTCGTCGATGGCCTGTTCCAGCGCCGCGAGGTCGCCGTGCAGACCGGCCTGGACGGGCGGGGGCGTCAGGTGCCCGATCAGCACGGCCCCGATCCGCCGGCGCGCCTGCACCCCCTCGCCGGGGTTGTTGACGATGAAGGGATACAGGCAGGGCAGGGGACCGCCGACGATCTCCGGCCAGCAGTCGGCGGACAGCGCCACCGCCTTGCCCGGCAACCATTCCAGAGTGCCGTGCGCGCCGACCTGCACCAGCGCATGGATTCCCACCGCATGGCGGAGCCACAGGTGGAAGGCGAGGTAGCCGTGGCTCGGCGGGGTGTCCGGGTCATGGTGCTGGGCGGTGTCGAGCGGGCCATGCCCACGGCTCGGCTGCACCGCGACCAGCGTGTTTCCACAGCGGAGCAGCCGGAAGCGGAAGGCGCCGTCCGCCACCGCCGGGTCGGCCTCCTCCGCACCCCATTCGGCGGCGATGCGGTCCCGCGCCCCGCCAGGGGCCAGCGCGCGGTAGTCGGACAGGCTCAGTGTGGCGGTGGCATCGCCCGTGAGGGAGGCCATCAATGCCGCCGAGTCCGGCGGAATGCCGTCCACGGTGTAGCCCGAGGCTTTCAGCGTTTTCAGCATCCCGACGACGCTGGCCGGCGTATCGAGCCCGACGGCGTGGCCGATGCCGCCACCCGGACCGGGATAGTCGGACAGCACCAGCGCCACTCGGCGCTCCGCGCGCGGGGTGCTGCCCAGCCGCACCCAGGCGGCGGCGAGGTCGGCGGTGAAGGCAATGCGGTCGGGGACGGGACGCAAGGCGGTGCCCGCGAACTCCAGGTCTGGGTCGAGGTCGCGTTCGGCCTTGAAGGCGATGGCGCGTGTCACGGTGCGCCCGTCCATCTCCGGCAGCACGACGTTCATGGCGAGGTCGGCGGGGCCGAGCCCGCGCGGCCCGTTGCGCCAGCCGGCCTCCGGCGTGGTGGACAGGATGGCCTGGAGAACCGGCGATCCGGCGGCCTCCAGCGGCGACGCCCCGTCCTTGGAGGCCGAGAAGGCGGTGAGGTTCACGACCACGGCGGCTTGCCGCGCGACCAGCGTCGCCCGCATCCAGGCGGAGGCGTCCGGCTCCTTCAGGCTCGCCACGAAGAGCGGCAGCGGGGCGAGGCCCCGCTCGGCCAGCGCGTCGGCGAGCGCGTGGACCGGCTCCAAGTCGCCGGACAGCAGGTGCGAGCGGTAGAAGACGACGGGTGCCACCGGCGCGCCGTCCGCGACCGGACCCTGCCAGCCCTCGTAGAGGCCGAAGCGCGGCACCGGCGCCGGCTCCCGCCAGGGCAGGTCCCGGCCGGCGAGCGTCGCGGCGCAGGCCAAGCACTGGGCCATGTTGTCCGGCCCGCCCTCCGTGAAGTAGCGCCACAGCCGCCGGGCGGCCTCCGGATCGATGGTGCCGTAGCCGTCGAGGCCGGGGTCCGGCTGCGCCTCTCCGGGCAGGACGGCGAGCGCCACGCCCGCCTCGCGGCAGGCCTGCGCCACATGGTCCAGCCCATAGCGCCAATAACCGGCCCCGCCGAGCAGCCGCAGCACGACCAGCCGGGCCTTGCGGATGACGGCGTCCGTGTAGAGATCGACCGACAGCGGGTGGCCGAGCCGTGCGAGGTTCGCCAGCCGCAGCGTGGGCAGCCGGTCGCGGTCCCGCCGCCAGGCGGCGGCGAGCGCGGTCAGGTCGCTGTCGGAAAAGGACAAGACCACCACGTCCGCCGGGCTCTGCCCCAGATCCTCGGCCTGGGGCCCGGCGTCCAGCTCATCCTGGCGGGCGGCGATCAGATGCATGATGGGTCAATCGGTACGGTGTGCTGGAACCACGCTGGAGGCAGTTTACACATGTGCCCAGGCCCCGCGCGGCATCAACCTTCCAAATGAAAACAACCGCCTCTCCGTCATCCCCGCGAAAGCGGGGATCCAGAAGTGCGCAGAATGAATGCTTTGGGCGAGTCCTGGACCCCCGCTTTCGCGGGGGTGACGGCTAAGTGGTTGGATCAGACGCCTTGGCGGTCACCCCGCCAGCGCCGCCCTCACACCGGCCTCGTCCAGCCCCGTCTCGCCAATGACCACGAGCCGGCTGGCGCGGGTCTCGTCGGCTTTCCAGAAGCGGTCGAAGTGGGATTGGATGCGGGTGCCGACGCCCTGGACCAGCAGGCGCATGGGCTTGCCGGGCACGTCGATGAAGCCCTTCATGCGCAGCACGCCATGAGTGCCGGCGACCTCTTCCAGCCGCTTCACGAGCGCGGCCGGATCGAGCTGGGCCGGGAGTTCGACCACGAAGCTGGTGAAGTCGTCGTGGTCGTGCTCCTCCTCCAGGTCGTGGTGGCTCGGGCGGGCGGCGAGGTCGTCCTCGGCGGCGGCCTCCAGACCCAGCAGCACGCGCGGATCGACCTTGCCCTGCGCGGCCCGCAGGATCTTGGCGTCGCGCGGCAAAGCCTCGCGGATCAGCGCCTCGACCTTGGCGAGGCCGGCGGCGTCCACGAGGTCGGTCTTGTTCACGACGATCAGGTCGGCGCAGAGGAGCTGGTCCTCGAACACCTCCTCCACCGGCGTCTCGTGATCGACCTGTCCGGCTTCCTCCCGCTGGGCGGCGAGCGTGGCGGGATCGGGGGCGAAGCGGCCCTCGGCGGCGGCGGCCGCGTCCACCACGGCGACGACACCGTCCACCGTGACGCGCGACTTGATGGCCGGCCAGTTGAAGGCCTTCACCAGCGGCTTCGGCAGGGCGAGGCCGCTGGTCTCGATGATGATGTGCTCGGGCGGGTTCGGCCGGGCCAGCAGCTTCTCGATGGCCGGCACGAAGTCGTCGGCCACGGTGCAGCACAGGCAGCCGTTCGCAAGCTCGATCACGTCGTCGTCGGTGCAGGTCGGGCTGCCGCAGGCGCGCAGGATCTCGCCATCCACGCCGACGTCGCCGAATTCGTTGATGATCAGCGCCAGCCGCCGGCTCTGCGCCTGTTCCAGCAGGCCGCGGATCAGCGTGGTCTTGCCGGCGCCGAGGAAGCCGGTGATGACGGTCGCGGGCGTCTTGCCCGCACCGGTCTTGTTCGGGTGCGACATGAAGAACTCCTCAGCTTTGCGCGGGCAGGAGGCGCCGCAGCATGGCGCCGCTGGCAGCACCCAGCACCAGCCAGAACAGGGCGGCCACGCCGATCGACAGGGCGGCGAAGCGCGCCGCCAGCTCGGGCGGCGGGGCGCCGCCGAAGGCGTCGGCGTGCGGCGCGCCCACCAGATGGGGCAGGGCGGCGATGGCGAGGCCAGCCGCCACAACGAGGCGGTTGCGGCCGAAGGCGAGCGCCAGCAGTCCGGCGGCGGCACTCACCGCGGCGGACATCCACCAGAGCTGGCGCGCGGCCAGTTCGCCGCCAGCCATGCCCGGCAGTTCGGGCGGCAGCCCGACCGCCGGAGCCAGGGTGAAGGCGACGAAACCGCCAGCCCCCCATAGCAGTCCGCGCCGCGCGTCCATCGGCGCACCGGTCAGCAGCCAAGCCGCGCCGAGCAGCAACGCGTAGGCGACCCCGACCATCAGGTTGGCGAGGACGGTGAAGCCCAGCCTCTCCGCGTCGGCGAAGATGGCGTGGCCATGCGCGTCCCCGGTCCCGGCGTCGCCGTGGGTCTGGGCATCGCCGGCGGCGATGTCGTGTGAATGGGAGTGCCCGTGGGCGTGGCCGGCCGTAGCCGGGCCGTCGCCCTCGTAGCGTTCAGCTTCCAGAATCAGGGGAACGGTGGTCACCTGCTGGACGGCGGAAACCGTCGTGCCCGCGAGCGCGCCCGCGGCCACGGCGGCCAGGATCAGCCGCCGGAAAAGCGCCATGCCGGGCGCTCAGTGGCAGGGGAAGGCGAAGGAATGACGCCCGTCGTGCGCGGCGTCATGCAGAACCTGCGGCTGGGCGAAGCCGACGCCGAACAGCAGGAAGGTGCCGAGCAGCATGGCGCCGAGAGCGGCCAAAACGGTCTCGGTCGTCGAAACGGAGCCCTTGCGGACGGCGGTGTTCATCATGGTCCTGTTCCCTGTCTCCGCCCACCCGGCGGCTTGGAGTCGCGGTTCGCTGCGGCAGGTTTCCTGGCTTGCGGGTCGCTGCTTCCCTGCGGCCTTCCCGGCCTTCCGGCCAGTGGCGTCGATCGCAGGGACGCTCACCGCTCACAGTTGCGGGGGCAGCCGCGGCGTTGGGCCGTTTCCGGTCCGCACCGCTGTTCCCTTTTAACCGGCAGGATCCATCGACCCGTCCGGCACCGTTCAGCGACGGGCACCATGGCAAAGACGGGCGTGCGTGGCAAGGGCGATGCGCCCCGGTTCAGCCACGATCATGTCCCCGGCCTTGGCAGGCGGCATCCAATTGCAAGCAGGTTGCCGACAAAATCCGTTTTGAGCTGTTGGGGCACCGGCAACAAACAAGACTCCGGCTGTCTCAATGTCTCATTCCACGTCCCATTGCGAGCAAAACCCTGCCTTACCCCTTCCCCACGGTCAGCCATCCCCCCAGGGTCTCACGATGTCGCGCCGGCATGCCCTCGGATTCGGGACGGCCGTCGCGCTGGGATTCGGCCACCCCCTTAGCGCTTGGGCGTGGGAGCCCGCGCCGGAGCGGCGGCTGCGGCTGCATCATTGCGTGACGGGGGAAAGCTTCGACGGGGTTTATTGGGCGGAAGGGCGTCCGGTTCCGGACGCGCTGGCGCGGATCGACTGGCTGATGCGCGACCATCACATCGACGAATGCCGCCGCATCGACCTGTCGCTTCTGCACCGGCTGTCCGAGATGCAGGAGCGGCTGGAAACGGACCGCCCTTTCGAGATCCTGTCCGGCTTCCGCTCGCTTCGGACGAACCAGGGCATGATCGAGCGGGGGATCCGCGCGGCGCTCCACAGCTTTCACATCGAGGGGATGGCCGCCGACATCCGGGTGCCGGGCCGGCGCGCCAACCTTCTGTACAAGCTGGGCCTGTCGCAGGGCGGGGGAGGGACCGGCTATTACCCGCGCCAGGGCTTCGTGCATCTCGACAGCGGGCCGGCGCGCCGGTGGGTGAGCGCCTGACCCGCCGGAGAAGGCGGCTTTGCTTGGGCTTATAGGCCTCAGGCGACCGAGAGGACGTCCAGGGACAGGTTCGCCGGCTCGTTCAGGCGGATGCGGTAGAGCACGCCGGCTTGATCGACGAGGATGTTGGCGAGCGGATTCTTCGCGGCCAGATCGGTGATGGCGGCGCGCACGTTGCGCGGCAGGCTGTCGACTTCGACCTCGCGGCGCCCGACCTTGTCGGAGAGGATGACCGTCTTGTTTGCCATGTTCGGGTTCGCTGACTGACTGGATGTCTGTTGAGGGTGCGGCGAAATACGTCCGCCGTGGTGAATGAACGGTTAAGGATCGTGAATCGCAACGCGCCCCTGCCGCGCATCGTTTGCAACCCTCTCCGCGGAATAAAAACGGGTCAGGAACGATCCGGGTTTTCACTGCATTTTCCTGTCCTTTCCGTCCGCTTGACAGATGATCGCTGGCGGGAGCAGTTTTGGATCGATCCAATATTTCCAGGCCGCTGCGGCATCGCGTCCGCACGGGGCCGGACGAACAGGTCGGGCGGAACGGGTGACGATGCCGGATGGAATTGGGGGGGCGGAGCGCCGGCGTGTGACGCTCGACGAGGTCGCCAGGGACGCCGGCGTTTCGCGCTCCACCGTGTCGCTGGTGCTGCGCGACAGCCCACTGGTGGCGGAGGGCACCCGGGAACGGGTCCGGGCATCCATGGAGGCGCTGGGATACGTGTATAACCGGGGTGCCGCCAACCTGCGCGCCAGCCGGACCAACACGGTTGGCCTGCTGGTCTGCGACGTCAGCAACCCCTTCTTCGCGGAACTCACGGCGGGCATCGACGAGGTGCTGGACGGTGCTGGCGTCTCCACATTCCTGGTGAACACCAACGAATCGCCGGAAAAACAGGAACGTTCGCTCCAGCGCATGCGGGAGCAGAACGTGGACGGCGTGATCCTCTGCCCGGCATCGGGATCCAGCCCGGATCTGGTGGAGCGGCTGCGCCGCTGGGGCATGCCGCTGGTGCAGGCCTTGCGCTATGTGTCGGCGCGGGACGGCGACTACGCCGGGTCGGACTACCAGCTCGGCATGGAGATGATCACGGAGCATCTGATCCGGCTGGGGCACCGGCGGATCGCGCTGGTCGGGGGAAACCTCGTCCATTCCGCCCTGTCCGACCGCCGGACGGGCTTCACCAACGCGATGCGCCGGCACGGGCTGGCGCCAGACCTGATCGTCAGGTCGCCCCTGAACCGGCGCGCGAGCGCGGAGGCGGTCGGCGCGCTGCTCGACCGCGCCGATCCGCCGACGGCGGCCATCGGATTCAACGACATCGTGGCCTTCGGCATGATGCTGGGCTTGACCGACCGCGGGTTGGAGGCGGGGTGCGACTTCGCCGTGGCGGGATTCGACGACGTGCCGGAGGCGGCGCTCAGCCGCCCGGCGCTCACCACCGTCTCCACCCTTCCGTTCCAGATCGGACAGGAGGCGGCACAGCTGCTGCTCCGCCGCATCGTGGATCCGAACGGCTCGCCGGAGCGGGTCATCCTGCCCACGCGCCTGATCATCCGCGAATCCTGCGGCGCCGCGCCCCGGCGCGAGCGGGGCCTCACCCGCGGGTGATCCCGCTGGACGTCCATCCCTTCACACCGAACGAGGAGCCTTCCATGACCGATCTCAACGGCGCCGTCGCCGCCCTGCTGTCCGCGCGCAAGGGAGAGGGGCGTCCGGCCGCCCTGCCCGAAGGAAGCGTTCCCCAGAGCTGGGAGGAGGCCTACGCCATCCAGGACGAGGTCGCCCGGCGGCTCGGCCCGGTGAAGGGCTGGAAGGTCGGCGCCGTGACGCCGGAGGCCGAACCCTTCCGTGGCGCCATCCACGCGGAGACCATCTTCGAGGGCGAGACCACCCTGACCGCCACGACCTTCATCGGGCCGGGCTTCAACGTGATCGGGGTGGAGGCGGAGCTGTGCTACCGCTTCGCCCGGGACCTGCCGCCGCGCGAGACGCCCTACACGGAGGAGGAGGTCGCCGCCGCCATTGGTTCGGTGCACGCGGCGATCGAGGCCGTGGACACCCGCTACCGGGACTGGAATGGCACCGACCGGCTGAGCCAGGTGGCCGACCAGATGAACCATGGCGTGCTGGTGGTGGGGGAGGGGCGCCCGGACTGGGCCGCCATCGACCCGCCCAACCTTCCCGTCACGCTGCGGATCGACGGAGAGCCGGCGGCGGAGGGAATCGGCGGCAACTCCGCCGGCCATCCCATGCGGATGCTCGTCTGGATGGCGAACGTCGGCGCCCACAGCCTTGGGGGCCTGCGCGCCGGTACCCTTGTCACGACGGGATCCACGACCGGGACCATCTTCGTCGAACCGGGCTGCCGGGTTGAGGCCCACTTTCCCGACGTGGGCACGGCGGTTCTGCAACTGGTTTGATGCGCCGACGATCCCTGGAGCCGATCTTTGGGGCTTGCCAATTTAGAACGATCTAATTACCGTTCCGAACGACGTGCATAGTTCGCGCAACGAACATTTCGAGATGTTCGGGATGTGGGCCGGACCGCGCGGCCATGGGCGAGGGACCCGGAAGGGAGGAGGGGCATCTTGGACTACACCTTTCAATTCGGGCCCGTTTTCGCCTCGGCCGACATGCTGCTGGACGGGGCGCTGCTGACCATCCGCCTGTCCGCGATGGCGATGGTGATCGGCCTCGTGGTCGGCGTGCTCTGCGCGTTGGGCAAGACCTCCGGCCCGCGCCCGGTGCGCTGGCTGATCAACGCCTACATCGAGATCGTGCGCAACACGCCT
Source organism: Azospirillum sp. SYSU D00513 (assembly GCF_017356015.1). Classification (GTDB taxonomy): domain Bacteria; phylum Pseudomonadota; class Alphaproteobacteria; order Azospirillales; family Azospirillaceae; genus Azospirillum. The sequence goes on from NZ_JAFIQV010000014.1 coordinate 75,686, forward strand.
TTCCTGGTGCAGATCTTCCTGATCTTCTTCGGGCTGCCGGCGGCGGGCATCCGGCTCTCGCCGGACATGGCGGCGCTGGTCGCCATGGTGTTCAACGTCGGTGCCTACGCCGCCGAGATCATCCGCGCCGGCATTGAATCGATCCAGAAGGGACAGATCGAGGCCGGCATGGCGCTGGGCATGAAGCCCTTGCAGGTGTTCCGCTACATCGTGCTGAAGCCGGCCCTGCGCACGGTCTACCCGGCGCTGACCAGCCAATTCATCCTGCTGATGCTCAGCTCCAGCGTGGTCTCCGCCATTTCGGCGGAAGAGCTGACCTCCATCGCCAACAACATCCAGTCCCAGACCTTCCGGGCCTTCGAGGTCTACATCGTGGTGACGGGGCTGTACCTGCTGCTGTCGCTGATGTTCTCGGCGGTCTTCGCGGGCATCTACCGCCTGGCCTTCGCCTACGCAACCGACCGCTGACCGCGCTGAGACGGAGCCACGCCATGATCCGCCCCTTCGGCTTCAACGAATTCCTCTTCATCCTCAGCGCCGTGCAATGGACGCTGGCCCTGTCGCTGATCGCCTTCATCGGCGGGTCCATCGGCGGGCTGATCGTCTCTCTCGGGCGCACCTCGCCGGTAAAGGGCCTGCGGATCGCCTCCACGGCCTACATCCAGGTCTTCCAGGGCACGCCGCTGCTGATGCAGCTCTTCCTCGTGTTCTTCGGCGCCACGGTGCTGGGCTTCAACGTCAACCCCTGGATCGCCGCGGCACTCGGCCTGACGCTGAACGCCAGCGCCTTCCTGGGCGAGATCTGGCGCGGCTGCATCCAGGCCGTGCCGAAGGGCCAGTCGGAGGCCGCCATGGCGCTGGGCCTGCGCTACATGGGGCGCATGCGCTACATCGTGCTGCCGCAGGCGCTGAAGATCGCCGTGCCGCCGACCGTGGGCTTCCTGGTCCAGCTCATCAAGAGCACGTCGCTGGCCGCGATCATCGGCTTCACCGAGCTGACCCGCGCCGGCCAGATCATCAACAACGCGACCTTCAAGCCTTTCCTGGTCTTCGCGATCGTCGCGGCGCTCTATTTCATCCTGTGCTGGCCGCTGTCGCTTCTCAGCGCCCGGCTCGAACGACGCTACGCCGCACCGGCACGGTGAGGCACCAACCGGCATTGCCGGCCGGAATCCCCGGCCGGCGCACCAGGAGAGGACAGATCATGAAGCGCACCTTCATCCGCACCGTCGCCGCCGGCCTGCTGGCCGCCGCCACGCTTGGCACCGCCGTCCAGACGGCCGCCGCCCAGACGGTCGACCAGATCAAGCAGAAGGGCAAGCTGACCGTCGGCATGCTGGTGGACTTCCCGCCCTTCGGCATCATGAACACCGACAACCAGCCGGACGGCTACGACGCCGATGTCGCCAAGCTGATGGGCAAGCACATGGGCGTGCCGGTGGAAATCGTGCCGGTCACCGGCCCGAACCGCATCCCCTACCTGCAGACCAACAAGGTGGACGTGCTGGTCGCCTCGCTCGGCATCACGCCGGAGCGCGCCAAGCAGGTGCAGTTCTCCGCCCCCTACGCCGCCATCGAGATCGGCCTGCTGGCCCCCGCCTCGACCGCGATCAAGGACGCGGAAGCCATGAAGGGCAAGCGCATCGGCGTGACCCGTGCCAGCACCCAGGACACGGCCGTGACCGCCGTCGCCCCGCAGGGCACGCAAATCATGCGCTTCGACGACGACGCGAGCGCCGTTCAGGCCCTGCTGTCCCAGCAGGTGGACGCCATCGGCGTCAGCAACGTCGTGGCCCAGGAGATCAAGAAGCTCGCACCCGGCGCCGGCTACGAGACCAAGATGGTCTTCCGCCGCCAGCCGAACGCCATAGCGCTGCGCCCCGGCCAGGACGAGTTGCTGGCCTGGACCAACGGCTTCGTCGAAACCGTGAAGAAGAACGGCGAGCTGGAGGCCATCCACCAGAAGTGGCTCGGCACCGGCCTGCCCGACCTGTCGGCTCCCTGATTCCGTCCCAAACCAGCCCGACCGCCTTGAAAGACCCGGAGAGACCCAATGCAGGTGCCGCCCGACATCGCGGACCATCCCGTCCCGCACCGTGTGACCGACCAGGTCATCATCCAGATGCAGGGCGTCCAGAAGTTCTACGGCGACTTCCATGTGCTGAAGAACATCAACCTGGAAGTCCGCAAGGGTGAGCGCATCGTCGTGTGCGGCCCCTCCGGGTCAGGCAAGTCCACCATGATCCGCTGCATCAATCAGCTCGAGACGCACAAGTCCGGCCGGATCGTGGTGGACGGGGTCGAGCTGGACCCCGGCATGCGCAACATCGACTTGGTGCGGCGCGAGGTCGGGATGGTGTTCCAGCAGTTCAACCTGTTTCCGCACCTGACGGTCCTGCAGAATTGCATGCTGGCGCCGATGAAGGTGCGCGGCATCGCGAAGAAGGACGCCGAGCAGACGGCCATGCGCTTCCTGGAGCGGGTGCGCATCCCCGACCAGGCCGGCAAGTATCCGGGCCAGCTCTCCGGCGGGCAGCAGCAGCGCGTCGCCATCGCGCGGGCGCTCTGCATGAGCCCGAAGATCATGCTGTTCGACGAGCCGACCTCGGCGCTCGACCCGGAGATGGTCAAGGAGGTGCTCGACACCATGATCGGGCTGGCCGAGGACGGCATGACCATGATCTGCGTGACGCACGAGATGGGCTTCGCCCGCAGCGTCGCCGACCGCGTCATCTTCATGGACCGCGGCGAGATCGTCGAGGAGGCCGCACCCGAGACCTTCTTCTCCGCCCCGAAGTCGGAGCGCACCCGCAACTTCCTGGGCCAGATCCTCTCGCACTGACCCGTTCGGCACCCTGAAAAGACAAGCCAGAGACACCGGAGGACCGCCCTCATGAAGACCGAAATCATCCTGGTCGAACCCATGATGTCCGCCATCGAGGCGGCCCTGGACGAGGCCTACACCGTGCACCGGCTGGCCCAGGCGCCCGACTGCGCCGCCCTGCTGGCCGAGGTGGGGCCGCGCGTGCGCGCCATCGTCACCGGGGGCGGCACGGGGGCGAGCCGGGAACTGGTGGAGGCGCTGCCGAATCTCGGCATCATCGGCATCAACGGCGTCGGCACCGACGCGGTTGACCTGGAGCACGCCCGCTCGCGCAACGTCCGGGTCACCAACACGCCCGACGTGCTGACGGAGGACGTGGCCGACCTCGCCATCGGTCTGATGATCGCCACCTCCCGCATGCTGGCGATGGGCGACCGCTTCGTGCGCGCCGGGCGCTGGGGCAAGGACAAGATGCCGCTCGCCCGCAAGATCTCCGGCAAGCGGCTGGGCATCTTCGGGCTTGGCCGAATCGGCCGCGCCATCGCCGAGCGCGCGCAGGGCTTCGGCATGGAAATCTCCTACCACAACCGCCGCCCGGTCGAAGGCGCCCCCTGGAGCTATGTGGGCAGCCTGGAGGAGCTGGCGCGGGGCTGCGACATCCTGATCGTCTCGACCACCGGCGGGGCCGGCACCCGCAACATGGTCGGGCGGGCCGTGCTCGACGCGCTGGGACCCGACGGCATCCTGGTCAACGTGGCGCGCGGCACCGTCGTGGACGAGCCGGAACTGGTCGCCGCCCTGACCGAGGGGCGGATCGGCGGCGCCGGGCTCGACGTCTTCGCGGACGAGCCGAAGGTGCCGGAGGCGCTGTTCGCGCTGGACAACGTCGTCCTCCAGCCGCACGTCGCCAGCGCCACGGTGGAGACGCGCATGGACATGGGCAACCTCGTGCTCGCCAACCTCAAGGCCTTCTTCGCCGGCGAGCCGCTGCCGACGGCGGTGGTGTGACGCGATGACGCTGCCCTGCGACGCGATCTTCTTCGACTTCGACGGCGTCATCGTCGATTCCGCGATCCTGAAGCTGGAAGCCTTCGTCGAGATCTACCGCCCCCACGGGGAGGCGGTGACCAAGGCGGTGCGCGACTACCAGCTCGCGCATGGCGGCGTCTCCCGCATCCCGAAGTTCCGCTACTTCGAGGAGGTGCTGCTCGGCAACCCGCCGGACGAGGCGCGCATCGCCGAACTGGCGACGCGCTACGAGGAGATGGTGGTGGAGCAGGTGGTGCGGACCCCGGCCATTGCCGGGGCCGAGGCCTTCCTTGAGCGCTTCTCCAACGAGTTGCCGATGTTCGTCGTCTCCGGCACGCCGGAGGAGGAGCTGCGGCGCATCGTGGACCGGCGCGGCCTGACCCGTCATTTCCGCGCCGTGCGCGGCGCGCCGAAGGTGAAGGAGGTCATCGTCGCCGAACTGCTGGAGGCGCACGGCCTGACCGCGTCGCGCTGCGTCTTCGTCGGCGACGCCACCACCGACTTCGACGCGGCGGCCCATCACGCCATGCCCTTCGTGGGCGTCGTGGCCGAGGGCGTGGAGAACCTGTTCCCGGAGGGGACGGTGCTGATCACCGACCTGCGGGAGCTGGAACGGGGGATCAGTGAGGCGCTGGGTTGAGTTTTTTCGTAATTCGACAGTGATGGCGCCTCTTACGGCCGCCGTTTAGGCCCGTTAACAAGTGACGTCCACCCCTCCGTCATCCCCGCGAAAGCGCATAGGCGCTAACTTTGAGGGTTGATCGACCAAATCAAGGTTCCGACCACCTTCCACCGTCATCCCCGCGGACGCGCTATAGGGTGTACATATCTCTGGATCATCTTTCTCATAGAAAACAGCCACTTAACCGTCACCCCCGCGAAAGCGGGGGTCCAGGACGTTTCCACAGCATTCGTTCTGCGGACTCCTGGATCCCCGCTTTCGCGGGGATGACGGAAAAGCGATTGTCTTTCAACACGTTACCGCTTAGCGAGATAAGTACACTCCATAGCGCGGACGCGGGGATCCAGAGTTTCCAAAGGGTTCGCTACGGGAAGGACTGGATTCCCGCTTTCGCGGGAATGACGAGGAGGGAGGTTGCAGGCTTCGGCAAAACGGGCCGATGTACAAAAGTTAGCGCCTATGCGCGACAGCGGGGATGACGTTCAAGTGGTGGCCCACGTTAACAGCCGCTGCGACGCTGACTTCTTTCAGTCAGCCCTCGAACTCCACCGGCTCGCCCCGCAGATACGTCTTCGTCACCGACCGGTCGTCACCCAGCGTCAGCAGGATGAACAGCTCCTCCTCCAGGTCGCCGCGCACGGTGTCCATGCGGTGGGCCATGGCGGGGGTGGCGCGGGCGTCGAGCACCACGAGGTCGGCGTAGCAGCCGGGCTCCAGTGTGCCGATCTCCGCGTCCAGCCCGAGGGCTTCGGCGTTGGCGCGGGTCATCTGGTGGAAGGCGGTCAGGGCCGGCAGGTTCTGGCGGCGGAGCTGGAGGACCTTATAGGCCTCGGCCACCGTGCGCAGCATGGAATAGCTGGTGCCGCCGCCGACGTCGGTGGCGAGGCCGACGCGCACCGGGGCTTCGCGGCGGCGCAGCCGGGCGAGGTCGAACAGGCCGGAGCCGATGAAGAGGTTGGAGGTCGGGCAGAAGACCGCGACGGAGCGGCTTTCCGACAGCCGGTCCAGCTCCTCGTCGGACAGGTGGATGCAATGGCCGAACAGGGAGTTCGGGCCGAGCAGGCCGAAGCGGTCGTAGACGTCCGTGTAGTCGCGCGCGTCCGGGAAGAGGGTCCGGACATAGGCGATCTCGTCCAGGTTCTCCGACAGGTGGGTCTGCATGTAGGCGTCGGGATGCTCCCGCATCAGGGCGCCGGCGGCCTCGAGTTGCGCCTCGGTCGAGGTGATGGCAAAGCGCGGCGTGACGGCGTAGCGCAGCCGGTCGCGGCCGTGCCAGCGTTCGATCAGCGCCTTGCTGTCGTCGTATCCCTTCTGCGCCGTGTCGCGCAGCGCGTTGGGCGCGTTGCGGTCCATCATAACCTTGCCCGCGATAATGCAGGCGCCGCGCCGCTCCGACTCCGCGAAAAGCGCGTCGGCCGACTGCGGGTGAACGCTGCCGTAAGCGACGGCGGTCGTCGTCCCGTTGCGCAGAAGCTCGTCCAGGAAGAAGCGGGCGCCGGCCGCGGAATGCTCCGGGTCAGCGTATTTCTGCTCCTCGATGAAGGTGTAGCGTTCCAGCCAGTCGAGGAGCTGCGTGCCGTAGGAGGCGATGACCTGCGTCTGCGGCATGTGGATGTGCAGGTCGATGAAACCCGGCATGACGATGCGGTCCGGGTGATGGTCCACCGTTGTGCCCGGCGGCAGGCCGGGCAGGATCTCTTCGGCGGGGCCGGCCGCCGCGATGCGCCCGTCCGCGACATGCACGACGCCGTCGGCGATGTAGCGGTAGCTGTCCCGGTCGCCGGGTCCGGCGGGCTCCCGCAGGAAGGTCAGGAGGCGGCCGCGGATCGCGCGGCTGCGGGAGGTGGCTTCGGCCGCGGGGCCGCTGTCGCGCTGGGTCATGGTGCTGGGAAATCCTGTCGGAACATCCGGACACGGTAAAGGGGCGGGCGGCGCAAAGCCAGCCCGCGCCCAGTGTCCATAACGCTTTCCGCCTTGCCCGGTCAGGCCGGGGTCAGCAGGTCGAGGAGCGAGAGCGCCACCGTTTCCGTCGCCTTGTGGAGGTCGCTCAGCGGCAGGCGCTCGTCGGCGCGGTGGGCGTTGGCCTCCTCGATGCTGCGCGGGCCGGCGCCGAACAGCACGATGGGCACGCCGGCCTCGGTGTAGTGGCGCGCGTCGGTGTAGAGCGGCACGCCCTTGGTCCCGACCGGCTCGCCCATGCAGGCGGTGGCGTTGCGGCACACCGCCTCGGCCAGACGGTCGGTGCCGGGCAGGGGGGTGAGCGGGCGGGCCAGCAGGATGCGGCGGACATCGACCACGGCGTCCGGGAAGGACCGGGCGGCCTCGGCGATGATCGCGCGCAGTTCCGCCTCGACCGCTTCCGGCTGCTCTTCCGGGATCATGCGGCGGTCGAGCCGCAGGGTGACGCGGTCCGGCACGACGTTGGTGTTGATGCCGCCCTTGATGAGGCCGACGGTGAGCTGGGGCGAGCCGATGCCCGGCACGTCGGACACGCGCTTGGAGAAGCCCTTGCGCAGGGAATAGAGCGCCGACAGGATTCCGTTCGCCGCTTCCAGTGCGTCCACCCCGGTCATCGGCAGGGCGGCGTGGGCCGAGCGGCCCTTCACGTCGATCTCCAGATGCAGGCAGCCGTTGTGGGCGGTGATGACGGCGTAGCTGAAGCCGGCGCCGATGGCGAAGTCGGGGCGGCTGATGCCCTGCTCCAGCAGCCAGCGCGGCCCGATCTCCCCGCCGGCCTCCTCGTCGTAGGTCAGGTGCAGTTCGACCGTGCCGGCCAGCGGGCCGCCGGCGGCTTCCAGCGCGCGCAGCGCGAAGGCGTAGGTGGCGAAGTCCGACTTGGAGACGGCGACGCCGCGCCCGTACATCCAGCCGTCCACGACCTCCGCGCCATAGGGATCGCGGGTCCATCCCTCTCCGGGCGGGACCACGTCGCCATGGGTGTTCAGCGCGATCACCGGCCCGTCGCCGAAGCGGCGGCGCACCACCAGGTTGGTGGCGCTGATCATGCCGTTGGCGCGGACCAGATCGTCGGGGACCTTGTGCCGCTCGACCTCGAAGCCGAGTTCCTCCAGCAGCCCGGCGGCGCGCTCGGCGTGCGGGGTGCAGTCGCCGGCCGGGTTGTCGGACGGGACCTTGACCAGCTCGGCCAGGAAGCGGGTCTGGCGTTCGCGGTCGGCGGCGAGCGCGTTGCGGATGGCGGTTTGATCGGCGGTGTTGGTCATGTCCGTCACGGTGTGAGGCGCCCGGTCGCGGGCGCCGGTGGATCAGGCGGCGAGGTTAGACGGGTCGAAATGCCGAAGGAAGTCCAGAAGCACCGCGACGGCGGTTCCGGCATCCTCCGCCGTGATGGATTCCGCCGGGTGATGGCTGATGCCGCCCCGGCAGCGGACGAACAGCATGCCCACGGGCATCGCCGCGGCCACCGCCATGGCGTCGTGCCCGGCGCCGCTGGCGAGCCGGAGCGGACGGAAGCCGCAGCGCTCCACCGCCGATTCAAGCTGCCGGATCAGGCCGGGGGCGCAGGCGGTCGCCGTCGCCTCGTGCCCCGTCTCCAGCGAGAGGTCCAGGCCCCTGCGGGCGGCGACGGCGCGCAGGCGCCCGGTGATGGCGTCAAGCCCGGCGCGCCGGGTCGCGTCGGAGGAGGAGCGCGCGTCGATGGTGAAGACCGCCCGGCTGGGGATCACGTTCACCGCACCCGGCTCCGCCGCGATGCGGCCGACCGTGGCGACGAGGTCCGGCGTTTCCAATGCCGTCGCTTCCACCGCCAGCACCATCTCCGCCGCCGCGGCCAGCGCGTCGCGGCGCAGGGCCATCGGCACGGTGCCGGCGTGGCCCGCCATGCCGGTCACGGTGGCGGTCAGGCGCGTGGCGCCGTTGATCGCGGTGACGATGCCGACCGGCAGATTCTCCGCCTCCAGCACCGGCCCCTGTTCGATGTGAAGCTCGACATAGCCGAGCGCGTCCCGCCGCGCGGCACCGGCGATACCGCCCGGATCGCCGCCGAAGGCACGCAGCGCGTCGGACAGCGTCACGCCCTCGCGGTCCGCGACCTCCATCATGGCCGGGGTCAGGGTGCCGCCGACGGCACGGCTGCTGGTGAGGGTGACGGGGAAGCGCACGCCCTCCTCGTCGCCGAAGCCCAGCACCTCGACCGCGAAGGGCAGCCGCTCGCCCCGGCGGTTCAGCTCCTGCACGGCGGCGAGGGCCGCCAGCACGCCGAGATTGCCGTCATACTTGCCGGCATTGCGCACCGTGTCGATGTGGGAGCCGAGCAGCAGGGCCGGCATGCCGGGCGCGGTGCCCTCGTACCGGCCGATCACGGTGCCGAGCGCGTCGGTGCGCACCGTCATGCCGGCCTCGGCCATCCAGCCCGACAATTGTTTCGCCGCCGCCGCGTGCTCCGGCGTCAGGAACAGGCGCGTCAGCGCGCCCGGCTCCTCCGAAAAGGCGGCGAACGCGTCGAGGCGCGCCATCAGCGCGGCGCCGATGGACGGATCGGCCGCGCCGCGCCGGACGGTGTCGCTGGTGTTGTCCTGCACGGCTGGCCTTCCTCTGCCGAAATCTCACCGGCGCCACCCTAAACCCTTCGCCGCGCAATGACCTTTCGGATTGCTTTGAAACTCTTTCCGGGAAGGCACAGATTGAGAGGAGCGAAAGGCTGGTGGAACATCCCACAGGCAATGCGCCATAGTCATCGATGTGTCATCGCGATGCAGCATCGCCGCAACGGGGGGACCCATGCGCACCAGTATCCGGTTTCTGTTCGGGGATGAGCTGAGGGAGATCGGCGAGGTCGATCCCACCCTGACCGTCCTCGACTGGCTCCGCCTCCAGGAACGCCGCACCGGGACCAAGGAGGGCTGCGCCGAGGGCGACTGCGGCGCCTGCACGGTGGTGGTCGGCCGGCTGGACGGTGAGCGCGTCCGCTACGAGGCGGTGAACGCCTGCATCCGTTTCCTCCCCACGCTCGACGGCTGCCAGATCCTGACGGTGGAGCATCTGAAGGACGCGGCCGGGCGGCTTCACCCGACCCAGCAGGCGATGGTGGACTGCCACGGCTCGCAATGCGGATTCTGCACGCCGGGCTTCGTGATGTCGCTCTTCGCGCTCTATCACGGCGCGGCCAACCCGGACGGGCAGGCCATCGACGATGCGCTGGCCGGGAATCTCTGCCGCTGCACCGGCTACGCCCCCATCGTCAAGGCGGCGGAGGCCCTGTGCGAGGGTCGCGACGGCGCGCCCGCCGACCGTTTCGCGGCGGAGGAGGCGGCCATCGCGGCGAAGCTCAAGGCCCTACAGGATCAGGAGATGGTCAGCGTCGGCAGCGGCGGGCGGGTCTTCCACGCGCCGGCCACCGCCGCGCAGATGGCGCAGCTTCTGCTGGACAATCCGGACGCCACCATCGTGTCGGGTGCCACCGACGTCGGGCTCTGGGTCACCAAGTTCCAGCGGGTTCTGGGCACCGTGGTCCACACGGGCCGGGTGGCGGAGCTGCGCGGCATCCGGGAGACCGAGGCCGGGCTGGAGATCGGGGCCGCCGTGACCTACACGGAGGCCGCCCCGGCCATCGCGGCGCTCTATCCCGACTTCGGGGAGCTGATCCGGCGCATCGGCGCCACCCAGGTCCGCAACATGGGGACCATCGGCGGCAACGTCGCCAACGGATCCCCCATCGGCGACACGCCGCCGGCCCTGATCGCGGCGGGGGCGACGCTGGTGCTGCGGCGCGGGGACGAGCGCCGCTCCATGCCGGTCGAGGATTTCTACATCGATTACGGCAAGCAGGACCGCCGGCCCGGCGAGTTCGTGGAGAGCATCCTGCTGCCCCGTCCGGCCGCGGGGGCGCGCTTCCGCGCCTACAAGATCTCCAAGCGTTTCGACCAGGACATCTCCGCACTGTGCGGCGCCTTCCTGCTGACGGTGGAGCGGGGCACCGTGACGGCGGTCCGGCTCGCCTACGGCGGCATGGCCGGCATCCCGAAGCGGGCGGCGGCGGCGGAGGCCGCTCTGGCCGGTCAGCCCTGGACCGAGGCGACGGTGCGCCGCGCCATGGCCGCCCTGTCGCAGGACTTCACGCCGCTCTCCGACATGCGCGCGAGTGCGGAGTACCGCGCGCGGGTCGCGGCGAACCTGCTGATGAAGCTCTACGTGGAAACCACGGACCCGGCGGCGGAAACCCGCCTGGTCGGCGACCGGAGCCTTGCCCATGCCTGACACGCTGAACACGCCCCACGCACCGGCAAAGGACACGGCCACCGGCGTTTCCGGCGCCGTCCACCAGGACCGCCGGCACGACAGCGCCCACAAGCATGTCTCGGGCGAGGCCGTATACGTGGACGATCTGCGGGAGCCGGCCGGGCTGCTGCACGCCTATCTCGGCCTGTCGGAACGGGCGCACGCGCGGGTCCGCTCGCTGGACCTGTCGGCGGTGCGTGCCGCACCCGGCGTGGCGGCGGTGCTGACCGCCGACGACGTGCCCGGCGCCAACGACATCGGCTCGATGAGCCTGGGAGACGAGCCGCTCTTCGCCCGTGATCTGGTCCAGCATGTCGGCCAGCCGATGTTCCTGGTGGTGGCCGCGACGCGCGACCAGGCCCGGCGCGCCTGCAAACTCGCCAGGGCCGATTACGAGGAGTTGGAGCCCGTGTTGGACATCACGGCGGCCCGCAAGGCCGGCGAGTTGGTGTTCAAGGGCATGACGCTGAAGCGCGGGGAATCCTCGGCGGCCATCGCCTCGGCCCCGCGCCGGCTGAAGGGCCGGGTCGCCATGGGCGGGCAGGACCATTTCTACCTGGAGGGCCAGATCGCCATGGCCATTCCGGGCGAGGACGAGGAGGTCACCGTCCACAGCTCCACCCAGCACCCGAGCGAGGTGCAGCACGTCGTCTCCCACGTCCTGCACGTGCCGTCGAACGCGGTTACGGTGGAGGTGCGGCGCATGGGCGGCGCCTTTGGCGGCAAGGAGACGCAGTCGAACCTGTTCGCCGCCGCCGCCGCCCTGGCCGCGCGGATCACCGGACGGCCCGTGAAGCTCCGCCCCGACCGGGACGACGACATGTGCATCACCGGCAAGCGCCACGACTTCGAGGTCGATTACGAGGTCGGCTTCGACGAGACCGGCCGCATCCTGGGGATCGAGGGCGAGTTCCTGGCGCGCTGCGGCTTTTCGGCCGACGTGTCCGGGCCGATCACCGACCGGGCGCTGTTCCACGCCGACAACAGCTACTACTACCCGGACGTGACGCTGACGTCCCGGCCGCTGAAGACCAACACGGTCTCCAACACCGCCTTCCGCGGCTTCGGCGGCCCGCAGGGCATGGTCGCGGCCGAGCGCGTCATCGAGGAGATCGCCTACGCCCTGGGCATGGACCCGCTGGACGTGCGCAAGCGGAACTTCTACGGGCACGGGGAGCGCGACGTCACCCCCTACCACCAGACCGTCGAGGACAACATCATCGACCGGCTCGTGGAGGAGCTGGAAGCGTCCAGCGGCTACCGCGAGCGCCGAGCCGCCATCCGCGCCCACAACGCGGGCAACCCGCTGCTGCGCAAGGGCATCGCGCTGACGCCGGTGAAGTTCGGCATTTCCTTCACGGCGACCCAGTACAACCAGGCCGGCGCGCTGGTCCATGTCTACAACGACGGCAGCATCCACCTGAACCACGGCGGGACGGAGATGGGGCAGGGCCTCTTCACCAAGGTGGCCCAGGTCGTCGCGGAGGAGTTCCAGGTCGATATCGAGACGGTGCGCATCACCGCCACCACGACGGGCAAGGTCCCGAACAGCTCGGCCACGGCGGCGTCCTCGGGCAGCGACCTGAACGGCAAGGCCGCCCAGGCCGCCTGCCGCACCATCAAGGAGCGGCTGGTCGCCTTCGCGGCGGAGAACTGGAAGGTGGCGCCCGACGAGGTGGAGTTCCTGCCCGGCCGCGTCCGCATCGGCACGGAGGAGATCACATTCGCGGCGATGGCCCACCTCGCCTACATGGCGCGCGTGCCGCTGTCGGCCACCGGATTCTATAAGACGCCGAAGATCCACTGGGACCGCGCCAAGGGGCAGGGCCGCCCCTTCTACTATTTCGCCTATGGCGCCGCCGTCAGCGAGGTGACGGTGGACACGCTGACCGGCGAATATGTCGTGGACCGGGTGGACATCCTGCACGACGTCGGCAAGTCGCTGAACCCGATCCTGGACAAGGGGCAGATCGAGGGCGGCTTCGTCCAGGGCATGGGCTGGCTGACCATGGAGGAGCTGTGGTGGGACGGCCAGGGGCGCCTGCGCACCCACGCCCCCAGCACCTACAAGATCCCGGCCTGCGGCGACCGCCCGCGGATCTTCAACGTCAACCTTCTGGAGAACGCCCGGAACGCGGAGGACACGATCTTCCGCTCCAAAGCGGTGGGCGAGCCGCCGCTGATGCTCGGCATCTCGGTGCTCTACGCGCTGAGCGACGCTGTGGCAAGCGTCGCCGGCCACAGCCTGCCGCCGCGCCTGGATGCGCCCGCCACGCCGGAACGGGTGCTGGCCGCCATCGAGCGGCTGCGGGCGGAGGCCGGCACGGCGCAACCCGCCCTGGCGCCGGCATGATCGGCCTTGCCGACGCGTTGAGGGAATGGATGGCCGCCGGGCGCCCGGCGGTGCTGGTGGAGGTCGCCGAGGCGCGGGGCTCCACCCCCCGCGAGGCCGGTGCCCGCATGCTGGTCGGACCGGCGGCGGCGCTCGGCACCATCGGCGGCGGGCGGCTGGAGTGGGAAGCCATCGAGGCCGCGCGCGGGCTGATCGTGCGGGGCGAGGCCGGCACGAGCCTGGACCTGCCGCTCGGCCCCGCCCTGGGGCAATGCTGCGGCGGCCACATCCGGCTGCGGCTGGAGCGCGCCGATGCCGCGACGCTCCGCCGCCTGGAGGAGGAGGAACGGGCGGAGGCCGCGCGCAACCCCACGGTTCTGATCTTCGGGGCCGGCCATGTCGGCAAGGCGCTCGCCAGCGCGTTGGCGCCACTGCCCCTCTCGGTCCGGTGGATCGACGAGCGCGCCGAGGAGTTTCCGGACCTCCTGCCGCCCGGAGTCACCCGCATCGTCGCCGCCCGGCCCGTCGATCTCGTCGCCGAGGCGCCGGCCGGGGCCGGCTATCTCGTGCTGACCCACGACCACCAGCGGGACTTCGAAATCGCCGGGGCGGTGCTGGACCGGGGCGACTTCGCCTACGCCGGGCTGATCGGCTCCGCCACCAAGCGGCGGCGCTTCGAGCGGCAGTATGCGGCGCGCGGCGGCGACCCGCGCCGGCTGGCGCGCCTGACCTGTCCGATCGGCGGCGACCGGGTGAGCGACAAGCGTCCGGCGGTGATCGCCGCGCTGGCGGCGGCGGAGATCCTGACCGTCTTCGCGCAAGCCCGGGCCGCGGCGACGGACCGGGCGGCGCGCCGCTTCGGCTCCTAGCCGTCCGCGAGGCGACCGGACCGCCATGCCGCCCGCCGACGATATCGTCTACCTCGACCATCTCGCCTCGACGCCCCTCGACCGGGCGGTGCTGGAAGCGATGCTGCCCTGGCTGTCCGCCACGGGCGCCGGGAACCCGCACTCCGGGCACCGGGCGGGCTGGCGCGCGGCGGACGCGGTGGAGGCGGCGCGGGCGGAGGTGGCGGCACTGGTCGGCGCGCGGCCAGGGGAGGTGGTCTTCACCTCCGGCGCCACGGAAGCGAACAACCTCGCCCTGCTCGGCGCCGTACCGGAGGGCTGGCCGGTCGTCGTCTCTGCGGTCGAGCACCCGAGCGTGCTGGAAATGCTGCCGGAACTCGCCCGGCGCGGCCACCGGACGGCGGTGCTTCCGGTGGACAGGGACGGGCGCGTGGACTCCGCCGATCTGGCGGCGCGGCTGGAGGCTGGGCCGGCCTTCGTCTCGGTCATGGCCGCGAACAACGAGGTCGGGACGATCCAGCCGCTGGACGAACTGGCGGCGCTCTGCCGGGCGTGCGGCGCCCTGTTCCACACCGACGCCGTGCAGGCGCTCTCCACCTTGAAACTGGACATGCGCGGGCAGGGCATCGACCTGCTGAGCCTTTCCGGCCACAAGCTTTATGGTCCGCAGGGCATCGGCGCCCTGGTGCTGCGCGACGGCTTGGCCCTGCGCCCGGCGATCCTCGGTGGCGGCCAGCAGGAGGGGCGCCGGGCAGGCACGCTGCCGGTGGCGCTCTGCGTCGGGCTGGGTGCCGCCTGCCGGCTTGCAAGGCAGCGGCGGGACGGCGACGCGGCGCGGTTGCGCCTGTTGCGGGAACGGCTGTTCGGCGCGCTGTCCGCCCGCCTGCCGGGCCTGCGGCGCAACAGCCCGGCGGACGGGTTGCCCGGCTGCCTGAACGTGACGCTGCCCGGCCTGGACGCCGCCGACCTGCTGCTCGACCTGCCGGACTTGGCGCTCTCCACCGGCTCGGCCTGCGCCGGCGGGCGGGGCGGGCCTTCGCATGTGCTGCTCGCCATGGGGCGCACGGCGGAGGAGGCGCATGGCAGTCTGCGCTTCGGCCTGGGCCGGGGCACGACGGAGGCGGAGATCGACCGCGCCGCCGAACGGGTTGCCGCCGCCGCGACCTCGTCCTGACCGCAAGCGGGACGGCACATTTCCGCTCGTTGCATGTTCACACAGGGAGATTCACAAGGGCGCGAGCAAGGTCATGGCGGACAGATTCTACGACGAAGGCACCCACCGGCGCGCGAAGCCCGTGGAGGGCGTGGAGTCGACCGTGCGGGCGGCTGTCCGCATGGTGGCGGTGGCCGAGGGCTTCACCCCCATCGACACGGGCGACGGCTATCTCGCCTGGTCGAAGGACATTGGCCAGCGCACCCACGTCATGTTCACCTGCAACGGCAAGCTGGACGGCGATCCCGAGGCGGCGGAATGGGTCGCCGGCCGCTATGGCGAAAAGGGCGGCTTCGTCGAGGTCAACGGCCTGACCCTCGACAAGGCCATCGAGGCGGTCAAGATCCTGCCCATCCCCATGCGCAACGACGGCTCCGTCGCGGAGTCGATCTACCCGTCGTTGGAACAGGCGATGAGCGACCTGTCTTAAAGGAATGCAGTGGGCACGCATTGGCTTGCCCGCTGCGATCTGTTCTCCTCAAACCGACCCGTGGAAATGCTCGTACACCCGCCGGGCGACGGTGGCGCTGATGCCCGGAGCGTTTTCCAGGTCGCGCAGGCCGGCGGCGGCGACGGCGGTGGAGCTGCCGAAATGGTGCAGCAGGGCCTTCTTGCGGATCGGGCCGACGCCGGGGATTTCATCAATGCGTGAGTGGCGGATGGCCTTCACCCGGCGGGCGCGGTGGCTCTCCACGGCGGTGTTGTGCGCTTCGTCACGCAGCCGTTGCAGGAAATAGAGCACCGGGTCGTTCGGCTTGAACTGGATGGGCTCCCGGCCTGGCATGAAGAAGCGCTCCCGGCCGGCGTCCCGGTCCGGTCCCTTGGCGATGGCGACGAGCGGCACGTCGGTGATCCTCAGCTCCGTCATCACATCCCGCGCCACATTGAGCTGGCCGAGGCCGCCGTCGATCAGCACGAGGTCGGGCCAGCTGCCGCTGGTCCGCTGCGGGTCCTCCTTCAAGGCGCGGGCGAAGCGGCGCATCAGCATCTCCCGAAGCATGTCGTAGTCGCTGCCGGCGGTGGTTCCATCGACGCTGCCCGCGGCGAGGTGGAAGCGGCGGTAAGCGTTGCGCTGGAAGCCCTCCGGCCCGGCGACGACCATTGCCCCGACCGGGAAGGCGCCCTGGATGTGGGAGTTGTCGTAGACCTCCACGCGGTTCGGCGCGGCGGGCAGGCCGAAGGCCTCGGCCACCCCGGCCAGCAGGCGGGCCTGGGTCGAACGCTCGGCCATGCGGCGGCCGTGCGCCTCGCGCGCGTTGGTCAGGGCGTGGCCGACGACGCGGTGCTTGTCGCCGCGCCTGGGGCATTCGACCTCGACCCTATGCCCGGCGCGCAGGGTCAGCGCGTCCGCCAGCAGTTCGCGTTCCGGCAGATCGTGGCTCAGCAGGACCAGGCGCGGCGGCGGCGCCTCGTCGTAGAGCTGGCCCGCGAAGGCGGCGAGGACGGAGGCCGCGTCCTCCTCCGCGTCGTGGGAGGGGAAGAAGGCGCGGGTGCCCTGGTTGCGCCCGCCCCGGAAGAAGAAGACCTGGACGCAGATCGTGCCGCCCTCGGCGTGGACGGCGATCACGTCCGCGTCGTCGAGCACGCCTTCCATGTTGATATCCTGGCGGGACTGGAGGCTGGTCAGGGCGCGGATGCGGTCGCGCCATTGCGCGGCCGCCTCATACTCCAGACGTTCGGAATGCTCGTGCATGCGCCGGGCGAAGGCCGCCTGGACCTCGCTGCTGCGGCCCTTCAGGAAGGCGCGCACCTCGTCCGTCTGCTCCCGGTATTCCTCCGGCGTCACCCGCCCCACGCAAGGCGCCGAGCAGCGCTTGATCTGGTGCTGAAGGCAGGGGCGGGTGCGGGAATCGAAGATCTGGTCGGTGCAGGTCCGCAGCTGGAAGGCGCGCTGGAGCACCGACACCGTCATGCCGACCAAGCCCGGCGAGCCGTAGGGGCCGAACAGTTCCCCCTCGCCGCGGCGGGAGCCGCGATGGTGCAGCAGCCGGGGATAGTCGTGCCCCTTGCCCAGCATGATGTAGGAAAAGGCGCGGTCGTCCTTCACCAGCACATTGTAGGGCGGCAGCAGCGTGCGGATGAGGTTGGCTTCCAGCAGAAGCGCCTCGGCCTCCGTGTGGGTGGTGACGAACTCCATGGAGCGGGTCAGCGACACCATGCGCCGGATGCGGTTCACCAGCCCGTCCGTGCGGGTGTAGCTGGCGACGCGGCGGCGCAGGTTCTTCGCCTTGCCGACATAGAGGATCGCGCCGTCATGGGCGATCATGCGGTAGACGCCGGGCGTCTCCGGCAGGGTGGGCAGGTAGGAGCGGATGACCTCCGCCCCTTGCAGGCTGTGGCTTTCCGGACCGGCCTTCTTCGCCATGTTCGTTCTTCGGGATCTGAGGTGCTGGGCGGTGCTGAGCGACTCGGAGTGCATGGGCCGGAGATAAGCAAGAACGAAACGTGATCGGCAATGACAAACTGGTGACCTGTCCTGTCGGTATAAGGGCGAGGCCTGCCGCATGGCTGCCATGGTCATGCTTCGAGGCTTTCCGCGCGGGCGTTGGGGTAACGTGGCTGCCCCAACCTTCGCCGGTTTCCACCGCACCGAACGGCCCGCATGCCCTTCCTTTTCGTCCTGGCGCTCGGCGGCTTCGCGAGCGCTTTCTCCCTGCGCACCACCGACCCGATGCTTCCGATCCTGGCGCAGGACCTCGGCGTGAGCCTGTCGGAGGCGGCGCTGCTGTCCTCGGCCTACACGCTGCCCTACGCGGTCATGCAGCTCGTGCTGGGGCCGGTCGGCGACGCCATCGGGAAGAGCCGGCTGATCCGGCTGTCGCTGATCGTCCTCACGGTCGGAATCGCGCTGTCGGCGGTCGCGCCGAACTACTGGACGGTGCTGGCGGCGCGCGTGCTGGCGGGGTCCTTCGCGGGCGGCGTCATCCCGGCCGCCCTGGCGCTCGTCGGGGACCGGGTGCCCTACGCCGAGCGGCAGTTCGCCATCAGCCGCTTCCTGGTGGCGGTGATCCTGGGCCAGATGTCTGGGTCGGCCGTGGCGGGCGCCATGGTCGAGCTGACCGGCTGGCGGCCCGTCTTCGCCCTCGCGGCGGCGATCGTCGGGGTGATCGCGGTCGTCTCGGTGCTGTTCCTGAAGGCGAGCGACGAGACGCGCACGGCCCTGTCCTTCGCCGACGCGCGGGACCGGTACCGTCTCGTGCTGTCCAATCCGGCCTCTGTCTTCGTCTTCGCGACGGTGCTGGGGGAGGGGATCCTGATGTTCGGCGCCTTCCCCTTCGTGGCGCCGATGCTCGCCGGCCATGGCGCCACCGGCTCCTTTGAGGCGGGTATCACCATCGCCGCCTACGCGGTCGGCGGCGTCTTCTACAGCTTCGTCGTGCGGCGGCTGCTGGGGACCTTGGGGCAGTGGGGCATGATGCGGGTCGGCGGTCTGCTCTGCGGCCTCGCCTATGTCGCGGCGGCCGCACCGGTGCCCTGGCCGGTCGTGTCCCTGTTCTTCCTGGTCGCCGGCTTCAGCTTCTACATGCTGCACAACACGATGCAGACCCAGGCGACGGAGCTTGCCCCCACGGCGCGCGGATCGGCGCTGGCCCTCTTCGCGTCGGCCTTCTTCCTGGGGCAGGGGCTGGGGCCGATGATCTATGGCGTGGGCGCCGACGCCATCGGGCTGACGGCGACCTTCGTCGCCGCCGGCCTCCTCATCATGACGCTCGGCTTCGCGGCCGTGCGGCTGATCCGCAGGATCTAAGCGCCGTCCTCAGCCAGCGCTGCCGGCCCGGTTGCGCTGGCGGCGGCGCTTGGCCTTCAGCTTCGCCTTGTGGCGGTTCGAACGTTCCCGTTTTCTCACCTGTGCCATCCGGTCGTCTCCTCGGCCATCGCTGTTGAAGGGGCCAGGACAACAGGGGCTGGGCGGAGTCGTTCCGGGAGGGCAATGAACGCTGCTTCGGCATCTTGGTTGCTGCAATGGAAATTGGTGGGTCCTGTCTTGTTTCGTTGGAACGTTTCCTCTGTCGGGCGCTCGGGAGTATAGTTTTCGCACAGAATGGAGGTCCGGGATGGCAGCGCAGGATGAGCCCCAGCCGGCGGAGAACCCCAATCACGATAAACATCCGCGGGTGTTTGGAGGCGACCTAGGTCAGGTTGCGGAGAACCAAATGGCAGAAAATCCAGTCGGTTATGGATCGTGGCTTTTGTTGCAAAAAGGAAAGCTCGACGAAGACTTCGAGCTGGCCGTTTGAGTTAGCAGCCACGTTTGGCGGGAAGGGCTTGTCTCGGCGGTAACCTCAGAGTCTGCATCAAGCCGACCCGAACAGCTCTGGCTCGGCGTCCTCCGCCGGATCGATCAGGTCGGTGCAGCCAACCCCGATCAGGCGGAAGGCGCGGCCGTCGGCTTCGGATTCCAGGAGCTGGCAGGCGGTCGCCCAGATCGTGTCGGCGGACGCCGTCGGCGGATCGACGCGGCGGGAGCGGGTGAGCTGCTGGAAGTCGGCGGATTTCAGCTTCAGCACGACGCTGCGCCCGAGCAGCCCGGAACTCGCCATGCGGCGGGCGACCCGCTCGCTCAAGGGGCGGAGTTCCTGCTTCAGCAGTTCGGGCTCGCTGGTGTCCCAGTCGAAGGTCGTCTCCGACGAAATGCTCTTCGACGGTCCCTCCGGCTCCACCTGGCGGTCGTCGCGCCCGTGGGCGAAGCGGAACAGGGTGCGGCCCATGGCGCCGTAGCGGCGGACCAGCCAGATCTCCTCCTTGTCCATCAGGTCGCCGACGGTGAGGATCCCGTCGCCGGCCAGCTTCTTTTCCAGCGCCGGGCCGACGCCCCAGAGGATGGAGACCTTCTTCGGTGCGAGGAAGGGCACGGCCTGCGCCCGGCCGATGGCGCTGAAGCCGCGGGGCTTGTCGAGGTCGGACGCGATCTTGGCGAAGAGCTTGTTGTAGCTGAGCCCGATCGAGGCGGTGATGCCCAGCTCCGTCTCGAAGCGGCGGACCAGCTCCACCAGCGCCTGGGCCGGGCTGATGCTGAGCCGGTCGCCGACGTCCCGCAGGTCGAGGAAGGCTTCGTCGATGGAGATCGGCTCCACCAGCGGCGTGAAGGTTTCCATGATCGCGCGGGCGCGGTGGCCGACCGCCTTGTATTTCGCCATGTCCGGCGGCAGCACGACCGCGTCCGGGCAGCGTTCCAGCGCCCGCCAGATCGGCATGGCGGAGCGGACGCCGGCCATGCGCGCGACGTAGCAGCAGGCGGCCACCACGCCCCGGTGGTCGCCGCCGACGATCAGCGGGCGGCTCGCCAGCTCCGGCCGGTCGCGCTTCTCCACCGTCGCGTAGAAGGCGTCGCAGTCGATGTGGCCGATGTGCAGAGAGTGCAGCTCATCATGGCGGAACAGCCGGCGGCTGCCGCATTTCGGGCAGCGCGCCTCCGTGCCCTTCAGGGCGGCGGCGCAGTCCCGGCAGACGCCTTTGGAATCCGCGTGCATGGGTCCGAGAAACCAGACTTAGGGAAAGAAGGTTATCAGGTCAGAACAGGGCGTCGGGATGGCGGCGGGTCAGGTCGGCCCGCAGATGGTCCACGAGGAAGTCCGTGAAGGCCCGCACCTTCGCCGGCAACAGATTGCGATGCGGGTAGAGAACCGCAAGGCTCACCGGTTCCGGCGGGTTGTCCGGCAGGATGGTGCGCAACGCCCCGCTCTCCAGATGGCCGGCCACCTCCCACAGAGGCTTCAGGACGATGCCCTGGCCCTCGACCGCCCATTGCGTCAGCACGTCGCCGTCGTCCGCGTCGAAGCGGCCGGACACCGGCAGGGTCATCGGCCCGCCCTCGCCCTGCAGCGTCCAGTGGTACTGCTGGGATCCGGGGAAGCGCAGCAGCAGGCAGTGGTGGTCCAGCAGATCCTCCGGCCGGGCCGGGGTGCCCTTCTCCTCCAGATAGGAGGGGGCGGCGCAGAGGACCCGGCGCAGCTCGCCGACGCGGCGGACGACGAGGCTCGAATCGCGCAGGACCGCCATGCGGATCGCCACGTCCACCGCCTCCCGCAGGAGGTCGAGCATGTGGTCGGACAGGCGCAGCCGCACATCGACCAGCGGGTGGGCCTCGCGGAACTTCGGCACTAGAGGCGCCAGGACCTGCCGCCCGAAGCCGAGCGGGGCGGTCACGCGCAGGCTGCCCGCCGGGGCGCCGCCGATGGCCGCGACGCTGCTTTCCGCCCGCTCCGCCGCGTCCAGCACCTCCTGGCAATGCTCGTAGAAGACCTGGCCGGCCTCGGTGAGCTGCACCTGGCGGGTCGTGCGGTTGAGCAGCCGGGCGTTCAGATGCTCCTCCAGGCTTTGCAGCCTGTGGCTGACCACCGCCGGCGACAGCCGCAGGCTTCGCCCCGCCGCCGACAGGCTGCCCAGGTCGACGACCCGGACGAAGACACGCATGTTCTCAAGCAACGCCATCACTGCCCTCCGGCGGGCAGACTGCCATTTCCGGCCATCTTTGCGGAATTTTTTAAAGTGCTGAAAAATCGCGCGCCTTCCGGCGCGGGCCGGCGCAGGCTACGAAGAAGGGTCAGGAGCGTTGCCGCAGCCCGGCCCCGCATCCCGCCTTGCCGCAGCGACTAGGAAGGTTTTTCGCCGATGGACCTGATTCTCTGGGAATGGATCAACTTCGCCGTGCGGTGGCTGCACGTCATCACCGCCATCGCCTGGATCGGGTCCTCCTTCTATTTCGTGCATCTGGACCTCAGCCTCCGGCGGCGCGAGGGGCTGCCCGACAAGGCGGCGGGCGAGGCCTGGCAGATCCATGGCGGCGGCTTCTACAACATGGTCAAGTATCTGGTCGCACCCGACCGGCTGCCCAAGGAGCTGACCTGGTTCAAGTGGGAGGCCTACACCACCTGGATCAGCGGCTTCTTCCTGCTTTGCGTTCTCTATTACGCGGGCGCCGACCTGTTCCTGATCGACCCGACGGTGATGGAGCTGACGCCCTGGCAAGGGATCGCGGTCAGTGTCGGCACGCTGGTCCTGGGCTGGGTCGTCTATGACCGGCTCTGCAAGTCGCCGCTCGGCCGCAACGACACGGCGCTGGCGCTCGTCGGCTTCGCCTTCCTGGTCGCGGCGGCCTGGGGCTTCACGGAGCTGTTCAGCGGGCGGGCGGCACTGCTGCATGTGGGTGCCCTGATCGGCACCATGATGTCGGCCAACGTCGCGATGCTCATCATCCCGAACCAGCGCAAGGTGGTGAACGCCCTGTTGAAGGGGGAAAGCCCCGATCCGGCGCTCGGCAAGCAGGCCAAGCAGCGGTCGCTGCACAACAATTACCTGACGCTGCCGGTCATCTTCCTGATGATCAGCAACCATTACCCGCTGGCCTTCGCCACCCGCTTCAACTGGGTGATCGTCGCCGTGGTGCTGGTGATGGGTGCGGCCATCCGGCACTTCTTCAATTCCCGCCACGCCGGGAGGCCCACCCCCTGGTGGACCTGGGGAGTCGCGGCGGCCGGCTTCGCCGTCATGGTCTGGCTGAGCAGCTTCGGCCCCGCCGGCCGGGCGGAGGCCGCCGCAGTCCCGGCCCCTGTGCCGGTCGAGTTCGCGCAGGTGGAGGAGGTCGTGATGACCCGCTGCGGCATGTGCCACGCGGCCGAGCCGGTGTGGGACGGCATCGCCCACCCGCCGCGCGGCGTCCGCCTCGACAATGCCGGGGATATCCGGCGCCACGCCCGGCAGATCCGCGAGCAGGCCGGGCTGTCCTCGGCCATGCCGCCGGGCAACGTCAGCGGCATGACCGCCGAGGAACGCCAGCTGCTCGCCAACTGGGACGCCCGCTGAGACGCCTTTTCCGGGGATGATTCGCGCGTCCGGGATGCGTATGCTCCGCGCCGGGTTCGGGGCGGGGAGGCAGGTGTGGCGTACGGGACGCAGCTCGGTTTGACGGTGGCCATCGTGGCGGTGGCCGGCACCAGCCCGCGCGTCGTCGTCGTGCGCAGCGGCTTCGAGATTCCCGAGCCCTTCCGGCGCGGCGACGAGACCCCGCCGCACCGCGACGCCCTTCCGGGAGCACCCTTCGACCCCAACCGTTTCCGCACGCTCCAGGACGGGGTCCGCGCCGTGGCCGAGGGGCTGTCCGGCCTGTCGCTGCGCTATGTGGAACAGCTCTACACCTTCGGCGACCGCCACCGCGACCCGCACGAGCTGTTCGGCGGCGCCCGGTCCGTGGTGGTCGGCTATCTCGCCCTGGTGCGGGAAGCGGCGCTGGGCGGTGGAGCCGAATGGCGCGACCTCTACGACTGCTTCCCCTGGGAGGACTGGCGCGAGGAGCGGCCAGCCATCCTCGACAGCGTCATCCGCCCCGCGCTGGAGCGCTGGATCGCGGTCGAGACGGACGAGCGGGCGCGTGCCCGCCGGAAGGAGCGCGCGCACCTCGCCTTCGCGATGGACGGCGCGGAGTGGGACGGGGAGCGGGTCCTGGAGCGCTATGAGCTGCTGTACGAGGCCGGGCTGCTCGTCGAGTCCTTCCGGGACCGCGACCTTCAGCGCCGGGCCGGCGTGGAGGAGCCCGGCGCCGGCCGGCTGGACATGCCGCGCGCGCTCGGCCGTCCCATGGCGCGCGACGGCCGGCGCATCCTCGCCGCCACGCTGGAGCGCCTGCGCGGCAAGCTGAAATACCGCCCCATCGTGTTCGAGCTTCTGCCCCCGACCTTCACCCTGCACCGGTTGCAGCAGGTGGTGGAGGCGCTGTCCGGCAACCGCCTGCACAAGCAGAACTTCCGCCGGCTGATGATCGCCGGCGGCCTCGTCGAGCCCACCGGCCAACTCCAGAGCCAGACCGGCGGACGCCCGGCGGAACTTTACCGTTTCCGGCGCGAGGCCATGCTGGAGCGCACGAGCACGGGCGCGCTGCCTCCGGATGCTCACTAGGAAGTATTTTAAATTGGGGAACTGAGGGTCGCATTGACGGAGAAAAATACTGGCGGAGCAGCCACTCCAATTGACCGAGTCTCATGTGCCGGTCAGGAGGGTTGTAAGTCGATGCCGTAGAGTGGGCATAGAGCCCGCTTTAAAAAAAACCTCGGCTTTATAATTGACCAGAAAAGTGGAATTTTACTAATTTAACAGCGTAGAACTAGACCGTAATAACTTCGACTGGTCGGAAAAAATCTACTGGACCCAGTATGTGCCCGTCGCGAAGTAGGCTCAGGCTGCTTTCGGCAAACCGACTACCTTCTAAGGGTTCTAGCTGTGCCACCGCGTGAGGACCGGTACGCGTAGCCTCAGCTAGGATCTTGAATGTCCGTTTTTCAATTCCGAAGAAAGTTCCCGAGCCGATGTCAAGCCGGAAAGGGTCCGCTGGATGGAATATCACTTGGCCCTCTGGGGTCAGTTTGATTGGGGGAAGACCGGGGGAGTCAGGGAAATAGCCTCCTACGAACTGAAGCTTGTCTAAGGGTGGCAGTAGGCACTTCCATACGACTAGTTGAAACTGGAGTTCTTCAGGGATTGTGAAACCCCGCAGCAGCGCCTGCGCCATTAACGGCTGGCGCAGGCGCTGTAGACTTGAGGCGTAGTGAATCGACTTCGTCGCAAACACCAAACCCAAGCTATCACTACCGAGTGGCCGTTCGCCTAAGGTCTCAGGGTCTTCTGCTAACAGAGTAGTAGAGATTTTTGCACTGTCAGTTTCCATTGCCCAGCGCATGGCTACAATGTAACCCTTCACCTTAGCAGGCTCACCCTGCGAATCGTTTACCGTCACCCGATTGAACTGGTCACGCCAAGCTTGGAATTCCTTCGTCTTGAAGCCCACTGCGTGTCGAGTGCCCTTCGCCTCAGCGAGGTAGATATTATTATCTCTTGACACGCAAAAATAATCGGGGGCATCACCTTCCCCATTCTCCTTAGTATGCACGGAAACACCGCCGTAGTCGGTAAGGGCACCATGGTCGCGCACGGACTCAAGGTGTGCTATGTAATGGATGTCCAAGTGTTCACTTAGGAACCAGCGACAGAAGGCTTGGCCGAGTTCATTTGACTTATTGCCCTTGAACGTTTTCGCAATTCCGAGACCCTGCTTCGAGAAACGAAAATCAGAACAAGGCAGTAGGTAGCGCACGTGTTCAAAATGCGCTGGATCTGGAATCGGCGGCCTAACACCCCAGCTATCTAAGTAGTACTGGTGATATAGGTCTGCCAAGTTAACTGGTATTTTTGAAGCAGCGTCTCCCTTAACAGGATCTCTCAATGATTTTGGAATCCCAGGAAAAGCGTTCAAAGAAAGTTTGACTGTCTTCAGCACGATTCCCTCGGTTCACATCATCAAGGCACCCTATCCTACAGGGTATACCACCAAATAGCTATTACTGATAGGGGCTTTGTGATGGGCTAAGGGAATGTTTCGGCAAAAACACACGTCGAAGTCGATTAGACGTCCTCTATTCTGGCCTTTTCAATGAGACGTTGATGAGCAGAAAACAATATGCTCATATCGAGCAGATAGGTTTTTGCTCTTTCTGAGCATTTTTTGGAGGGAAGGTGATGGCCGAAGCCGCCGAACTTACTTACAGCCCGGAGGTCGCGCGCGCGACCCGCCCCATCTACGAGCGCATGAAGCGCGTGATGCCGGAGGTCGAGTGGCCGTTTCATGCGCCGTTGGTCCATGAGATCAACCGGCTGAAGCGCGAGCGGAACGCGGTGATCCTGGCGCACAATTACCAGACGCCGGAGATCTTCCACGGTGTGGCGGACATCGTCGGCGACAGCCTGGCGCTGGCCGCGCGGGCGACGGAGACCGACGCGGACGTGATCGTCGTGGCGGGCGTCCATTTCATGGCGGAAACCGCCAAGCTGCTGAATCCATCCAAGACGGTGCTGATCCCCGACACGGGCGCCGGCTGTTCGCTCGCCGAATCGATCACCTCGGCCGACATCCGCCTTCTGCGCGAACGCTATCCGGGCGTGCCGGTCGTGGCCTACGTCAACACCTCGGCCGCCGTGAAGGCGGAGGTGGACATCTGCTGCACGTCGGGCAACGCCGTGGAGGTGGTGGAATCGCTCGGCGTTCCGCGTGTCATCTTCCTGCCGGACGAGTATCTGGCCAAGCACGTCGCCACACAGACGGATGTGGAGATCATCGCCTGGAAGGGCCATTGCGAGGTGCATGAGCGCTTCACGGGCGCCGAGATTGAGGATTTCCGTGGCCGTTTCGACGGTCTCGTCGTCATAGCCCACCCGGAATGCCCCCCGGACGTGCTGGAAGCGGCGGATTTCGTCGGTTCGACCGCCCGCATGATCGATTTCGTGGCCGAAAAGCGCCCGCCGCGCGTCCTCATGGTCACGGAATGCTCGATGAGCGACAATGTCGCCGCCTCCTCTCCGGACACGGAGTTCGTGCGCCCCTGCAACCTGTGCCCGCACATGAAGCGCATCACGCTGGCGAACATCCTGGAGGCGCTCCGCACCCTGGAGCCGCGCGTCGAGATCGATCCGGCTCTCGCGGAACCGGCGCGCCGGGCCGTCGGCCGCATGCTCGCCGTCAAGCCCCGGTAACTCCGGCCAAAGGGAGGGGATCATGAGCGCCACCAGCGGCTATGCGGTGCGCGAGGCGGGGGTCGTCGTGATCGGGTCCGGGCTGGCCGGACTCGTGACCGCGCTGAACCTCGCGCGGAACGCGGGGAGGGCCGGGCCGGTCGTCCTGCTGACGAAGACGGAAGAGCTGCCCGGTGGGTCGAGCCTCCACGCCCAGGGCGGCATTGCCGCCGCCATCGGGCCGGGCGACGATGCGGCGCTCCACGCCGCCGACACGGTCGCGGCGGGTGCCGGGTTCGTGGACCCGGCCATAGCGGGCCTGCTGACCCGCGAGGGCGCCAGGTGGGTCCGGGAGCTGATCGGAGAGGGCATGCCCTTCGACCGGGACACGCACGGCGCGGTCTGCCTCGGTCGGGAGGCGGCGCACGGGATGGCGCGGATCGTCCATGCCGGCGGCGACGCCACCGGCCGCACGCTGGTGACCGCGCTCGCGCGGCGGCTGCGCGAATCCGGCGCCGTCCGCGTCGAGACGAACGCCTTCGCCACCGACCTCGTGCTCGGCGGGGGGCGCGTGCGGGGAGTGATGGCCCACCATCCCGAGGGCTGGGTCCTGCACCGGACCTCCCGCGTGGTTCTGGCGACCGGCGGCATCGGCGCCGCCTTCGCCCGCACGACGAACCCCGCGGAAGCGACGGGGGACGGTCTGGCACTCGCTGCGCGTGCCGGGGCGCATCTCGCCGACCTGGAGTTCGTCCAGTTTCACCCCACAGCACTCGCCGTCGATCGCGACCCGGCACCGCTCCTGACCGAGGCGCTGCGCGGTGCTGGCGCCACCCTCCTGGATGGGCGAGGGCGGCGCTTCATGGCGGCGGAACACCCGCTGGCCGAGCTGGCGCCCCGCGACATCGTGGCGCGGGCAATCGGGCGGCGGGTCGCGGCGGGCGAGGCGGTCTTCCTCGACCTGCGTCCGGCTCTCGCGGCCAAGCCCGGCGGCTTCCCGACCGTCCTGGCGCTCTGCGCCGCGCATGGCCTGCGACCCTTTGAGGAGCCCGTGCCGGTCGCGCCGGCGGCGCACTACCATATGGGTGGCGTGGTGACCGACGCCGCTGGGCGGACCAGCGTCGAGGGGCTCTGGGCCTGCGGGGAGGTCGCCTGCACGGGCGTGCACGGCGCCAACCGCCTCGCCAGCAATTCGCTGCTGGAGGCGCTGGTCTTTGGCGCGCGGGTCGCCGAGGACTTGGCGAAGGCGCCTGCGGTTGCGGCGGCGCCCTTCGCCTTACCGGAACCGCCGCGCGTCGCCGGCCGGTCGGCCATGCCGCTGGTCGATGCCATGGCGGCGGAAGCCCGCCGCGTCCTGTACGAGGGGGCAGGGCTGGTGCGCAGCGGCGCGGGGCTCCGGGCCGCGCGTGCCCGGCTCGACCGGATCGGCGTCATGCTGGAGGGGTTGGGAACCGCGCCGGCGGTTTCCCATCACGACGTGCGCCGCTGGGGCGAGGCGCGCAACCGGGCCCTGGTTGGGCGCCTGCTGCTCCACGCCGCCCTGGGGCGCGAGGAGAGCCGTGGCGCCCATTTCCGCAGCGATTGGCCGGCGGAGAACCCCGCCGCCCGACGTCACACCATCACATTGAACGACCTGTCCGCACCCGTCACGGCCCTGGCCGTGGCTGGGGATCCGGCTTCCGGAGACGCAGCATGCTCCATCCTCTGACCATCGAGCCGCTCGTCCGGGCGGCGCTCCTCGAAGACCTCGGCCGGGCGGGCGACGTGACGACCGACTCCATCGTGCCTGCGGACCTGCGGACGGCGGCGCGGATCGCCGCCCGGAAGGAGGGCAGGGTGGCCGGGCTGGAGGCGGCGCTGATCGCCTTCCGCCTGCTCGATCCTTCGATGGAGATTGAGGTTACCCAACCGGACGGCACCGACGTGCCGGCGGGTGGGACCATCGCGACCCTGTCCGGCCGGGCGCGGGCGCTGCTGACGGCCGAGCGGACGGGCCTCAACCTCATGGGACGGCTGTCCGGCATCGCCACGGCGACGCGCGCGCTGGTCCGCGAAGTGGAGGGCACGCAGGCGCGCATCGTCTGCACGCGCAAGACCACGCCCGGCCTGCGGCTGCTCGAAAAACACGCCGTCCGGCTGGGCGGCGGCCACAACCACCGCTTCGGGCTGGATGACGCGGTGCTGATCAAGGACAACCACATCGCCGTCGCCGGTGGCGTGCGTGCCGCGGTCGAGCGGGTGCGGGCCAACATCGGCCACATGGTGAAAGTGGAGGTCGAGGTCGATACGCTGGAGCAGCTGGAGGAACTGCTTCCGCTGGGCACCGACGTGGTGCTTCTGGATAACATGGACCCGGCGACGCTGCGCCGCGCCGTCGCCATGGTGGACGGGCGCATGCTGACGGAAGCATCGGGCAATGTCACGCTGGCGACGGTCCGCGCCATCGCGGAGAGCGGCGTGGACATGATCTCCGTGGGCTGGCTGACGCACAGCGCCCCGAATCTCGACTTGGGGCTCGACATATGAGCGTGGAAACAGGGCCGGAAAACCCCTATTTCCGCCTTTTCTGCCTATTCTCGGTGCAGTTACCTTCGCAGCCCAAATAATTGGCATCCTTTGCTTCGCATTGGGGCAGGCGGCAAGGGGAAGGAAGAGAAGGGCAAGGAGTGACGGTGACCACGTCCCTTACCAGACAAGGTTATTCTTAACTCCGCTCCAGTTGGCACGGTAACTGCAAATAGCTTTTCGTTCGCATCGGCAATGGCGTCGATGCGGCGGTCGAGCGGAGCGCTGACGACGGCGCACCGCGCGAGACAGCCGCCGGGTCAAGATGGGCCGGCCTCGGATAATGGCGTCCGAACGCAGGTGGGAGTTCCGCCTGACGTTTGGCCGCCTTTTTTTGTGCTTTTTTTCCGGGAGCACCTCATGCCGAGCCCCACGCGCCATCACGACGGCCCCGCCCCAGACCCGGGCCACGACCAGGGCCGACCAGCTTCGAACCCACGCCTCACCACCGCCTCGATCCAGGCCGCCTCACTGAAGGGCCTCACTGAAGGAATGTGCGAGATGACTGAGAAGACGATCTCTCCGAGCGCCACGAACACCGGCCTCTCCCGCCGCCGTCTGCTGACCGGCACGGCGGGTGCGCTGGGAACGGCGGCGCTCCTCTCGGCCGCGCGCAGCGCCTTCCCCGGCGGGGCCTGGGCGGCGCCGCTCGCCACGCCGGAGACGACGAAGGCGGTTTTCGGCTTCATCGCGCTCACCGACTCCGCCCCGCTGATCATCGCCAAGGAAAAAGGCCTGTTCGCCAAACACGGCATGCCCGACGTGGAAGTGCAGAAGCAGGCGAGCTGGGGCACCACCCGCGACAACATCGAACTTGGCTCGGCCAATGGCGGCATCGACGGCGCGCACATCCTGACGCCGATGCCCTACCTGATCAGCACGGGCAAGGTGACGAAGAACAACCAGAAGCTTCCCATGGTCATTCTGGCCCGCCTCAACACCAACGGCCAGTGCATCTCCGTTTCCAACCGGTACAAGGAACTGGGGCTGACCACCGACGCCAAGGGGCTGAAGGCGGAGTTCGCCAAGCTCAAGGCGGCGGGCAAGGAAGTGAAGTGCGCCATGACCTTCCCCGGCGGCACCCACGACATGTGGCTGCGCTACTGGCTCTCGGCCAACGGCGTCGATCCGGACAAGGACGTCTCGACCATCGTCGTGCCGCCGCCGCAGATGGTGGCCAACATGAAGGTGGACACGATGGAGGCCTTCTGCGTGGGCGAGCCCTGGAACGCCCAGCTCGTCCACCAGAAGATCGGCTACACGGCGCTGACCACCGGCGAGCTGTGGAAGGACCATCCCGAGAAGGCGCTGGGCATGCGCGCCGACTGGGTCGAGAAGAACCCGAACGCCACCAAGGCCATCCTGATGGCCGTCCAGGAAGCGGCGATGTGGTGCGACAAGGCCGAGAACAAGGCCGAGATGTGCAAGATCCTGGCGAAGCGCGAGTGGTTCAAGGTCCCGGTGGAGGACATCCTCGGCCGCTCCCAGGGCACCATCGACTACGGCAACGGCCGGGTGGTCGAGAACAGCCCGCACATCATGAAGTTCTGGAAGGACTTCGCCTCCTACCCCTTCAAGAGCCACGACCTGTGGTTCCTGACCGAGAACATCCGCTGGGGCTACCAGCCCGCCGACCTCGACGCGAAGAAGCTGATCGACGAGGTCAACCGCGAGGATCTGTGGCGCGACGCGGCCAAGGCGCTGGGCGTCGCCGCCGCCGATATGCCGGAAGGCACCTCGCGCGGGAAGGAGACCTTCTTCGACGGCAAGGTCTTCGACCCGGCCGATCCGGCGTCCTACCTCAAGTCGCTCGCCATCACGCGCGTCTGATCACGGGAGTTCAGGAACCATGACGATCTATTCCAACTCCGAGGCGCGCGCCGAGGCAGCCCCGTCCTTCTCCGCCCGGCTGGGAACGGCCATGGCCGGCTTCATCGGCACCTTGCCCGACCGGTTGCGCGGCCTCGCCTCCACCGTGGTGCCGCCGATGGTGGCGCTCGCCATCCTGATCGCGCTGTGGGAGGCGCTCTGCTCACTGCCCGGCGCCCTGCTGCCGCCGCCCTCCCAGGTGGTCACCGACACCTGGGAGCTGATCGTCGATCCGTTCTTCGACAACGGCGGCATCGACAAGGGGCTGTTCTGGCATCTCGCCGCGAGCCTGCAGCGCGTCGCCATCGGCTTTGCCCTGTCTTCGGTCGTCGGCGTCCTGCTGGGCGTGCTGATCGGTCAGTCGAGCCTCGCCCATCGCGGGCTGGACCCGATCTTCCAGGTGCTGCGCACGGTTCCGCCGCTCGCCTGGCTGCCGATCTCGCTGGCCGCCTTCCGGCAGGCCGATCCCTCGGCCATCTTCGTGATCTTCATCACCTCGGTCTGGCCGATCATCCTGAACACCGCCGTCGGCATCCGGCAGATCCCCGAGGATTACCGGAACGTCGCCCGCGTCATCCGCCTGTCGGGTCCGGAGTATTTCTTCAAGATCATGCTGCCGGCGACCGTGCCCTACATGTTCACGGGCCTGCGCATCGGCATCGGCCTGTCCTGGCTGGCGATCATCGCGGCGGAGATGCTGATCGGCGGCGTCGGCATCGGCTTCTTCATCTGGGACGCCTGGAACAGCTCGCTGATGAGCGAGATCATCCTGGCGCTGGTCTATGTGGGCATCGTCGGCTTCCTGCTCGACCGGATGATCGGCGCCCTGGGGGCGCGCGTGTCCGGCCGCAGTACCCGGTCTTGATCTTCATCCCGCCAAGATCCCGTCCCCGGAAGACAAGGATACCGACATGAGCGCCTATCTCAGCCTCGAAGGCATCGGCATGGAGTTCAAGCGGGGCAAGATGACCTCCGTCGTGCTCCAGGACGTGAACCTGCGGATCGACCGCGGCGAGTTCATCTCCATCATCGGCCATTCCGGCTGCGGCAAGTCCACGGTGCTGAACATCGTGGCGGGCCTGCTGACCTCCACGGCCGGCGGCGTGCTGCTGGAGAACCGGGAGGTGAACGAACCCGGCCCCGACCGCGCGGTGGTCTTCCAGAACCATTCGCTGCTGCCCTGGCTCACCGTCTACGACAACGTGAAGCTGGCGGTGGACAAGGTGTTCGGCCGGACCAAGTCGGCCGCCGAGCGCCATGAATGGACGCTGCACAACCTGTCGCTCGTCCACATGGACCATGCCGTGAAGAAGTATCCGGAGGAAATCTCCGGCGGCATGAAGCAGCGCGTCGGCATCGCCCGCGCCCTGGCGATGCAGCCCAAGGTCCTGCTGATGGACGAGCCGTTCGGAGCGCTCGACGCGCTGACCCGCGCCCATCTCCAGGACAGCCTGATGGAGATCCAGTCAAAGCTCGGCAACACGGTTATCATGATCACCCACGACGTGGACGAGGCGGTGCTTCTGTCCGACCGGATCGTGATGATGACGAACGGCCCGGCCGCGACCATCGGCGAGGTGCTGGAGATCCCGCTGGCGCGGCCGCGCCACCGGCTGTCGCTGGCCGAGGACCCGACCTACATCCACTGTCGCGGCGAGGTGCTCCGCTTCCTGTACGAGCGCCACCGCCATAAGGACGCCGCCTGAGTCGCGGCCCGGAACGGCACGCTCCGGCCCCCTGCGGATCCCCCGCCGGGGACCGGCGACGTTTAAGGATGAATGAAGAAGCACCTCCCGCTATAGTCATACGGTCGACAGGAGGCTGTATGGCAGAGATGGACTTCAACCGCCGACGGATCTTGCAGGGTTTCGGGGCCGCCGCGCTGGCCACGGCCGCGCACGCGGCCCTCGCCCCGGAGGTCCTGGCCCAGGCGCCCATGGCGGCGTCCACTGGGGCGCCCCTGGCGGTTGGCGTCGCCTATTGCGGCAGCCGGACGGATTTCGGCTACAACCAGGCCCATGCGGATGCCGCGCAGGCGCTGTCCACGATTCCCGGCGTCCGGCTGGAGGAGATCGAGGCGGAGCCCGCCGGGCTGCCGGCGGCGGTGGAGGATCTGGTCCGCGGCCGGGGCTGCCGCGTGGTGTTCGTCACGGCGCCGGGGGACCTTCTGTCCTCCCTGCTGGCCCATGCCGACGCCCACCGGGAAGCGGCCTTCCTGCTCTGCGCGGCACCGATGGAGGGTATGCGCCTGCCGGACAATGTCGGCTTCTATGACGGTTTCCTGAGCGAGGCGCAGCATGTGTCCGGCATCGTCGCCGGCTACGCGAGCGCTTCCAAGACCATCGGCCTCGTCGCCTCGC
Organism: Azospirillum sp. SYSU D00513; assembly: GCF_017356015.1. Lineage (GTDB taxonomy): Bacteria > Pseudomonadota > Alphaproteobacteria > Azospirillales > Azospirillaceae > Azospirillum. The sequence goes on from NZ_JAFIQV010000014.1 coordinate 109,138, forward strand.
ACCCGAGTTCTTCGGTGCTGCGCGGCGTCAACGCCTTCGCGCTCGGCGCCAAGCGCGCCGACCCGGCCGTGACGGTCCAGCTCGCCTATGCGGGCCAGGACGCGACGCCGAAGGAGGTCGCGGCGGCGGCCCATGCGCTGGTGAACCGCGGAGCGGACGTGCTGGTCCCGCATGTCCTCCGGCCGCGCCCGGTGCTGGAAACGGCGGCCGCCTGGAACCTGCTGTGCTGCGGGGTGCATTCCGACCTGTCCGCCATCGCGCCTGACAATTTCCTGACCGGGGCGGAGTGGAACTGGACGAACGCCTATATGGACGTGGTCCGCAGGATCGCCGCGGGCCAGCCCTGGCCGCGCGTGATCCGCGGCGGCTTCAAGGAAGGCTATGTGCGGAACACGCCCTATGGACCGTCCGTGATGCTGGAGGCGCGGGCCCACGCCGACGCCGCGCGCATGCAGCTCGCCAACGGCAACGCCGCGGTCTTCCGGGGACCCGTGCTGGACAACACCGGGCGGACCGTCGTGCCGAAGGGCAAGGCGCTGACCATGCCGGACCCGGCGCTCGAACACATGGTTTGGCTCGCCGAAGGCGTCGTCGAGCTTCACTGACCGGTCAACCGGAGGCCGCACCGCCGTTCCAGCCGCAGGCCGCGAGTGCCGCGCGCATGTGCGGCGGGGGAGGGGCCGCCACCTTCACCGCGGGATGGTCAGGGCTCACCTGGAAGGCCAGGGAACGGGCCAGCAGATGCAGATTTCCCCGCAGCCGCTTTTCCGGCCCATAGAAGGGCTCCCCCAGCAGCGGGCAGCCGATGGCGGCGCAATGGACCCTGATCTGGTGCGTCCGCCCCGTGCGGGGCCGCAACTCGAGCCAGGACAGCCCCTCGGCGCTGCCGAGGACCCGGTAATCGGTGACCGCCGGCTGGCCGTCGGGGTGGCCGGTGACGACGTTCCAGGATCCGGGCTGGTTGACCTTCAGGAGCGAGAGATCGATGGTGCCCTCGTCCGCCGCCGGCGTGCCCTCGCAAACCGCCCAATAGGTCTTCTCCACCTGGCCCGTGGCGAACAGGCGGCCGAGCCGCTTCAGCGCCCAGTCGGAACGGCCGAGGATCAGGCAGCCCGCCGTGTCGAGGTCCAGCCGGTGGCCCAGCCGCGGCGCCACGCCGTCCGGCCCGGCGAGTGCTGGAAGGTAAAGTTCGAGATGGTCGGTGATCTTCCCGGCCTTGTGCACCGCCAGCCCGGCGGGCTTGTCGATGACGAAAAGGTCGGAGTCCTCGTGGAGGACGCGCGCGCGCAGCTCTTCGGGAGTCATGCCGGCAACCAAGCACGCCCCTTGCCCTCATGCAAGGGTGCCCGAGCGGGTTGTTTATGCGCCTACTCGAACCAGCCCTTCGCCTTGGGGAGCGTTTTTCGGTCCGGCGGGGGGCTTGCGAGCGCGGTGTTGCCGTTTCGGTAGGGGTCGGGAATGTGGTGGCATTCCACATCGGCCAGCGTGCGATAGCAATAGAGGTTGGAGCGGTCCACCTTCACCCGCTCGTTGCAGTAACGCCCCGTCTCGGCCAGGGAAATGGTCGAGCAGTCCTCGCCGAGGATGCCGGAGGCGACATGGTCGTCCAGGGTCTTCTTGGTGCTGGAGAGCGAGGCGACCTGCGCGCCGGCCACGGCGGCACCGACCACCGGCCCGGCGGCGCACCCGCCGAGCCCGCCGGCGGCGAGCAGGAACCCGACCAAAACCATCGAACGCCGCAACTGCATGCCCGCACCATCGATCCGGAAAAGACCGGGACAGGTCCCGGAAATGTCATTGCACGCGAAGGCGGTTAAAAAGCGGTGAATTCCCGTTCAGCGCATCAGGGTGCAGGTGCGTGAACGGCACTGGACGAGGACGAAGGCTTCCTTGTCCTCGGAGCAGTTGACCTTGAACACGGTTTCGCCCGTCCGGCCGCTGGTGTAGCGCATGACCTCGACCTTGGTCGGCGTGCAGTTTCCGGACCGCGCCACGTCCTTCGCCTCGGCCTGTCCGGCCGACACCGAGGCGGCGAGGGCGGAGCCGGGAAGGACGGATGCCAGGAGCATGCCCGCGGCCAGGGCCGGGAATAGGGGCTGGAACGGGTTTCCGCCGCCCGGTCGGGCAGTCAGGAGGGCGGGGAGGCGCATGGACGTGGTGCCGAGGGCAATGTGGATTGGCGGTCCAGTATGCCACAGCCACCACCGCCCGACCATGTGGCATCGGCGGCACGGCTCCTCTCCTCCGCCGGCTGGCTCTGGAGCAGATGTTCCTCCAGCAGATCCATGAAGCGTTCCCTCGCCGAGCGGAGGGTCAGGCTGTGGTCGGCGCCGTCGAGCATGACGAGGCGCAGGCGCGGGACGTCGCGGACGCGTTCAGCGTCGGGCCCGAGCCGCAGGTCGCGTTCCCCCAGCGTCACATCGCCCCGGCTGTAGACCAGAAGCGTGTCCACGCCACGCGCCGCGAGGCGGCGGAAGCGCTGGGGAACATTGCCCGGCCCGCTCGTCTCCCGCCCGAACAGCCGCGCCGCGGCGTCCCCGACGGCCCCGGCCGTCCGCCACGCCGCCCGGATGAGGAGCGAGCGGGCGATACCGGCGGCCCGCCGGTCGGCGCGCAGGACAGCCTTCCAGGCGCCGGGGCGGGTGAGCTGGCGGAGATAGCCGCCGGCGTCCTTGTGCAGGGCCGCCTTCTTGATGTCCTCCGTGGTGATTCCGGCGCCCAGGAAGAAGCGGCCGGGGTTGATGACGACCTGCCCGGTGACTCGGGGATCGGCGAGCGCCGCGTTCAGCGCCAGCGCGCCACCGGCGCATAGCCCGACCACGGTGCAGCGGGAATGGCCCCGGCTTTCGAGCCAATCCACGGCGGCGAGCACGTCGCCGAGGCTGCCACGGTGGTAGATCAGGTTGTCGCATCCCGCCGTCCGCCCGGCGCTGTCTCCGAGGCCGGAAACATCGATGCGCAGCGAGGAGAAGCCAAGCGCCGCCAGACGCCGGGCGATCACGACCCAGGCCCGGCCTGACCCGACATGGTGCGTCGCGCCGCTGTTGACGAACAGCAGGGCCGGGCGCGCGGTGGCAGCGCCGGAAGGCGCGCAGTAAACGCCGAACAGGCCGCCGTCCGGACCGAACAGCACTGGCCGCTCCACCGCACCGGGCAGTTCCAGGACCGGTTCCGCCGCCGTCACCATCGGAGCCGAGCCCGCAAGCGGCATGGCCTCCGCGAGCCAGCTCGCGACGCGTTCGAAGCCCGAACGCGACGCCGGACCGCACTCGGTCGCGCGCATCAGGGCCGCGAAGTCGGGAAGAGTGTCCTCCTCGACCTCCGCGCCAAGGTCGCGCAGTCGCTGCGCCAGACCGGCCGGGGCGGGCGCGTCGGGACGGTTCAGCAGCAGGACGCGGGGTGCGGGGCGGTGGGGCAGGGCCAGGAGATCGAGCCCGTTCAGCGCCTCGACCGTCTCGGGCGTCAGCAGGAAACCCGCCGCCTCGATCCCCTTGGCCGGATCCGGTTGCCGGGCGCCTTCGGGCAGGGGGATCATGCGCGCGAGCGCGCGCGTCTCGCGCGCGAAGGCTTTGCCGGACACGCAGGGCGCCATCAGCACCAGCCGGTCGACCCCGCCGATCTCGGCCGCCGCGCTGGCGGCCAGCGTCGCGCCGAGCCGCAACCCGACGAGCGTCACCTCCGCCACGCCGGTCTCCGCGCGGAGGCGTTTCACCGCCGCGCGGACGCTGTCGATCCAGGCGCGCACCCGCCCCGGATCCTCATCGCCGCCCGCGCTGTCCCCCATGCCGTGATAGTCGAAGCGCAAGGTCGGCAGGCCACTCGCCGCCAGAGTTTCCGCGAAGTCGCGCCAGGCACGGTGGAGGATCAGTTCCTCGGTGGCATGGGGGCCGCACAGCACCACCCCACGCCCGCCCGATGCCGGGTGGAGCCAGCCGAAACAGCCGTCGAACTCTATGGGCATCATGCCGAACCTCTGAAGCGAACCGGTGCCGTGGCATTCAACGCATGAAGCTCGCCATCGGGCCGGACGGATATGTCATTTCCGTTACGCGGGATGAGACGCACCCTCCGCTCGGCACCGGGGGCGAGATGGAACCACTCCTCCGCCGCGCGGTAGCCATCGTCCTCGATATGAACGGACAGGGCGAGTCTTCGGCTGATCACCAGAAGGCTCCAACCCTCCTCATCGCGCAACGCCTCGGCGGACAGGCCGAGATCGACCGGGGCGATGGGATAGCCGCGCGGGAAATGGAAGGCCTCCGCGATCCGGTTGCCCTCCGCGTCCGCCAGCAGCGCCACCGTCGCGTCGTGCGGGGCCGGCCCGAAGCGGTAGGCGTGGGTGATGTCGAAGAAGGAGTCCAGCAGCGCGGAGGAGGACAGGGTGAACGCGCCGCGCGGGGGCAGGGTCACCGGTCGCTCCGCGCGGACCACGGGAAGTTCGCCGTGACGCAGGCAGGACAGCGACAGGGTCGCCTTGATGACTTGCGCGGTTTCGTTGATCAAGTGGATGCCCAGCCCGTTGACTCCCTCGTCCGTCAGGGCGAGATGCACCAGGCGGAAGGCGCGTTTCAGGGCGTGCCAGGCGGCTTTCGGCCCGCCGGCCGCATCGACCACGCCCCAGCCGGCGCCCGGCCGGAGATCCTGGAACAGCCAGACGAGCGCGCCCCCGCAGCCCGACCCCGGACGGCGCCATTCGGCGAAGGCGGCCTCCATCACCTCCCCCGTCACGGCGCGGGACAGGCGCAGGTAGCGGTCGGGGTCCTCGTAGCGCAGGGCCGCCGGCTCGACGCCGTAGAGCCGCTTCAGGTAATGGTCCCGAACATCCTCGAAATCCCAGGAGGCGCCGACATCGCGCGGCACGCCTTCCTTCCAGCGGGGGTGATGGACAGGCGGCGCGCCGGGGGGCAGGGCGGCGGCCTCCGGCACGTTCGCGAAGGCGAGGCACTCCGCCGCGAATCGCACGCCGGCGCGGCGGGCGTCCTCCAACGGCCGCTGGTAGGCGCCGACCCCGTAATAGTGGGTCACGCCGGAATGGGCGGCGAAGGGCAGGTCGCCCCATTCCGGATCGCCATGGGGCGAGTTGGGGACATAGACGGCGTCTGGACGGGCACGCTCCACCTCGGCGCGCAGAAGCTCATCGAAAAGCGGCTGGCTCCAGGCTGGTCTGGGCAGGCCGAGCATGGCCGCCTGCTGCATCGCCTCGCTGCCGCCGCACAGCACCGCGAGCGACGGGCTGGCCTGGGTGCGGTCGAGGAGTTGGGCGGCCTCCTGCCGGACGGACTGCTGGAAGGCGGGATCCGTCGGGTATTCGAAGTTGGCAAACATGAAATCCTGCCAGACCAGGATCCCCAGCTCGTCGCACAGATCGAAGAAGGCGTCCGCCTCGTAGGTCATGGTGCCGCCGACGCGGACCATGTTCATGCCGGCCTCCGCCATCAGCCTCAGCCCCGGCTCATAGGCCTCGCGCCCGCCTGGCAGGGCGACGATGTCCGGCGTGGTCCAGCAGGTGCCCCGGCAGAAGACGCGCTCCCCGTTGACGCGCAGGGCGAAGCCGCGCCCGTCCGGCCCGGCGTCGCGTTCGATGCGGCGGAAGCCCGTCCGGCCGAGATCGACCCGGACACCGCCAACATTGGCGCTCACGGCGTGCAGAGCGGGGCGCCCATGGCTGTGCGGCCACCAGGGTTCGACCTCGGGGATGGTGAGGCTGCCGCGCAAGGTGCGGGCGTCCATCCATTCCAGTTCCGCCCGCCGCCCCGCGACCTCGACGAAGGCCGGAGGGCGCGCCGGGCCGTTCCACTCCACGGACAGGCCGAGGCTCAAACTGCCATTCCGGCCATCGAACCCGGTGCGGAGGTCGGCGGATTCCACGTGCAGCGGCCCCGCCTCCTCAATGCATTCCACCGGCCGCCAGGGGCCGACGGCGTGGACGGGCGGGCACCAGCCGGGCATGTGGCCGAGCAGGGTGGTTCGGACGAAGCGCAGGGATTGCGGCTCGACCATGCGCGGCCGCCAGCGGGCACGGCCGCGCTTCTTCGCCAGGGCCGTATGAAGCGCGCGGAAGCAAAGATGCAGCCTGTCCCGCCCGCTCAGCCGGACCGGCACCTCATGCGCCAGGAACATGCTGTCGGAGGTGAGGATGCGCTCATGGTTCAGCCAGACCTCCGCCAGCGTGGCCAGGCCGTGGAAGCGCAGCGTGCGGGGACCCGCCTCGTCAAGGTCGAGGCGGTACCACACATCCTTGTCGTGAAGCGGTGTTGGTTGGTCGGGCGACCAGCGGCCGACGGCGCGTAGGGCCTGGGCCGCGGTCCCAGGGACCGGAGCCGTCAGCCAGGATACCCCCTCGATCCCCTCGAGCCCCTCCGGGCCGGTGACGCCGCCCGGTTCGGTCACCGCCAGCGTCCAGCCGCCGTCCAGGAGGCGCGCCGTCCGACCGGCCATCGCGTGAATGCGGGCCATGGCAACTCACCCGTACCGCTGGGCGAGACCGTTCAGGGCGGTGTCGTGCGCACGCTCCATCCGGTCCAGCAGGTCGGAATAGTCGCCGAACTTCTTCCGGCTCACCGCGCGCGCGAGCTGGAACTGGAGCGTCTTGGCGTCGGTCGCCAGCGTCCCGCAGGCTTCCCGCACCGCCGAAAGCCCGGTCTGCCCTTGCTCCTCCAGCCACCCGGCGTGACTGCCCAGCAGCTCTATGTTCGCGCCCACCTGGCGGAGCAGGTTGAAGGCCCAGAGATGGAAAAACTCCATCGGGCGTTCCGCGAGCATCGCCGCGTGGCGCGGGAAGTCCTCGCGGAACCGGCTAACTGGGTTGCCCGCCGTCCGCCCGCGCAGGCGATGGCCCAGCAGGCCGAGTGCGGCGTCCAGAAGGGCGGCGCCCTGGAGCGGCGGGTGGTCGCGCTTGACGAACTCGACATAGGGGAACAGCAGGTCCGGCTGGGCCTGGAGAGCGGGAAGGCGCCGGAAGACGCCGTCGAAATCCTCCCCCTCCAGCGCGAAGAAGCCGGCGTTGTGGAAATAGGTCATGCGCCTCGCCTCGGCATCCAGCGCGGCGACGGCGACGGTCGTCTTCACATGAGCGGTGCGGTAGGCGACGCCGCGCGTGTCCGGCAGGTAGAAGCTGTCCACCTCCACCAGCGGGACGCGCCCGCGGCGGAGCTGTTCGGCGGCGTGTGCCTCGACCGTGTCGTAGATCGCCAGTTCCTGGACCTTCAGCCCATAGAGGCCGTGCAGGTCCTCCAGCGGGAACTTGAAGAAGGTGAACTGGTCGCCCTCATAGTCCTGCTCCACCGTGAAGGCGAGGGCCGCGCGCGGCTCGTGCCCAATGGCGTGCAGAAGCTCGATCCACAGATCGACGTAGCAGTTCGTCTCCGGCCAGATCCGCTCGCCCGCGTGCAGGGGATCCGGCCGATATCCGGCCGGGTCGAGCGGCGGCAGCAACGCGTCCATCAGTCGCGCCCCCACAGCAGCGCGCGCACCGGCGCCGGCCATTCGCGCGGGTCGAAGCCGTGATGCTTGAAGAGCGCCAGCGCCACCCGCTCCATGCCGAACCCGACGCAGGCGGTGTGGGCCAGTTCGCCGTCCGGGGTCCGGATGTCCCAGAGATGCCCGAAATGCTCCTGGTGGTAGTTGAAGCTGAGGCAGGCCGTCGGTTTTTCCGTGCTGGTGATCGGGATCAGCAGCTCGAACTTCAGCCCCTGGTCGCGCTGGTTGGCCGACAGCATCTTGCCGGCGCGGCCGAAGAAGGGGTCGTTGGCGAGGTCGATCTCCAATGGCACGCCGAGCGATTCCATGAGAGCCCGCCCGCGCTGGAGCCAGCTTTCCCGGAAGCTCATGACCTGCTCTGGCGTGCCGACCCGCACATATTCCCGCATGCGGAAGAGCTGCATGCGCGCCGGGTCCAGAGAGGGCTCGTGCCGGAAGCAATAGGAGAAAACATCCACCAGTGCGCCTTCGGCGGGCAGGGTGCCGCGTTTGGCGATGGTCGGGTAGATGGGGTAGCAGGCCGCCGGCGTCATGACGACGTCCGTCGCCTTCTGCATGGCGGTCCAGTCCTCCCCCTCCTCCAGCCGGCGGAGCAGCGTGTGGTGGTCGCGCTCGGACCCGTCGAAGCTGTGGACCGTGCCGGCGAGGTGCGGGAAGCTCTTGAGGTATTCGCTCGTTTCGAAGTCGCGGCGGTTCACCGCCGGGGGAAAGCGCATGACCTCGGCACCGTCCTCACGCCCATGGCGCGAGATGGCGGCGTCGAAGCGCTCCACCACCTCCTCGAAAAGGCCGCTGCGGCCGTACAGGCCCGGCACGCCCATCGGGATGAGCAGCCCGTGGCGCACGAGTTCTTCGAGATAGGCGGCCTGCGGGTCCGCCGCCGACACCTGAACTTCCGTGGTCATCCGAGCAGCCCCGTGTTGTCTCTGTGGATCAGGAGAAGATTGGCCGTGTTGCCGAGGATCCGGTCGTTGCTGACCATCAGCGCGGCGGAATGGGCGTCGCGCAGATGACGTCCCAGGCTGTAATCCGTGTCGTTGCGGTAGCCGGCGAGGCCGCAGACGAGCAGAGCGTGGTTGACGATCTTCACCACGGCCTGCGAGCTGGTGGTCTTCAGCGTGTTCATGGCGATGCCGAAGGACAGCGACGTCAGCTTCTCGTCGTCGCCGCGCGCCGCCTCGTAGCGCTGGAGGGCGGCCAGCACGGTCGCCTTCATCTCCTGCTGCATGGCGACCGCCTCGGCGAGCCGCAGCGCACCAGGGGGTGTCGTGCCCGGCTTCTTGCGCGCCTCGGCGCGGACGAAGGCGCTGGCGCGCGCCACGGCGTTCGACGCGATGCCGAGCCAGACAGCCGCCCAGACGATGTGGGTCACCGGCAGCATGGTGCGGGCCAAGATGTCGGCGTAGGGCTGGGGCAGGATCTGCTCCGCCGAGCCCTCCGCCTTCAGCTGGAAGCCCGTGCTGCAGGTGCCGCGCATGCCCAGCGTGTCCCAGCCATTCGTGCGCTCCAGGCTGGTGTCCGGCTTCAGCACGGCGGCGATCACCTGGTCCGAGGGCGGCGCGTCGGCGGCCCGGCGCGCCGTCACCAGGATGCCGTCGGCGTCGGCGCCGTAGGAGATCACGGACGCGTTCTTCGTCAGCGCGAAGCGGTCGCCCGTCCGCTCCACCGCGCAGGAGCTGCTGCGCACGTCGCCGCCGATCCCCGCTTCCGTGGTGGCGGAGGCGAGCAGGAGTTGTTCCTCCGCCAGCCGCGCCAGGAGTGCGCGGTGCCAGGCGCTGCCCTGGCCGTGATCGACCAGACAGGCCACCTGGATCTGGTGCATGGCATAGACCATGCCGGCGGCGGCGCAGTGCTGGGCCAGTTCCTGGGCCACGGCGGCGATCTCCGCCAGCGGCGCGCTCTCGCCGCCGAAGTCGCGCGGGACCATCGCGCCCAGAAGGCGGGCTTCCCGGGCCGCGGCTATCGCCTCTCGCGGGAAGCGGGCGTCGCGGTCGACCGCGTCGGCGTGGCGTGCCGCCACCTCCTTCGCGACCGCGCGCGCCCTGCGGACGAGGTCGCTCACGCGCCGGCGGTCCCGTTCAGGAGGCCGGAAACGGCGTCCCGGATCGCCGCGATGCTTTCGAAGGTGCGGCGGCGCAGGAGCTGTTCCGGGAACTCCACGTCGAACCGTTCCTCCAGCGCCAGCATCAGGTTTACCGATCCGTGGGACGTGAGGCCGGCGGCATACAGGTCGTCCTCGTCCGACAGCCCCTCGGGCCCGGCGGCGAGCACGCCGCTTTCCGCCAGGATGGACCGGATGTCCTGCGTGATGGACGACGCGGCGGCTCCGTCGCCGTCCTGATGGGGAGCGTCTTCGCTGACCCGTAACGCGTGCTGTGCCATGTTCCTCACCTTAGTTCTTGTCCCGGCGGCTGATCCGATGGCCCGATAACGACAATCCAATCTAATTGTTCACCGAATCTATACCGCTCAGCCGGAAGTCTTCGCGGTATGAATGTGCGTAGTACGCAAAGGAAAGCCGATTATTGCTTTTGTTCGGCGGGGCTAGCCCACAAGAGCATGCACCGAGTCGCAACCGAATCCGGCTAACGCATGCGGCTAGGGCCGCAGACCCTTTCGGAACTCATCCATTGGCGGGTCCTACTGCCTCATCACGGGACCGGATGCCTTCCTGCCGGCTCGCGCGGAGGTTCAATGGTCACAAAAAAAGGCGTTTCCTTACCTGTTCGTTCGGGATAACCCAGAAGAGAAAACACCCCTTCCTCAGGCTTCCTCCACCATGCGCAAGCTCATCAAGTTGGCCGCCGGTCTGACCCTGTCCGGCCTCGCCGGCTATGTCGTCGTCAGCGAGGGCGTGGCCGTCGTCAGTTCGGACGCGGTCGTCAACGCGCGCGTGGCGGTGGTGCGGGCACCGATCGACGGGCAGCTCACCCTGGAGCGGCGCGCCATCGGGGAGCGCGTGCGCGCCGGCCAGCCGCTCGGCAGCCTGACCGACGAGCGCGCGGACGAGGCGCGCCTGCTCGATCTGGAGCATGCGGCGGGCGGGCTCGCAACCGACATCGGCCGCCTCCAGGCCCAGATCCTCAGCGTGACGGCCAGCCGGGACGCGCTGGAGGAGCGCACGGTCGCCTACCGCGACGCGCGGCTGCGCCAGCTCCGCTCACGTATCGAGGAGCAGGAGGCGCTTCTCGCCAGCGCCAAGGCGCAGTCCGGCGAATCGGATGGGGAGCTGAAGCGGGCGGAGGAGCTGCGGGCGCGCGGCGTCCAGTCCATCGCGATCCTGGACCGCGCGCAGGCCGCGCATCAGGTGAACATCCACAACATCCGGGTGGCAGGAGCACGGTTGGACGCGCTGCGCACGGAAATGGACGCGGCGGCCAGCGGCATGTTCCTGGGCGACTCCTACAACGACACGCCCTATTCGAGCCAGCGCGGGCAGGAGCTGAGCCTGCGCATCACCGAACTCGGCGCCGAACTCGGCGAGCGCAGCCAGCGGCTGACGATGATACGGGAGCAGATCGCCGTCGAACGGCAGCGCGTGTCACGCCTGCGCGACGCCTTCCTCTCCTCGCCCGTGGACGGGCTGATCTGGGAGGCGCCGTTCGGGAACGGGGAGTACGCGCGCAAGGGGCAGGATCTTCTGCGCCTGCTCGACTGCTCGACCACCATCGTGACCGCCAGCGTCGGCGAGAGCGATTACAACCGGCTGAAGGTCGGCGACGCCGCGCAGTTCCGCCTGTCGGGGACCAGCCGGGTCTTCGACGGGCAGGTGCTCCGCCTCGCCGGATCCGGCGCGGCGACGGTCTACAACAACCTCGCCATCGCGCCGGGGCCGGAGCATCTGAAGCGCTTCGACGTGGCGCTGGCCGTGCCGGACCTGGTGGCGGACGGCGAGGTTGGCTGCTCCGTCGGCCGCACGGGCAAGGTGGTGTTCTCCGGCACGCCGCGCGAGATGATGCGGTCCGTCGGCCGCTGGCTCGGCCTCCTCTAGAAGGGTGACGTGATGGTGCTGTCCCCCTTCGAAGCGAGCTTCGCGCCGGGGCTCCTGGTCTGCGGGGCGGCACTCGCCATCCTGCCCTTCTGCGACCGCGAGGACAGCCGCGTCCGCACGGTGATGTTCGGGATCTGCATCCTGCTGTGCTGGCGCTACATGGTCTGGCGCTTCACCGAATCCATCCCGCCCCTGGCGCTCGACGCCGAGACGCTGTGCGCCTGGCTGTTCGCCCTGCTGGAGGCCGGAACGGCCGTCAGTTCCACGCTCGCCTTCGTGATGCTCTCGCGCGTCCGCAACCGAAGCCCGGAGGCCGACGTCCACGCGGATTGGTGGAAGGCCGGGGAGCCGCCGCAGGTGGACGTGCTGATCGCCACCTACAACGAGGAGGAATCGATCCTCACCCGCACCATCGTCGGCGCGCTGGGGATCGACCACCCGCGCCTGCGCGTCTGGGTGCTGGACGACGGCAAGCGCGACTGGCTGGCGGAGCTGTGCGCCCACAAGGGCTGCGGCTATCTCCGCCGGCCGGACAACAGCCACGCCAAGGCTGGCAACATCAACAACGCGCTGGCGCATCTGGGCGGGCTGGAACGGCAGCCGGACTTCGTCGTCGTGCTCGATGCCGACTTCGTGCCGCATGCGGAGTTCGTCTCCCGCGCGCTGGCGCTGTTCCACGACGATTCGGTCGGGCTCGTCCAGACTCCGCAGCACTTCTTCAACCCGGACCCGATCCAGGCGAATCTCAGCATCGCCAGGGCCTATCCGGACGAGCAGCGCTTCTTCTTCGACCATCTCATGGCGTCGCGCGACGCCTGGGGCATCGCCTTTTGCTGCGGCACCTCCTCCATGATCCGCTGGTCGGGGCTCCAGGCCATCGGCGGCTTCCCGACGGACAGCGTCACCGAGGACTTCCTGGTCACCGTGCGGCTGAAGGCCCGGGGCTTGCGGACCGTCTATCTCAACGAGCGGCTGAGCGAAGGGCTGGCCCCGGAAGGGCTGAAGGAATACGTCACCCAGCGCGGCCGCTGGTGCCTCGGGCTGATCCAGATCGTGCGCGGGGCGACGGGACCCTTCTCGAAAAGCTCCCTGACCTTCATGGACCGGGTCGGGCTGATCGATTCCTTCCTTTACTGGGCCACGACCTTCCCATTCCGGCTGGCCTGCTTCCTGGCGCCGATCCTCTACTGGTGGTTCGGCTTCAGCATGGTGGAGGCGACGGCGCCCGAGGTGGTCGCCTATTTCGTCCCCTATTTCGCCGCGGTGATGATTGCGCTGAACTGGACGACGCGCGGCCTCGTCGTCCCGCTGCTGAACGACGTCAGCCAGATGCTGACGATGTTCGAGATCATCCACGCGGTGGTGCTCGGCCTGCTGAAGCCCAAGGGGCACAAGTTCAAGGTCACGGCCAAGGGCGGGCAGCGCGACCGCATCACGGTTCAGTGGGGCATGCTGCGCCGCTTCGGCCTTCTGGCGGCGGCGACCGCACTCGGCATGCTGCTGTCCATGCTGTCCGACTATTCGGCGGCCGGCGGGGCAGGGGACGGCATCGTCGTCGTGCTGTTCTGGAGCTTCTACAACCTGGTCGCCCTCGGTCTGGCGATGGCCGTCTGCGTGGAGTTGCCGCGCTTCCGCCATGACGAGCGCTTCTGGACGGACGAGCAGACGGAGATCGAGGCCGATGGACGGGCGCGGCGGATGCGCGTGCTCGACATCTCCGTCGGCGGCATGCGCGTCTGGGGCACGCTCGACCTGCCCGCGGGAACGCCGGTGCTGGTGCGCCTGGAAGAGGCGGGGGAGGTGCGCGCGACGCTTGTCGGCCAGGAGGAAGGAGCCATGACCCTGCACTTCGACGAGGACGAGGCGACGCGCGACCGCCTCGTCCGCAAGCTCTATTCCGGCCGCTACAGCGGGGCCGCTCCGTCCGTCAGTCTGGAGAAGATCTTCAGGGGGCTGCAGGCTCGCGCGGCGCGCTGACGGCGGGCTCTGCCGGGTGGGTTGCGCGGCGCAGGGTGGGCGAGGCCGACGGCTGCTGCTGTTCCAGCGTCGCGGCGATCCGCACCAGCGCGACCGACAGCGTCAGCGCCTCGCCGAAGGCGCGGGTCGGCGGCACCCCGGCGGCGGTGTCGCCATGGCCGATCCGGTCGGCGGCCTCGGCGATGGTGCGCAGCGGCCGCGTGACGCGGCCCGACAGATGCCAGCCCAGCGCGCAGGCCGCCGCCGCGGCGGCGAGGGCCACGAGCAGGATGCGCTGCTGGAGGTCGGCGGCGGGGGAGAGGACCGTCTCGGCGTCGCGCCGGACCATCACGATCCAACCCAGCCCGCGGTAGTCGCCTTCGCCGCGCGTCGGGGCGACGGCCGTGAAATACTCCTTGCCGTCCGGCCAGCGTTCCACGTCCGTGCGCGCGATGCCTTGCGCGCCCGCGCGCACGCCGGCGAGGTCGAGCTTCTCCCCCTGGAGACCCTTTGGGCCCATCAGGACGGTACCATCCCGGCTGACCACCATCGCCTCCGTGCCGGGCGCGCGGCCTCCGCTGCGGTCGAGGACGGCAGCGGTCACCTCGTCGATCCAGTTCCAGCTCAGATGCGCGCCCAGCACGCCCATCGGCACGCCATCGCCACGGACCATCGGCATGGCGATGTCCACGAAGCGCAGCGGCTCGCCATTCGGATTGGGGGGCAGCTTCTGGGCCAGCAGAACGGCCTCGTGCACGTCTCCGGCAAAGGCCGCTTGCCGGCCGGCGCGGTACCAGGGCCGCGCGGACACATCGGCACCCTCGAGCATGCCGCCCGTGCTGACCTGCACCCGGCCTTCCGTGTCCGCCGCGCCGATCCAGGCATAGACCGGCACGCTCTGCCGGAGGGCGTCGAGCTGGCGGCGGAACTCCGCCGACCAATCGACGTCGCCGCGCGCGTTCACCATCGAGGTGATCAGCGCGATGTCCCGCCAGCGCTCGTGCATGCCGATGTCGAGCTTGCTGGCGATCTGCGCGCTCAATTCCAGCAGGTTCTCCGCCGCTTGGCCGCGCGCATGGTTGCCGGCGCTGACGCCAGCATAGAGCCCGACTGCGAGGATCGGGGCGGCGCAGAGCCCGACGAGGCCGGCGCCGATCAGGGTTCGCAGGGATTTGGGCCGGGGTGCCATGGCTTGAGCCTCACGCGTGCGTAGGAAGGATGATGCTCCATCCTGTGGCGAAAGCCTCTAGATAAGGTTAATAAATCCTTCCGTTTCGACCGAAAACCAACAAATCCTTTCATCCTTGAGTGATCCGTTGCTCAGTCTTCTTCGTAACAGGGTTGTCCTTTACCTGAGATTTCAAGAAGACATTCAAATGAAGGCGCGCTCCATAGATGCCGGGTCTGCATGCCCCTCCACGGATGCCCGGCCCGGGACGGGCGCGCCACAGGCTTTCAGCCCTCGCCCATTGACGATGCAACCAACAACAGAACCATTCACGCCCTTTCCGGGATCTGGACTGGTTGAACAGATGGAACATCTGAGGCTGGCGGAGTTGCGCTGGTACGGCATCCTCGACACGGCGGCCACCCCCTCCTTCGACCGCTTGACGCGGCTGGCTTCGGCGTCGCTCGAGGTGCCGATCGCGCTGATATCGCTGGTCGACGGAGACCGGCAGTGGTTCAAGAGCCGCGTCGGCCTGCAGGTCTGCGAGACGGGCCGGGATATCGCCTTCTGCGCCCACGCGATCCTGGGCGACGAGGTGCTGGTCGTGCCCGACGCGCGCGACGACGCGCGCTTCTCCGGCAACCCGCTGGTGACGGGGGATCCGAAGATCCGCTTCTATGCGGGGGCGCCGCTCGTCAGCCCGTCCGGCCACAGGCTCGGCACGCTGTGCGTGATCGACACGCGTCCAAGGCATGATTTCTGTGCCCGCCGGAAGGCCATTCTTGCCGATCTCGCGGCGAGCGCCATGGAGGCGATGGAGACGCACCGCCGCAACAGCGAGGGGATCGGGAATGCCGCCCGCCAGGTGCGCCGGCTTGCCACCAACCTGAACGACACGTTCGAGGCGGCGCCTCTCGCGATGGTGACGACCCTGATCGACGGGACGGTGACGGGGTGGAACGGCAGCGCCGAGGCGATGTTCGGCTGGACCAAGGAAGAGGCGCTGGGGCGCATGCTGCCCTTCGTTCCGGAGGCGGAACGTGGTTTCTCCCGTCACCATGCCGGAGAAACGCTGGCCGGCAAGCATGTGCGCGGGCTCGAGGTCCGGCGCCTGCGCAAGGACGGCTCATGGATCGACGTGCGGATCGCGACGGCGGCTCTTCGGGACGAGCATGGGCGCGCCGTCGAGATCCTCGTCATCCTGGAGGATGTAACGGACGCGAAACGAACCAAGGCGGCGCTTGAGGAAAAGCGGGCCTCGCTCGATGCGCTGCTGTCCACCACCGTGGACGCCGTGGTGACCGCCGACCAGGACAACCGGATCACCGGCTGGAATCCGGGTGCCGAGGCGATCTTCGGTCATTCCGCCGGCGAAGCAATCGGAAGCCCCCTGGCGTTGGTCCAGCCGGCACACCCCCAGGGCATTCATCTAGCCGGTCTTTTCGAGGAGGTCCGAACCGGCGGGGCGTCCCTGCCTCGCTCCGTGGTGGAAAGCCCCGGCCTGCGGCGGGATGGGTCGGAATTCCACATGGAGGTGGCGCTGTCCTCCTGGACCGGCGGCTCCAGGCGGTTCTTCGGGGCCATCATCCGTGACGTCACGACGCGCAAGCGCGCCGACACCGACCTTGCCGACGCGAAGCGGCGCGTGGACGCAATGAACGTCCGGCTGACCGCCACCCAGGAGGAAGTGGTGCGCCGCCTCTGCACCGCGGCGGAGTTCCGCGACGACGACACCGGCCAGCATGTGGTCCGCATCGCTCATCTCGCTCACCGGCTCGCCATCAATTCCGGAGCGGATTCCGATTTCGCGGATCAACTCCGGGAGGCGGCGCCGCTGCACGACATCGGCAAGATCGGGGTGCCGGACACCGTGCTGCTGAAACCGGGGAAACTCGACCCGGAGGAGCGGAAGGTCATGGAGGAGCATGTCGGGATTGGCTGGCGCATTCTCCGGGGAAGCGACGTTCCACTGCTGGAACTCGCCGCGGAGGTCGCGCTGACCCATCACGAGAAATGGGACGGCACCGGCTATCCCGCCGGGTTGAAAGGGGAGGCGATCCCCTTGTCCGGACGGGTCGTCGCGGTCACGGACGTGTTCGACGCGCTTCTCTCCCGACGTCCGTACAAGGAGCCCTGGAGCCTGGAACGGGTTCTGAACCATCTGCGCGCCGAGGCCGGGCGGCATTTCGATCCGCGTCTGGTGTCCGCTTTTCTCGACGACATTCCCGGCATGGTTCAGCTCCACGCCCGGTACAGCTGAGCCTTGCCTCGTTGCGGCGGCTTGTTACCTTCTACAAAGAAGGCTGGCATGCCCGCTCCTCGCCTTCATGGGCGAGGAGTACGGCCTGCCCTCGGTGATGATCGTCGTCGGGCCGCCTCATTTCATGTCGGGCGGTGCGCGTTGATGACTGCTTGCGCCATGTAGAGGTCCTGAAGCGACAGTCCCGAACTGTCGAACACGGTGATTTCCTGTGCGCTCCGGCGCCCCGGCTCATCGCCGGTCAGGACCCGCCCGATGGCCTTGAGATCGGCCTCCGGAGCGGCATGCTGGAACTCCCCGATACGCCGCGACTGCTCCGGCAGGTCGCAGAAGAGCCGCGCGCGGGAAAGGAGACCAGGCGGCAGTTCCTGCTTCCCGGTTGCGTCCGAACCCATGGAGGAGACGTGCGTGCCCGGTCGCACCCACTCCTCCGGGAAGAGCGGCGTGGTCGCCGTGGTCGCCGTGACGATGATGTCGGCGGCGCGGCAGGCATCCTCGGCGCCACTGGCTTCAGCGGCCAACCCCTGCGCGCGAAGGCGGGCGACAAGGGCTTCGCTGCGATCCGGCGACCGGCCAACGACCAGCACCCGATCCAGGCGGCGGACGCGAGCGATGGCCTGAGCCTCGTACTCGGCCTGGTGGCCCGTCCCGAAGAGCGCAAGCACCCGGGCATCCTGGCGCGCCAGAGAATCGGTTGCCACTGCATCCGCCGCCGCGGTGCGGTAGGCGTTCAGCTTCCCGCCTTCGACGATGGCCCCGATCCGCCCCCTCTCCTGGTCGAAGAGGAGGATGATCGAGTTGTGGCGCGGCAGGGATACGGCATCGTTCGTCGGGAAGTACGACCCGACCTTCAGCCCGGTGAAGGAGGCATCCGCGGCCGACTTGATGGTGAAGCGGTTCCTTGGGTCGCTGGCATGACCAAGGACGACCGGGAAGCTGGCCGCGCCGGGATCGCAGGCGGCGATCAGCGCGGCCCGGACGGCCGGGTATGCGAGCTTGTGTGACGCGATGGCGGCGGATTGTTCTTCGGTGATGAGGATCATCTCGGCTTCCCTCACCAGCCGCCGAAGCGGGGCCACTCGGCCAGGCTCGAGCCTTGGTCGGCGGGCAGCACGTGATAGGAGGAATGCTGCGCCGCCGTGGCGCAGGCGTGGTTCGGCAGAATCCGCAGGCGGGTGCCCACCGGCAGGTCCGGCATCGTCGCGGAGGAGCCCGGGCGCACTGCGATGACGCCGTGTTCCTGATTCGCCTGCGTGATGACCAGGTCGGGCAGGATCCGGCCCTGCTCGTCACAGACAAGCCCATAGCCCTGGTCGAGGGCCTGCGAAGCCGTGCCGCGATCACGCGACATCGCCATCCAGCCAGCGTCGACGATCACCCAACCGCGGGCCTTCTGGTGCCCGATGACCGTCGTCAGGACCGACAGCGCGATGTCCTCGGGCCGGCAGACGCCGATGCCCGCCATGACGAGATCGAAGAAGACGTAGACCCCGGCGCGCACCTCGGTCACGCCGGTCAGGTCGCGTGCCGCGTGCGCCGTCGGTGTGGAGCCGACGCTGACTACAGGGCAGGGCAGGCCAGCCGCACGGAGGGTCTCGGCGGCGCCGACGGCGGCCGCGCGCTCCATCTCGGCGAAGCGGGCGTGCGCCTCTTCGCCCGACACGTTGTAGCTCTCGCCGGCATGGGTCATCACCCCGCGCAGTTCGGCCCCACCGTCTTTCAGGATGCGCCCGATCGCGACGAGGGCGGGATCGTCTGGACGCAGGCCGCTCCGGTGGCCGTCGCTGTCGATCTCGATGAGGGCAGGTATCGCCTGGCCCGCCGTGCGGGAGGCCACGGCGACTGCCTCGGCTTGCGCCGGGGAGTCCAGGATGACCGACAGGTCGCATCCTGCATGGCGGAGCGCAACGACGCGGTCCAGCTTCTGCGGCGCGATGCCCACGGCGTAGAGGATGTCGCGAACCCCGGCGGCGGCAAAAACCTCAGCCTCGGCAAGGGTCGACACCGTGGCCGGGCCGTCGCCGCCGGTCAGCAGGCGACTTGCGATCAGGGCGGATTTCGCGGTCTTGAGGTGCGGCCGCAGGGAAACTCCAAGCCATGCCGCATGCGCGGCCAGCCGATCGATGTTCCGCATCATCGTTGCCTCGTCGAGGACGAGGCAGGGTGTCGGCAAGTCAGCAAAGCGCGGGTCGAGGTTTGCCATCACCATCTCCATCGGGTTCACCACGCGACCATAGCCAGACGAACAGAGAAGGCATATTTACGTCATCTAACATCCTCGTTAAGGCTGGCCTTAATGCTTGGCGACTCCGACCTTCGTTTCTTCGCGACCATCGCGGCCTCGCCGTCGCTCGCGGCAGCGGCCCGGGCGCTGGATGTGACGCCACCCGCGGTCTCGCAGCGCCTCGCGCAAATCGAGGAGCGGCTCGGGCTCCGGCTGGTGGAACGAGGCGTCGGCGGCCACCGCCTGACGTCCGAGGGCGAGATGCTCGCGAGCCGTGCCGCGACCATCCTGGGCGATCTCGACGCGCTGTTCGAGGATCTGGTCCAGCGCCGCGGCACCGTGTCGGGCACATTGCGCGTGGTGGCACCCTTTGGTTTCGGGCGGCTGCACATTGCCCCTCTCATGGCCAGCTTCGCGAGGAGGCACCCGTCCGTCGCGCTGGATCTGGTCCTGACGGAGGACCCTCGGGGAGCGATGCGGACCGACCGGTGGGACATGCTGATCCATGTCGGCCGCCTGCCTGACCTCGATGTAGTCCAGCGCAAGCTCGCGCCCAACCGGCGTCTGCTTTGCGCCGCCCCCGCCTATATCGAGCGGCATGGCCTGCCCGATGGGCCGAAGGCGCTCCGGGAACACCGGTGCGGCGTCGTGCGCGAGGACCAGGCGGACGTCTCCCTCTGGTCGCTCACCGGACCGGGTGGCGAACGCAAATCCGTCCGCATCCAGCCATACTTCGCCAGCAACGACGGCGAGGTTATCCGCGCTTGGGCCCTGGAGGGGCTCGGGATTGTCGAGCGCTCGGAATGGAGCGTTGCCGACGACCTCCGCGCCGGGCGCCTGGTCGAGATCCTGGCGGATTGGAGGCTACCCGATGCCGACGTGATCGCGTTGATGAACCAGCGCACCGTCCGGGCAGCACGGATCGAGACCTTCGTGGAGCATCTCGCCGAAGCGCTTTCGGCACCGCCGTGGGCAAGCCGATGAGGAGCCCAGGCAACTTCAGGCCAATGGCCCACTGCGGGACATCCATGCCCCGCCGCCTGCCGGCATCCTTTGTAGAACGTAGCTGCCCGTCCGGCGCGCGCCATTAGAAAGGATTTTCGCTTCATGCTTGCCGGAAAATGCGATTCATTCTAATACGCAGCATTGTAGACGAATTTGCGCCGTCAGGCGGACGAACCAACAAGGCCCGGCACCATGTCCTCCATCCCGCGTTCCTCCGGGCCGCGTTCGCGGCGCGTCTGGTTCAAGGCCTTGCAGCAGGTCCACCTGTGGGGCGGGCTGATTCTCTGCCTTCCCCTCGTGATGCTCGGCATCACCGGCTCCATCCTCGTGTTCGAGCATGAGCTTGAGCGCTTGTTCGAGGAGAAGCCGGCCTACAGCCTCGCCGTTGGCGAGCCGGCGGCGCCCTCGGCCATCCTTGCCGCCGCCCGCGCGGCAGCACCGGAGGGCATGGTGCCCAGCATGCTCATGCTGCCTCGGGAGGCCGGGCAGCCGGCGACGGTGAGGCTGGCGCAGCCGGGGCGGGGACCGGGGCCGGGTGGGCGGCAGATGCTCATCGATCCCGTGTCCCTGACTGTGCTCGCGACGCCGGAGCCGAGCGTCGGCATCCTGCGCCAGATCTTCCTGCTGCACGCCAACCTGCTGGTCCGTGATCGCAGCGGGCGCGAGATCGTCGGCTGGCTGGGGGTGGGCATGCTGGCGCTGGGCATCAGCGGGCTGGTGCTCTGGTGGCCCCGTCCGGGGCGGCTGAAGGCCGCACTGACCGTCAAGAAGGGGGCCAGGGGGCTGCGCCTTCACCGCGACCTGCATGGGGCCGTCGGTTTCTGGACGCTCGCCCTCTTCGTCGTGGTCACCTTCAGCGGCGTCTATCTTGCCTTCCCGCAGACGACGGGTGCCGCCGTGTCGGCGCTGTTCCCGGCGCGCGACCTGCGGGCGCCCGTGTCCGTCAAGCCGGTGCAGGGCACGGTGCCCGCCACGCTGGACCAGTCCATCGAGGCCGCCCGCGTGGCGGTGCCGGAAGCGCGCGTGACCGGCGTGGGGCTGCCCCAGAAGCCCGACCAGCCCTACCGTGTCATGATGACCCCTCCCGGCCATGAGGACGGGGCGCCGGCCATCACCGCCTTCGTCGATCCCTGGACGGGGCCGCGCGTCGCGGAGCTGCGCGATCCTCGGGCCTATTCCGTGGGCGAGACCATCATGGCGTGGCAGCGCGCGCTGCACGCGGGGCAGGGGCTCGGCTGGAGCTGGAAGATCCTGGTCTTTCTGTCCGGCGTGCTGCCGCCGCTCTTCGCCGTCACCGGCACGGCCATGTGGCTGCTGAAGCGCCGCGCCCGACGCGCCCAGGAGGTTGCCCGCGCGGCGGCGCTGTCGGCGGCCGAGTAGGGGCGGCCGGGAAGGGCCTCAGGAGGTGATTTCCACGAAGTTGCCGTCCGGATCGCGCACGACCGCCTCGTAATAGCCGTCCCCGGTCATGCGCGGGGCGGACACCAAAAGTCCTTCGCCCTCCAGCCGCGCGGCAAGGGCGCGGACCTGCTCCTCCGACCCGACGGAGACGGCGACGTGCGCCCAGCCGTGCCGCTCCTCGGCATATCCCTCACGTTCGACCCAGGGTGCGGCCATCAGCTCAAGCTCCGCCCCGCCCGCGAGCTTCAGGAAGCGGGAGGTGAAGCCCGGACGCCGGGCGCTGTGGTAGAGCGGCCCGACCTCCGCGCCGAAATGGCGCTGCCAGAACTCGGCTGACCGGTCGATGTCTGGGGTCCAGAGCGCAACGTGCGCGATGCGCACGGTGATGGCCGGGGCGGTTTCGGTGCGCATTCCCTAGTCCTCCTGCGTCGCGGCGGCGCGATGCACGCGCATGCCGAGCGCCCGAAGTGCCTCCAGCGGCGCCTCGGCGGCGTCCGCCTCCACGACGATGTCAGACAGGGCGTCGGCGGGGGCGACGAGGTGCGGCGCCCCCGTGCCGAGCTTGTCGTTGATCACGGCCGTGACGACGGACCCCGCCCCGCGCACCAGAAGCCGCTTCATCTCGGCATCGTCATAGCCGAAGACGGCGACGCCGTAGGCCGGGTCCAGGGCGCAGGTGCCGAGCAGCAGAAGGTCGGGCCGCATCTCCATCGCCGTGCGCAGCGCGTTCGCGCCCGAGGCCGCGCCGGAAAGCGGATCGACCTTTCCCCCCAGCAGGATGAGTTCCACCCCGCCACGGCCGACCAGGCAGGCCGCGATGGCCGGATCATGGGTTGCCACTGTGATGCCCAGCCCCTCCGGCAGCGCCTGCGCGGCGGCGAGGTTGGTCGTGCCCGCGTCGAGGAAGACGAACTGCCCCGGCCGGATGAGCGACGCCAGGACGGCCCCCAGCGCCCGCTTGCGCGCGCCGAACTCCGACCGCCGCACGGTGATGGGAATGGACACCGGCGAAATGGGCAGGGCACCCCCATAGACCCGCTGGCAAAGGCCTGCCGTCGCGAGTTCCCGAAGGTCGCGCCGGATCGTGTCCTCCGAGGTCTGGAATTCCTGCGCCAGATTGGCCGCGAAAACCCGCCCGTCGCGGTTCAGCCGTTCCAGTATCGCGCGTTGGCGCTCCTGCGGCAGGGCACCCGCCGCGTCCGGTCCCGCATTCATGGCACACTCACGATCATGCATCTACGTGAATAAACGTGCATGATCGTGCATTCACTGTCAAGGCACAAGCGGGAGTTTCCAATGGTTGCCGCTGTTGTCCGGCGGACGGCTTTTCCCGCTTGACCTTCCAATCACTGGAACCCTCATAACGGAGGTCGGTTCATAGGTTCACGAGAGGAGAAACGACATGTCAGCCCAGCAGGCCACCCGGCCAGAAGAGGACGCCGCGACGCTCGACATCGGCGTGGCGGGCATGACCTGCGCCTCCTGCTCCGGGCGGTTGGAGAAGGTGCTGACGCGGCTGCCGGGCGTCACCGGAGCGGCGGTCAACCTCGCCACCGAGCGGGCACGCGTCTCCTTCGCCGGGCAGCCGGATGCCGGCGCGGTGGCCGCGGCCATCGAGCGTGCTGGCTTCGAACCCCGGAAAAAGCAGTTCGACCTGACGGTCGAGGGCATGACCTGCGCCTCCTGCTCCGGGCGGGTGGAGAAGGCGCTGAAGCGCCTGCCGGGTGTCGCCGAAGCGGCGGTGAACCTCGCCACCGAGCGCGCGCATGTCGTCGCCTATGAGGGCGCGGTGGATCTCGCGGCCTTGACCGGCGCGGTGGAGAAGGCCGGCTACAAGGCGGCACCCGTCCTGAACCCCGACGGCGGGTCCACGGCCGGCGAGGCGGCGGAGGACCGCAGCCGCCGGGAACTGCGCCATGTGCTGATCGCCGCCGCCCTGTCGGCGCCGCTTCTGCTGGGCATGGCGGGGGATCTCGTTGGGCTCCACTGGATGCTTCCCGGCTGGGTGCAGTTCGCTCTGGCGACGCCGGTGCAGTTCTGGCTCGGCCTGCGCTTCTACCGGGCGGGCTGGAAGGCGGTGCGGGCAGGGGCCGGCAACATGGACCTGCTGGTGGCGCTCGGCACCTCCGCCGCCTGGGGCCTCAGCCTCTACACGCTGCTGGCCGCCCCGGCGGAGGGGCATGGACACGCGGCGCCGCACCTCTATTTCGAGGCCTCCGCCCTCCTGATCACCTTCGTCCTGCTCGGCAAATGGCTAGAGGCCCGCGCCAAGGGCCAGACGGCGGCGGCGATCCGCGCCTTGATGAACCTGCGCCCCGACACCGCGCGGTTGCTGCGCGGGTCGGAGGAGGCCGAGGTGCCCGTGGATCAGGTGCGGCCGGGCGACCGCGTCGCGGTCCGGCCGGGCGAGCGGATCCCCGTGGACGGGAGGGTCGCCGACGGGACGGGCAGCGTCGATGAATCCATGCTGACGGGCGAAAGCCTTCCCGTGGAGAAGGCCGCCGGGTCGCGCGTGACCGGTGGGTCCATCAACCTGGACGGCCGGCTGGTGATCGAGACGACCGCCGTGGGTGCCGAAACCATGCTGGCGAAGATCGTCCGGCTGGTCGAGGGCGCCCAGG
This sequence comes from Azospirillum sp. SYSU D00513, assembly GCF_017356015.1. Classification (GTDB taxonomy): domain Bacteria; phylum Pseudomonadota; class Alphaproteobacteria; order Azospirillales; family Azospirillaceae; genus Azospirillum. The sequence continues at coordinate 133,243 of NZ_JAFIQV010000014.1, forward strand.
CCTCCAAGGCGCCGATTCAGCGCCTCGTGGACCGGGTCAGCGCCGTCTTCGTGCCGGTCGTGCTCGGCATCGCCGCGCTGACCTTCCTGGGCTGGTGGGGCTTCGGCGGCGATGCCGAGGCGGCGATCCTCACCGCCGTCTCGGTCCTTGTCATCGCCTGCCCCTGCGCGCTCGGCCTCGCCACCCCGACGGCGATCATGGTCGGGACGGGGGCGGCCGCCCGGCACGGAATCCTGATCAAGGACGCCGAGGCACTGGAGCGGGCACACGCCGTCACCGCTGTCGCCTTCGACAAGACCGGCACCCTGACCGAGGGCCGACCGCGTGTGACCGATCTTCGTCCCGCGGCCGGGCAGGGCGAGGCCGACCTTCTGCGCCTTGCCGCCGCCCTTCAGTCCGGCAGCGAGCATCCGCTGGCCCTGGCTGTGCGGAGCCTGGCGGCGGAGCAGGCCGTCGCCGTCCCGCCCGTCGGGGGCTTCAAGGCGCTCGCCGGGCGCGGGGTGGCCGGTGACGTGGAGGGCCGGTCGGTCCTGCTGGGCAACCGGCGGCTGATGGAGGAGAACGGCCTTTCGGACGCGGCGCTGGAAGCAAGGGCCGGCACGTTGGAGGAGGCCGGGCGCACGCTGTCCTGGCTGGCCGAGACCGCGCCGGAGCAGCGGATTCTGGGGCTGGTGGCCTTCGGCGACACGGTCAAGGAGAGCGCGCGGCTCGCCGTCCGCTCCCTGCGCGACCAGGGGATCGAGCCGGTCATGGTCACCGGCGACGGCAAGGGTGCGGCAAACGCCGTGGCCGCCGAGCTGGGGATCGGGCGCGTCTTCGCCGAGGTGCTTCCCGGCGACAAGGCGGAGGTCGTCGTGGCCCTGCGCGCGGAGGGGCGGACGGTCGCCATGGTCGGCGACGGCATCAACGACGCCCCGGCGCTCGCCGCAGCCGACGTCGGGATCGCCATGGCGACCGGCACGGACGTGGCGATGCACACGGCGGGGGTCACGCTGATGCGCGGCGATCCCCGGCTGGTCGCCGGCTCCATCGACGTGTCGCGCCGGACCTACGCGAAAATCCGGCAGGGGCTGTTCTGGGCCTTCGCCTACAACGTGGTCGGCATTCCGCTGGCGGCGTTCGGCTATCTCAGCCCGGTCCTCGCCGGCGCGGCGATGGCGCTCAGTTCGGTCAGCGTCGTCGCCAACGCATTGACCCTGCGCGGCTGGACGCCTCCGGCCGCCGGTTCGGGAGAGGGTTCATGAACATCGGGGAAGCCGCCAAGGCCTCGGGCGTCAGCGCCAAGCTGATCCGGTATTACGAGTCGATCGGCCTCATTCCCGAGGCGGGCCGCACGGGTTCGGGCTACCGGGTCTATGGCCCCAACGAGGTCAACGTCCTGCGCTTCATCAAGCGGGCCCGCACGCTGGGCTTCGGCATCGAACGCATCCAGACGCTGCTCGGCCTGTGGCAGGACCGGGATCGGGCGAGCGCCGAGGTGAAGCGCGTGGCGCTGGAGCATGTCGCTGAGCTCGAGGCGAAGATCGCCGAGCTCACGGCGATGAGCGACACGCTGCGCCACCTCGCCGACTGCTGCCACGGCGACGACCGTCCGGAATGCCCGATCCTGCGCGATCTGGCGGAGGCGGAAGGGGTGGGCCCCCCCTGCCGCCACGGGTAGACCGCACCGTCAGACCAGGCTCCGCTGGTCCTTGCTGGCCTTCAAGGGCATTGGACGCAACTGTGATATTCCGCCCTTGTACCGACGGGGGATAGCGGGAGTCTTGTGGCATCGGCGGAGAAGGGCCTATAAGCTGCGCCCCCTTTCGCTTCCGCGACGCACAACCCGACTGGTTCATGTCCCTGTTCGATTCGGCCCAACGCATTCCCTCGCCCGGCCCCGGCGCGGTCCCCTTCAGCGAGGAGGACCTCACCCGTCTCTTCGACGCGAAGACCCTCCAGCGCGGACGCACGCTCGCGATGTCGGGGGCCGTGCGTCTCGGCGACGCGGAGCACCGGATCGAGGCGACCGTGAACGACCTCGGCCGTTCGCTGTCGGTGATCGTCACGCCGGTCCAGGGATCGCGCCGCATCGTGTTCGACAAGGATTGCAGCTGCGGGCGGAACAGCTGCGCGCACATGGCCGCGGCGGCCATGGCGGCGCTCGACACGCGCCCGGAATGGCGGCGGTCGTCACTGTTCGACCTGATGGGCGGCGGGGCGGCGGGCGGACCGTCGGAGCCCGGTCGGCCGGCCCGCCCGGCTTCCCCCTCGTCCCCCGGCCTGCCGTCGCGCCCGCCGTCCCCGACGGCGCCGCCCGCTCCGTCGTCCCGCGCAAAGGCGGCGGAACCGCAGGTGCCGGCCGTCCGGCGCGTGCGCTGGACGCTGGAGCCAGGCAAGGAGGGTGCCGCCTTCCACATCACCGCCGGCTGGGCGGCGGAGGATGGCGGTGCCGTGGAAACGCTGTCCCCGCGCGCCGTGCTGGCGCAAGCGGCCCGCGACGTGGAAGGCGACATCGAGCGCACCATCGCCCGGCTTCTGGGCGGCGAGGACACCGTGCGCACGCCCGTGCCGAAGGGGCAGGGCGATTCCGCCGACCGCCTGCTGCGCCGGATGGCCGGCACCGGCCGGCTGCACTGGCGCGACGGTACGGTGCTGAGGGAAGGGCCGGCGCGCGTGATCCGCGCCCTGCGCGACCCCGTCACCCGGAAGCTCCGCCCCACCGGCATGCCGGAAGGCGGGGTTCTGCTGAAGGGCCAGGGTTACTGGTGCGTCGATCCCGGGGCGGGAGTCCTGTCGCCCATCGATCTCCAGGTGATCGAACCGGCCAAGCCGAAGGCGGATCCGGCCCAGGCGCCGGTGCAGGCCGCGGCCGCGAAGCCGGCCGTGGCTTCCGCGCCGGCGCTGCCGCCCGGCCTGATCCAGCAGCGGGAGCGCGAGCGCGAGGCGCTGATGGCGGCCAGCATCGCGGCCTCCCAGCCGCCGCGCGGGACCGACGCAGCGACGATCCTGGAGCGCGCGCCGAAGGTGATCGCCCGGCTCGGCCGGGTTGTGTCGCCCTCGGAAGGGCTCGTGGACATCCTGCGCCTGTCCTTCGACTATGGCGAGGAGGGCAAGCCTTCGGAGATCGAACCCGACGATCAGCGGCAGTTCGCCAAGCTGGATGACGGGTTCGGCGGTTCCCTGTTCATCCGCCGCGACAAGACGGCCGAGCAGGACGCACTGCAGCGGCTGGCGGCCTTCGGCTTCGCCCAGGCCCGCATCGACCCGCCGAAGGGCGCGCTCGACGCGCGGGGCACGCGCATTCATTGGCTGGCCGGCCGGGACACGGAGGAGCGCTGGGCGCGCTTCGTCAACGTCGAGTCGGCCAAGCTGACCGCCGAGGGCTGGACCATCGAGATCGGCGCCGATTTCGGCACGCGGGTGGTGGAGGCCGGCGACGAGGTCGCGGTCGCCGTGCGCGACGCCGGCGACGGCTGGTTCGACCTGGATGTCGGGGTTGACATCGACGGCACGCGCCAGCCGCTGCTGCCGATCCTGGCGCGGCTGGTCGAGCGCGGCGGGATGGACGCCACGCGCGTCATCGACGGCAAGGCGCACCTCGTGCTCGACGACGGCAGCGTTCTGGTCCTGCCCGCCGACCGCGTGCAGCGGCTGATGAGCGTGCTGGAGGCCATGCTGGAATCCGGCCGCCGGGTCGAGGACAAGCTCCAGGTTCCGATCGGCGAGGCCGACAGCCTGCTGGACATCGACGACTTGATCTCCCGCCGCCCGGACGAAACCGTGCAGATCGACGCCTTCCTGCGCAAGATGCGCGAGGCGGAGGCGCTGCCCGAGGTCGCCGCCCCGGCGCTGTTCAAGGGCGAGCTGCGCGACTACCAACGCTCCGGCCTCGGCTGGATGCAGAGCCTGCGGGCCAACAAGGTGGCGGGCATCCTCGCCGACGACATGGGCCTCGGAAAGACGGCCCAGACGCTGGCCCACATCGCGCTGGAGCATCAGGAAGGGCGGCTGACCGATCCCTGCCTCGTGGTCGTGCCGACCAGCCTCGTGCCGAACTGGGTCAGCGAGGCCAAGCGCTTCGTCCCACACCTGCGGGTTCTGGTCCTTCACGGGGCGGAGCGCCATGAAAAGCGCGACGACGTGCACCGTGCCGACATCGTCGTCGCCACCTACGGCGTGGTCGCCCGCGACGCCGATCTCATGAAGGCGGTGGTCTGGCACCTCGTCGTGCTGGATGAGGCGCAGGCGATCAAGAACCCGGACAGCAAGGCGACGCGCGCGGTCTGCGCGCTGAACGCGCGGCACCGGCTCTGCCTGTCCGGCACGCCGGTCGAGAACAATCTCGGCGAGCTGTGGAGCCAGTTCGCCTTCCTGATGCCGGGGCTGCTGGGCGACCGCAAGGACTTCCAGAAACGCTTCCGCACGCCCATCGAGAAGCGCGGCGACAGCACCCGCGCCAACCTGCTGGTGCGCCGCACGCGGCCCTTCCTGCTGCGCCGGACCAAGCAGGAGGTGGCGACCGAACTGCCGCCGAAGACCGAGGTGGTGGTGCGCATCGACCTCGACCAGGAGCAGCGCGACCTTTACGAGACGATCCGCCTGTCGGTGCACGAAACGGTCCGCGCGGCGATCGCCGTGCGCGGCATGGCGCGCAACGCCATCACCGTCATCGACGCGCTGCTGAAGCTCCGGCAGGTCTGCTGCGACCCGCGGCTGGTGAAGATTCCCACCGCCGGCCGGGTGAAGCAGAGCGGCAAGCTGAACCGCCTGACCTCCATGGTGACGGAGATGGTGCCCGAGGGGCGCCGCATCCTGATCTTCTCCCAGTTCACGAGCATGCTCGACCTGATCAAACTGGAATTGGAGTCGGCGGGCATCAGCTATGTCGAGCTGACCGGACGCACGCTCGACCGCGCGACCCCGGTGGAGCGGTTCCAGCGCGGCGAGGTGCCTGTGTTCCTCATCAGCCTGAAGGCCGGCGGGCGCGGCCTCAACCTGACCGCCGCCGACACGGTCATCCACTACGACCCGTGGTGGAACCCGGCGGCCGAGGATCAGGCGACGGACCGCGCCTACCGCATCGGCCAGGACAAGCCCGTCTTCGTCTACAAGCTGATCGCCGCCAACACGGTGGAGGAGCGCATCCTCGACCTGCAGCGCCGCAAGGGCAGCCTTTCGGCCGCGACCATCGAAGGCACCGGGCTCGTCAGCACGCTGAACGGCGGCGACATCGACTTCCTGTTCGGCGACGATCCGGAAGAGGCCGAGCAGGTGACCATCGGCTAGGGCAGCCAATCCATCCGTCAGGACTGGCCTTCCGCCGCAATTGCTCTAAATGCCTGACCAAGGTCTATCCGACGGGCAGGAGGGGCGGTGCAGGCAGCCATGTGCGCAGCAACCGGTTGGGGTGCCGGCCCGGCCGCCGGGCGGCTGGTGGAAGCGTGGCGCGAGGCCGCGGACGCGGTCCGGCTGTGGCGGGACGACCCGGCGCAGGCCGAAGCCCTGCGGGCCGCCCGGCGGCGCCTGCGCCGTCCCGAGGCACCGCCGCCGCGCAAGCCCGAAGACATCCTGAAGCAGGAACTGGCCGCCGCGCGCGCCGCGCTTGAGAGGGCACGCGGCGATGTGGGTGCCGAGTGCGCCGCCTTCGCGCTGGTCAAACGCTGGGAGCCGGGGCTGTTCGGATATGGCGAGACACAGCGGTCGATCGCTGGCAAGATCGCGGCCATGGAAGCCATGACCGCCCAGCAGGACGCGCAGGAGCGCGCCGAGGCGCTGGCACTCCTGCGGCGCTTCCGCGCCGTCCAGGAGCGTGCCCGCCGCGCCGCGCGCGCCGTCTGCGCCGACCCGCAGGCCCGCCTTCTCGCCGCCCGGAACGGGGCGCCCGTTCCCCCAATGCCGTCCCCGGCACGCCACCCGTGAGGCCCATGCTCCGGCTCCTTCTGATCGTCCTCGCCGTTCCCGTTGCCGGTTACCTCCTCATGGTGCTCGTCGCGGGACGCGACGGGGTTTGGGAAAAGCTGCTCGGCCCCGGCAACCGGGCGCCGGTCGATTTCGCCGCTCCGGCGGTTCCCGCCAGCCCGAACTGGCATTTGGTCTGCCCGCCGGGATTCTGCGCGGGCGCCAAGGGTGAAAGCCCCATCTTCCCGGTCCCTGCCGAGGCGCAGCACGCTGCCTGGCTGCGGCTGCTGGAAGGGAAAGGGGCGCGCATACTGGGAGAAAGTCGGACCGACGGCGGCAGCCAGATCGAGGCGGAGGCCCGCACGCCCCTGCTGCGTTTTCCGGACCTCGTCAGCATCCGCGTGCTGCCGCTGGAGGACGGTCGTTCGACGGTCGCGGTCTACAGCCGCTCCCTCTATGGCCGCTCCGACCTCGGCACCAACGCCAAACGCGTCCGGGAGTGGCTGGCGGAGGTCGAAGGGGCCTTGAGGCCGAGCGTGAGCTGAAATCGGGATAGGGGGCGATCCTAGTGGACCGCACCCCTCCCACACCACCCGGCATGCGGGTCCGCACCGGGCGGTTCGAGGAGTTGAGG
>NZ_JAFIQV010000015.1 GCF_017356015.1 Azospirillum sp. SYSU D00513
ACGATGAAGGGCAAGGCACACACCGCACTCGGCGCCGGGCTGGTCTTCTCCGCCGTCGGCGGCCTCATCGGCACGCTGGTGCTCATGACCTCCGCCCCCGCCCTGGCCGAGGTGGCGCTGAACTTCTCCTCCTTCGAGTATTTCTGGCTCGTGGTGCTGGGGCTCTCGGGTGCCGTGTTCATCGGCAACGCCCATGTGCTGAAGGCCTGCATCATGCTGCTGCTGGGGCTGCTGATCGCCTGCGTCGGGCTGGAGAACCCGGCCGGCCACCCGCGTTTCACCTTCGGCAGCTACGAGCTGATGGGCGGCATCAGCCTGATCCCGATCATGGTCGGCATGTTCGCGGTGTCGGAGGTGCTGCGCTACATGGCCGACACCAACCCGCCGCCGCTGGTCGCCGCGACGCGCATGGGCAACCCGTTCGAGGGCATGTGGGGATACGCCCGGCGCTACAAGACGGGTATCCTGCGCGGCAGCCTGTTCGGCACGGTCATCGGCATCCAGCCGGGCGCGGGTGCGGACATGGCGTCGTGGCTCTCCTACGCGATGAGCAAGAAGTTCTCCAAGGAGCCGCAGAAGTTCGGCACGGGCCATGTGGAGGGCATCATCGAGAGCGGGGCCGCGAACAACAGCTCGCTGGCGGGCGCCTGGGTCCCGGCGCTGGTGTTCGGCATCCCCGGCGACTCCATCACGGCGATCGCCATCGGTGTCTTGTACCTGAAGGGGCTGAACCCCGGTCCGACGCTGTTCCTGAACAATCCGGAGAACGTGTATGCGATCTTCCTGGTGTTCATCCTGGCGAACATCATCATGCTTCCGCTGGGCTGGCTGGTGATCCGTGCGGCGACGAACCTTCTGCGGGTTCCGCGCAACATCCTGATGCCGTCGATCCTGATCTTCTGCATCGTGGGGTCGTTCGCGATCAACAACACGGTGTTCGGCGTGCTGGTGATGCTGGTGTTCGGGGTTCTGGCCTTCTTCCTGGAGGAGAACGGCTTCCCCATCGCGCCGGCCATCCTGGGCGTGGTGCTCGGCACGATGCTGGAGGAGAACTTCGTCACCTCCATGATCAAGTCCGACGGCAACCTGCTGGCCTTCTTCGAGCGCCCCATCGCCGGCGCGCTCGGCGCCTTCACCATCCTCGTCCTGCTCTCGCCCCTTCTCTCCGCTCTCTGGCGGGGCAGGGCCAGGACCCATGGCGGCGCCTCCACCCTCGGCTCCAAATAGGACCTTCACTGCGATGGACAGGGCAATGAGCGCCGACCAGAACGCGGCCAACGAGGACAGCATCCCGAACGCGCCGGCATTGCTGGCGCTGGACTGGGGAACCTCCAGCTTGCGCGCTTTCCTGATGGACGCGGAGGGCCGGGTGATGCTGGAGCGGGCGAGCGCCCATGGCATCCAGAACCTGCCCGTTCCCGGCAACGGCGGCTTCGAGCGCGCTTTCGCCGAGCTGTGCGCGGGCTGGCTCGAACGCTGGCCGGGCCTTCCGGTCGTGGCCGGCGGCATGGTCGGCAGCGCCCAGGGCTGGAAGGAGGCACCCTACGTCTCCTGCCCTGCCGACACGGACACGCTGGCCAGCCGGGCCGTCGCCGTGGACAGCGCCGCCGGGCCGCGCATCCTGATCGCGCCGGGCGTGCTCTACGACCCGCCGGACGCTGCTCCCGATGTGATGCGCGGGGAGGAGATCCAGATCGCCGGCGCCCTGGCCGACCATCCGGACTGGCGCCGCCGCGCCTGCATCGCCCTGCCCGGCACCCATTCGAAATGGGCGCAGGTCAGCGACGGACGCATCGCCCATTTCGCCACCTACATGACGGGCGAGCTGTTCGCGGTGCTGTCCAGGCACTCCATCCTTGGCCGGCTGATGCCGGACGAGGCGGCGTCCGCGGAGGATGCGAAACGCGCCTTCGCCGACGGCGTGCTGGCCGGACGCGACAGCCGGCCCGGCGACCTGCCGCACCAGATCTTCGCCACCCGCACGCTGGGGCTGACGGGGCGGCTGCCGCACGCGGCGCTGAAGGACTATCTCTCGGGCCTGCTCATCGGGCACGAGCTGACCTCCGGCCTCGCGGCGCTCCGCGACACCCTCTCGCCCGACACCCCGCTGCTGCTGATCGGCGACGCCACCCTGTGCCGCCGCTACGAGGAGGCGCTGGGGATCCTCGGCGTCGCCGTCACGGCGCGGCTCGCCAACACCGCACCGCGCGGCCTTTTCCAATTCGCCCGCGCCGCCGGGCTGATCGCTTGAACGGGAAACACACGCATGGCTGACAGCAATCTGACGGCGCGTCTCGAGGCCGCCTTCGCCGAATTGCCCTTGGTGGCGATCCTGCGCGGCCTGACGCCCGGCGAGGCGGAAGAGGCGGCGCGGACCCTCTACGACCGCGGCTTCCGCCTGATCGAGGTGCCGCTCAACTCGCCGCAGCCCTTCGACAGCATCGCGGCCATCCGCCGTCTGCTTCCGCAGGACGCGCTGGTCGGGGCTGGCACCGTGCTGGCGGTGGAGCAGGTGTCGCGTCTGGCCGATATCGGCGCCGACCTCGTGGTGATGCCGCACGCCGACACGGCGGTGATCCGGGCCGCCAAGCAGCGGGGCATGGTCTGCCTGCCCGGCGTGGCGACCCCGACCGAGGCCTTCGCGGCGCTGGCGGCCGGCGCCGACGCGCTGAAGCTCTTCCCCGCCGAGCTGATCACCCCCACCGTGATCAAGGCCATCCGCGCCGTGCTGCCCGGCGGCACCCGTCTGCTGCCGGTCGGCGGCATCACGCCGGACAACATGGCCCCCTTCCTGGACGTCGGGGTGGCCGGCTTCGGGCTGGGCTCCGCCCTCTACGCGCCGGGCCTGCCGGTGGCGCAGCTCGCCGAGCGCGCGGAGCGCTTCGTCACCGCCTGGCGGATGCTGCGCACGGGCTGACCGGCTTGCGCTTCCGAGCGCATGGGCAAGTGTACGCACAGTGAATACAACCACTTAGCCGTCACCCCCGCGAAAGCGGGGGTCCAGAGCTCCGGGCGGACCGCGCTCCGCGCAAAGCCTGGATCCCCGCCTCCGCGGGGATGACGGAAGAGTGATTTCCGATCCACGGCTTGATGCTGAAAACAGTGCCACGGCCATGACAGGAACCCACGCGTGACCCAGGTGACCACCATCGGCCTCGAGGCCGTCATCGATCCGGATTTCCGCAACGGCACCGGCGAAAACCCGGTGTGGGATGCGGCCACCCGCTGCTGGTACTGGATCGACATTCCCGAGGCGCGCGTCCACCGCCTCGACCCGGCCGAGGGCCGGATCCGCAGCTGGAGCCTCGCGGAGAAGGTCGGCTGCATGGCGCTGCGGCCGGACGGCGGGCTGGTCTGCGCCTGCGAGACCGGCATCTTCGACGTCGATCTGCCGGACGGCCCCGACGCCGTGATGACGCGCGTCGCCTCCATTGACCATCCCAAGCCCGGCATGCGCTTCAACGACGGCCGCTGCGACCGGCAGGGCCGGCTCTGGGCCTCCACCATGGTGATGGACATCACGCTCGGCGACGCGTCCGGCGCCTGGTTCCGTTACGGGCGGGCCGACGGGCTTCGGGAGACGCCGCTCGGCGGCTTCATCGTCCCCAACGGCTCGGCCTTCAGCCCGGACGGACGCACCTTCTACGCCTCGGACAGCCACCGCGACGTGCGGATGGTCTGGGCCTTCGACTACGACACCGATGAGGGCATGCCCAGCAACCGGCGCCCCTTCATCGACATGCGCGCCATGACCGGCCGGCCCGACGGCGCGGCGGTGGACACCGACGGCTGCTACTGGATCTGCTGCATCGACGAGGGCTGCATCAAGCGCTTCACGCCGCAGGGGCGGCTCGACTGGCGCATCGACGTGCCCATGAAGAAGCCGACCATGTGCGCCTTCGGCGGCGATGACCTGGGCACCCTGTTCGTCACCTCGCTCAGCCGCGGGCCGGCGGACCTCGCCGACGACCCGCATGGCGGTCGCATCCTGATGTTCCGGCCGGGCGCGCAGGGCTTGCCCGAGCCGCGCCTGTCCGCCTGACACCCCCGATCTTTTCCGCGTCTTACCAAGAAGGACGATCCATGTACAACGATTTGAAGGGCAAGCGCGTCCTCATCACCGGCTCCACCCTGGGCATCGGCCGGGCCGCCGTCGAGGCCTTCGCCCGCTGCGGCGCCAAGGTCGGCATGAACGGCCGCAAGGCCCCGGCCGATCTGGAATCCACGCTCGCCCGCCTGAACGACGGCGAGGGCGAGGTCGCCTTCCTCCCCGCCGACGTGTCGAACAGCGAGGAGTGCAAGCGGCTGGTGGAGGCCTTCGTCGCGCGGTTCGGCGGCATCGACGTGCTGATCAACAACGCGGGCGGCCTTGTCGGGCGCAAGCCGATCGACGAGATCGACGACGGCTTCTTCGACGCCGTGACCGACCTGAACGCCCGCTCGGCGCTGATGATGACCAAGCATGCCATGCCCCACCTCAAGGCCTCGGCCCAGGCGAGCGGCACCACCGCGTCGGTCATCTGCCTCGGCTCCATCGCCGGCTACAACGGCGGCGGTCCGGGTGCCTCGCTCTACGCCGCCGCGAAGGCCTGGCTGCACAATGTGCAGAAGAACTGGGTGACCTACCACACGAAGGACGGCATCCGTTTCAACATCGTCTCGCCCGGCACCTTCGACACGCCCTTCCACGCCGACAAGAACGACGAAGCCAAGGCGCAGATCGCGCGGACCATCCCCATGGGCCGCCTGGGCCTGGCCGAGGAATGCGCCCCGGCCTTCCTGTTCTTCGCCTCGCATGCCTGCAGCGGCTACATCACCGGCCAGATCCTCGACATCAACGGCGGCCAGTTCATGCCCTGACCGGTCCTCATGGCCGAAACGGAGGGGGAGCGGTGCCGGCCCGCCGTTCCCCTTCTCGCTGTTTCACGCAGCCTTCGGCGGGCGGCCGGACGGACGGCTGGGCTTGTAATGGGCCTCGAAGAGCACCGGATCCCGTTCCATGGCCCGGCACGCAATCTGAACCACGCTTGGAATCGAGGCGGAGCCGTTCTTGTAGGTGTGGAATGTGCTGAGCCCAACGTTCAGCAGCTTCGCGGCCTCATGGTTCGATAGGCCCATGCGGTTCTGCCAGTCCAAGATTTCCGCCGCCCGGAAAGGCTTCTGCTGTTCGGCCAGCAGGCGCAGATGGACGTTGTCGATCCCGACATCACCCTCCTCATCCCAGGCGACCACGGTTCCCCAGCCCTTCACCTTTGGTCGGGCCAGCACCGCGGGGTCCTTCAGGATGTCGAACTCGCTTGGCCCCGGCCGGGCAAGCCAGCCGGCGATGTCGATGTCATCGGTGCCGCCCCCCAGCCATCTGACCGTGAGCACAGTGCCGGCGATGGAAACGGCTTCGATGCGCGAAGTCTCGGCCATGGCAGTCATCCTATGGACGGAAAGGAAGGTCGGGGTTCATGCGGTTCCACTCGGCAACAAGACGCTCACCATTGGCGGCAGCCCACTCAAGAGCCTCCTTGCCAATGACGCGGGGCATGCCGCCTTCAATGACCGCCAGAGTTTTCATATCCACCAGTGCCGCGAAATCCGGTCCGACGACATGGAAATGCGCGGGGTAGTGTTCGCGGCCCCGCACTTCCAGATACCAGTTCGTCCTTCGAAGCAGTTTGCCCATCGCCGGCCTTCATCGGCACTTTGGAAAGACAATCTAGTCCAAAATCTGGATAGCCTCAATCGTCGAACATGAGGACACTGGAACGGAAACGACATCCCGCCCCTTGGAAACCCCCGCCCCGGCATGCCAAGATCGCCGTCCCAACAATCACCTTCGGGGACGATCCGTGACCACCGCACCATCGGGCTTCGCGCACGCCGCCGGGCGCGTCGCCGGCAACGGGATCAGCGAGGCGGAGTGGCGGGCGCGGGTCGATCTGGCCGCCTGCTACCGGCTGGTCGCCGAGCGCGGCTGGGGCGACCTGATCTACACGCACATCTCGCTGGCCGTGCCGGGGGAGCCGGGGCGGTTCCTGATCAACCCGTTCGGCCTGATGTTCGACGAGGTGACCGCCTCCAACCTCGTGAAGATCGACATCCAGGGCAACATCGTCGGCGACTCGCCCCATCCGGTGAACGCCACCGGCTTCACCATCCACGGCGCGGTCCACGCGGCGCGGGAGGACGCGCGTTGCGTCATGCACCTGCACAACGAGGCGGCCGTCGCCGTGTCCATGCTGAAGGAGGGACTGCTGCCGCTGTCCCAGCACGCGCTGCGCTTTTACGGCGACCTCGGCTATCACCGCTACGAGGGGCTGGCGCTGAGCGAGAGCGAGAAGGCGCGGCTGGTCGAGAATCTCGGGCAGCGCCGCGCCATGCTTCTGCACAACCACGGCAGCCTCGTCACCGGCCGCACGGTGGCGGAGGCCTACTGCATCATGGACATGCTCGACAAGGCCTGCCGCATGCAGCTCGCCGCCCAGGCGACCGGCGCCGAACTGGTTCTGCCGGAGCCCGGGCTGTGCGAAAAGACCTTCCGGCAGCTCACCGGCGATCCGGAGCCAGAGGGCGAGTTGGAATGGCCGGCGCTGCTTCGGCGGCTCGACCGGCTCTGCCCCGACTACAAGCAATGACCCCCATCAGGAGAGAGGACCCGACATGCCCACCATCAACATCCAGATGTTCGAAGGCCGCACCACCGAGCAGAAGCGCGAATACGCCAAGGCGCTGACCGACGCGACCGTGAAGGTGCTCGGCTGCTCCCCCTCGGCCGTGGACATCATCTTCCAGGACGTGAAGAAGAGCGACTGGGCCTCGGGCGGCGTGCTCTGGTCCGACGAAAAGTAAGGAACGCTTTTCTCCGCTCCTTGCCGGCAGCCCTTCCCGTCATTGGCTGCCGGCCCGTTCGGCTCGGCCATCGGCGCCCCAACGCGCCTCTCGACTCTCCTTCGATTGCCGATGTACGGTCCGAATGTCGGAATTCGGTGTTTACCGATCCGGTGACGGCGCGAGGACGGGCATGAGCGCATCCGCGATCCTGAAGCTTCAGCAGGTCGGCTTCACCTCGGAACAGGTGGCGGCCCTGGCCGAGTTCATGGACACGCAGGCGGCGAGCAAGGCCGACCTGAACGACCTGGAACACCGGCTGGGCACCCAGCTCACTGAACTTCGTAGTGAGTTGAAGGGCGACATCGCCGAACTCCGTAGTGCGTTGAAGAGTGATCTCGCTGCACTCCGCAGTGAAGTGAAGGGTGACTCCACGGAACTCCGCAGTGAGTTGAAAGGCGATGTCGCCGAACTCCGCAACGCGTTGAGGAGTGATCTCGCCGCACTCCGTGGCGAAGTGAAGAGCGACTCCACGGAACTCCGCAGCGAACTGAAAAGCGACATCTCCGAGGTCAGCAGCAACTTGAAGCTCCTCGAGCAGCGCATGACGATCAAGCTGGGCAGCATGATGTTCGTCGCCGTGGGCGCCGTGGCCGCCCTCGTGCGGCTGCTTTAAGGGCCGCCTTCCGCTATCCGCCGAGCTTGGAAAGAATGAAGGCGGTCAGGAAGCCGGCCACGGTGATCAGCCCCGCATACTCGCGCGTGGCCTCGAAGGCTTCCGGGATCATGGTGTCCACCAGCATCGCCAGGATGGCCCCCGCCGCGATGGCGTTCGTCGCCGCGATGATGTCGGGGGAGGTGCCGGAGAGCGCCATGTTGCCGACCAGTGCCGCCACGCCCGAGGCGAGCGCGATGCCGCCCCAGACGCCGAAGATGTAGCCGGCGCCCCGGCCCGCCTTGCGCATGCCCGCGGCGCTGGAAAGCCCCTCCGGCACGTTGGAGAGGAACACGGCGGCCACCGTGACGAGGCTCACGCCCGCACCGCCGAGCAGGCTCACCCCGATCACCACCGATTCCGGGATGCCGTCGAGCAGGGCGCCGACCGCGATGGCGAGGCCGCTGCCCTCCGACGAGTTCTGCTGCCGCGCCTCGGGTGCGTTCCCGGAACGCTTGCGGTGTTTGCCGCCCCGGCGCGAAATATAGATGTTTGCGGCCGTGTAGACGACCGAACCGGCGACGAAGCCGATGGCGGTCGAATCGAACCCGCCCGTGCGGTAGGCCTCGTCCATCAGCTCGAAGGCCACCGTAGAAATCAGCACGCCCGACCCGAATGCCATCACCCCGGCGACCAGCCGGGCCGGCAGGGCCACGAGATAGGCGATCAAGGCCCCGAGCACCAGGGCTCCGCCGCCCAGCAGCCCCCACAACCCCGCCTGCACCGCCACCGGCATTCCCGTTCTCCATCCATGACGCCGGAGGCAACAGGCGGACAGCGGCTTGCGTCCCGGCGGCGGGCGCCTTCAGGTCATGAAGGAGACGGGTTCGGCACGTCCTCCACCGGACCCTGGCTGCCGGTCATCCCCTTGTCCTGCGGCTTGTCGGCCGCCCCACCGGCACCGGCAGGGTTCCGCGGGCTCTCCGTGGCCCGGTCCTGCCCTGGCCCTGGGTTCGTTTCGTCGTTCATGAGCTTCTCTCCACACGCTGTTTCGCTGCCCTCAACAGCGTTCCGGAGCACCCGTCACCCGGTTTGCTCGACCAGCACCCCTCCCGGAAGGGCGATTGAAGAGCTTGGGCATGGGCGTGTATGAACACGCCGATGTACGGCGCCATACGAGCGGGAATGACGAGCGGAACCGACGGCAAGAAGGGGCTTTTCGACCGTCCGGGCGCCATGGCGGCGCTCATGCGGGCGCTCGACTGGTCGAAGACCCCGGTCGGACCGGTGGAAGGCTGGCCGCAGAGCCTGCGGGCCACGGTCCGCACGCTGCTGACCTCCCGCTACCCCATGATCCTGACCTGGGGTCCCGATTTCATCCAGTTCTACAACGACGCCTATTCCGAGCTGATCGGCGCCAAGCATCCCGGCGCGCTCGGAACCGACATCCGCGTCGCCATGGCGGAAGCCTGGGGCACGCTGGGTCCGCTGATCGAGGAGGTGATGCGGACCGGCCAGGCCAACTGGATACCGGCCCTGCGCTTGCGGCTGGAGCGCGCCGGCTATCCCGAGGAGGCCTATTTCAGCGTCTCCCACGCGCCGTCCGAGGATGAGGACGGGCGCATCGTCGGCATGCTGGCGGTGTGCAGCGAGGTCACGGCCCAGATCCTGGGCGAGCGCCGCATGAGCCTCCTGCGCGATCTCGCCGCCAAGGCGGGTGAGGCGCGCGAGGTCGCGACGGCCTGCGCGGAGATCGCCGCGACGGTGGAGGCCCATCCGCTCGACGTGCCCTTCCTGCTGCTGTACCTGCGCGGCGCGGAGGACGGCTTGCTCCATCTCTGCGGCGCGGTCGGGCTGGCGGCGGAGGATGCCTCCGTGCCGTCCGAGATCCGCCTGGAGGGCGGCGCGCCGGAGCCCTGGGGCCTGCTGCGCGCCCTGGCGGGCGAAGACGTCGTGATCGAAGGCGTCGAGCGGCTGGTCAGCCGGCCGGCCGGTCCCTGGGGGGAGCCGGTGCGGGTGGCCTTCGCCCAGCCGATCCGCGCCGCCGGCCAGGACACGCCGCTCGGGGTGCTGGTCGCCGGCACCAGCCCCAACCGCGCGCTCGACGGGGAGTACCGCTCCTTCCTCCAGCTTCTCGCCGGGCAGCTGTCGGTGACGCTGAACAACGCCGTCGCCTACGAGGCCGAACGCCGCCGGGCGGACGCGCTGGCGGCGCTGGACCGCGCCAAGACGGAGTTCTTCTCCAACGTCAGCCACGAGTTCCGCACGCCCCTGACCCTGATGCTGGGTCCGCTGGAGACGCTGCTGGCGGGGGCCGCCGGGCTGTCCCCCGCCGACCGGAACCTGCTGGAGACTTTGCAGCGCAACGGGTTGCGGCTGCTGAAGCTCGTCAACGCGCTGCTCGATTTCTCCCGGATCGAGGCGGGCCGCGCGCGGGCGAGGCTGGAGCCGACCGACCTCTGCCGCTTCACGGCGGAGATCGCGGGCTCCTTCCGCTCGGCCATCGAATCCGCCGGCCTGCGCTTCACGGTGGACTGCCCGACCCTGCCACGGCAGGTCCCGGTGGACCGGGACATGTGGGAGAAGATCGTTCTCAACCTGCTGTCCAACGCGCTGAAATTCACCCTGTCCGGGAGCATCGCGCTCGACCTCCGGGGCCGGCCCGAGGGTGTGGAGATGACGGTGAGCGACACTGGCATCGGCATCGACCCGTCCGAGCAGGCCCGCGTCTTCGAACGCTTCCACCGCGTCTCCACGGCGCGGGGCCGCACCCACGAGGGGACCGGCATCGGCCTGTCGCTGGTGCGGGAGCTGGCGCGGCTGCACGGCGGCGAGGTCCGGGTCGAGAGCGCGCCCGGGCAGGGCAGCCGCTTCACGGTCGCCCTGCCCTGGACGCCCGCCTTGCCCGAATCCGCCCAGTCCGGCGCCGGCGGCGAGGAGATGGCGCCGACGCCGGTGCGGGCCGAGGCCTTCGCCGCCGAGGCCCGGCGTTGGAGCCAGGACGGGACCACGGGCGAGGAATGGTCCCCGCCGGATGGCAGCCCGTCCGGAGGGCGCGTCCTCGTGGTGGACGACAACGCGGACATGCGCGACTATGTCGCCCGGATCCTCGCTCCCCTCTTCGCAGTCGAGACCGCCACGGACGGTGCGGAGGCGCTGGAGCGGATCCGCCGGTCGCCGCCCGACCTCGTGCTCAGCGACGTGATGATGCCTCGGCTGGACGGCTTCGGGCTGCTGGCGGCCCTGCGCGGCAGCCCGGCGACGCGCGGCATCCCCGTCGTCCTGCTGTCCGCCCGCGCCGGAGAGGAGGCGAGCGTCGAGGGGCTGGAGGCCGGGGCCGACGACTATCTGGTCAAGCCCTTCTCCTCGCGCGAGCTGATCGCCCGCGTGCGCGCCAACCTCGCCATGGTTCGGCTGCGGCGGGAAGCAGCGGCGGCCCACCACGACGCCGAGCGCATGCGGGCGCTGGGCCAGATCACCGCCGGGGTGGCGCACGACTTCAACAACCTGCTGATGGTGCTGCGCGGCGCCCTCCACCTGATGGAGCGCCGCACCAGCGAGCCGGCCATGCGCACCGTCCTGGAGAACGCCAACCAGGCGGTGGACCGGGGCGCGCTGATGACGCGCCAGCTCCTCTCCTTCTCGCGGCGGCAGCGGCTGGAGCCGCAGGCGCTCGACCTGAACGAACGGCTGGCCGAGCTGACCGAGGTGCTGGGCCGCGTCTTCCCCGAGGACATCCGCATCGTCTTCGAACCCGGCCCGCCCGGCTCCGTCCTGGCCGCCCCCGTTCTGGCCGACCGCGCGGAGCTGGAGGCCGCCCTGCTCAACGTCGCCGTCAACGCCCGCGACGCCATGCCCGGCGGCGGCACGCTGCGCTTCGAGACCGCATGCGCCGGCCCGGACGGCCTGCCCGACGCCCTGCGCGCGAAGGAGGCGGGCGGCACGAGGCGCTACGGCCTGATCCGCATCGCCGACAGCGGGGCCGGCATGCCGGAGGAGGTGGTCCAGCGGGCCTTCGAGCCCTTCTTCACGACCAAGCCCGCGGGCAAGGGAACCGGCCTGGGGCTGAGCCAGGTTTACGGATTCGCCGTGCAGTCCGGCGGCCACGCCACGCTGTCGAGCTGCCCCGGCGAGGGCACCGTCATCACCCTGTATCTTCCGGTGGCGGAATGAGGACAAACCCCATGGGCGAACCCGCCAAGCCTTCCCCCGCCCCGCCCATCACCGTCCTGCTGGTCGAGGACGAGCTGCTGGTGCGCATGATGACCGCCGACCTCCTCGCGGACATGGGCCACCGGGTGATCGCCGCCGCCTCGGCGGAGGAGGCGCTGGCGCGGCTCCGGGAGGAGCCGGAGATCCAGCTTCTCTTCACCGACATCCGCATGCCGGGGCTGGACGGCTTCGCCCTGGCGGAGAGGGTCTTCGACCTCCATCCCGGCATCAAGGTGATCTACGCCACCGGCTACGCCGACCTGGAACGCCGGCCTGCTCCCCACGTCGCCGGCCCCCTGCTCCGCAAGCCCTACGAACCGGCGGAGCTGGATGCCCAGATCCGCAAGGCCATCACGGCGCGGGAATAGCTTCCAGATCCATTCCAGGGCATTGAGAAATTCAATGCGGACGTGCGGAGCTATCAATTTCCCTTTCTCATTTCTCCTCTCCATAGTCGCGCCCGCAGGCCGGACGCCTGCTTTTCGCTGGTGCCCTGACCGATGGAGAGCCCGACATGGACACGCTGATGTCCGCGCCCATTCTGTTCTTCGCGCTCGGCGCGTTCATCGCCCTGACCGGCTCGCGCATCCCCTTCCCCGAGGGGTTCGGCAAGGCGCTCGCCGCCTATCTGCTGGTCGCCATCGGGCTGAAGGGCGGTGCGGCCCTGTCCGGAGCGGACGCGGCGTCGGTCATGCCGCTGCTGGCGACGGCGGGCCTGATCAGCCTGGCCATGCCGCTGCTGGCCTTCGCCCTGCTGCGCTCGACCGCCGGGCTGGACCGGACCAACGCCGCGGCCATCGCGGCCCATTACGGGTCCGTCAGCCTCGTCACCTTCGTCACGGCGACCAAGCTCCTGGAAAGCCAGGGGGTGCCGTTCGGAGGCCACATGGTCGCCGCCCTCGCGGTCATGGAGGGGCCGGCCATCGTCAGCGGCCTGATGCTGGCGAGCGCCGCCGGACTGGCGCTTCCGGCCCGCTCCCGGGGCGGTATCTCCGGCGGCACGCTGGCTCTGCCGCTCGGCGGCGGCAACGGTGATGGCGGCGGCGCGTCCTGCCGGGAGGCCCTGCGGGAGGCGGCCTTCAACGGATCGGTGCTGCTGCTGACGGGCTCGCTGCTGGTCGGGCTGGTCATCGGCAAGCCGGGCATGGCGTCGCTCTCCGGCCTGTTCGTCGCCCCCTGGGACGGCGCTCTCAGCCTCTTCCTGCTGGAGATGGGCTGGCTCGCCGCCGCGCGGCTGCGGGAGGCGGCCGGGCTCGACCCGCGCCTGATCGCCTTCGGCCTCCTCATGCCGCTCATCGGCGCCGGGATCGGGCTCGCCGCGGCGGCGGCGCTGGGGCTGGGTCTCGGCGACGCGGCGCTTCTCGTCACGCTCTGCGGCAGCGCCTCCTACATCGCCGTGCCGGCGGCGCTGCGGCATGCCCTGCCTTCGGCCGATCCGGGCCTGTCCCTGCCCCTTTCGCTCGGCATCACCTTCCCCTTCAACATCCTTGTCGGCATCCCTCTCTACCTCGCGCTGACCCGCGCCGCCCTCGCGTGATAGGGTCGGCCCCATGCCGATGCCCCTGCCGCCCTTCGACCTCGACCTGCTGCGCAGCTTCCTGACCATCGTGGAGGCCGGCAGCTTCACCCGCGCGGCGGAGCGGCTGGGACGCACCCAGTCCACCGTCAGCCTCCAGGTGAAGCGGCTGGAGGACGGGATCGGCGCCCGGCTGATCGAGCGGGAGGGCCGGGGGATCGAGCTGACGCCCGAGGGCGAGATCCTGCTGGCCTATGCCCGCCGTCTGCTGGGGCTCGCCAACGAGGCCTGCGCCCGGCTGATGGAGCCGGACGTCGGCGGGCTGGTGCGGCTCGGCACGCCGGAGGATTTCGCCACCGCCCATCTGCCCGACGTGCTCTGGCGCTTCTCCCGCGCCCATCCCCAGGTGGCGCTGGAGGTGAAGTGCGACTTCACCGTGAACCTGCTTGACGGCTTCGCCAGGGGGGAACACGACCTCGTGCTCTGCAAGCGGGAGCCCCAGGGACCGGTCGGCGGCACCATGGTCTGGCGCGAGCCCCTGGTCTGGGTGGCCTCGGACCGGCTTCTGCTCGCCCCCGGCGCGCCGATCCCGCTGGTGCTGGCCCCGTCGCCGGACATCTACCGCAAGCGCGCGCTGGGCGCGCTCGACGCCTGCGGGCGGCCCTGGCGCATCGCCTACACCAGCCCGAGCCTCGCCGGGGTCCAGGCCGCCGTGCGGGCCGGGCTCGGCATGACGATCCTGTCGAAGGACATGCTGTCCGCCGGCTTCCACATCGTGGGGGAGGAGCACGGCCTTCCCGATCTCGCCGACACGGAAATCGCGCTCTACCGCGCGCCCGGCACCCTGCCGAAGGCCGTCGAACTCCTGGCCGAGCACATCGTCCGCTCGCTCGAAAGCGAACGGGCCGAGCCGGCGGGGTGAGGCCCCCCGGTTCCGGTGACAAGGACCCGTCAGCGCGCCCGCGTGCAGCGCGTCGTGTAGGGGTCGACCCGGTGGACGCCGGCGGGCGTCTCGTTCTCCTCGCGCAGGAACAGCACGGCCGGCTCGCCGGAACGGTCGAGTTCCACCGTCCCGACCGCTCCTTCGTAGGGACCGCTGGTGAGCGTGAGCTTGTTGCCGGAGCGCGCGAACTGTCCCGTGCCGCCGGACCCCACGGCGTAGGTGCCGGAAGCCGTCAGCGTCAGGCTGACCATGTTGCTGTAGGCGAGGCTGTACTGGGTCGTCTCCCCCAGCCCCACGCCGATCTTCCGGTCCTGATAGGCGCAGGTCAGCTTGGCCGTGGGCAGCGGGATGTCCTGGCCGGCCGGCCTGTCCTCCACCCCGGCGGCGCGGGCCGTCCCCGCCACGGTCCCCGTCAGCAGGCCGCCGCCGGGGTGGAAGGTCTCGAACCGGCCGCCGATCCGGTCCGTGTCGCACGTGCCGCTGATCTCGCCCCGGCTGCGGCCGTTCTCGATCCGGATGGAACAGCGCCCGTTCTCCAGATAGCCGCGGACGATCGGTCCTTCCACGCTGTAGCCGCTGGTCGTGATGCGGCCGCGGCCCGTGAAATCGCCTTTCGCAAGGGTCGCCTCGACCGCGAAGTCTCCGGGGCGACCGCCGGAGTCCGTCAGCGACCCGGAAAAGGCGACCGCCCCCTGATCCGCCGTGAGGGGGGCCGCCGTGAGCGGGGCCGTGGAAACGGCGAGGGCCGCGACCGACAGGCCGAACGCAAGGCAATACCGCACGATGACCGCTCCCTAACCGAAAAGACCAAGGCGGAGCGCCCGCCTCACCAGAAGCTTTCCCAGGCCGCCGGCGACCGCGCCGCCCGCCAGCAGCCCGAGCAGGATCGAACCGGTCGAGGCGGCCAGCGCCGCCGCCCCCACGGTGAGCGCCGAGGCAAGGGCCGGGACCAGCGTGAGGGCGAGCGCCCAATGCGCCAGGCGCACCCAGGCCGCCGCGAAGGCGTAGCCGAGCCAGGCAAGGGCGAAGGACGCGACCACGGCAAAGCTCCGGTCGTCGTCGATCAGGGCGCCCGCCTGCGCGAACAGGGCTTCGGGGGGCTGGGTGCCGGTCCCGATCAGGGACAGCGCCGCATCTTCCACGGGAAGGGGCACCAGCCGCATGCCCGTGGGATCGACCCTGGCGACGACGCTCAGCTCGCCGGCCGGCAGGGCCCGGTAGGAGAGGCGCCGGTCGCCGTCACTGTTATCGTCCGGATCGTCGTTCCGCTCCGCCGCATCGACGAGGCGATGGCTGTGCCCGGCCGTCGCGGCGCCCCGCAGGAACCAGCCCTCGGGCACGGGATAGTCCTTCCCGGCGAGAAGCAGGTCCAGCGTGCGGTAGGGATCGGCGGCGGAAAGGACGGCCGGGTCGAGTTCCCAGCCGCCCAGCCGGGCGTCGGTCGCGACGTAGGTCGTCACGTCCTCGTCCTCCCAGCCCGCGGTCCTGCCGGAACGCCAGACTTCGGTGCGGCGGTAGGCGAACAGCTTGTCCGAAAGCGTGACCCCGAACTCCTCGTCCGCCACCACCTGCCCCGTGACGGACCTGCCGCGCGCGTACACGACCTGGCCGGCGAGGGCCGGCGACGGGCTTGCGGGCGCGTCCACGGTCAGCGCCGCGCGCAAGGCCGCCAGTTGCCGGTCACGGACCGCGGAGTCCCCGACGATCCAGCCGGTCAGTGCCACCGCCATGCCCACGGCGGCGACATAGGTCAGGCACACCATCACCTGCTGCTGGTAGCGCCGGTCGCGGTCCACGGCGGGCCTCGTTTTCGGGGGAGCCGGGGACGGGCTCGTTTCGGACATGGTCGGCGCATCCCTGCCGTCGGACATGCGCATTTCTACCATGTGGTGTCCGCCGCCGCACCATTCGCCTTTTTGTCCAAGAGGCAGCGTGGGCTCGGGCAGCACGCCCGCCGGACCACCTCTTGACTTCATGGGAGTTAAAACCTAGAACAAATCAAGAACAATAGAGCGGAGCGTCCCATGCCGAATCCCTCCGGACCGAACGAGGCCGCAGCCGCGGGCGTGAGCATGGCCGAAAAGGCCATCGTGCTGCAAGGGCTGCGTGCGCAGGTCCGGCGGCTCGAGAACGGTGGAAAGGAAGGAAAAGGGACGTTCGGTCTTGGGGTTCGGGACATCGACCGGACCTTGCCGGATGGAGGATTGCCGCTCGGCTGCCTGCATGAGCTGGGCGGAACGGACCCCGTCCATCGGGGTGCCGCCGCCGGTTTCGCGGCGGCGCTGCTGGCCGGAATTGCTGCCTGTCAAGGGAAATCGGTCCTATGGATCGTCGGCGACCGGGGGCTGCACGCGGCCGGGCTGGCGGCCTTCGGGCTGACGCCGGACCGGCTCATCGCGGCACGGGCGCGGCGGGCGTCCGACGCCCTCTGGGCAATGGAGGAGGCGCTGCGCTGCCCGTCGCTCGCCGCCGTGGCGGGAGAGGTGGAGGCCGGCGACCTCACCGCCTCGCGCCGGCTGCATCTGGCCGCCGAGTCGGCGGGCACCACCGCCATCCTGCTGCTTCCCGGCACCCCGCGGCGCGGCGTATCCGCCGCCATGACGCGCTGGACGGTCACCCCGCTGCCGAGCGCCAACGAGGCGGGCGAGCCCGGCATCGGCCGCCCGCGCTGGCGGGTGGAGCTTCTGCGCTGCCGCAACGGCCGCTCTGGCGCCTGGGTTCTGGAATGGCGGGACGGCGCGCTGGCCCTGTCCGACGAAGCGGCGGAGGAGGGGATTATCGAACAGGCCGCGCGGGACCGCTCTGTCGTCCGGTTCGCCTGATGGGCGGAGAACGGCGGATCCTGTCGGCCTGGCTGCCCCGCCTGCCGACCGACACGGCGTTGCGCGGGCGTGACGGGCGGGAGCAGCCCTTCGCCCTGTTCCGGGACGAGCGTGGACGGCTGACGGTCGCCGCCGTGAACGCGGCGGCCGGGGCGCAGGGCATCCGGCCGGGCATGCCGCTGGCCGACGCCCGTGCCATGCTGCCCGCCCTGCGCACGGAGGAGGAATAGCCGGAGGAGACCGCGCGCCGGCTCGACCGCATCGCCGGCTGGTGCATCCGCTACACGCCCTGGACCACGCCGGACGGCCCCGACGGGGTGCTGCTCGACGTCACGGGCTGCGCCCATCTGTTCGGGGGCGAGGAGGCCTTGCGCGCCGACTTGATTGCCCGCCTTCGCCGCGCCGGCTTCGCGGTCCGGGCCGCCGTCGCCGACACGCCGGCCGCCGCCTGGGCCGCCGCCCGCTTCGCCCCGAGGGCCGGGATCGTCCCGCCCGGCGGCCAGGCCGAGGCGCTGGCCCCCCTGCCCGTCGCGGCGCTGCGCCTGCCCGAGGAGACGGTGCGCGGGCTGGAGGCGGTGGGGCTGCGCCGGATCCGGGACCTCGCCCCGGTCCCGCGCGCGACCCTGGCGCGGCGTTTCGGGGCGGAGTTGGCCCGCCGCCTCGACCAGGCCTTCGGCGCGCTGGACGAGCCCCTGTCGCCGCGCCTCCCCGTCCCGCCCCATGAGGAGCGGCTTGCCCTGGCCGAGCCGATCTCCACGCCCGACTCCATCGCCCTGGCCGCGCTGCACCTGATCGGCGGGCTCTGCCGGCGGCTGGCGGCCGAGCACCGGGGCCTGCGCCGGCTGGAGCTGACCGTCTTCCGCACCGACCATGGGCCGGATTCCGTGCCGCAGTCCGTCGCCATCGGCACCGGCCGCCCGGTGCGGGACCCGGCGGCCCTGATGCGGCTGCTCGGGGGCAAGCTGGAGCGCATCGCCCCCGGTCCCGGCCTGGAGCTGCTGGTGCTGGCCGCCCCGCTGGTGGAGCCGCTGGCCCCGGCCCAGGCCGGCCTGACGGGCGCGGAGGAGAAGGGCAAGGATCTCGGCGCTCTGCTCGACCGGCTCGCCAACCGGCTGGGCGAGGACAGCCTGCTGCGGCTCGTGCCGCGCCAGAGCTGGCTGCCGGAACGCAGCGTCGCCGGGGTGCCGCCGCTCGACGCCGGTCTCGGCGCAGATTCCGAATCCGCCCCGCTCTGGCCCGACGACCGGCCCCGGCCGGTGCGGCTGCTGGTCCCGCCGGAGCCGATCGAGGTGGTGGCGCCGGTGCCGGACGACCCGCCCAAGCTCTTCCGCTGGCGCGGGGCCACGCACCGGGTGGGCAAGGCCGACGGGCCGGAACGGCTCTGCGCCGAATGGTGGCGCCACGGCGGGGAGCTTCGCGACTATTACCGGGTGGAGGACATGGAGGGGCGGCGCTTCTGGGTCTTCCGCCTGGGTCTCCACCGGCCCGAGGCGCCGGCCGGCTGGTTCCTGCACGGGTTCTTCGCATGATCCCCTACGCGGAACTTCAGGTGACCAGCAACTTCACCTTCCTGGAGGGGGCGTCGCACGCCGACGAGCTGGTGCTGACCGCCGTCGCGCTGGGCCACCGGGCCATCGCCGTCACCGACCGCAACACGCTGGCCGGGGTGGTGCGGGCGCATGTCGCGGCGAAGGAGCGCGGGCTGCCGCTGGTGGTCGGCTGCCGCCTCGACCTCACCGACGGGCCGGGGCTGCTGGCCTACCCCATGGACCGCGCCGCCTACGGCCGGCTGTCGCGGCTGCTGACGGTGGGCAAGCGCCGCGCGCCGAAGGGCGAATGCTTCCTCGGCAAGGCGGACGTGCTGGAGCATGCCGAGGGCATGCTGTTCCTGCTGGTGGCGCCGGAACGGCGGGACGAGACCTTCCTGGACGACCTGCGGGAGTGGCGCGGCGCCCTGCGCGACCGGCTGCACCTGGCGGTGAGCCACCGCTACCGGGGCGACGACGCCAAGCGTCTGGCCTGGCTGGCCGGGGCGGCGGCGATGGCGCGGGTGCCGCTGGTGGCGACAAACGACGTGCTCTACCACAGCCCGGCGCGCCGCCCGCTCCAGGACGTGCTGACCTGCATCCGCACCCACAGCACCATCGACACGGCCGGCTGGCGCCTCGCCGCCAACGGGGAGCGGCACCTGAAGGCGCCGGTCGAGATGGCGCGGCTGTTCCGCCGCCACCCCGACGCGGTGGCGCGCAGCGTGGAGATCGCGCGAGCCTGCCGCTTCTCCCTGTCCGAGCTGCGCTACGAATACCCGGACGAGGGACGCGACCCGGACCGCACCCCGCAGGAGGAGCTGGCCCGCCTCGCCTGGGAGGGGGCGGCCGAACGCTACCCCGATGGCGTCCCCGAGAAGGTCCGCGCCTCGGTGGAGCGCGAGCTGGAGCTGATCGGCGCGCTCGGCTACGCGCCCTATTTTCTGACGGTCCACCACATCGTCCGCTTCGCGCGGTCGCGCGGCATCCTCTGCCAGGGGCGCGGCTCGGCGGCCAACTCGGCGGTCTGCTACTGCCTGGGCGTCACCGAGGTGGACCCCGCCCATTTCGACCTTCTGTTCGAGCGCTTCGTCTCCGCCGCCCGCAACGAGCCGCCGGACATCGACGTGGATTTCGAGCATGAGCGGCGCGAGGAGGTGATCCAGCACATCTACGAGACCTACGGGCGCGACCGCGCCGGGCTGGCCGCCACCGTGATCCGCTACCGCGCGCGCGGCGCCCTGCGCGAGGTCGGCAAGGCCATGGGCCTGTCCGAGGACGTCACGGCGCGGCTCACCGGCAATCTGTGGGGCGGCGGGAGCGGGGGCGACGGGCTGGAGGAGGAGCATGTGCGCGCCCGCGGCCTCGACCCGGAGGAGCCCCGGCTGGCCCGCACGCTGGAGCTGGCGCGGGAGCTGATCGGCTTTCCCCGCCACCTGTCCCAGCATGTCGGCGGCTTCGTCATCACGCGCGGCCCGCTGGGCGAGCTGTCGCCGATCATGAACGCCGCCATGGACGGCCGCACGACCATCGAGTGGGACAAGGACGACATCGACGCGCTGGGCATCCTGAAGGTGGACGTGCTGGCGCTCGGCATGCTGACCTGCCTGCGCAAGGCGCTGGACCTGCTGGCGGCGCACCATGGCCGCGACCTCACCCTGGCGACCGTGCCGCAGGAGGATCCGGCCGTCTACGGCATGCTGTGCCGGGCCGACAGCATCGGCGTCTTCCAGGTGGAAAGCCGCGCCCAGATGAGCATGCTGCCGCGCCTGCGCCCGCGCCGCTTCTACGATCTGGTCATCCAGGTCGCCATCGTGCGGCCCGGCCCGATCCAGGGCGGCATGGTCCATCCCTACCTGCGCCGCCGCACCAGCCCGGAGCTGGTCGACTACCCGTCCGAGGCGCTGCGCGCCGTGCTGGAGAAGACGCTCGGCGTGCCCCTGTTCCAGGAACAGGCCATGCAGATCGCCATCGTCGCCGCCGGCTTCTCCCCGGAGGAGGCCGACCGGCTGCGCCGCTCCATGGCGAGCTTCCGCAAGGACGGCCTCGTCCACACCTTCCGCGACAAGTTCATCGGCGGCATGGTGATGAACGGCTACGAACTGGACTTCGCCGAGCGCTGCTTCCAGCAGATCGAGGGCTTCGGCGAGTACGGCTTCCCGGAAAGCCACGCGGCGAGCTTCGCCCTGCTCGTCTACGTCTCGGCCTGGGTCAAGCATCACCACCCGGATGTCTTCGCCTGCGCCCTGCTGAACAGCCAGCCGATGGGCTTCTACGCCCCGGCCCAGATCGTCCGCGACGCGCGCGATCATGGGGTGGAGGTGCGCGGGGTGGACGTGTCCGCCTCCCACTGGGACTGCACGCTGGAGCCGGCCGAGGGCGGCGCGCTGGCCCTGCGGCTGGGCTTCCGGCAGATCAAGGGTTTTTCGGAGTCAGACGCCGAAAAGCTGGTCGGCGCGCGGGGCGCCGGCTGGCGCGACCCGCACGACCTCTGGCGCCGCACCGGCCTGCACAGCCGCCCGCTGGAGCTGCTGGCGCGGGCCGACGCCTTCCGGTCCTTGGGGCTGGACCAACGGGCGGCGCTCTGGGCCGTGCGGGCACTGGGCGACCAGCCCCTGCCCCTTTTCGCCCGGCTCGACGGGCCGGAAAGCCGGGAGCCTGCCGTGGAGCTGCCGGACATGACGCCGGGCGAGCGGGTGGTGATGGATTACGCCAGCCTGTCGCTCTCCCTGAAATGCCACCCACTGTCGCTGCTGCGCGACGGGCTGGCGGGCATCGTCCCGGCGGAGCGGCTGCGCCATTTGCGCAACGGCGCGCGTGTCACCGTGGCCGGGCTGGTGCTGGTGCGCCAGCGGCCGGGCAGCGCCAGCGGCGTCATCTTCGTGACGGTGGAGGATGAAACCGGCATCGCCAACCTCGTCGTCATGCCCGACGTCTTCGAACGCCACCGCCGCGACCTGCTGGGCTCACGGCTGCTGGCCGCCACGGGCCGCGTGGAGATCGAGGGCGAGGTCGTCCACCTCCGCTGCGAACGGGTGGAGAACCTGTCCTGGCGCCTGTCGGAACTGACCGCCCTCCCGGACGGCGAGGCGGCAGTGTTTCCGCGCGGGCGGAATTTTCATTGAGGCGGAGGCACACCGCCGCCGATCAGATCACCCGGCAGGCCTCCTCGAAGGCGAGGCGCGGCGCGCGCGGCCGGCTTGGTGGCCCGGCGGCGTGGCCGAGCAGGCAGAGGAAGTTGGAACGGACGCGGCCGTCGGGGAAGAACTCGGCATCGAGGCCCGCCCGGTCGAAGCCGGAGACCGGTCCGGCGTCGAGCCCGAGCAGCCGCGCCGCCAGGATCAGGTAGGCCCCTTGCAGCGTGCCGTTGCGGAAGGCCGTCTCCTCCGCGAGCGCGGGGTTGCCGCGGAACAGCTTGGCGGCGTCCCACTGCGGGTTGAGGCGCGGCAGATGCTCGAAGAAGTCCAGGTCGTGCCCGATGATGGCGGTCACCGGGGCCACCTCCACAGGGCCGACGTTGCCCCGGCCGAGAAAGGGGCGCAGCCGGTCCCTGGCTTCGGGCGTGGTCACGAAGAGGATGCGCGCCGGCCCCGCGTTGAAGGCCGTCGGCGCCAGCCGGACCAGCTCGTGAAGACGGTGCAGCGTGGCGAGCGGCACCGGCCGGTCCGACCAGGCGTCGGGCGTGCGGGCCTCCAGGAACAGGCGGCGTTCGGCCTCCGGAAGCCGGCTCCCGACGAAGGCCTCGGGAGCGGTTCCGGCATCGGCGGCAATGTGCCCGGGCATGAGTCAGACCTCCCCCAGGATCAGGCTTTCCAGCTCCGCCGCGCACCGGTTGCCCGGAGGGCGCGGGTAGGGAAGATCGACGGCGAGGTCGAGCGCGATCCGCCCGTCCCTCAGCACCAGCACCCGGTCGGCCAGCGCCACCGCCTCCGCCACGTCGTGGGTGATCAGCAGGCTGGTGAAACCGTGCTCCTCCCGGATGCGGATGAGCAGCCGGTGCATCTCCTGCCGGGTCAGCGCGTCCAGCGCGCCGAAGGGCTCGTCCAGCAGAAGCAGGCCTGGGTCGGACACGAGCGCGCGCGCCAGCGCCACCCGCTGCCTCTGCCCGCCGGAGAGGACCGACGGCCAGTCCTCCGCCCGGTCTGCGAGCCCGACGTCCGCCAGCGCCGCGAGCGCCCGTTCGCGCCAGCCGCGTCCCCGCGCGATGCCGACGTTGGCGGCGACGCGCTGCCAGGGCAGCAGCCGGGCGTCCTGGAACAGAAGCCGCACGTCCGGCCGCGCGCCCGCGACCGGCTCCCCGCCGGCCAGGATCCGGCCGGCGGTCGGGCGGTCGAGCCCGGCGATCAGCCGCATCAGCGTCGATTTGCCGCCGCCGGAACGCCCGACCACCGCGACGGACTGGCCCGCCGGAACGGCCAGATCGATGCCGTCGAGCACGCGCCGGCCGGAGAACTCCTTGACCACCCCCTCCAGCCGCAGCGGCACGCCCCCGGCTTTCGGCATCAGGGCGGAAGCCGCCGGACGGCCGGTGGAGGACAGCCCGCCGCCCAGCGACAGGCGGGGAAAGGCTCGTTCGTGAAGGCTCATGATGCGGTCTCCATGCCCGCCTGGAAGGCGGGGTTCCAGGCCAGCGCCCGGCGTTCCAGCCAGCGGGTCAGCAGGTCGGCCAGCTTGCCGAGCAGTGCGTAGACGACGATGCCCAGCAGGACGAGATCGGTCTGAAGGAACTCGCGCGCGTTCATCGTCATGTAGCCGATGCCCGAGGAGGCGGAGATCGTCTCCGCCACGATCAGGGTCAGCCACATGATGCCCAGCGCGTAGCGCAGCCCGAGCAGGATCGAGGGCAGCGCGCCCGGCAGGATCACCCGCCAGTAGAGCGCGGCGGGACCCAGCCCGTAGACCCGCGCCATCTCCACCAGCCCGCGGTCCACCGACCGGATCCCGTGGAAGGTGTTGAGGTAGATCGGGAACAGGACGCCGACGGCGACCAGGAAGATCTTCGCCTCCTCCCCGATGCCGAACCACAGGATCACCATGGGGATGACCGCGAGGTGCGGCACGTTGCGCAGCATCTGCAGCGAGGAGTCGAGCAGCGTCTCCGCCGGCTTGAAGGCGCCGTTGAGCAGCCCCAGCAGGAAGCCGAGCCCGCCGCCGACGGCGAACCCCGTCAGCGCGCGCTCCGCGCTGACCGCCACGTGGCGGATCAGGCTGCCGTCCGCCAGCGTCGCGCGGAAGGCGGCGGCGACGTCGCTCGGCGCCGGCAGCACGCGCGAGGAGAGAAGGCCGCTCCGCGCTGCCGCCTCCCAGGCCAGGAGAAGCCCGAGGGGCAGCAGCCAGGGGGCCAGCGCCGCCCACGGCCCGCCGGCCCTTCCCCATGCCCGTTCGTCCGCCCGCATCACTGGGCCGCCTGGCGCAGGGAGGGCGGCGCCCCGTTGGCGATGCTCTCGCCGAAGGGGCCGTTGTTGACCGCCACCGCCGGCGCGCGCCCCGTCGTGGCGGCGAGCGGCAGCTTCGGAAAGACCAGCTCGGCGAAGCGGTAGGCCTCCTCCAGGTGCGGGTAGCCGGACAGGATGAAGCTGTCGATGCCCAGATCCATGTATTCCCGCATGCGGGCGGCGACCGTGTCGGGATCGCCGACCAGGGCCGTGCCGGCCCCGCCGCGCACCAGCCCGACGCCGGCCCACAGGTTGGGGCTGATCTCCAGCCGGTCGCGCCGGCCGCCGTGCAGCGCCGCCATGCGCTGCTGCCCGACCGAGTCCATGCGGGCGAAGACCTTCTGCGCCGCCGCGATGGTGTCCTCGTCGAGATGGCGGATCAGCTCGTCGGCCGCCGCCCAGGCCTCGGCCGCCGTTTCGCGGACGATGACGTGCAGGCGGATGCCGAAGCTGATCCGGCGGCCCTTCGCCTCGGCCAGCCGGCGGACCTGGCCGATCTTCTCCGCGACCTGCGCCGGGGGCTCGCCCCAGGTCAGGTACTTGTCCACCGTCCCGGCGGCCAGCTCGTTGGCCGCCTCCGACGAGCCGCCGAAATAGAGCGGCGGATGGGGTTTCTGCACCGGCGGGAAGAAGAGGCGCCCGTCCTCAATGGTGATGTGCCTGCCCTGGTGATGGACCGTTTCGCCGGCCAGCAGCCTCGTCCAGATGGACAGGAACTCGCGCGTGACCTCGTAACGTTCGTCGTGCGACAGGAAGATGCCGTCGCCCTTGTTCTCCACCGGATCGCCACCGGTCACCACGTTGATCAGCAGCCGCCCGCCGGAGACGCGGTCGAGCGTCGCCGCCATGCGCGCCGCCACGGCGGGCGACTGGAGGCCCGGCCGCACGGCGACCAGGAAGCGCAGCCGCTCGGTCAGCGGCGCCAGCGAGGAGGCGACGACCCAGCTGTCCTCGCAGGAACGGCCGGTGGGCAGGAGAACCCCGTAATAGCCGAGGTCGTCGGCGGCCTGCGCGATCTGCCGGAGGTAGCGGAAGCTCACCTCGCGGGCGCCGGCCGTGGTGCCGAGATGGCGGCCGTCGCCGTGCGTCGGCAGGAACCAGAAGACGTTGGCTTCTTTTGCGGCATGGCTGGTCATGACTTGGCCCTCGCGACGGCGTCGGCGATGCTGATCGGCTTCGGGATCAGCTTCAGCTTGTGGAAGGTGTCGGCGATGCGCTGCTGTTCGGCGATCACCGCCTCGTCGATGGGGCGCACCCCGTAGGACATGCGGCCGGCGGCGACCTCCAGGACCGGCAGCGGAATGCCGACCTTCGGGCTGAGCTGGGCCGCGACCTCCCGTACATTGTCCCTGGCCCAGGCGTCGATGTCCCGCAGGCCGGCGATGACGGCGGCGAGCGCGTCCCGGTTCGCCTCGGCGAAGGGCTTGGCGGCCAGGAAGAACTGGTGGTTGCTCACCAGCCCCGTGCCGTCCCGCAGCGTGCGGGCGCCGGTCGCGGCGGAGGCGGCGGCCAGGAAGGGATCCCAGATCACCCAGGCGTCCACGGCGCCCCGCTCGAAGGCGGCGCGCGCGTCGGCGGGCGGCAGATAGACCGGCTCGATGTCGGCGACCGACAGCTTCGCCTCCTCCAGCGCCTTCACCAGCAGGTAATGGACGTTGGAGCCCTTGTTGAGCGCGACGCGCTTGCCCTTCAGCTCGGCCACGTTCTTGATCGGGCTGTCCTTCGGCACGAGGATCGCCTCGCTCGTCGGCGAGGGCGGCTCGTAGCCGACATAGAGCAGCGGCGCGCCGGCCGCCTGGGCGAAGATCGGCGGGGCCTCGCCCGTCGTCCCGAAATCGAGGGCGCCGACGTTCAGCGCCTCCAGAAGCTGCGGGCCGCCGGGAAACTCGGTCCAGGTCACGCGAAACCCAAGCGGTTTCAGCTTCTCCTCCAGCAGCCCCTTTTCCTTCAGGATCACCAGGGTGCCGTATTTCTGATAGCCGATGCGGACGGTCCGGTCCGCGGCGGCCGCCGGCGGCGCTCCGGCCCCAACGGCGATGCCGAGCAGCGCCGCGGCGCCGGCCAACAATGCGAGAACGCGTTTCACGGTTGGTTTCCTTATCCCAGTCTTGGCGGGTCCGGCGTCCGGCCCGGGGTGATGAGGCAAAGCCCTCCCCCGCGCGGCGCCGGTCGCGGCGCCGCCCCTTCGGAACTCCGGATCTTGAAAAGTCAGGCGCGGGTCAGAACCCGTGCGGACAGGTCCCGCCCCGGCGGCTGCCGATGGGCGGAACGGGTCCTGTGTGGAAGGTCGAGGGCATGCGCGGTCGCTCCGTGTCCGGGGTCCATGACCGATGCGGCGTCCCCGGTGCGCGCTGAACAGCGCGCTTCCGGATCGCCTGCCTTATCTCTATCACATAAATAGGGTATAGCAAGCGCTTTTCACGACCTATTTTGTCGTGAAATGTAGATCCCCCCCTTTTTCACTATTAACTTATGTTAAAAGCCGCATCTGGTCCGGACCGGATGCGTCGTTCAGCGCAGGGTTTCAGGCGGAAAAAGGCTTCTCAGGAGGGCTGATCGCTGTCCGGGATGGATGCCCAGAAGGCTTCCGCCGCCGGGGTTTGGCGGCGCAGCGGCCGGATCAGCCGGATCTCGACGTCGATCGAATACCGGCCCTGGCCCGGATCGACAAGCCGGCCGGCCGCGACGTCGTCCTGCGCGAGGGTCCGCGGGAGCCACGCGATGCCGTCCCCCTGGCGCGCCATGGTCAGCAGCGTCGCCGCCAGCTGCGCCGTCAGCATCTTCTGGAAGGAAAGCCTCGGCCAATTCTTTTCCAAGACGGCGGAAACGATCCGGCCGAGGCCGGATTGCGGCCCATAGGACAGCAGGCGCGGCGGAGACAGCGGGTCGGCCGGCAGCGGCCATCGCGCCGCGCCGTCCCCGTCGGGGGCGCAAAGCGGCAGCAGCAGGTCGCGCCCGATCACGGCACTCGTGAACTGGCTGGCCTCCAGGCGCGGCATGGCGTCGCGATGGCAGTGGCACAGCATGAAGTCGGCGTCGCCCCTGGACATGATCTGCTCGCACGCCTCCATGGTGTCCGAGATGAGGTTGAGGGGGCCGAGCGTCGCGAAGCCGGGATGGCTCCGGATCCAGCCGGGGAAGAAGACGAAGGAGAGCGCGTGCGTGGCGGCGATGGAGACCAGGGAGGCCTCCCGGCCCGCGACCTCCAGCGTCTCCTGGCGCAGCCGGTGGATGCTGCGGGTCAGGTCCTCGGCATGGGCGCGCAGGAAGGCCCCGGCCGGCGTCAGGCTGGTTCCCTGCGGCGACCGCGCGAACAGGCGCGTTCCCATCCACTCCTCGAGGGACTGGATGCGGCGGCTGAAGGCCGGCTGCGTGACGTTCCGGGTCTCCGCGGCCCGCGCGAAGGTCCCGTGCTCGGCGAGCGCCAGGAAATCCTCCAGCCAGTTCAGGTCCATGGGCGATGCCGTTCCTGCATGTCGATCCTCGGTCTTGGCATTGGGCGGCGGCTGCGAATCCCTGCATTCCAATCACTGACATAGGGCAGGAGGGCAGGTCATGAAAATCGTCGAGATCCGGGAGGTCACGGCCCCCATCGCATCGCCGATCGCCAACGCCTACATCGATTTCTCGAAGATGACGCTGTCGCTCGTCGCCGTCGTCACCGACCTGGTCCGGGATGGCCGCCGGGTCGTGGGCTACGGCTTCAACTCCAACGGACGCTACGGCCAGGGCGGCCTGATCCGCGAGCGGTTCGCGCCCCGCATCCTCGCGGCGGCCCCCGAATCCCTGCTCGACGACACGGGAGACAATCTCGATCCGGACCGCGTCTGGGCGGCCATGATGAAGAACGAGAAGCCCGGCGGCCATGGGGAAGGCTCGGTCGCGGTCGGGACCATCGACATGGCCGTCTGGGACGCCGTCGCCAAGATCGCCGGCGAGCCCCTGTTCCGGCTGCTCGCCCGGCGGCACGGCCGCGAGGCGGACCCGCGGGTCTTCGTCTATGCCGCCGGCGGCTACTATTACCCCGGCAAGGGCCTCGACGGGCTGCGCGCCGAGATGCGCGGCTATCTCGACCGCGGCTACACGGTCGTCAAGATGAAGATCGGCAACGGCATCGCCGAGGACGCCCCCCGGATCGAGGCCGTGCTGAAGGAGCTGGACGGCAAGGCCCGGCTGGCGGTGGACGCGAACGGGCGGCTGTCGCTGGAACAGGCCATCGCCTACGCCAAGATGCTCCGCGACTACCCCCTGTTCTGGTACGAGGAGGCCGGCGACCCGCTGGACTTCGCGCTCCAGGCGGCGCTGGCCGAGTTCTATCCGGGGCCGATGGCGACCGGCGAAAACCTCTTCAGCCATCAGGACGCCCGCAACCTGCTGCGCTACGGCGGCATGCGCCCGGACCGCGACTGGCTCCAGTTCGACTGCGCCCTCTCCTACGG
This sequence comes from Azospirillum sp. SYSU D00513, assembly GCF_017356015.1. Lineage (GTDB taxonomy): Bacteria > Pseudomonadota > Alphaproteobacteria > Azospirillales > Azospirillaceae > Azospirillum. The sequence goes on from NZ_JAFIQV010000015.1 coordinate 28,368, forward strand.
GCTCTGCGAGTATCTCCGGACGCTGGAGGTGCTGAAGGGTGCCGGCTGGTCGCCCAGCCGCTGCATCCCGCACGGCGGCCATCAGATGTCCCTGAACATCGCGGCCGGCCTCGGGCTGGGCGGCAACGAAAGCTACCCCGACCTCTTCCAGCCCTACGGCGGCTTTCCCGACGGCGTCCGGGTCGAGGACGGCCACATCGTCATGCCGGACCTGCCCGGCATCGGGTTCGAGGGCAAGTCGGACCTGATCCGGGTGATGCGGGAGCTGGCCGAGTAGGGAGCCGGGCGCCCCTACCAGGGCCAGACCAACGGGATCAGCAGGGCGGACAGCAGGACGACGATCACGTCCAGCCCCAGCCCGACGCGCCAGTAGTCGCCGAAGCGGTAGCCGCCGGGGGACATGACGATGGCGTTGTTGTGGTGGCCGAAGGGGGTCAGGAAGTCGCAGGAGGCGCCGATGGCGACCGCCATCAGGAAGGGGGTGGGCGAGACGCCGAGCCGGGCGGCGACCTCGATCACGATCGGCGACATCACGACGACCGTCGCCGTGTTGTTCAGCACCGGCGTGACGAGCATCGTCGCCACCAGCAGCAGGACGAGCATGACCCGTGGCCCGGCGCCGCCGGCCAGCGCCACGACCCCCTCGCCCAGCAGATGGGCCGTGCCGGTGTTCTGGAGGGCGTCGCCGAGCGGGATCATGGCGGCCAGAAGGACCAAGACCGACCAGTCGATGGCCTCGTAGATCTCCGCCGGCCGGATGGCGCGGGCTATCACGAGGCCGAAGACGGCGGCCACGAAGGCGACGGCGGCCGAGACGATGTCGAAGGCGGCGGCGACGATGGCCGCCGCGAAGAACAGGGCGGTCACGGCGGCGCGGCGGGGCTGGAACTCGATCCGGCGCTCGGCGAGCGGCAGGCAGCCGAGATCGGCCAGCGCCGCCATGATGACCGGGCGCTCCCCGCCCAGCATCAGCACGTCCCCGGCGGACAGCCGGGCGTCGCTCAGCCGCCCCTCGAAGCGCCGGCCCTGCCGCGCCGCCGCCAGCAGCGTGACGCCCCAGCGGCGGCGCAGGTCCAGCGACAGGGCGCTGCTGCCCTGGATCAGGGCGTTGGGCATGACGACCGCCTCGACGACGGCCGGGCCGGAGTCCGGGCCGGCGTCCGGCCCGTGATGGGCGAGCGGCAGCCCCTCCCCGTCCAGCCGCCGCAAGGTGGCGCCGTCCGTCTCCAGGATCAGCAGGTCCCCCGGCGCCAGCGCCTCCTCCCGCAGGCGCCCGAACACCCGCTTGCCGCCGCGCAGGATGCCGTGGACCCGCAGGGGGTGGGCGTCCTCCAGCGCCGCGACGGTGCGGCCCGCGTGCGGGGAGGCGGCCTCGACGCGCAGCTCGGTCGCGTAGTCGCCGACCTGGAAGGCGTCCTCCGCCGCACCCCCCTCGCGCCGCGCCGCCGGCAGCAGGCGCCAGCCGGCGAGCGCCAGGTAGGCGACGCCCAGCAGGGCGAGCGGCAGGCCGGTGTAGAGGAAGTCGAACATCAGGAAGCGCTCGCCGGTCGCGTGCTCCCGGAATCCCGACACCAGCAGGTTCGGCGGCGTGCCGATCAGCGTCACCATGCCGCCCAGCAAGGTCGCGTAGGACAGCGGCATCAGCAGGCGCCCGGCCGGCCAGCCGCGCCGCCGCGCCGCCGAAAGGGCGAGCGGCATGGTCAGCGCCAGCGCCCCGACGTTGTTCATGAAGGCCGACACCGCCGCCCCCACCCCGCACAGCAGGGCGACCTGCGCGCCGTCCCCCTCCGCGCGGTCGATCAGCCGGCCGAACAGGGCGTCCACCACCCCCGTGCGGGCGAGCGCGCGCGTGATCACGACGACCGCCGCGACCGTCACGACGGCCGGGTGGCCGAATCCGGCGAAGGCCGCCTCGGGTGCCACCGCGCCGGCCAGGACGCAGGCGAGCAGCCCGCCGACCGCCACCACGTCGTGGCGCCAGCGGTCCAGCATGAAGGCTACGAGCATCGCCGGCAGGATGAGCAGCAGGGCGGCCTGTCCGAAGCTCATCGTCTCGCCATCCCGGCCGCCTTCATGGAATCGGGGTTCGCGCGGAAGGGAATCAGCCGGCGCGCGCCAGGGGCAGCGCTTCCGGATCGAGATTCCCGGCGAGCGCGTCGGCGAGGCTCGTGCCCTCCAGAATGTCGATGGTCGCGGCGTGGACACGGGCGAAGACGCGGCGCAGCTCGCACGCACTCTCCTCGACGCAGTCGTCGCAGCGCTGGTAGGCCATGCGGCTGAGGCAGGGAAGCATCGCCAGCGGGCCGTCGATGATGCGCACGACCTCCCCGAAGGAGATGTCCTGGGGCCGCTTCAGCAGGGCGTAGCCGCCGTTCTTCCCGCGCTTGCTCTGCACCAGCCCATGGTGTTTCAGGTCCAGCAGGATCTGCTCCAGGAAGCGCTTGGGCAGGTTCTTGGCCTCCGCGATGTCGGAGATGAGCAGCGCCTCCCCCTCCTCGGCCGCGGCCAGGACCAGCATCGCGCGCAGCGCGTATTTCGCCTTTTGTGACAGCATCTTCCGCAGCCCGTGACGGCGCCCGCCCCCGACGGCGGGACGAGCGGACCTGACCCGAATAGATAGGGCTTATCGCAGCCCCTTGGAAGCGCGTCGGGACAGCCGGCCGATTTTCCTGTTGAAATCACGACCACCTTTATCGGGAATAGCGTGTTAAAGGACGTGCGATCCGTCTCGCAACAGCGGAGGACCCAACGCCGTGATGCCTCTCCGATCCAACCGAACCTCCGGGAACCGCCATTACGCCATCGTCGGCGCCGGCTTCACCGGAAGCGTCCTGGCGGCACAGCTGCTGCGCGGCGCCGAGGTTCCGACCACGGTCACCCTCATCGAGCGCGCGGATGCCGTCGGCGCCGGGCTCGCCTATTCCACGCCGAACGGCCGGCACCTGCTGAACGTCCGCGCGGCGAACATGAGCGCCTTCCCGGACGATCCCCACCATTTCCTGCGCTGGCTCTGGGCGCACGACGGCGGGCATGACGTCCCGCCGAGCGGCCAGGCCTTCGTGTCGCGCGCCCGTTACGGCGCCTACATCCAGGACGTGCTGGAGGAGGCGCGCGCCAAGGCGCCGCCGCACGCGGCGCTGAACCTCGTCCGGGGCGAGGCGACCGACATCCTGCCGGGCCGCGACGGCGTGCGGATCCGCATGGGCAACGGGCCGCGGCTCGCCGCCGACGCCGCCGTTCTCTGCGTCGGGCATTTCCCGCCGTCCCTGCCCCCGGCGGCCACGGAGGAGGTGCTGGCGTCGGGGCGCTTCATCGGCGATCCCTGGAACAGGGCGGCGATCGACGCCACCGACCGCGACGCGCCGGTCCTCATCCTCGGCACCGGCCTGACCATGGTGGACACGGTGCTGACCCTGCTGGACGAGGGGCATCGCGGGCCGATCATGGCCGTCTCTCGGCGCGGGCTGCTGCCCCTGGTGCATCGCGAGACGCGCGCCTTCACCTCCTTCCTCTGTCCCGACGTGATGCCGAGCACCGCGCTGGACATCCTCATCGCGCTCAAGGCGGACGTCCGGCGGGCGCGGGCCGAGGGGCTGGACTGGCGGTCCGCCTTCGACGCGCTGCGCCCGTACCACCACCGGATCTGGCGGCATCTGCCGCCGGAGGAGCGTCAGCGCTTCCTGCGGCACCTCCGCCCCTATTGGAACGTGCACCGCCACCGCCTGGCGCCGGAGGTGGCGAGCCGGATCGAGGCCGCGCGCTCCATCGGGCAGCTCGAGGTGGGCGCCGGACGGCTGCGGAGCCTGACGCCCACGGCCGGCGGACTGGAGGCGGTCGTGGCGGAACGCGGGCGGGACCGGGAGTGGCGCCGGACCTTCGGCGCGGTGATCAACGCCTGCGGGCCGGAATGCGACTACCGCCGCATCCGCCATCCGCTGGTCCGGGCGCTGCTCGACCGCGGCATGGCGAGGCCCGATCCGCTGCGGCTCGGCCTCGACGTGACCGAACAGGGGGCGCTGATCGGCACCGACGGACGGGAATCGGAACGGCTTTTCGCGCTTGGTCCCATCGCCAAGGCCCCTTTCTGGGAGATGACCGCCGTCCCGGAACTCCGGTCGCAATGCGCCAGGGCCGCCGAGCATCTGGCCGGCCTGCCGCAGCCCGAACCCTTGTCCCTGGCCGGCCTCGGCCGCCTTGCGGGCGCGCTCGGATTGGGCCAGGGACGGAGGCGCTGAGACGATTTTACATCACTTTTCGTGTTTTATATTGCCGTGTTTTCAGGGTTTTACACGCGCATCGCGTTTTCCACCTTGAATCACGACTAAGTTTGTAGACTATATCGGGAAACGGCCGCCACGGCGGTCCTCCCCGAAGGAGTTTGCCCATGCACCCGCGCACCCGTTCCCTTTCGGCCTTCCTGCTCGGCACGGCACTGGCCTTCGGCGCGCCGGCCGCCCTGGCCGACACGAGCCTGCTGAACGTGTCCTACGATCCGACGCGCGAGCTGTACGCGGACGTCAACAAGGCCTTCGCGAAGGCCTGGAAGGCGGAATCCGGAGAAACGCTGACCGTGCAGCAGTCGCACGGCGGCTCCGGAAAGCAGGCCCGCTCGGTCATCGACGGGATCGAGGCCGACATCGTGACCCTGGCGCTGGCCTACGACATCGACGCCATCGCCGAGGCCGGCCGGATGAACAAGGACTGGCAGGCCGAATTCCCGAACAACAGCGCCCCCTACACCTCGACCATCGTGTTCCTGGTCCGCAAGGGCAACCCCAAGGGGATCAAGGACTGGGAGGATCTGGTGAAGCCGGGGATCAAGGTCGTCACCCCGAATCCGAAGACCTCCGGCGGCGCGCGCTGGAACTTCCTGGCGGCCTATGGCTACGCCCTGGGCAAGGCCGGAGGCGACGACGCCAAGGCGCGCGACTTCGTCGGCCGGCTCTTCAGGAACGTGCCCGTGCTGGACACCGGCGCGCGCGGCTCGACCGTCACCTTCGCCCAGCGCGGCATCGGCGACGTGCTGCTCGCCTGGGAGAACGAGGCCTTCCTGGCCGTGAACGAGATGGGTCCCGACAAGCTGGAGATCGTGGTGCCGTCGGTCAGCATCCTGGCCGAGCCGCCGGTCGCGGTCGTGGACCAGGTCGTGGACCGGCGCGGCACGCGCAAGGCGGCGGAGGCCTACCTGCGCTACCTCTACACGCCCGAGGGGCAGGAGCTGGCGGCGCAGCATTACTACCGCCCCCGCCTGGCCGAGGTCGCGGCGCGCCACGCCAACCGGCTGCCGCAGCTGCCGCTCTTCACCATCGACGAGAAGTTCGGCGGATGGAGCAAGGCGCAGGCGACCTTCTTCGCCGACGGCGGTGTCTTCGACCAGATCTACACGCCGGGGCGCTGATCCATGGCCGACGCCGCCGCTTCACCCACCGGCTGGGGCAGGACAGGGGGTGGCGGGTTCCGCAAGCCCAGCGTCCTGCCGGGCTTCGGGATCACGCTGGGCTTCACGCTGGCCTACCTGTCGCTGATCGTCCTGATCCCGCTGGCCGCCCTGATCCTCGGCGCGGCCGGGCTGGGCTGGGACGGCTTCTGGGCCGCCGTGCTGAAGCCGCGCGTGCTGGCTTCCCTCCAGGTCAGCTTCGGCGCGGCCCTGGCGGCGGCGCTCATCAACGCGGTCTTCGGGCTGGCCGTCGCCTGGGTGCTGGTGCGCTACGACTTCCCCGGCCGCCGCGTCGTGAACGCGGCGGTGGACCTGCCCTTCGCCCTGCCGACGGCGGTGGCCGGCATCGCCCTGACCGAACTCTACGCCCCCAACGGCTGGATCGGCGGGCTGCTGGAGCCGCTCGGGATCCAAGTCGCCTTCACCCCGCTCGGCATCGTCGTCGCCCTGACCTTCGTCGGACTGCCCTTCGTCGTCCGCACGGTGGAGCCGGTGCTCCAGGAGCTGGAGGCGGAGCAGGAGGAGGCCGCCGCCATGCTGGGCGCCGGCCGGCTGGCGACGGTCTTCCGGGTGGTGCTGCCGGCGATCCTGCCGGCCCTGCTGACGGGCTTCGCGCTGGCCTTCGCGCGGGGCGTCGGCGAGTACGGATCGGTCATTTTCATCGCCGGCAACCTGCCGATGGTGTCGGAGATCATGCCGCTGCTGATCGTCATCCAGCTCGAGCAGTACGACTATGCCGGAGCCACCGCCGTCGCCACGCTGATGCTGGCGGTGTCCTTCGCCCTCCTGCTGCTGATCAACCTGCTGCAACACTGGATGAGGGCGCGGCATGACGCTTGAGGCTTCCTTCGGGGCGTCGGCTCCGCCCGCCCCCCCGCCCGCCTATCAGGTCCGCTCCGAATCCCGTCTCGTGCGGGCGGCGCTGATCGCGGTGGCGCTCGGCTTCCTCGGGCTCTTCCTGGTGCTGCCGCTGGCCGTCGTGCTCACCCGGGCCTTCGCGTCCGGCGTCTCGGCTTATGCCGCCGCGCTGACGGAGCCGGACGCGCTGGCCGCCATCCGGTTGACGCTGACGGCGGCGGCCATCGCCGTGCCGCTGAACCTCCTCTTCGGGCTCTGCGCCGCCTGGTGCATCGCCCGGTTCGAGTTCCGCGGCAAGAGCGTGCTGATCACGCTGATCGACCTGCCCTTCTCGGTCTCGCCGGTCATCGCCGGCATGGTCTACGTGCTGCTGTTCGGGCTGCACGGCTGGCTCGGGCCGTGGCTGCGCTCGCACGACGTCCAGATCATCTTCGCGCTGCCGGGCATCGTGCTGGCAACGGTCTTCGTCACCTTCCCCTTCGTCGCCCGCGAGCTGATCCCGCTGATGCAGGAGCAGGGCAGCGACGAGGAGGAGGCGGCCGTGGTGCTCGGCGCCTCGGGCTGGCAGCTCTTCCTGCGGGTGACGCTGCCCAAGATCAAGTGGGGGCTGCTGTACGGCGTCCTGCTCTGCAACGCCCGCGCGATGGGCGAGTTCGGCGCGGTGTCGGTGGTGTCCGGCCACATCCGGGGCCAGACCAACACGATGCCGCTGCATGTCGAGATCCTCTACAACGAATACAACATGGCGGCCGCCTTCGCCGTGGCCTCGCTCCTCGCCGCCCTGGCCCTGGTCACGCTGGTGATCAAGACCCTGCTCGAATGGCGCTACGCCGACGAGCTGGCGGCGACGCGGCGCCACTGAACGGCCGCCGGGAGACCCAGATCATGAGCATCGACATACGCGGCATTTCCAAGCGCTTCGGCTCCTTCGCGGCGCTGGAATCCGTGGACCTGCGGATCGAGCCGGGCGAGCTGGTCGCCCTGCTCGGCCCGTCCGGCTCGGGCAAGACGACGCTGCTGCGCATCATCGCCGGGCTGGAGACGGCCGATTCCGGCAGCGTCCTGTTCGACGGAGAGGACGCCCTGCGCCTCCACCCGCGCGACCGGCAGGTGGGCTTCGTCTTCCAGCACTACGCCCTGTTCCGCCACATGACGATCTTCGACAACGTGGCCTTCGGGCTCCAGGTCCGGCCGCGGGCGCGCCGCCCGTCGAAGGCGGAGATCGCCGAGCGCGTGCGCGAGCTGCTGTCGCTGGTCCAGCTCGACGGGCTGGCCGACCGCTACCCCAGCCAGCTCTCCGGCGGGCAGCGGCAGCGCGTGGCGCTGGCCCGCGCGCTGGCGACCGATCCGAAAGTGCTGCTGCTGGACGAGCCCTTCGGCGCGCTCGACGCCAAGGTCCGCAAGGAGCTGCGCCGCTGGCTGCGCCGCTTCCACGACCGCATGGGCATCACCAGCCTGTTCGTGACCCACGACCAGGAGGAGGCGCTGGAACTCGCCGACCGGGTGGTGGTCATGAACCGCGGCGGCATCGAGCAGGCCGGCAGCCCCGAGACGGTCTACCGCGAGCCGGAGACCCCCTTCGTATACGAGTTCCTGGGCGACGTGAACCGCATCCCCTGCACCATCGACGGCGGGCAGGCGCGGCTCGCCGGGCTGGGGACGCCGCTCGGCGGGGTGTCCGGCCAGTCCGGCCCGGCCGTCGTCTATGTGCGCCCGCACGAGGTGGAGCTGCTGCCCGCCGACCCGGTGAGCGCGACCGGGCGCATCCGGCGCCTCTACGAGGTGGGTCCGCTGGTCCGGGCCGAGGTGGACCACGCCGGCACGCTGCTGGAGGTCGCCATACCGTCCGACGGCCGGGAGATCGGCCTGCGGGCGGGCGACCCGGTCCGGGTGAATTTCCGCAAGGGCTTCGTCTTCATGGACGGCCGGGCGGGTGCCGAACCGATGGCGCTGGCTCCCTTCCGCACGGCGGCCGGCGGCAACGCGATCCACCGGCTGTGATAAGGGTCGATATGGTTAGCGTTCCGCTAACCATATCTACTCTAAAAAAGGCGCGAATTCTCAAAGTTCTACTTCTAATATGCTAATCGCCTGTAGAAGCAAGCACCGAAGCTAAACCTTTTTTATTCGAAAAATACGACACGACTGATTGCAAGAAGTCTTGGCTAGCAGCCCACGCCTCTTCATTGACTGCGAGAACCTTTTCTCCCGTACTAGCTTCTGTAACAAATTTTACATATTTTCCTTTGATATTTGAACGATGCTCAAGAAACAAATTCCATTCTTGCTCAAAAGCCAATATTACGTCATTTAAAAATTCATGGCTAATTTCAGCATATCCCTCTTCATGCAATGACTCTGTTATTGCGTATATTCTTCCCATTTGATACCTTAACCTTCTTTTATCTTGGTCATTTTTCTTTGTCATTTTCTTAAAGCATCTATAGGCAAAATAGAATCTGTCTAACGAGACAGAATTGAAAACGATATCTTCTGTTGAAGTGAATTTCGCAAAAACCTGCTTTTTCATGCTGCTTTCAATATCTCCGTTTGCTGCTAAGTATATTCTTAGAGCAATGTTACGCTCTATCACTTGATTAGCGGTAATATAGCCATCGCTGATGCCGTCTCCAAATTCACCCCGTTTCCGCTCGTATAGAATGCCATATTTTTTAAATAAAGCCATTTGTAGTTCAATATGATACCTTTCGCCGGACATTCTATCTGCATTGGTAACAGCAGTTTGCTGGTTTGTTGCAGTTGATATTTGCTCTATCAGCTCTAAGCGCTCTGCTGCTCCAGTTTTTTCCTGAGCCTCATCAGAAAGCGTTATTATTTTTAGAAGAACTTCTTTATCTCTAAATACATCCGCAGCGTTCGCTTCCCCAATCTCCCTGTATAATTTGCTAAGTGTATAAGCAGTCTGGCCTCCATTTATGATCTGCGGGTTCTTAACATGAAGCTTAGCCCTATTCTTCTCTCCTATTTTTTCATTGATACGCGTTTCATCAGATATAAGCGTTATGCCATTGTTCAGAAGAGCAAACTCGTTAGTTTTTGTGGAAAGAATAGTGCTCCTAATGGCTCCATTAACCTTCTGTCCAGCAAATTCCAAGTAACTTCTAGGGTTTTGCTTAAGTATAGAATTTTTGAATTTGTCCATTATCCGAGCTATTTCAATGGTCGGAACAAACAATACAGTTATGTTGCACTCGTGATGCTTAGTTTGCACCGTATAGCTAATTTTGCTTCCTGCATTCTTATTGCTTAGATCCATATAAATAGTAAGATCAGATGCATTGAAATAAGTTCCAGATACTACTGGGAAAACCAAGCGCGAGTAGCATTTTTCGTAATCGAATACCTACACTGCGTAACCACCAGAAAGCATTCTCAATTTTGAGTCTGAAATTTTGTTAACATTTGCTAGAATTATTACTTTGTAACGATATCTCGCAAGGTCATCGATTTTTACAATGGCCCTCAACATCCCCTTTATCTTACCATTGTATTCGTTCCCAGCTTCATCGCATTCTTCTCCCTCTAATATTCTGTTAATGTCCATAACAAGTATTTCTTCTAATTTTATACTCTTGCTTTCAAAATTATCTTCTGTTGTTCTGAACTTCGACTGTATAAAGTATACCGTTTTTGCTTCATGATCTAAATAGTAACCATCTATGCCACCGTCATAAGCACCATCCGTTATACACTCTTCCCTTTCCTTAAAATCGAGCACCCCAAAGCTCACCTTCATATAAAGGTGAACAAATGCCCTGGACCTCGCCTGATTCACCTTTTCGTTATCAGACTTTGGCGGATTATATTTTTGCTCATATTTGGTTCCAATAGCCTCTTCACAAATCTTGTCAAGAATACGCACCATCATAGAATATTTGCTCATCCTTTACTCCGTTATTGCGGGATTGAATAATCTTATTAGCGGTTGCAATGCGTATTTTCTTTCTATTGCGCGAGTTCGGAAACTGTACCTTTCTTATTTCGCTCTACAAAGACTTCTTCGCCCTTCAACGCGTCGGGCATGGGGCCGCCGGTGGCCCAGTCCAGAAGCTCCACGGTGTGGAGGATCGGCAGGCCGGTGCCCGACGCGATCTGGGTGATGCAGCCCAGGTTTCCGGCGGCGATGGCGTCGGCCCTGGTGCTCTCGATGTTGCGCACCTTGCGGTCGCGGAGCTGGGTCGCGATCTCCGACTGGAGCAGGTTGTAGGTGCCGGCGGAGCCGCAGCAGAGATGCCCTTCCGGCACCTCCCGCACCTGGAACCCGGCCGCGCGCAGCAGGTCGCGCGGCGGATTCTTGATCTTCTGCCCGTGCTGCATCGAACAGGCGGAATGGTAGGCGACCGCCTGCCCCGTGGCGACCACAGGCTCCATCAGGCCGATCTCCGCCAGGATCTCCGTCACGTCGCGGGCGAGGCCCGCGATGCGCTTGGCCTTGTCCGCGTAATCCCGGTCCTCGCGGAAGAGGAAGCCGTAATCCTTCACCGTCGTGCCGCAGCCCGACGCGTTGACGATCACCGCGTCCAGCCCGTCGCCCTCGAGCTCGCGCGTCCAGGCGTCGATGGTGCGGCGGGCGGAGGCCTTGGCGAGGTCCTCCTTGCCCAGATGGTGGGTCAGAGCGCCGCAGCATTCGGCCTGCCTGCTCACCACCACCTCGACGCCGTGGCGGGTCAGCAGGCGGATCGTCGCCTCGTTGATCTGCGGGGCGAGAACCCGCTGGGCGCAGCCGATCAGCAGCGCCACGCGCTTGCGGCGCGGCCCCGCCGCCGGGTGGCTGCCCGGCAGGTCCGACCGGCTCGGCGCCGACACGTCGCGCGGCGCCAGCGTCAGCATGGCGCGCAGCCGCTCCGGCAGCAGCTTCGCGAAGGGACGGCCGATGCCGGCGCCCATCAAGGCAAGGCGGAACAGGCGCGGGTTCGGCAGCACGCGGGCCAGCAGCTCCCGCGCCGCCCGGTCGGCGGGCGGGCGGACATGCGTCTTCTCGATGTGGGCGCGCGCGTGATCGACGAGGTGCATGTAATGCACCCCCGACGGACAGGTCGTCATGCAGGACAGGCAGGACAGGCAGCGGTCCACATGCTTGACCACCTGCGGGGCCGGGGCGCCGCCCGTCTCCAGCATGTCCTTGATCTGGTAGATGCGTCCGCGCGGGGAATCCAGCTCGTCGCCGAGCAGCGTGTAGGTCGGGCAGGTCGCCGTGCAGAAGCCGCAATGCACGCAGGCGCGCAGGATGCTTTCCGATTCCCGGTAGTCGGCGTCGGCGAGCTGGGCAAGGGAGAAGTTGGTCTGCATGATGGTGCTCTGGTTCTCACACGCCGGGATACATGCGGCCGGGATTGAACAGGCCGCGCGGGTCGAAGCCGGCCTTCACGCGCCGGGTCAGGGCCAGGAGCGGCTCGGGGAGCGGCTGGAAGACGTCCGCCGCCGCGCGGACCGCCTCGGGCGCGCGGACCAGCGTGGCGTGGCCGCTGCCGGGCATGGCGGCGCGGACGGCGGCGCCCTCGTCTCCGTCGCCGCCCGGCGCCACGGCCGCCCACAGCAGCCCGCCGGCCCAGTCCAGATAGACCTCCGCGTCCAGGGCGCGCCGCAGCGCCTCCGCGACGCGCGGCCCGTCGGCGGGCGGAACGGACAGCTTCCAGACATGGCGCGCAACATCCATGGCCCCATCACCGGCGCCGCCGCCGGCGAAGAAGGCGACGTCGCGGACCTCCCGCCAGACCGCCAGGGACTCCTCGCGCTCCAGCACGGCGTCGGCGCCAAGCTCCTCGCGCAGCGCCGCCACGCGGGCGGTCACCGACGGGGCGAAGCCCTCCAGCCGCACCAGCGTCGCCGCCCCGCCCGCCCCGGCCACGCCCGGCACGGAGGAGCGCGCGGCGATCCCGGCCGGCAGGTGGGCCGCACCCGAGACCTCGTAGGGGCTCTGCATCGCGCGGGTCAGGGCCGCCACGGCCGCCGCCTCGTCGCGGCCGGCGAGCAGCAGCGTCCGCGTCTCCTCGGGTGCGGGCAGCACCTTCACGGTCAGCTCGGTCAGCGCCGTCAGCGTGCCGAAGCTTCCGGTCATCAGCTTGGGCACGTCGTAGCCGGTGACGTTCTTCACCACCTTGCCGCCGCCCCGGTACAGCTCGCCCCGCCCGTTCACGCCCTGGATGCCCAGCGTGTGGTCGCGCGCCGAGCCGTCCTTGATGCGGCGCGGGCCGCCCAGCCCGCAGGCGATCAGCCCGCCGAGCGTGCCCTGCCCGGCCGGCCGGCCCAGCAGCGGCCCGTAATCCGGCGGCTCGAAGGAGAGCTGCTGGCGGCGCTCGGCCAGCATCGGCAGGATCACCGCCATCGGCGTGCCCGCCCCGGCGGTCAGCACCAGCTCCTCCGGCTCATAGTCGGTCACGCCGGCGAGTGCGGAGAGGTCGAGCCGGTGAGCCGCCCGCACCGGGCGGCCGAACCCGCGGCGGGATCCGCCGCCGAGGATCTCCAGCGGCTCGTTCGCGGACAACGCCCATCGCACCGCCTCGGCGGCCTGGGCGGGGGTCTCCGGCTTCAGGGTCGAACCGGCGGCTTCCGTGGTCATGGTCATCTCGGGAACGCGGCCTCAGAAGCGGGGAATGTCGGGGAAGCGCAGCTCGCCCCCATGGACGTGCAGCCGGCCCAGCTCGGCGCAGCGGTGCAGGACGGGGAAGACCTTGCCCGGATTCAGCAGCCCGTCGGGGTCGAAGGCGCATTTGATGCGCTGCTGCTGGTTCAGGTCCACCTCGTTGAACTGGTGCAGCATCAGGTCGCGCTTCTCCACCCCGACGCCATGCTCCCCGGTCAGCACGCCGCCGACCTCCACGCACAGCTTCAGGATGGCGGCGCCGAACTCCTCCGCCCGCCCCAGCTCGCCCGGCTTGTTGGCGTCGTAGAGGATCAGCGGGTGCAGGTTGCCGTCGCCGGCGTGGAAGACGTTGGCGCAGCGCAGGCCGTAGGTGGTCTGCATCTCCTCCATGCGCTGGAGCACCAGCGGCAGCGCCTTGCGCGGGATGGTGCCGTCCATGCAGTAGTAGTCGGGGCTGATGCGCCCGACCGCCGGGAAGGCCGCCTTGCGCCCGGCCCAGAAGGCCAGCCGCTCCTCCTCGGTGGTGGAGACGCGGGAATAGCAGGCGCCCTTGTCGCGTGCGATCTCCGCCACCCGGTCGATCAGGTGGTCCACCTCGGCCGCCGGCCCGTCCAGCTCCACGATCAGCAGAGCTTCCACGTCCAGCGGGTAGCCCGCCTTGACGAAGGCCTCGGCGGCGTGGATGGCCGGCTTGTCCATCATCTCCATGCCGCCGGGAATGATGCCCGCCGCGATGATGGCGGCGACGCAGTCGCCGGCCTGCTCGCTGCTGGGGAAGCCGATCAGCACGGCGCGCGCGGTGGCCGGCTTGCGCAGGATGCGCACGGTCACCTCGGTGACGACGCCGAGCAGCCCTTCGGAGCCCGTGACGATGCCCATCAGGTCGTAGCCGCCCGCGTCCACATGCTTGCCGCCGAGCCGCAGGACGGTGCCGTCCATCAGCACCATCTCCAGCCCCAGCAGGTTGTTGGTGGTCAGCCCGTACTTCAGGCAGTGCACGCCGCCGGAATTCTCGGCGATGTTGCCGCCGATGGAGCAGGCGATCTGGCTGGAGGGGTCGGGGGCGTAATAGAAGCCGTCCGCCGCCACGGCGGTGGAGATGCCGAGGTTGGTGACGCCCGGCTGCACGACGGCGCAGCGGTTGGCGTAATCGACCTCCAGGATTCGGTTGAACTTGCCCAGCCCCAGCAGTACGCCGTCGGCGAGCGGCAGCGCCCCGCCGGACAGCGAGGTGCCCGACCCGCGCGGCACGACCTTCACCCCCATCTCCTTGCAGGTCTTCAGGACCCGGGAGACCTGCTCGGTCGTGCTCGGCAGCACGACGACCAGCGGAAGCTGGCGGTAGGCGGTCAGCCCGTCGCACTCGTAGGCGCGGCGCTCGTGCTCGTCGGTGATGACGCCCTCTCCCGGCACGATGGCGCGCAGCCGGTCGATCAGCTCCCGGCGGCGCTCGATCACCCCGGCGTCGGGCTCGGGCATCTTCATGAGGAGAACTCCTGTGGCGTCATGTCGGTCGGATCGGACGGTGCCGAGTGCGGGCGCCGAGCGTGGGAGCGGATGCCCGGCATGGTTGCCGAGACTTTGGTACGATCCTTGTCCGGCCGGGGCGAATGATATGAAGCTTTGCCTTAGGAAAACAATGCACCATGTCAATCATCAGTGCATACTGGCTTTACAAAATCAACAAGGCTGCGGGAGGATCTTCGCATGTGCCGCATGTTCGCCGACCAGGATCCCTCACGCTTCCGCATGGTGACGCGCCGCGTCCGCCTCAGCGGCCATTCGACCAGCGTCTGCCTGGAGGCCGCCTTCTGGGACATGCTGGAGGAGGTGGCGGCACTCCAGGAGGTGTCGCTCGGCCGCTTCCTCTCCAAGTTGCACGACGAGGTGATGGCGAAGGGGGTGGAGCGGCGGAACTTCGCCGGGCTCCTGCGCTGCGCCTGCCTCAGCTACGCGCAGCAGGTCAAGGGCAGCCACCCGCAGCTGGAAGAGCTGGAACGGCAGGCCCGGACCGACTTCGGCGAGATCGTGCGGGCGCAGGCGGCCTGACGGGGCCGCGGTCGCGGGGCGCCGAGGCGCCCCGGCCCTCGCGGGCCGGAGCGCCCCGTTAGGCCGGGGGTTCAGATCGCCTTCCGGCCCATCTGGTCGGCGATGTGGTCGGCCTGCCGGAGGGCCAGCGCCACGATGGTCAGGGTCGGGTTTTCCGCCCCGCCGGTGGTGAACTGCGAGCCGTCGGAGATGAATAGGTTCGCCACGTCGTGGGTCCGGCCCCACCTGTTCACCACCCCGTCCCGGGGCTTCTCGCTCATGCGGTTGGTGCCGAGATTGTGGGTGGAGGGATAGGGCGGCGTCGGGAAGGTGCGCAGGGCACCGACGGATTCGTACAGCGCCATGCCCTGCCGGTAGGCGTGGTTGCGCATGGCGATGTCGTTCGGGTGGTCGTCGTAATGGAGGTTCGGGACCGGCATCCCGTACTGGTCCTTCAGCTCCTTGTGGAGCGTGACGCCGTTGCGCTCCTGCGGCATGTCCTCGCCGACCAGCCACATGCCGGCCATGTGGTCGTAGCCGTCGAGCGCCGAGGTGAACTCCCGCCCCCAGGCGCCGGGGTTGAGGAAGGCGGCCATGAAGGGCAGGCCCAGCGAGATGGTCTCCATCTCATAGCCGCCGACGAAGCCGCGCGACGGGTCGTGGCGCACCTCGTCGGAGACGATGCCCGCCATGACCGTGCCCCGGTGCATGCGCACCTTCTTCTCGAACACGCCGTAGACCGAGCCGGTCATGTGGCGCATGTAGTTTTTCCCCACCTGGCCCGAGGAGTTGGCAAGCCCGTCCGGGAACAGGTTCGAGGCCGAGTTCAGCAGCAGGCGCGGGCTTTCGATGGAGTTGCCGGCCACCGCCACGACGCGCGCCCGCTGGCGCTGGAGAATGCCGTCCTTGTCGGCATAGACGACGCCCGTGACCTTGCCGGCGGCGTCATGCTCGATCCTCAGCGCGTGGGCGTTGGGCCGGACCTCCAGATTGCCGGTCGCCTCCCCCTTGGGGATCTCGGCGTAGAGGGTGGACCATTTCGCCCCCGACTTGCAGCCCTGGAAGCAGAAGCCGATCTGCATGCAGGGGCCGCGCCCGTCCCGCGCCTCCGAATTGATCGCCATGCGGCCGGTGTGGCAGTGCCGGTAGCCCATCTTGTCGGCGCCGGCCTTCATGACCTTGAAGTTGTTGTTGCCGGGCAGGCCGGGGATGCCGTTGGTGCGGGTGACGCCCATCCGGTCCTCGGCCCGGGCGTAGTAAGGCTCCAGCTCTTCCAGCGTGATCGGCCAGTCCAGCAGGTTGGCGCCCGCCACCTCGCCGTAGGTCGTGCGGGCCTTGAACTCGTGCGGCTGGAAGCGCAGCGACGCGCCGGCCCAATGGATGGTGGAGCCGCCGACCGCCTTGACGATCCAGGCCGGCAGGTTGGGAAAGTCCTTGGAGACCCGCCAGCTTCCAGACGTCGTGCGGTTGTCGAGCCAGGAGATCTGCTGGAAGCTGGCCCATTCGTCGTTCTGGAAATCCTCGATCTCGTGCCGGCCGCCCGCCTCCAGTATCACGGTGCGGATGCCCTTGAGCGCGAGCTGTGTCCCCAGCGTGCCGCCGCCCGCACCCGATCCCACGATGACCACGACGCCGTCGTCGTTCAGGTCGAATTTCGCTGCCATCGCCGTTTTCCTCCCACTGGGCTCCTTGCTCAGAGCCACTCGATGTCGTTGAAGCCGCGCTCGAGATAGCCGCCGTAACCGGCGCTCTCGCCCTCGTAGCCGAACAGCGGCCACAGCTCCGGCTGGTTGTAGAGGCCGGTCACCATCCCGGCGCGGACCTTCTGGAAGAAGGCGCCCTCCTCGATCTCGCGCAGCAGCCGAACCCGGTCCGCCTCCCAGCCGACCTCGGCGTAGGCGACGCCGTGCTTGGCCCTGGCGAGTTCGTCGAGCCGGGCGATGCCGGCCTCGACCAGCTCCCGCGCGGCCGGGTCCTTGGCCGCCGCCTCGTCATGGGCCTTCATTGCGATGGCGTAGAAGCGGTCGGCCAGCCGGTCGTGCGGGTAGACGTCGCGCGCCATTCTCACCAGCGAACGCATGGTCTCCGGCGCCAGCGCCTTGACCTCGTAGCCCCAGGCTTCCGCCGGGCTGAGGATCGCGCCGCCGGACACCAGTATGACCGCCGTGGCGGCGGCCGAGGCGGTTCCCGCGAGGAAGGCGCGCCGCCCGAGCGGCGGGGTCGTCTTGGCTGTCATCCTCTCCTCCCATTCCCTTGGTCTTGCCGTCATTCGCAGCCCCGCCCGTCAGCGGAAGCGGCCGTGCCTCTGGAGGACCTCGATCTTGTAGCCGTCGGGATCCTGCACGAAGAAGAAGCGCGCCATCAGCGCCCCCTCGCGCATGAACTCCTTGATCGGGTTCGGTGCGTAGCCGAGGGCGGTGAAGCGCTTGTGCTCGGAATCGAGATCATCCACGCAGACCGCGAGATGGCCGTAGCCGTCGCCATGGGCGTAGGGCTCGGTGCGGCCATGATTGATGGTCAGCTCAAGCTCGAAGTCGCTGCG
Source organism: Azospirillum sp. SYSU D00513 (assembly GCF_017356015.1). Taxonomy (GTDB): domain Bacteria; phylum Pseudomonadota; class Alphaproteobacteria; order Azospirillales; family Azospirillaceae; genus Azospirillum. The sequence goes on from NZ_JAFIQV010000015.1 coordinate 45,837, forward strand.
CGCGTTGCGCAGGTAGACCAGCGTGAAGCCGTCGAAGGCGTAGCGGTCGGCGCATTCCAACCCGAACGCCTTGGCGTAGAAATCCCTCGACCGCTCCTCGTCCAGGACACGGATCATGCTGTGAATGGCCTTGGCCATCGCGGCTCCTCCCCCATGCGTCTTCTTGAATGTCGTTCGGCGGCACGGCGCGCGTACGGTCCCGGTCGCTGGCCGGCAAGGGGATGGCCCTGGAAGGTCGTGGCGTCATGGTTCCTCCGCGCGATGCTGAAGGAACTCTAGACCCGCGGAAAACCGCGCGGGCAGTATCTATTTACTACACGCACATTCTTATGGACGAACAATCAGAGTAGCCCGGACAGGGAGTCGCGGACCGGGCGAGCGGCACTTATCCGGCGATCCGGCCGAGCCGGTCGTTGTCGCCGGCGATGTTCCACGTTTCACTATTGCGCTGTGCCGCATGCCCTTTCGGCGGCGGCAACGCATTGCCGGCCATGTACAGCAGCGCGCTTGCCGCCGCCAGCAGGCCGAACAGGAAGAACATCCCCGCACCGCCCCAGGCCGCCAGCGCCAGACCGCCCAGAAACGGCCCGGCGAAGTTGCCGACCGAGGCGAAGGCGTGCGCCCCGAAATAGCTGCCCCTGTTGGCGTCGTCGGCGATCCCGTCCACCAGCGCGAACTCCGTGGGGACCACCAGCACCTCGCCCAGCGTGAAGACGACCATCGAGGCGACCAGCGTATAAGTCCCTGTGGACAGGCTGAATCCGACCTCTCCGGCCAGGAACAGCAGGCAGCCGATCACCAGGCCCGGCATCGCCCCGATCCGCTCGGCCAGACGCCGTGCCGGCGCGCTCGCCACGAGGACCGTGACGGCATTCACCGTCACCAGCAGCGCGAACAGGCTCACCCCGTCCTCAAAACCGCCGCCGACATACTGCGACAGCGTGACCGTCCATTGGCCGTGCACCGCCAGGAGCAGCAGCCCTCCCCCGACGAACAGCGCGAGCCGCGGGTCCCGGAAGGCCTCCATCAGCCCGCGCAGGCCGGTCCCCGCCGCCGGATCGCCCACGCCACCGCTGGACCGCGCCGGAACCATCAACGCGACCGCCAGGGCGAAGCCCAGATGAGCCAGCCCGGCCGTGAGGAACAGCGTGGAGGAGGCGCCGCCCAGCATCACCGCAAGCGCCGGGCCGGCGCCCCAGCCGAGGTTGGTCGCGAGATAGCGCCATGAGAAGACGCGCATGCGCGCCTCGGCCGGTGTGGCGTCGCTCATCAGGGCGCGCGACACCGGTTCATACACGGCGGCGGCGACCGCCGAGACGATGTGGGCCAAGGCGAAGGCCGGCACGGACTCGGCCACGCCGATCCCCATCAGCGCCAGCCCGGCGAACAGCAGGGCCGCCGCCAGCACGCCCCGGCGCCCGATCCGGTCGGACAGCGACCCGGCGAGCGGTGCTGCCACCGCGCCCAGCAGCGGGCCGGCCCCCAGCAGTGCCCCGATGTTGGCCGGCGTCAGCCCGAAGCGCTGCTGCAGCAGGATCGCCAGGAAGGTCAGGCTCATCCCGCGCGCCAGCGCGACCACACCCGATCCCGCGATCAGCAGAAGCGCGATCCGGTGACCGTCCCGCTTGGAATGTCCCTGCATGGCCGCGCCCTGCCCCGGTCCGATGATGCCCACCCCCGATCATTGGCCCTTTCGCGGCGAAAGGGTACCGGGGATTTGAATCGGAGAGGGGCGCCGGGGCTCAGATCGAGGTCGGTTCCGGAACCGGTACGGTCACGCTGCCGCCGGCCGGCGAGGCGGGAGCGGGCTCGGCGGCGGGAGCGGGCTCGGCGGGAGCGGGATTGCCGGCCGGGGGTGTTTCGGGCACCGGCGCCGCTTCCGGGGCGGGGAGTTCGCGGACTTCGACCGCGCCCTTCTCCTCCTTGGGCAGCGGAGCTGGCTCGGCGGCCGGGGCCGCGACCGGGGCTTGGGCCGCTGGGGCGGGGGGCGGGTCCGTGGCGACCGCATAATCGGGGACGATGCGCGCCTGGCTGCCGGTGATCACCAGCACCTTCTGGCCGAGCGCCAGCGGGCGTTCCTCGCGCTGGGTCACCGACAGCATGTCGCCGTTGGGCTTGCGGACGATGTATTCCCAACCCGTGGTGTCGCCCGTCATGTGCTCGATGCTGGTGCCGAGCAGCGTGCCGATCATGGTGCCGCCGACGGCTCCCAGGGCCGAGTTGATGCCGACGCTGCCGCTCTGTGTGCCGAGCACGCCGCCGGCGGCACCGCCGGTGACGGCGCCGATGCTGCCGTTGGCGCTGATCGCGACCTCGCGATAGCCGACGACGACCGCCGGCTCGACCTTGTTCGCCTGCTGGACGGCGCCCGAAGCGTAGGTGTTGGGCGAGTAATCGGGGGCACAGGCGGCCAGAGCGCCGGCCGAAGCGGCGAGCAGCCCGAGAATGATGGAGCGCACCGGAGGAACCATCCGCTTGAGAACAAAGCGTTCCTCATAAGCGATCCGGCTTGGGCTGTCACCCGACAATTATCGGGGACAAACACCGGGGATCCGGCGCGCGCCACGGACCGAGGGGCGGGCCGGAAAGGCCCGCCCTCGGTGCGTGCTCAGCGGCGGAGCGGCTTCACGTCCGGATCGACACCGGCCGCGGCCGGAACGTCGGGGTCATATTTCGGGGCCTTCTCCAGCTCGGCCTTGCTGGCGTTGACGGTCACCTTGTCGCCATCCACGCGGACGTCGTCCCAGGGCACGGCAACCTGGTTGGCGCCGATGGTCGCGAGACCGCCCCATTCCACCACGAGGCCGGCCACCTGCCCGTCCGGGCGGATCAGCACATTCTCCACGTCGCCCAGCTCCTCGCCCTGCGGGCTGGTGACGGTGCGCCCGATCAGGTTGTCGAGGTCGCGCCCGGCTTCGCTGCCGGCATAGGGCGGTGCCGTGTTGGCGGGGTTCGTGCTCGTGGTGATGTCCGGCTGTTCGTTGATCTTGTCGGTCACCGCGTTCTGGGCCAGCGCCGGGCCGGCGAGCGTGACGGCCAGGGCCGCGATCAGGATGGTCCGCATGGATGGTCTCCGTCTGTCCCGATGCCCCGTTGCGGGGTCCGGTCTCGAATGGGTCTTGATCCTGCAACAAGCGGTATAGCGGCGGGTTCCGCCGCAACCCTGGCAATCCCCAGGGCAAGGGCGTTGCGGCGCTTGACGGCCGCACCAACATAGGAGTGGATAGGACGTTGCTTCGTGCCGGGCAGGCCATTCCGGAACCGCCCCGTGCGGAGCCGGGAGGCGCACATGAACCGGTTGGGCAAGCTGCTGTGCGTGTCGGCCATCTCCCTGGCGGCTCTCTCCGCCGGGCCGGCGGAGGCTGGACGCCGCCATTACCATCACCACCATGGCCCGAGCGTCGGGGGCGTGATCCTGGGGCTCGGCGTGCTGGGCTTGACGCTCGGCGTCGCGTCCGCCCTCGCGGCACCCCCGCCTCCGCCCGTCTATTACCCGCCGCCGGGCTACCATCCGCCACCACACGGCTACGGCTATGCTCCGCCGGCCCGTTACGCCCCGCCTCCGTACCCACGGGGCGGCTACCTGAACGCGGTCCCGACCTCGCCCGTCTTCACCGGCCCCGGCGGTGCTACCTGCCGCGAGTTCCAGTCCACCGCCCTGATCGGCGGCCGGCAGGAACCCATCTTCGGCACCGCCTGCCTCCAGGCCGACGGCTCCTGGAAGGTCGTGCCGTAAAAGTGGCCATGAGGGCGGCCTTGCCTCGCGCCTGATCACCGCCGGGCAGCCATGCCCACGGGCGGTCGCCGCCCATCTGGCGCGGGCTTGGCAATATTAGTATATCAGCGGCTCCGAACATGACCGGGACCGGACGCACTTTTTCCGGCACCGGCCTATCCCCTGCCCCGGATCCGCTCCGCCCGCCATGCCTCTTTCCGTTCACCTGATTCCGCTCGCCGCGACGATCCTCCTGCTGGTGTCGCGGCGCGTCAGCCTTCTGACCGCCGGGCTCATCGGCATGGCGCTGTCGCTCGCCGTGCTGGTCGCGGTCCAGCCCTCGACGGAGGCGGCGGCCGGGGTGGTGGCGTTGAAGGCGGCGGAGGGGGCGTGGCTGGCCTGGCACGCCATGTCCATCATCGCCGCCGGCCTGCTGTTCCACCGCGCCTTCGAGGCCCGGCCAGGCCAGGCGCCCCATCCTGACCAAGCGGCGGCGGCACCGCGGGGAGACCGCCGCCGGGCGGTCTTCGTCGCCTGCTTCCTGGCCGGTCCTTTCGCGGAATCGGTCACCGGCTTCGGCGTCGGGCTGGTGGTGGCGATCGCGATCCTGCGGCAGCTGGGTCTGCCGCCCCTGCATGTCGCCGCCCTCGGCCTGTTCAGCCAGGTGCTGTCCCCCTGGGGCGCGCTCGCCGTCGGCTCCCGCGTCGGCGCGGAGCTGGCGGGCATTCCCTTCGCGGAGCTGGGAACCGCGAGTGCCCTCCTGATGATGGTCGTGCTGCCCGGCCTGATGCCGGTCTTCTGGCGGCTGATCCACGGGGCCGGGCTGACCTCCAGCCCGGCCGAGCGCGCGGCCGACATCGCTCTCGCCCTGGTGCTGGCCGGTCTGGTCTGGGTGACCAACCGCTTCGTGGCGCCGGAGCTGGGCGGAGGGCTGGCAACGGCGGTCCTGCTCCTGCTGGTCGAGGGGCCGCGCCTGCCGCGCGACACCTCCAGCCTGCGGCAGCTCCTGGCGCGGCTGTGGCCCTACATCCTGCTGGTCTGCGGGCTGATGGCGACGCGGCTCCTGCCACCGTTCTCCGGCTGGACCGGCGATGTGCTGGTCCTCGACCCCTTCGGCGGGCTGGCACCGCTGCCCATACTGCGCCATCCCTCGACCTGGCTGCTGCTGGTCGCCGCCCTTTTGCTGGCCGGCCTGCCGCCGGGCCGCGCTGGTGGCGTGCTGCGCGGCTCCCTGCGGGCGGCGCTGGTGCCGATGGCGGCCACGCTGGTCTTCGTGGAGCTGGCCGGCTTCATGGGCGCCTCGGGCGGTGCCGCGGCCTTCGGCCAGGCGTGGCAGAATATGGCCGGCGACATGGCCGTTCTGGCGGCGCCGGTCTTCGCCGCCGCCGCCGGGGCGCTGACCGGCTCCAACACCGCCTCCAACGCGCTGATGATGCACATCCAGCTCAGCCTTGCCGCCGGAAGCGGCCTGCCGCCGGTCACCACGGCGGCCGTGCAGACCGTGGCCGGCAGCCTCTGCACCATCCTCATGCCCGGCCGGATCGTGCTGGCCGCCGGCCTGCTCGGGCTGAAGAAGGCGGAAGGGCCGATCTACCGTCTGGCCCTGCCCATCGGGCTCGTGCCTGCCGCCCTGCTGCTCGCCGTGGTCGCCGTGGAGGTCTGGCTTCTCTAGCCGCTCATCACCCGCCCCTCACCATCCGATCGCCCGAGGCAGCCATGTGGCGATGCCCGGATAGGCGAAGATGATGGCGAGCGTGATGACCTGAAGGGCGATGAAGGGCACCACCCCCTTGTAGATGTCCAGCGTGGAGACCTGCGGCGGCGCCACGCCGCGCAGGTAGAAGAGCGCCCAGCCGAAGGGCGGCGTCAGGAAGGAGGTCTGGAGCACCACGGCGATGAGCGTCGCCGTCCAGACCGGATCGACGTTCGCGGCCTGGAGGACCGGCAGGAACATCGGCACGACGATGTAGCTGATCTCGATCCATTCGATGAAGAAGCCGAGCACGAAGATCAGCCCGATCATGAAGATCAGCACACCGTCGGCACCGCCCGGCACCAGCGTGAAGGCGTCGTGCACGAGCTTCTCGCCCTGGAGGCCCCTGAAGGCGAGCGCGAAGACCTGCGAACAGACCAGCACGAACATCATCGCCGCCGTGATGCGCGCGGTGGAATGGACGGTCTGGACCAGCGTGGTCCAGTTCAGCCGCCCGACGATGGCGGCGACCAGCACGCTGCCGATCGCGCCCATGGAGGCGGCCTCCGTCGGCGCCGCGACGCCGCCGATGATGGAGCCGAGCACCGCCAGCACCAGCGCGATGGGCGGCAGCCCGACCTTCAGTACCTTCATGAGCAGATCCCGGCGCGGCATGGCCCGGCGTTCGTCGAGCGGGATCGGCGGCACCATCTCCGGCCGGACGAGGCCGAGCAGCAGCATCGCCGCGCAGAAGATGCCGGCGAGCAGGAAGCCCGGCAGGACGGCCGCCGCGAAAAGCGTTCCCACCGACTGGCCCATGATGTCGGCCAGCAGGATCAGGATCGTGCTGGGCGGGATGAGCTGGCCCAGCGTGCCGGACGCGCAGATCGTTCCGCAGGCGAGGCTGGCGCTGTAGCCGCGGCGCAGCAGCGCCGGCAGGGTCAGCAGGCCCAGCGTGACGATGGTGGCGCCGACGATGCCCGTGGTCGCCCCCATCAGCACGCCCACCAGGATGATGCCCAGGCCCATGCCGCCGCGCAGCCCGCCCGAGACATGGCCGATCACCTCCATCAGCTCGTCCGCGATGCGCGACTTCTCCAGCATCACGCCCATGAAGACGAAGAGCGGGATGGCGATCAGCGTGTAGTTCGCGGTCACCCCATAGATGCGGGCCGGCAGCAGGTTGAACAGCAGCGGGCCGAAGCCGAGCCAGCCGAACACGAAGCCGCTGACCGCCAGCGTGATCGCCACCGGAATCCCGATGGCGAGCATCGCGAAGAAGGACAGGATGCAGCCGATGGCGAGGATCTCATTGAGCGGCATGGCGATCCCTTGAGTCGGTGCCGGCATCCCGCTTCGGGGCGCCGATGAACGGACGCAGCGCGCGCAGCACGGAGGCGAGGCTCTGAAGGCCGAGGATGGCGAAACCCAGCGGGATCATCGCCTTCAGCAGGTAGCGGTGAGTGAGGCCGCCGGGGTCGGACGACTGTTCCCCGATGTTGTAGGACTGCATCGCGTAGGGGATGGACAGCTTCACGATCAGGACGCAGAGCGCCAGCGCCAGCAGACAGGAGACCAGCTCCACGGCCTGCTGCGCGCGTTCGCTCATGCGGCCATAGAGGATGTCCACCCGGACATGCCCGTCATGCTGGATCGCGTAGGCGATGCACAGCAGGGCCAGCGGCGACATCAGGTGCCATTCCAGCTCCTGCATCGCCACGGAGCCCGTGTGGAAGGCGTAGCGCATCAGCACGTTGCCAGCCATGACGAGGACGAGGGCAAGGCCGCTCCAAGCGGCCGCGCGCCCGCAAAAGCCGGCGACGCCATCCAGCGCGCCGGCCAACCGCTCGATCATGATGACCGTCACCGCCCCGTCAGGTCCGGCCCAGCTGGCCGCGGATCTCCGACTGGTAGACCGCCTCGGACACGCCGGCCCAGGAATCGTGCGTCGCCTTGAAGGCCATGAAGGAATCGTGGACCTTCTTGACCAGCGGGTCCTTGGCCGCGGCGTCGGCCAGCACCTGGCTCGTCGCCTCCCTCAGCTTCGGCACGATCGCGGCGGGCAGCGGCTGGGCGGTGACGCCCTGGTTCTTCACGAGGTCGTTCAGCGCCTCGGCGTTGGTCGCCTCGCACCAGGTGTGGCTGATGGTGTTGCAGGCCGCCGCGGCGATGCGGACGATCTCCTTCAGGTCGTCGGGCAGCGAGTCCCAGGCGGCTTTGTTCACGATCAGCTCCGACACGTTGGAGGTCTCGTGCCAGCCGGTCGTGTAGTAGAACTTCGCCGCCTTGTGCAGGCCGAGCCGGCGGTCCTGGTAGGGGCCGACGAACTCCGCCGCGTCGATCACGCCGCGCTCCAGCGCCGGGAAGATCTCGCCGCCGGGCAGCAGCTTCACGTCCACGCCGAACTGGGCGAAGACCTTCCCGGCGAGGCCGGGGATGCGCATCTTCAGGCCCTTGAAGTCCTCGATCTTTTCGACCGGCTTGCGGAACCAGCCCGTCATTTGGACGCCGGTGTTGCCGATGGGCATGGGCACGAGGTTGAAGGGGGCGTAGACCTCCTCCCACAGCTTCTGCCCGCCGCCGTGATAGAGCCAGGCCGACATGCCCTGGAAGTTCAGCCCGAAGGGCACGGCGGTGAAATACTGGGCGGCGAAGGTCTTGCCCGCCCAGAAATAGCTGTTGGCGACGTTCATCTCGATCGTGCCGTTCGAGACGGCGTCGAAGCCCTCCAGGGCCGGGATCAGCTCGCCGGCGGCGAAATGCTGGATCTGGAGGCGCCCGCCGGACATCTTCTTCACCATCTCGATGAAGTCCGTTGGGCTGCCGGGGCCGGCCACGTAGAAGGGCGAACCCGGCCCGTAGGCGTTCGTCATCTTCCACTGGAACGTCTTCTGGGCGCTGGCGATGCTGGGCGCCGCGATGCCGGCAACGGTGGTGGCCGCAGTGGCGGCGGAACCCGTGACGGCGGCTTTGACGAAGGAACGACGGTCCATTGTGCGGGGCCTCTTCGTGGATGGCTGGCGGGGAGCACGCAACGCGGTTCGGCCGTGCCGATGCGCTTGCCGTTACCCTTGCATGTGGCATGCCACACGCCAGTTCTTCACGAAGCCGGGCCCAGGCGGGCGGCTCCGCGAGCAGTCAGCGTCTCCCGCCCGCTCGTCATGGAGGTGACGAAACGCCCACGAAAAAGGCCGAGATCAAAAAACGTTCATGTTTTGGGCAGGAACCCCCGCGTCACTCCGCGGGGGCGGCCTTGGCCCGGGCGGCGGGGCGGCGGGTCAGCCGCTCGCTGACCCGCTCGAACAGGATGAAGAGCAGCGGGACGAAGACGATGCCGACGACCGTCGCCGCCATCATGCCGCTGAAGACGGTGACGCCGATGGACCAGCGGCTCGCGGCACCGGCTCCATGGGCGACCAGCAGCGGCACCACGCCCAGGATGAAGGCGATGGCGGTCATCAGCACCGCGCGGAAGCGGGTGCGGGCACCCTCCACCGCCGCCTCGATGATGGGCTGTCCTTCCTCGCGCCGGGTGCGGGCGAACTCGACGATGAGGATGGCGTTCTTGGCGGCGAGGCCGATCAGCAGGACGAGGCCGATCTGCGCGTAGATGTCGCTGGCCGTCCCGGTCACCCACAGGCCGAAGGCGGCCCCGCCGATGGCGACCGCCACCGACAGCACGACCGACAGGGGCACCAGCCAGCTTTCGAACTGCGCGACCAGGAACAGATAGGCGAAGAGCAGCGCCAGCCCGAAGACCACCAGCGTCTGGTTGCCGGCCTCGCTCTCCTGGAGCGACAGGCCCGACCATTCGAAGCCATAGCCCTGCGGCAGGGTCGCGGACGCGACCCGCTCCATGGCGGCGAGCGCCTCGCCGGAGCTGGCCCCCGGCGCCGGCTGGCCGTTCATGGCGGCGGACGCGAACTGGTTGTAGCGGGACACGGCGTCGGGGCTCAGCACCGTGCGGATGGAGGCGATGCTGCGCAGGGGCACCAGCTCGCCGCTGGCGGCGCGGACGTGCAGCCGGTCGATGGCGTTGGCCTCGTCCCGGAAGCGCGCCTGGTCCTGCACCATCACGCGGAAGACCCGGCCGTACAGGTTGAAGTCGTTGACGTAGAGCGAGCCCAGATGGGCCTGGAGCGTGGAGAAGACGTCGCCCGGCGTGATGCCGAGCAGCGCCGCCTTGGTGCGGTCGAGATCCAGGAAAAGATGCGGCACCTCGGCGCTGTAGGTGCTGAACACCGCGCGCAGCGACGGATCCTGGTTGGCCGCGAAGAGCAGGCCACGCAGCGTCTGGGACAGCTCCTGCGGTGATTGTCCGCCAAGCGCCTGGAGCTGGAAGTTGAAGCCGCCGGTGGCGCCCAGCCCGGGGATGCTCGGCGGGTTGAAGGCGACGATGGTCGCCTGCGGGATGGCGGCGAATTGCGGCTGGAGGCGGGCCAGCAGCCCGTCCACCTGCTCGGCCGCGTCGCCGCGCTCCTCCCAGGGCTCCAGCGCCGCGATCAGCAGGCCGCCGTTGGAACCGGCGCCGCCCAGCAGGCTGAAGCCCGACACGCTGATCACGTCGGCGACGCCCGGCGTGTCCTGCATGATGGATTCCACGCGGTTCAGCACCGCCTCGGTGCGCTCCAGCGCGGCGGCGCTGGGGAGCTGGACGTTGACGAAGAAATAACCCTGGTCCTCCGCCGGCAGGAAGGCCGAGGGCAGCGAACGCATCAGGAAGCCGGCGCCGGCCGCGATGGCGAGGAAGGCCAGCATCGACAGGGCAAGCCGCCGCCCCATGCCGCCGACCAGCCGGCCGTAGCCGTCGCGCGTGCGGTCAAGCATCCGGTTGAAGGCGGCGAGCGGCCCGCGCGTCGGCATCTCCGGCCGGTGCAGCAGGAGCGCGCAGAGCGCCGGGCTGAGGGTCAGGGAGTTGATGCCCGAAATCAGGAAGGAGACGGAGATGGTGACGGCGAACTGCCGGTAGAGCTGGCCGGTGATGCCCGGCAGGAAGGCCACCGGCACGAAGACGGCGGCCAGCACCAGGGTGGAGGCGACGATGGGGCCGGTCACCTGCCCCATGGCGCGCCGGGCCGCCTCGGCCGACGACAGCTCCGGCTCCTCCTCCATCACGCGCCGGACATTCTCCACCACCACGATGGCGTCGTCCACCACGAGGCCGATGGCGAGGATCAGCGCGAAGAGCGTCACCGTGTTGGCGCTGTAGCCGGCGGCGAGCAGCACCGCGAACACGCCGATCAGCGACACCGGGATCGCCAGCGTCGGGATCAGGGTGGATCGCCAGTCCTGGAGGAACAGGTAGGTGACCGCGACCACGAGCACGAAGGTGATGCCGAGGGTGAGGACGATCTCCTCGATGGTGGCGTTGACGAAGCGGGTGGTGTCGAACACCACGGCGTAGTCGAGCCCTTCGGGGAAGCGTTCGGACAGGCGGGCCAGCTCGGCCTGGACCGACTGAGCGACGTCCAGCGCGTTGGCGTCGGCGGCCTGATAGACGACGAGCGTCGCCGCCGGGTTGCCGTTCAGCTTGGAGGTCGAGCTGTAGCTCTGCGCGCCGAGTTCGACGGTGGCGACGTCGCGCACCCGCACGACGGCGCCGTTGGGGTTGGTGCGGACGATGATGTCGCGGAAGGCGTCCACATCCTCCAGCCGGCCCTGCGCCAGGACGGTGAGCTGCTGCTGCTGACCGGACGGGGTCGGCGGCGCGCCGATCTGCCCGGCGGAGGCCTGGACGTTCTGCTGCCGGATGGCGTCGACCACTTCGGTCGCCGTGACGCCCAGCGCCGTCATGCGGTCGGGGTCCATCCAGATGCGCATGCTGTAGGTCAGGGCACCCATCACCTGCGCCTCGCCGACGCCCTCGATGCGGGCCATCGCGTCGCGCAGGTTGATGCTGGCGTAGTTGCTGATGAAGACCGGGTCGTAGCGGCCGTCCGGCGAGAAGATGCTCACCGCCATCAGCATGTTCGGCGACTGCTGGCGCACGGTGACACCCTGGCGCGTCACCTCCGACGGCAGCAGCGGGGTCGCCAGCGACAGGCGGTTCTGCACGTTGATCGTGGCGAGGTCCGGGTCGGTGCCGACCTCGAAGGTCACGGTCAGGGTATAGGCGCCGGTGTCGGTGCTGGTCGAGCTCATGTACATCATGTTCTCGACGCCGTTCACCTGCGCCTCGATGGGTGCTGCGATGGTCTCGGCCACGACCTGGGCGTTGGCACCGGGATAGTTCGCGACGACCTGCACGGTCGGCGGGGTGATCGGCGGGAACTGGGCGACCGGGATGACGCGGATCGCCAGGAGGCCCGCCAGCACGATCACCAGCGAGATGACGATGGCGAGGTTCGGCCGCCGGATGAAGAGCGCCGAGATCATGGCTGGGCCGCCATCTGGTCCACGGCCGGGCTCGGCTGGACGACCATGCCCGGCCGAACCTTCTGCGCGCCGTCGAGGATGACCGTCTCACCCTCCTGAAGGCCCTTCTCGACGGCGAGCATCTGCTCCATCTGCGCGCCGGGCTCGATGCGGCGCTGGGACACGCGGTTCTCGGCGTCGAGCACCAGGACGAAGCGTCCTTCCCGGTCCTGCTGCACGGCGGCGACCGGGACCACCGGGCGGCGTTCGGTCTGCTCCGGACGGATCAGGACGGTGACGAACTGGCCCGGCAGCAGGGAGCGCTGCGGGTTGGGGAAGACGGCGCGGATGGCGATTGTCCCGGTCGCCGGGTCCACCCGGTTGTCCACGAACTCCACCCGCCCCTCCTGGGCGTAGTCCGCCCCGTTGGCGAGCCGCAGTCGGGGGACGTAGCGCTTCACCAATTCCTGAGGCGACAGCCCCTCATGCTGCTGCTGCACCGCCATCAGGTCGCGGTCGCTGACGGAAAAGACCACGCGGATCGGGTCGAGCTGGACCACGTTGGCAAGCGCGCCCGTGGAGGGCGTCACCAGGTTGCCGACCGTGACGGCGGTGGTGCCGATCCGCCCGTCGATGGGCGAGGCGATCCGGGTGTAGCTGAGGTTCAGTTCCGCCGTCTGCACGGCGGCGCGGGCCGCCAGCACGTCGGCCTGGGCGATGTCGCGCGCGGCGATGGCCTCGTCGAGCTGCGCCTGGCTGACGTTGCCGCGCCCGCGCAGCTCCTCCACCCGCTGATAGGACTGCTCGGCCTGGCGCAGGCTGGCCTCGGCGCGCGTCAGCTGGGCGCGGGCGGACGCCAGCACCGCCTCGTAGGGGCCGGGCTCGATCACGTAGAGAAGGTCGCCGGCCTTCACGTCCTGCCCGTCGGAGAAGGCGACCTCCCGCAGGAAGCCCTCCACGCGGGGCCGCGCCTCGAAGGACTGGATGGCCTCGATCCGCCCGATGAACTCCGCCGTCGGCGCCACGTCGCGCGCCTGCACGGGTACGGTGGTCACGGCCGGCGGCGGCCCGGCGGGCGCGCCGGTCTGGGCGAGCACCGGGCCGCAAGCGATCAGGGCGGCCAGTAAGACGGCGGGGCCGGAGCGGAGAAGCCGGAAGGAGGTCCGAGGGGCGGGGGGCTTGCGGTGGGGCATCGCGGGCGCTCGTCTCCGGCGGGGAACATCGAATTCGGATCGCGGCAAAAAGGGGCGCGACCTGTCCTCAACAACGCAAATGCCGGTTCGGCTCCCGCGAATGGGTCTTAATCCGCCGGCTCAAGGCGCCGGACGTCACGGCGAGGGTGGCCCGGCGCCGGGCAGGCTGCCCTTCTCCTCGACGCGGGAGCGCAGATCGACCTCGCGCAGCAGGCTCCGCAGCAGCTCGTCGCCGATGCGGTCCTCCTCCCGCAGGGCGAGCAGGGCGCGCCGTTCGGCGTCGAAGCCGTTGGCGGCCTCCCCCTCCCCGCCCGCCGCTTCCCTGCCGCGGGCCTCGGCCATGGTGCGTTCGGCCAGCCGCTCCTCCTCATCCTCCTCCCTGTGGTCGGACAGGGCGGCGCGCCGGACGGCCGGGCGCAGGGTCAGCCCCTGGACCACCACCGAACCGACGATCACCAGCGCCACCACGACCAGGATCAGATTGCGGTCGGCGTAGGGCTGCCCGCCGGCGGCGTCGGTGGGGATCGACAAGGCCAGCATCAGCCCGACGACGGAGCGGGTCGAGGCCCAGGCGATGATCGCTGCGGCGGCGGCGCGCGTCGTGCCGGACAGCGCCGTGGCGACCTGCGGCAGGGCCGCCGTGGCGTAGCCCACCGCGTATTGGATCACGAGCACGAGCAGGAGCAGCCCGGCGGCCGCCAGCGCCGCGGCCGGCAAGGCCCAGTCGCCCAGATCCCGGACCGCGCCCGGCATTGCCCGCCCGGCCAGGAAGAAGAGCACGGCCGAAAGCATCAGGCTCGCCTGCTCCCAAAAGGCCATGGCGGTGATGCGGGCCTCCGACGAGGAATGCGGCGCGCCCGTGCGCCGGTCGATGCGCACGGCGGAAATGACCAGGGCGGCGGTCATGATCACAACGACGCCCTGCAACCCCGCCGCCTTCGCCAGCAGCGCGCCGAGATAGGGGGTGGCGACCGACACGGCGATCTCCAGCGGTGCCGGATGCACGCGTTCCCTCAGCCACACCATGGCGCGCCCGAGGGCGAAGCCCGCCATGATGCCGCCCAGCAAGTCGTAGGCGAAGCCGCCGAACAAGGCCGGCATGGAGGCCTCTCCCTCCGTCAGCACCCCCACGGCCAGCCCGAAGCCGGTGACCAGCAGGACGCGCGTCACCATCTCCCGCGCCTTCAGCGTGTCGGCGACGGCACGGGGAACCTTCGGGCGGCCCTTGGCCTCGTGGAACAGGCGCGTGTCGAACAGGGAGACCAGGATGCCCAGCAGCACCGCACTGGTCCAGGGCAGCTCCGGCAGGAGCAGCCAGGCCACGACCGACGCCGCCGCCGCGGTCGCCAGCGTCAGCAGCGCCCCCAGCAGGACGCCGGGCAGCAGCGTGAAGCGGAGCAGATGGTAGGACACCCGCACGGTCGAGGCGTAGATGACCGGCGGCAGGAACAGCTCCAGGATGAGCTGCGGGTCGACCTTGACGGGCGGCAGGCCGGGCAGGAAGGCCGACGCCGCCCCGGCGCCGAACAGCGCCAGCGTGTCCGGCAGGCGCAACAGCCGCGCCAGGACCATCAGCGGCCCGATGACGGCCAGCAGCAGGGCGGCGAATTGGAGCGTGGTCAAGGGCGCCCTCGCGTCGGGAACGGCAGCCCTGCAACATGCGGACGCCCGGTCCGTTCCTGCGGACCGGGCGCGTCATGGGAACCAGGCGCCTTACTGTTTCGGCAGGGCGTAGGCGATGACGTAGTCGCCGGCCTTGGTTCCGATGGAGCCATGGCCGCCCGCGACATGGACGACATACTGGCGGTCGCCCGCCGTGTAGCTCATCGGAGTGGCCTGCCCGCCCGCCGGCAGGCGCTGCTCCCACAGCGTCTCGCCCGTGGTCAGGTCGTAGGCGCGCAGGTAGTTGTCGATGGCGGCACCCAGGAAGGCCACGCCGCCGGCCGTGATCATCGGCCCGCCGATGCCCGGCACGCCGAGTTCGATCGGCGGCAGCGGGACCGGGCCGGCGTCCCGCACGGTGCCGTTCTTGTGCTTGTAGGCGATCTCGCCGGTGCGCAGGTCCACGCCCGCGACGAAGCCCCAGGGCGGCGCCTGGCAGGGCAGCCCGAGCGGCGACTGGAAGGGCTGCATCCGCACGGCATAAGGGCCGCCGACATTGAGGTTCAGGCCCGCCTCGCCCGTGTTGACCTTCTGGCCGGAGCCGACCTGGTCGCTCGGGATCAGCTGCGAGGTGAAGGCCAGGTATGTCGGCATGCCGAACATGACCTGCCGCACCGGATCAACGGCGACGGAGCCCCAGTTGAAGACGCCGAAATTGCCGGGATAGACCAGCGTGCCCTGCAGCGACGGCGGGGTGTAGCGCCCCTCGTAGCGCAGGGAGCGGAACTGGATGCGGCAGGCCAGCTGGTCGAGCAGGCTGACGCCCCACATGTTCGCCTCGGTCAGCGGCTCCGGCATGAAGGTCAGGCCGGAGACGGGTTGGGTTGGGGATGTCCGGTCCTCCGGGATGGCGCCGCCCGGCGCCGGCACCTCGCGCACGGGGATGATGGGCTCACCGCTCCGCCGGTCGAGCACGTAGAGGTCGCCCTGCTTGGTCGGGCCGACCAGCGCCGGCACCGGCCCGCCCGCCGTGGTGATGTCGATCAGCACCGGCTGGGCCGGGACGTCCATGTCCCACAGATCGTGGTGCACGGTCTGGCGCACCCAGCGCACCTGCCCGGTCCCGAGGTCGAGCGCCACGATGGAGGAGCTGAAACGCTCCACCGCCTCGCTGCGCCCCATGCCGAGCTGGTCCGGGGTGCGGTTGCCGAGCGGGATGTAGACCATGCCCAGCGCCTCGTCGGCGCTGAAGATCGACCAGCTGTTCGGCGAGTTGGCCGTGTAGGTCTCACCCGGGCCGAGCGGCGTGGTGCGGTCGGGGTTGCCGGAATCCCAGTTCCAGACGAGAGCACCCGTGTTGATGTCGAAGGCGCGGATCACGCCCGACGGCGACTCCATGGCGTAGTTGTCGTTGACCGACCCGCCGATGACGATCAGCCCCCGTGCCACCACGGGCGGCGAGGTCGAATAGTAGAAGCCGCTCTGCTTGTTCGGCATGTTGGCCCAGAGATCGACCGTTCCGCCCTGGCCGAAGCCGGTGCAGACGGTGCCGGTCATGGCGTCGAGCGCGATCAGCCGGGCGTCGGCGGTCGGCAGGAAGACGCGCGCGGCGCAGGGCTGGCCGGACCGCGCGCTGTCCACGTGATAGGACACGCCCCGGCAGGTCTGGTGCTGCCGGTTGGGGTCGAGCTGGATCTTGGGGTCGAAGCGCCACCGCTCCTGGCCGGTCGTGGCATCGAGCGCGATGGCGATGTGGTGCGGGGTGCAGAGATAGAGCATGTCGCCCGCCTTCAGCGGGGTCACCTGATAGGTGGTCTCCGCCACGTCGTCCGGGCCGCGGATGTCGCCCGTGCGGTAGGTCCAGGCGACCTCCAGCTCTCCGACATTCTCCGTGGTGATCTGGTTCAGCGGCGAATAGCGCTGCCCGTACAGCGTGCGCCCGTAATGGTGCCATTCGCCGGGCGGAACGTCGCCGGTGCCGGCCTGGGTGCTCGCGTTCTGGGCGGTGACGGCCTCCGTGTTCAGGCGGCCGGCCATGTCCTGCGGGTCGCGGAAGATCGACACGCCCGCGACCACCAGCGAGACGAGCACGGCGCCCAGAAGCGCCATCTGCGACATCCGCTTGCCGGGAGCGGCGCCGGGGACCGGTACCGGCGTCGCCGGGCGCCCCAGCGCCCAGGGCGTCAGCAGCCAAAGCCCGAGCAGGACGACCAGACCGCCGCGCGTGCCGAGCTGCCACCAGTCGAGCCCGACCTCCCACACGGCCCAGGCCAGCGTGCCCAGGATCAGCAGGGCGTAGACCAGCCGCGCCCCCGGCTTGCGCCGCAGGACGAGATACGCCGTCACGGCGAAGGCCACGCCCGCGATGAAATAGTACCAGCTTCCGCCGAGCGCGATGAGCCATGCCCCACCGATCCCGAGGAACAGCGCCATCGCGAGAAACAGTATCAGTGTAATGATCATCGCCCCAGGCTCCCACTGCTGCCGGACAACGACGCGCCAACCCCGGCAAAGCCGGAACGTTCCACCATGGCGGCTATGCGCCGCCCCTATGGCTATTGATCAGTGACGCCGATTATTTCACTGCGTTCTTTGGTTGTCCTAGAACGATCCTCCCGCACGCAGCCAGAGTGCGGGAGGGTCGGATGGAGACGGGCCGGAGGAAACATCCGCGTTGGTGCCGTGTTGGCCTGTTCCGTGACGGCCGGTCCGGAGAACGGCGCTTGAAGGGAGCAAAGGGCATGTCCGACGCCATCCGCATCGGCACCTCCGGCTGGACCTATCCGACCTGGCGCGGGGCCTTCTATCCGCCGAAGCTGCCGCACCGGCTGGAGCTGGACCACATCGGGCGGCTCTTCAATTCGGTGGAGATCAACGCGACCTTCTATCGCCTGCAAAGCCCGGACACCTTCCGGCGCTGGCACGCCGAGACGCCCGAAGGCTTCCTGTTCGCGGTCAAGGGCAGCCGCTACATCACCCACCGCAAGCAGCTCGGCGACGTGGCGGAGGCGCTCGCCAATTTCCTCGCCTCCGGCCTGCTGCTGCTCGGCGGCAAGCTCGGCCCCTTCCTGTGGCAGCTTCCCGAACGCACCCGCTTCGACCGCGACCGGCTCGCCCGCTTTCTCGACCGGCTGCCCGGGGACATGGAGGAGGCCGCGCGGATCGCACGGGGCTGCACCGCCATCGTCGAGGGACGGTCCTGGACGGAACCCGTCGCGCAAGGCCTCCTGCGCCACGCGTTGGAGGTGCGGCACCCCAGCTTCCAGGATCCCGCCTTCTTCGAGCTGCTGCGGGAACGCGGGGTGGCGCTGGTCAGCTCCGACGCACCCGGCTGGGAGCGGATGGACCGGCTGACGGCGGATTTCGCCTATGGCCGGCTGCATGGCGCCGAGGAGCTGTATGCCAGCGGCTATGGCGAGGATGCGCTCGACGGCTGGGCCGAACGGATCCGGGACTGGAGGGCCGAGGGAGCACAGCGCGTCTTCGTCTATTTCGACAACGACGCCCGCGTGCGCGCCCCCTTTGACGCGCTGTCGCTGGCCTCACGCTTCAGCAGCGGGAAGGCCCCCGACGAACCGCCTCGCCCGGCCCGCGCCGCGCCCGCAGCCGGGGAACGGGCCGGCGCCCCGCACGGTTAGCAGAGGTGGTTCCGCCCGCCCCCACACAGGAGGATGCGTCCATGACCCCGAAAATCCCGCTCCGCCTTGCCGCCGCCTCGGCGCTGACCGTCCTTCTCGCCGCTCCCGCGCTGGCGCAGCAAACCCCAGCCCACCAGTCACCGGCCATGCAGCATGGCCAAGGCGGCATGGAACACAGCCAGGGATCCATCCAGCACAAGATGCCCGAAACCCCGGCGTCGCAGGCTTACATGGAGTCCATGGACAAGATGAACCGGGACATGATGGCCAGCCCCATGACCGGCGACGCCGACCACGACTTCGCGTCCATGATGCGTGCCCACCACCAGTCCGCCGTGGACATGGCGAAGGTCCAGCTCCGCTACGGCAAGGACCCGGAGATGCGCAAGCTCGCCGAGAAGATCATCGAGGATCAGAACCGCGAGATCCAGCAGTTCGACCGCTGGCTGGAACGCCACCCGCCGCAGCAGGCGGCACGGTAAGCCGGCGGGGGCCGCGGCAGGACCCTTCAGGCGTAACCGCCGACGCCGATACGGGCAAGGTGGCTTTTCACCGCCGACGCACGGCCCTGTTTAACAAGCGCTTCCGCCGTCAGGCCGCCGAAGGACGGCAAAGGCTGGGAACGGTACCAGGCGAACGCGCGTGGACCCGTCCCAGCCCAGGCCTCGACTTGGCCGACGATCTCCACCAAGTCGCGCAGGCGGGCCTGAGCCGCCGACGGTGATTGGTCGCCCTTCGGGAAGACGGCGTCTTCGGATAACCCCAGCGCCTCGGCAAGCTGGGGCTTCGTAGCCCGCAGACGGTGGGCAACCCGGTCCGGCTCGACGAGCCCGTCGTCGGCCCCGATCAGGGCGGCGAAGAACTCCTGCACTGATGCCACCATGGCTTGCCTCCGCATGGGCCTTGCTGCATGGTTTTAACATGCAATCGGATGTGATGGCGCGCCCATTCGCGTGCGCAGCCCTTCGTATCCTGAATCCCTTGTTCCATGCAGGAGGGGAACCTGGACCCAACCGAGCCCGTTGACGATACTACGCAAGATGCGTACTGTTGGGGACCCTGGGAAATAGGAATCAGCGTCGATCCAGACTCTCTGTTCGAGGATGAGGAGCCTCCGAGTTTCACGGTGTTCCTGAAACTCTCCAAGAACGGTGTGCAACTCGGAACACTCGATCTGGTGACACAGGTCGTCGTCGGCGATGAACTCATCCTTCGCGAATGCCACATCCACGGTCTGGCGAAGGGTGCGATCGGAATCGAGGGACTGAACGCCATCGCGCAAGCCCTGATGGAGGATTTCGGTGTCCAATCGGCTGTCGTTGAAGGAGGCACTCGCACGACGGGGCTCCGCCGGGGTAAGACCCCGAAACCCCGGCGCCATGTCCGCCGTCCTTACTCTTCGGATGCACCCTGACATGGGGATGCCCCGTCCGGTGGATGTCGTCCGCCTGCTTGCTGGCCAAGGACTTGGGACGCGGCGGGCGCACGACGCCCTGAACCGGCTGGCAAAGGGCGAAACGGTTACTGTCGAACTGCCGGATGTCGATGACGCGGATAAGCTGATCACCGACCTCGGCAGCCTCGGCGTCCGGGGACTGCGCCGCATTGATCCGCCACCGGTGGACATCACTGCTTTGCGCGAGCGCATGGAATTGACGCAGCATGAGTTCGCGCTCCGCTTCGGCATCGAACTCGGCTCGCTGCGGAACTGGGAGCAGTCCCGCAGCCCTCAGGATCCTCAGACCCGGCTGCTCCTGCACATCATCGCCCGCCATCCGGATATCGTGGACGAGGTGGTCAAGGACGTCGCCGTGGTCAGCAGGTAGCCCGGTCCATCACTCCCGCCCGCCTCACTCTCCCCCGGTCCGGAAACGGTAGCCCACCCCCGGCTCGGTGACGATCAGGCTCGGCTGGTTGGGGTCGGGTTCGAGTTTCTGGCGGAGTTGCTTGACATAGACGCGCAGGTAGGCCGTGTCGTGGACGTGCGCCGGCCCCCAGACGCTGCGCAGCAGGTCGGCGTGGGTCAGCACATGGTCGGGGCGCCCCGCCAGGGCAGCCAGCAGCTCGTATTCGCGGCGCGACAGGTGGACCTCCGCCCCGTCGCGCGTGACCACGCGGCGGGCGAGGTCGATGGTCACCGGGCCTGCTGCGACGATGGCGGGCGGCTCCCCTTCCTCCGGGCGCTGGCGCAGGGCGGCGCGCACGCGGGCCATCAGCTCGGCCGTGCCGAAGGGCTTCACCACATAGTCCGCCGCACCCCGGTCCAACGCCTCGACCTTGTCGTACTCCTGCGCCCGGACGGACAGCACGATGATCGGCACGGGGCGGGCCTGCCGGATGGCGCTGACCACCTCCTGCCCGTCCATGTCCGGCAGGCCGAGATCGAGGATGACGAGATCCGGCCGCTCGGCGCCCGCGGCGGCGATGCCGCTCCGCCCGTCCTCCGCCTCCACCACCGCGTAGCCGTTGGCGCCGAGGCTGATGCGCAGGAAGCGGCGGATCTGCGGCTCGTCGTCCACGATCAGGATCTTCGGCATGAACGGCGCCGGGGGTGGGGCTGCGGGCATGGCTGCGGACATAAGGGCCTGCGTCTTTCTAGTCTCCGGCGGGCATGCCGGTTTCCGGCAGCTCCGGCTCGGCGGTGGCGGGCAGCGTCATGACGATGGCGGTGCCGGTCCCGCCGCGGCCCGGCCGCGCCGCGATGGTGCCGCCGTGCGCCTCCAGGATACCACGGCAGATCGCCAGGCCCAGCCCGGTGCCGGCCGCGCGGGCGTCGCGCGCCTCGACGCGGTAGAACATGTCGAACACCCGCTCGCGGTCCGCCTCGGGAATGCCCGGCCCCTGGTCGGCGACCTCGATCTCCACCAGTCCGCCCCGCCGCTCCGCCCGGACCGACACGAGCGTTCCGTCCGGCGCGTATTTGCACGCGTTGTCGATCAGGTTGAAGAAGACCTGCTCCAGCAGCACCGGATCGGCGCGCAGAAGGGGCAGGTCGGGGGCGAGATCCAGCCGGGTGCCGCGGCCGCCCAGGATCCGGCCGGCGCGCTTCAGCGCGGCCCCCGCCACGTCGCCGAGATCCACCCAGTCGGCCCGCGGCTTGAGCGCGCCGGAGCCGATGCGCGTCATGTCCAGCAGGTTCTGGACGAAGCGGTTCAGCCGCTCGGCTTCCTCCTGGATGGTCTGGGTCAGCTCCGCCCGTTCGCCCTCCCCCAGCGTCCCGCCATAGTCGTGCAGGCTGGAGGCGGCGCCGAGGATCGAGACCAGCGGCGTGCGCAGGTCGTGCGACAGGGAGGACAGCAGCGCGGCGCGCAGCCGCTCCGTCTCGGCGGCGACGCGCGCCGTCTCGACGTCGGAGACGAGCGCCGTGCGCTCGATGGCGACCGCCGCCTGGTCGGCCAGCGTCTCCAGAAGCCGGCTCTGCTCCGGCGACAGAAGCTCGGTGCCGGCGCCGAGCTGCACGCCGAGGACGCCGACCTCCCCCCGCCCCGTCCGGAGCGGCAGGAACAGCCAGTCGGAGGACGGCAGGGTGGTCGATCCGCGCCCGGCCGGCTTGCCGTTGTCCCAGGCCCAGCGCGCGGCGGCCATGGCCTTCTCGTCCAGCCGGTCCTCCGGCGGAAAGCCGGCCCGGATCTCCAGCCCGCCGCCCTCGCGCGGCGACGCGGAGGGCGCCCCCTGCCCGTCCTCCGGCGGCATCAGCACCAGCGACGCGCCGTTCATGGTGGAGGCGACGTGGTGCACCACCGCCCACAGCACATTGTCCAGCCCCGCCGCCGCCGCGATGCGCCGGTTGAAGTCGTAGAGGTTCGCGGTCCGCTTGGCGCCGATCCGCGTCGCCTCCACCTGCGCGCGCAGCCGGGCGGCGAGGTTGGAGGTGATCATCGCCGCCGCCAGGAAGAAGAACACGGTGACGATGTTCTGCGCGTCGGAGATGGCGAAGGTCAGGCGCGGTTCGGTGAAGAAGAAGTTGAATCCGAAGAAGGCGACGACGGAAGCGTGGATCGACGGCCCCCGGCCGAAACGGATCGCGACCAGCAGAACCGCGAGCAGATAGGCGACCGAGATGTTGGCGACCGGCAGCCACCGGTCGATGAGGAAGGCGAAAGCCGTCGCCGCCGCGACGGCGGCCGTGGCGGCGGCGTAGCCGCGCCAGCCCGACCGCGCCACCGCTCCCTGCCCCGCCCCCTGCCCCGGCCGGGGGCCGTCCGGCGCGGCAGAGCGCCGGGGCTCCTCCCCCGCGACCACCAGCAGGTCGAACTCCTCCGTCCGTGCCAGCAGCTCGGCCGTGACGGAGCGGCCGGCACGCCGCAGCCAGCGCCCGGCGCGGGCGCGCCCGACGACGATCTGCGTGGCGTTGCGCGCCTTGGCGAAGCTCAGTATCTCGTCGGCCACCCGGTCGCCCTGGAGCACGGCGCTGTCCGCCCCGAGCTGTTCGGCGAGGCGCAGGGCGGCGGTGATGCCGTCCTTGTCCGCCTCCGGCAGCCCGGCCTGGCGGTGCGTCTCGACATGCAGTGCCACCCAGGGGGCGTCGCGCCGCTCCGCCATGCGCTTGGCCGTACGCACCAGCCGCAGGGCCTGCGCGCCCTCGCCGATGCAGACGACGATGCGCTCGCGCGTCGGCCAGGGGCCGGGGATGGCGTTGGCGCGCATGTAGCGCAGCATCTGCGCGTCCACCCGCTCCGCCGCTTGGCGCAGGGCCAGCTCGCGCAGCGCGGTCAGGTTGCCGGGCGAGAAGAAACGGCCGATGGCGCGCCGGGCCTGCTCCGGCACATAGACCCGGCCCTCCTCCAGCCGCCGGATCAGTTCCTGCGGCGGCAGGTCGATCAGCTCGATCTCGTCCGCCCGCTGCAGGACGCCGTCGGGCAGCGTCTCCCGCACGCGCACCCCGGTGATGCGCTCGACCACGTCGTTCAGGCTTTCCAGATGCTGCACGTTCAGCGTGGAGTGGACGTCGATGCCCGCGTCCAGGATCTCCTCCACATCCTCCCAGCGCTTCAGGTGGCGGCTGCCGGGGATGTTGGCGTGCGCCAGCTCGTCCACCAGCACCAGGGCGGGCCGGCGCGCCAGGATGGCGTCCAGGTCCATCTCCCCAAAGGGACGCCCCCGATATTCGACCGTCCGGCGCGGCAGGATTTCCAGCCCCTCCATCTTTAAGCTGGCCAGCAGCGCTTCGGTCTCGGCCCGGCCGTGCGTCTCCACGATGCCGACGACGAGGTCCGCCCCTTCGCGCAGCCGCGCGCGGGCGTCCTCCAGCATGGCGTAGGTCTTGCCGACGCCGGGTGCGGCGCCGAGGAAGATCTTCAGCCGGCCGCGCCGCTCGCGGATGACCTCCTCGAGCAGCGCGTCGGGCGACGGGCGGTGGTTCTGGTCGGTGTCGGCCATGTCGCCCTTGCGTCTACTTCACCGGAAACCGCTCGTCGAGGGCGAGGTTGAGCCGCAGCACGTTCACCCGCGGCTCGCCCAGGATGCCCCATTGCCGGCCTTCCGTCAGGTCCGCGATGACGCCGCGTACGACCTCCTCCGGCACGCCGCGCGCCCGCGCGACGCGGGCCGCCTGGAAGAGTGCCGCGCCGGGCGAGACGTGCGGGTCGAGGCCGCTGGCCGAGGCGGTGGCGAGATCGGCCGGCACCGGCCCGGCGGCATCCGGGTTTTCAGCCCGCAACGCCTCCACGCGGGCGGCCACGGCATCGGCCAAGGCCTGGGAGGTCGGGCCGAGGTTCGAGGCGGCGGACGCCGAGGCGTCGTACCCGCCGGCCCCGGCCAGGGACGGCCGGGGGTGGATGTATTCCGGCCGGCTGAAGCCCTGGCCGATGAGGACGGAGCCGACGGTGCGGCCGTCCCGCTCGACGAGGCTGCCGTTGGCCTGGGCCGGGAAGACCGCCTGGGCGATGCCGGTGACGGCCAGCGGATAGATCAGGCCCGTCAGCACGGTCATCACGGCCAGAAGCAGGACGGCGGGGCGTAGCTGGTTCAGCATGGGATTCCTCCGATCAGGAAGGGGCCGGGTCAGGCGAGGCCGAGGGCGGTGACGGCAAGGTCGATCAGCTTGATGCCGGCGAAGGGCACCAGCAGCCCGCCGAGCCCGTAGACCAGCAGGTTCCGGCGCAGCAGCACGGCGGCGGGCGCCGGACGGTAGGCGACGCCGCGCAGGGCCAGCGGGATCAGCGCGACGATGACCAGCGCGTTGAAGACGATCGCCGAAAGGATGGCGCTCTGCGGGCTCGCCAGCCCCATGAGGTTCAGCGCCTGGAGCTGCGGCATGCCGGCGATGAAGAGGGCCGGGATGATGGCGAAATATTTCGCCACGTCGTTGGCGATGGAGAAGGTGGTCAGCGCCCCGCGGCTCATCAGCAGCTGCTTGCCGATCATGACGACCTCGATGAGCTTGGTGGGATCGCTCTCCAGATCGACCATGTTGCCGGCCTCGCGCGCGGCCTGGGTGCCGGTGTTCATCGCCACGCCGACGTCGGCCTGCGCCAGCGCCGGCGCGTCGTTGGAGCCGTCGCCGCACATGGCGACCAGCCGCCCGTCCGCCTGGTAGCCGCGGATCAGCTCAAGCTTGCGTTCCGGCGTCGCCTCCGCCAGCACGTCGTCCACCCCGGCCTCGGCGGCGATGGCGGCGGCGGTAAGGGGGTTGTCGCCGGTGACCATCACGGTGCGGATGCCCATGCGGCGCAGGGTCTGGAACCGCTCGCGGATGCCCGGCTTGACGACGTCCTTCAGCTGCACGAGGCCAAGCACGCGCGCGTCCCGCGCCACCAGCAGCGGCGTGCCGCCGGCCTTCGCCACGCGCTCTACCGCCAGGGTCAGCTCGCGGGAGATGCCCCGCCGGCCGGCGCGGGCGGCGATGGCATCGAAGGCGCCCTTGCGGATTTCCGTCGGCGCCTCCGCCACCGCCGCCGATCCGCCCGCCGCGCGCGGCCCCGGCAGGTCCACGCCGCTCATGCGCGTCTGGGCGGTGAAGGGGATGAAGCTCAGGCCCGACCGCCCGATGGCCTCCGGGTCGAAGCCGAACCGCTCCCGCGCCAGCGCGACGATGGATTTGCCCTCCGGCGTCTCGTCGGCCAGCGAGGCGAGGAAGGCGGCCTCGGCCAGCTCGCGTTCCGGCACCCCGGCGTCGGGGATGAACTCCGCCGCCTGCCGGTTGCCGAGCGTGATGGTGCCGGTCTTGTCCAGCAGCAGCACGTCCACGTCGCCCGCCGCCTCCACCGCCCGGCCGGACTTGGCGATGACGTTGAAGCGCACAAGCCGGTCCATGCCGGCGATGCCGATGGCCGACAGCAGCCCGCCGATGGTCGTCGGGATCAGGGTCACCAGCAGGGCCACCAGGAAGATGGCCGGGATGCCGGTGCCCGACCAGCTCGCGAAGGCCGGCAGGGTTGCGACGACCAGAAGGAAGATGATGGTCATGCCGACCAGCAGAATGGTCAGGGCGATCTCGTTCGGCGTCTTCTGGCGCTTGGCGCCCTCGACCAGCGCGATCATGCGGTCGAGGAAGCTTTCGCCGGGGTTCGTGGCGATGCGCAGGACGATGCGGTCCGACACCACCCGCGTGCCGCCGGTGACGGCCGAGCGGTCGCCGCCGGACTCGCGGATGACCGGGGCGGATTCGCCGGTGATGGCGGATTCGTCCACCGTCGCGATGCCCGACACCACGTCGCCGTCGCCGGGGATGACCTCCCCCGCCTCGACCAGCACGAGGTCGCCGGCGCGCAAGGCGGTGGCCGGCACCTCGGTCCAGCGTTCGGCGTCCGGGGAGGCGAGCTTCCGGGCCGGCGTCTCGGTACGGGTCCGGCGCAGGCTCGCCGCCTGGGCCTTGCCGCGCCCTTCCGCGAGCGCCTCGGCGAAGGTGGCGAACAGCACGGTGAACCAGAGCCAGGCGGCGATCTGCCCCACCACGGCCAAGGGGACAGTCCCGCCCAGGGCGAGGTCGCGGAGGAACAGGACCGTGGAGAGCAGCGCCGCCACCGCGGTGACGAAGATCACCGGATTGCGGGCGAGCGCGCGGGGGTCCAGCTTGCGCAGGGCATCCACGGACGCCGCGCGCAGGATGGCGCCGTCGAACAGGGCGGCACCCTTCGCCGGCTTGTTCATGACAGGGGTGTTCATGCCAGGGGTGTTCATGAGAGTCCCTCGACCGGTCAGGGTCAGAAGCGGACGCCGGCGCCGAGCAGCAGATGCTCCGCGATCGGGCCCAGGGCGAGCGTGGGGAAGAAGGTCAGGCCGCCGACGACCAGGATGATCCCGGCCAGAAGCCCGACGAACAGGCCACCATGGGTCGGGAAGGTCCCGGCCGAGGCCGGCACGGCCTTCTTTGCGGCGAGCGACCCGGCGATGGCGAGCACCGGCAGGATGACCAGGAAGCGGCCGGCCAGCATGCCGATCCCCAGCATGACGTTCTGATAGGCCGTGTTGGCCGAGAAGCCCGCGAAGGCGGAACCGTTGTTGGCGGCGGCCGATGTGTAGGCGTAGAGGATCTCCGACAGGCCGTGCGGCCCGCCATCCTGCACGGAGGCCGTGCCGGCCGGCAGGACGGTGGCGAGCGCGCCGAGCCCGAGGATGCCGAAGGCCAGCGCCAGGATGGCGAGGACGGCCAGCGTCACCTCCCGCGCCTCGATCTTCTTGCCGAGATATTCCGGCGTCCGCCCGACCATCAGCCCGGCGATGAAGACCGCCAGCACGACATAGAGCAGGATGCCGTAGAGGCCGGCCCCGACGCCGCCGACGATGATCTCGCCCAGCATCATGTTGACCAGCGGCACCATGCCGGCGAGCGGCATGAGGCTGTCGTGCATCGCGTTCACCGCACCGCAGGAGGCCGCCGTGGTGATCACCGCGAACAGTGTGGAAGCGGCGATGCCGAAGCGGACCTCCTTGCCCTCCAGGTTCACCGGCTGCCCGAGGCCGAGCGCCGCCAGCGCCGGGTTGCCCTGCGATTCCGCCCACAGGGCCACCGCCAAGCCCGCCAGGAACAGGAGGGCCATGGCGGCCAGCAGCGCCCAGCCCTGCCGGACGTCGCCGGCCATGCGGCCGAACATGTTGGTCAGTGCGGCGCCGATGGCGAAGATCGCCACCATGTGGATCAGGTTGGCGAGCGGCGTCGGCCCCTCGAAGGGGTGTGCCGCGTTCTGGCCGAAGAAGCCGCCGCCGTTGGTGCCCAGATGCTTGATCATCATCTGCGAGGCCACGGGGCCGAGCGCGATGGTCTGGGAGGCACCCTCCACCGTCGTTGCGGCAGTCTGGGCGTTCAGCGTCTGCGGCACGCCCTGCCACACCAGCAGCAACGCGCCCGCGACGCAGAGCGGCAGCAGCAGGTAGAGGGTGGCGCGCGTGACGTCGACGTAGAAGTTGCCGAGCGTGCGCGTCGAACGCCGCGTGAATCCGCGGACCAGCGCCACGGCCACCGCGATGCCCGCCGCCGCCGACATGAAGTTCTGGAGCGAGAGCCCGGCCATCTGGGCCAGCGGCCCGAGCGTGCTCTCGCCCGCATAGGCCTGCCAGTTCGTGTTGGTGACGAAGCTGACCGCCGTGTTGAAGGCGAGGTCCGGCGCCATCGCCGGCATGCCCGCCGGATTCAGCGGCAGCCACTGCTGGGTGCGCAACAGCGCATACAGCATCACCACACCCACGAGGCTGAATGCCAGCACCGACAGCGCGTAGGCGGTCCAATGCTGTTCCTGGTCCGGACGGACGCCGCAGAGCCGGTAGACGGCGCGCTCCACCGGGCCGAGCAGCGGGCTCAAGCCCACCCGCTCGCCCGTGAAGACGCGCGCCATGTAGCCGCCCAGCAGCGGCGTGATCGCGACGATGACCGCGACGTAAAGGAGGATCTGGAGAAGGCCTTGATGGTCCATGGATGCCTCCTAGAACCGCTCGGGCCGGATCAGGGCGTAGGTCAGGTAGCCCAGCAAGGCCAGGGCGACCAGCCCGCCGAGGACGAGATCGAAGCTCATGGCGCGCCGCCCGTCACAGCCGGTCGAAGGCGCGCACCAGCAGCGCGCCCAGGCCGAAGAAGGCGGCGACGCCGCCGAGGAAAAGAAGGTCGGGCATGGGATGCTCCCGCAGTGTGTGCGGTGCATCATGTGTTCGGAAGCCCGTAAAGGGTCGATGCGGATTTCCGCCCCGCCGCATAAAGGCGGCGTAAAGAAGGAACGCCGACTTCAGGCGCCGGCGGGGGCCGCCGGCAGGCAGCCCAGGCCCGCCAGCGTGGCCCGGACGGCCTCGTCCAGCGGCGTGCGGGGTTCCTCGCCGAGCAGGGCGAGAAGCCGCGCGTTGCTCATGCGGACCGGGGTGCGCCACAGGTAGCGCATCTCGCGGAGTTCCCGGAACAGCGGCACGGCCGGCGAGGCGAGCGCCAGCAGCCACCAGGGGAAGGCCCGGACCGCCAAGTCGGGATCTCCGGCGGCGCGGCGGATGGCCTCGATCATGCGGGTGCCGTCGGGGTCCCAATGGCCGTCCATGTGGAAGCGCGCGAAGGGGGCGAGCGCGTCCTCCCGCTCCAGCAGGCGGACCATCGTCTCCGCCACGTCCGGCAGATAGGCCCACTGGTGCCCGACGCCCGCAGCCCCCGGACGGGTGACGGAGCGCAAGCGCCGGCCCGGCTTGACCAGCCCTTGCGAGAACCAGCTGTTCGCCGCTCCCGGCCCGAAGAAATCGCCGGCGCGGACGATGAGGGTTCTGACGCCCGCCCCGGCGGCCTCCCGCAGCCGGCGCTCCATCTCGACCCGGATGGCGCCCTTGCGGGTGAGCGGGTTCTGCGGCGCCTCCTCGTCCGGGGCGGGAAAGGCGTCGGGACCGTAATTGTAGACCGTGCCGGGCAGCAGGATGCGCGCCCCGGATGCCTTCGCCGCCGCGATGCTGCTCTCCAGCATCGGCAGCACCAGCGTGCCCCAGTTCCGGTATCCCGGCGGGTTCACCGCATGGACGATGAGGGAGGCCCCGGCGGCGGCAGCGACGACGTCGCCGGCCCGCATGGCGTCGCCCTTGATCCAGGTGAAACCCGCCCCGGCATCCTGTTCGGCCGCATCATGCCCCGCCGAGGCCTTCGCCGGATCGCGGTGCAGGGCGCGCACCGCCCAGCCACCGGACGCCAGCCGCCGTGCGACCGCACCGCCGATCCCGCCGGTGGCGCCGAGGACGAGCGCCGTTCGTTGCGTTGTCATGACGCATTCTCCCTTCCTTGTTCAGGGGAAGAATGCGCCCGACCGTCCGATCAACGGAATTGGCGAAAGCCGTGCGGTGTCCATACGGAAACGTATGGCCGCTCGCGCCGGCTGGTCAGAAGGACCGGTCGGCCCGGTTGCGGCTGCCGTCCACGCTCCAGGCGCCCGGCCCGGTGAAGACGAGCAGCAGGAAGACGAAGCAGTAGAGGATCGCCGCGTCGCCGCCGTTCAGCACCGGGTAGAAGCTGCGCGGCGCGTGGAACATCCAATAGGCCACGGCCATCTCGCCGGCGAGCAGGAAGGCAACGGGCCGGGTGAAGGCGCCGACCAGGATCAGCAGCCCGCCGACCAGCTCCATGATGGCCCCGATCCCGAGCAGGGACAGGATAGGAGGCTGGCCGTTGGCGGGCGGGGCCGGGAAGCCGAACAGCTTCTGGGTTCCGTGCTCCATGAAGATCAGCGCGGCAACGATCCGGAGTGCTGCCAGGGCATAGGGCGTGTAGCGGTCGAGAGTCGTGGTGGGCGGCATTGGTCTTATCATTTCCTGTGAGGTGAGTCCCGACGATTGGCCGGCCGGGTCCGTCGCCCTCGCCCGCCATGCGGACCATGCCGGATCGAAGGCCATGCGGGCAATCCTCACCGGGACGGTTCACCGCAATGTGTCTTCATCCGCGCCGACCGGGCTTGGGGGGAGGCGTCCGCAGGGCGCCGCGAAGCTCCGGCTCTTGCGTCACGCTGCATCACGATATATCGTAATCATATCTCAATGAGGAGCCCTGGACATGCGAGGCTTTCCGCACCACCACGGCTGCAAGCCGCGCCTGCATCAGCCCGGACCCGGCGAGGGGCGCGGCGGACGACGGCGCGTCTTCGAGGCGACCGAACTCCGGCTGGTGCTGCTCCGGCTGATCGCCGACCAGCCGCGCCACGGCTACGACCTGATCCGCGCCGTGGAAGAGCTGACGGGCGGCGGCTACGTGCCGAGCCCCGGCGTCATCTACCCGACGCTGACGATGCTGGAAGAGATGGGCCACATCGAGAAGCTGGGCGCCGACGGCCCGCGCAAGGCCTACGCCGCCACCGAGGACGGGCGCGCCCATCTCGCGGCCGAGGCGGAGATGGTGGAGGCGCTGTTCGCCCGCCTCGCCAAGCTCGCCTCCCGGCGCGAGCGCACCGACGGCGCGCCGATCCGCCGCGCGATGGACAACCTCCGCGCGGTGCTGATGCACCGCCTCGACCGCGAGGGCGTGGACGCCGACACGCAGCACGCCGCCGCCGCGATCCTCGACGAGGCGGCGCAGCGGATCGAGCGGCTGCCCTGAACCCACCGGAAAGGACACTGGAATGGCCTTGAACAGCACCGCACGCGTGCCGACGACCAACGGCAGCCGCTATCTGCAGCAGCTCTGCAAACATTGGAGCCACAACCTCGCCGTCGATTTCACGGAGGAGGCGGGCACCGTGACCTTCCCGCGCGACGCGCGCGGCGCCGACTGGCCCGGCGACGCCAGGCTGAGCATGAGGGCGCATGAAGACGCGCTCGAATGCCGGCTGGAGACGAGCGCCGAGGGGCAGCTCGCGGGGCTCAAGGACGCCGTGGTGCGCCATCTCGACCGCTTCGCCTTCCGCGAGGCGCCGTTGGCCTTCGACTGGCGCGACGAGTAGCCCGTCCACGGCTGAACGCAATTGATGAGCGCGGCACGGCCCCTATACTGGAACGCATGACCGACCGCGAGCCGAGCTGGGACCTGTACCGCACCTTCCTCGCCGTGCTGGAGGAGGGATCGCTGTCCGGCGCCGCGCGGGCGCTGGGGGTGGCGCAGCCGACCATCGGGCGGCACATCGACGCGCTGGAGCAGTCGGTCGGCTTCCCGCTCTTCACCCGCTCCCAGCACGGCCTCGCCCCGACCGAGGCGGCCCTGGAACTGCGGCCCTATGCCGAGGCTTTGTCCTCCACCGCCGCCGCGCTGTTGCGGGCGGCGGGCGGCCATGGCGCCGGCCAGGGTGCCGCCGTGAAGGGGACCGTGCGGGTGACCGCAAGCGAGGTGATCGGCGTCGAGGTCCTGCCGCCGATCCTCGCGGCCTTGCGCGAACGCCATCCGGCGCTGTCCATCGAACTCGCCCTGTCCAACGCGGTGGAGGATCTGCTGCGGCGGGACGCCGACATCGCGGTGCGCATGGTGGAGCCGGTGCAGGACGCCCTGCTGGTGCGGCGGCTCGGCACCGTCACGCTCGGGCTGCACGCCCACCGCCGCTATCTCGACCGGCAGGGCCGGCCGGAGCGGATCGAGGACTTGGCCGGGCACAGCCTGATCGGCTTCGACCGGGAGACTCCGGCCATCCGCGCCCTGCGCGCGAAGGTGCCGCCGTCGCTGTTCGAGCGGAGCCGCTTCGCGCTGCGGGCCGACAGCGACCTCGCCCAGCTCGCCGCCATCCGCGCGGGCTTCGGCATCGGGGTCTGCCAGGTCCGCCTCGCGGAGCGCGACCCGGACCTCGTACGGCTGCTGCCCGAAGTCGCCCTGCCGCTCGGGACATGGCTCGCCATGCACGAGAATTTGAAGACCGCGCCGCGCTGCCGCGCCGTCTTCGACGCATTGGCAACCGGGCTGGAAGGCCATGTGGAGCGGTGACACGCGGCCTGCACCGGGTCCCCTGTGATGCCTGACAGGCTGCCCGGCGGGGCGGGCGGCTGTATCCTGCCGGCCGGTGGTTGACGTTCCGCCTCAGCTCATCGGAGCGCCGCCGCTCGAGGGCCGCCCTCACACCCCCATTGTGCGGGCGGCCCTCATCCATGCCAGGAGCCGCCCGGTGCCGGAGGGTCGAGCCAGGGCCGTCCGCACCGGGCCTTGTCCGCCATCGCCCCTCGCGCTCTCGACCGATCGTCCGGAGGGGTGGCCATGGGGGTCTTACGCGGAAACGCCAGGGCTCGCCGCGGCGGGCTTTCGTGCTAAAGCTTGGCCCGACCATGCCCATCCTGCCCCAGGGGCCGCAATCTTGAGCTTACCCGGCTTTTCCAAGCCCGGCCGCCCTTCGGCCCCGTCGCTTCGGTCGAGGCTCCTGTTTCTTGTCGTGTCGCTGCTGGTCCCGTTCCTGCTGGGGACGGCCTACATGCTCTATTCGGCCTATCAGCGCGACCGCGGCGTGGTAGAGATGCATCTCGCCGAGACCGCGCGGGCACTGTCGCTGGTCGTGGACCGGCAGTTCGGACAGGCCGAGACGGCGCTTTGGGCGCTGGCGGCGAGCCCCCATCTGGATGCCAAGGATTTCGCCGCCCTCGACGAGCAGGCCCGCCGCACCCTGCGCCTGCCGGACAGCTGGTTCGTGCTGGAAGGGCCCGGCAGACAGCTCGTGAACACCCTGCTTCCCGCCGGAGCGCCCCTGCCCGATGTACCGAACCAGAGCCATTGGAAACAGTCGAGCACGGATCGGGTGGACATCACCAACCTGTTCAAGGGGATCGTCGCGGGTCCCGCCTTCGCCAGCTCCCTGCTCGTCTCCAAGGGCGGAACGACCTATCAGCTGAGCATCATCACCCGGCCCGCGGCCTTCAACCGCCTGATCGCGGAGCAGGGCCTGCCGGCCCGCTGGATCGGCACCATCCTCGACCGGAACGGGACGATCGTGGCGCGCAACCGCGACGGCGAACGGCTCGTCGGCTGGCAGGGCACGCCGGAGGTGATCCGGCGGATCCGCGAGGGCAAGCAGAACGGCGTGTTCGAGGACACATCCCTGGAAGGGGTGGCCTCGGTGGTGGCGCTCAGCCCTTCCCCCTCCTCCGGCTGGAATTTTCTTGTCGCGGTTCCACGCGACGAGATCACCCACACCGCCCGGCTGTCGGCGCTCCAGCTGCTTGTCATCGGCGGGGCGCTGCTGGCGGCCGGCGCGCTGCTGGCCGCCGCCGTCGCCCGCTCCATCGCGCGGCCGGTGGAGTCGCTAGCGCTCAACGCGGCGGCGCTCGGCGAGGGGCGCCCTCCCAGCAGGGCGGCGGGCGGATTCCAGGAAACCCGGGTGGTGTGCGCGGCGATCACCCGGGCCGCAGCCGCGCTCGCCGAGCGGGAGGCCGAACGGGACCGGGCCGAGGGCGCGCTGCGGCGCCTCAACGAGACGCTGGAAGAGCGCGTCGCCGCCCGGACGGAGGAGCTGGCCGCCGCCAACGCCCGCCTGCTCGGCGAGATCGAGGAGCGGCGCCGGGCCGAGGCCCGCCTGTCGCGCGCGCAGCGGCTGGAGGCCGTCGGCCAGCTCACCGGCGGGCTGGCGCACGACTTCAACAACCTGCTTATGGGGGTGACGGGCAGCCTGGAGATGCTCGACCGGCGGCTCGGCGACCGGCGCGACGAGCGCGTGTCGAAGCTGATCGAGAACGCCACGAAGGCGGCGGAACGCGGGGCGAAGCTGACGGCCCAGCTCCTCGCCTTCTCCCGGCGCCAGTTCCTCGATCCGCGGCCGGTGGACGTCAACGGCTCGGTCGAGGGCATCGTCGCCCTGCTGCGCCACACCTTGTCGGCGCTGATCCGGATCGAAACCAGGCCGGGTGCTGCCCTGTGGCCGGCCATGGCCGACGCCACGCAGCTCGAGCTGGTCGTGCTCAACCTGGCGCTCAACGCGCGCGACGCCATGCCCGAGGGCGGCACCCTGACCATCGAGACGGCCAACGTGACGATGGGCGAGCCAGACGGGCCGGAAGCGCCGCCAGCCGGCGAGCATGTGGTGATCGCGGTGTCCGATACCGGAACGGGCATGGCGCCGGAAACGCTGGACCGCGTCTTCGAGCCCTTCTTCACGACGAAGGAGATCGGCAAGGGATCGGGGCTGGGGCTGCCGCAGGTGCTGGGCATCGTCAAGCAGCTCGGCGGCGGCGTGCGTATCGAAAGCCGGGTGGCGGAAGGCACGCGCGTGCTGGTCTACCTGCCCCGCGCTGCCTCCGACGCCATCGCAGGCGCGGCGCCCGAGGCAGCCCCCGTTCCGCCCGACGCGCTGCGCGGCCGGTCGGTGCTGGTCGTGGACGACGACGCGGACGTGCTCGGCGCCGTGTCCGGCATGCTCCAGGACGCGCAGTGCCGGGTGACGGCGTTGGCGAGCAGCCAGGCGGGCGTGGAGGCGGTGGAGCGGGAGCCCCGGCGCTTCGACCTCGTCCTGATCGACCACGCCATGCCCGGCCTGACGGGGACCGAGGCCGCGCGGCGCATCCGCGCCCTGGCCCCCGCCCTGCCCATCGTGCTGATGACCGGCTACGTGGACCGCCGGGACGAGGCCGGAAACGGTCCCTTCGACGCAAGGCTGGACAAGCCCTTCCGTGCGAGTGAACTCTCCCGGACCCTGGCGCGGCTCCTTCCCCGCGAGGACGCCCCGGCGCCGGGCGAGCGCGCCCTGCCGGCGTGAGGCGGTTCAGCTCTGATGAGGATGGAGAGCGCGATGAGCGGAAACGGTTTCTCGGTGCGCGTCGCGACCGCCGATGAGGTGGGCGCCATCGTCGAATGGGCGGCGTCCGAAGGCTGGAACCCCGGCCTGTCCGACGCCGCCCTCTTCCGCGCCCAGGACCCGGAGGGCTTCTTCGTCGGCGTCGAAGACGGGGTGCCCGTCTCGGCGGTGTCGGTCGTGAATTACGGCGACGCCCTGTCCTTCCTCGGCCTCTACATCGTGCGGGAGGGCTGGCGCGGGAAGGGATTCGGCATGGCGACCTGGCGCGCCGGGCTGGCCCATGCCGGGACGCGGCCCGTCGGGCTGGACGGGGTGGTGGCCCAGCAGGACAACTACCGCCGCTCCGGCTTCGCCCTCGCCCACCGGAACGTCCGCTACGCGGGGACGGTAGCCGCCCCAACCGCTTCGGAGGCACCGGGCATCGTGGCGTTCGGCGAGGTGGCGTTCGAAAGCGTGCTCGCCTATGACGCGGCCTGCTTCCCGGCGGACCGCGCAACCTTCCTGCACGGCTGGGTCTCGGCCCCCAGCCACCACGCCCGCGCCCTGCTCCGCGACGGCCGCCTGGCCGGCTTCGGCGTGATCCGCCTCTGCCGCGAGGGCCACAAGGTCGGCCCGCTCTTCGCCGACGACCGGGCGGGCGCGGAGGCGCTGTTCGACGCGCTGCTTGCCGCCGCGGGCGGCGGGCTGGTCTTCCTGGACGTACCGGAGCCGAACGGCGGCGCCGTCAGCCTTGCGGAGAGCCGTGGCCTCGCCCCCGCTTTTGAGACCGCCCGCATGTACACAGGCCCGGTGCGGCCGGTGGCGGCCGACCGAGTGTTCGGGATCACGACGTTCGAGTTGGGGTGAAATCGAAACAATGACCTAGCTCTAACGGAAATTTCGAGAAACAAGGTATTCTAAATTATTGCTTTTTTTTCATAAGGAGACACCATGAAGTTCCCCGGCATACCGTAAGTACTTTAAGATACTTTGTTTTATAGCGCAGTTAAAAGTATTTTTCACAGGAAATATCAATGCAACGCAGAACGTTTCTTAAAGGCATCGCATCGCTACCAGCAACGCGTAGCCTGCCATTTGCGCAGCTTCTAGAAGCCACAAGCCTTACACATATAGAGGACATGCTCGACGAACCGGATCCAAATGGCTGCTACGTAGCCTGCGGCTTCGAAGAGGATGGCCGTATTTACCTAGCCGAAATCATCGATCATAGCCAGAAAAGCTATGTTAATTTATCGGAAAACAACGTAGGCGAAATAGTATCTTTCTTGAAAGACGTAGGATTATCTCGCGTTCAATTTATTGATTGGTACGATCATGCAAACCCATCCAGCCATATTGCCGTACATGAAATTGAACTATCCTATGAAAACGGCTATATCATCAACATTGACTTAGAAGGATGCATTCGCAAGCATATAAATTTGTTATCACTACCATCAAATCCTCTTACTGCGTTCCGCAGAGACGATATGACTATATCCAAGCACTTTGTGGCCCAGATTGAAGAGAATTCTACTTCTTCACCTCACGAATTGGAGCACTCCAGCCATCAGAAAGATGAAGGGCAACATCTTCTACGTAATGAAATGCATACCGATGATACAGAAATAGAGCTATTATCGTTGAACAGTACATCTCCAGAACAGAAGTAAAAAAACACGTATCAAGCAGTAGGATAATTACCAAAATATACTTAATATCTGGCATTCTTATAATCTTTATCAGCAAGAGCGCGTCACCCTCCCTTCGGCGCGAACCGCGCCAACTCCCCCGCATAGGCCTTCGGCAGCGGAGGCGCGTAGCCGCCGACCTTGCTGGTGCGCAGGCCGAGTGTGACCAGCGATTCCACCAGCTTCACGGCGGCGGCCACGCCGTCGATCACCGGCAGGCCGAATTCGCGGCTGAAGCGCTGGGTCAGGTCGGTCATGCCGGCGCAGCCCAGCACCACCACCTCCGCCCCGTCATGGGCGACGGCGTCCGCAATCTCGGAGCGGACGCGGTCGGCGGCGCTCGATCCCGCGTCCTCCAGCGCCAGCACCGGCACCTCGGCGGCGCGCACGCGGCAGCGGTCGGCAACGCCGTAACGCCGGGCCAGATGCTCGATGGCGGGGACCGAGCGCGACAGGGTCGTCACGACGGAGATGCGGGCGCCGAGCAGCGAGGCCGTGTGCAGGGCGGCCTCGCAGATGCCGATCACCGGGCCGGTGGCGACCGTGCGGGCGGCGTCCAGGCCGGTGTCGTCGAAGCAGGCGATCACCGTGCCGTCGATGCCCTCCCGCTCGTGGCGGATGACCTCCTCCAGCAGGCCGGGCAGGCACAGGGCCTCATCGTAATAGCCCTCGATGGAGGCCGGGCCCATGGCCGGGTTGGCGGCCAGGATCTCCGTGCCGGCCCCGGCGACCGAGCGCGCGGCGGCGCTGATCTTCGCGGTCATGGAGGCGGTGGTGTTGGGGTTCAGGACCAGGATCCGCATGGACTCACACCCCCGAGGCGACGCGGCGCGCGCGGCGGCGCTGCACGGCGATGAAGCCGGCCAGGCACAGCCCGATCACCAGGAATGAGAAGATGGTGGTGAGCGTGCCCAGCGCGTAGAGCACGGGCGTCGTGACGTTGGTGGTCATGCCGTAGATCTCGAGCGGCAGCGTGTTGAAGGATCCCGCCGTCATCAGCGTGCGGGCGAACTCGTCGTAGGACAGGGTGAAGCCGAACAGCGCCACGCCGATGATGCTCGGCAGAATGATCGGCAGCACCACGTGCCAGACCGTCTGCCAGGGGGTGGCGCCCAGGTCGCGCGCCGCCTCCTCGTAGGCCGGGTTGAAGCGGTTGAAGATGGCGAAGACGATCAGAAGCCCGAAGGGCAAGGTCCAGGTCAGATGCGCGCCCAGCGCCGAACTCCACCAGTTCGGCTCCAGCCCGAGGATCTGGAACAGCAGCCCGATGCCGAGGCTGACCAGCACCGACGGCACGATCAGGCTCGCCACCGTCAGGTAGAACAGCGCGCCCGAGCCGCGGAAGCGCCGCCGGAAGGCGAAGCCCGCCGTCAGCGCGATCAGCACCGTCAGCGCCATGACGATCAGGCCGAGCAGCAGCGACCGTTGAAAGGAGCCGCCGAAGTCGCCGACCGCCTGCTGCTGGAACAGGTTGTGGAACCAGTGCGTGGACCAGCCGCGCATCGGGAAGGTCAGCCCGCCTTCCGGACCCTGGAAGGACAGGATGGTGATGGTCACGGTCGGGCCGTAGAGGAACAGCACGAACAGCCCGAAGAAGGCCGCCAGCAGATAGAAGGACAGGCCGCGCCGGCCGGTGTCGCGCATGGCTCAAAGCTCCTTCCGGATGTCGATCAGGCGCAGCATGGTCGCCACCATCAGCAGCACGACCAGCAGCAGCACGACCGCGTTGGCCGCCGCCGCCGGGTATTGCAGCAGGGCGATGTCGTTGGCGATCATCGTGCCGATGGAAGCGCTCTGCCCGCCGCTCATCAGCCGCACGGTGATGAAGTCGCCCATCACCAGCGTGACCACGAAGATCGAGCCGATGGCGATGCCCGGCTTGGACAGGGGCAGCACGACGTTCCACAGGATCTGCCACCCCGTGGCGCCGGCGTCGCGCGCCGCCTCGATCAGGGAGCGGTCGATGCGCGCCATGGAATTGAAGATCGGCACGACCATGAACAGCGTGTAGAGATGGACGTAGGCCAGCACCACCGCGAAGTCGGAGAAGAGCAGGAACTCCAGGGGCTGGTCGATGACGCCGGCCCCGATCAGCGCGGAGTTCAGGATGCCGTTGCGCCCCAGGAAGGGCACCCAGCTGATCATGCGGATGATGTTGGAGGTCCAGAAGGGAATGGTGCAGACCAGGAACAGCACCATCTGCCAGGTCACGCTGCGCACGTGGAAGGCCAGGAACCAGGCCACCGTGAAGCCGATGGCGAAGGTGAAGACCCAGGCCAACGCCGCGAACTTCAGCGTGTTCAGGTAGATCTGCCAGGTGACGGCCGAGGTCAGCAGCCACTCGTAGTTGGTCAGCACGAAGTCCGGGATGATCCGGATGCTGTCGTAATCCCAGAAGCTGACGACCGCGATGGTGGCGATCGGCACCACCAGAAACACGAGCAGCACCAGCGCCAGCGGCAGCGCCTGGAGGTAGGGCAGCCAGCCGCGCAAGGACCATGCCCGCCGGTCGCGTGAGGCGGCCCGCGCCGGGCGCGCGCCGGTGCCGGAAGCGGTTGGGGGTGCGGACACCGTCATGGCGGAGTCTCCTGGTGTTGAATTCTGCAAAGCGGGCGCCCACCCCACCGACGGATCACTCCGGCGTTCATCCACGTCGCTTCGCGACAAGTTGATGGGAGACACAACCACTTCACCGTCATCCCCGCGAAAGCGGGGATCCAGAAGTCCGCAAAACGGACCTTATGGAACGGTCCTGGACCCCCGCTTTCGCGGGGGTGACGGCTGAGTGGCTGTGTTTCCTTCAACTGCCGCTTTGCGACATGCACAATGGCCGAACCGGCGGAGGGCGGGCGCGCCGGCCTTCGTCGTCAGGCGGCGATGAACTCGTTCCACTTGCGGATCATGTAGCGGTCCTCGTCCATGACCGCGTTCCAGCAGGCGACCTTGCCCATGCGGTCCTGGAAGGAGCCGCCGTCGCGCACGGCGCCGGCCTTTTCCATCACCTTGCCCTCGGGGCTCAGGATGTCCTTGGCGGCGGGCTTGCCCTCCATCCAGAAGCCCCATTCCTCGGCCGACATGTGCTCCTTGGCGGTGTCGAGCACGGCGCTGTAATAGCCCTGGCGGTTCAGGTAGGCGCCGACCCAGCCGGACAGGTACCAGTTGATGTATTCGTAGGCCGCTTCCAGTTCCAGCCCGCTCAGGTGCTTGGCGATGCCGAGGCCGCCGCCCCAGGCGCGGTAGCCCTCCTTGAGCGGCTGGTAGACGCACTGGATGCCCTTGGCGCGCACGGCGGCGACGGCCGGCGACCACATGGACTGGATCACCACCTCGCCCGAGGACATCAGGTTGACGCTCTCGTCGAAGGTCTTCCAGAAGGCGCGGAACTGGCCGGCCTTCTTCTGCTCGATCAGGAAGGCGATGGTCTTGTCGATCTCCGCCTTCGTCATGTTGCCCTTGTCGCCGTACGTCACGAGGCCCAGCGCCTCGCAGACCATGGCGGCGTCCATGATGCCGATGGACGGGATGTTCAGGATCGACGCCTTGCCCTTGAAGGCCGGATCGACGAGGTCCTTCCAGCTGGTGATCGGGCGGCCGACCAGGTCGGGGCGGATGCCCAGCGTGTCGGCGTTGTAGATGGTCGGGATCAGCGTCATCCACTGGGTCGGCGCCTTGGCGAACTTCGTGGAGTCCTTGCCTTCCACGAAGGTCACGGTGTGGGGTGCGGTGCCCTGGGCGATGACGGAATCCGGCGTCAGCTTGCCGGTGGTGAAGATCGGGATGATCTTGTCGTAATACTTGATCTTGCCCACGTCCATGGGCTGGAGCACGCCGGCCGGGAAGATCTTCTTGCCGATCCAGTACTCGATGTCCGCGATGTCGTAGGACTTCGGCTGCGTCACGGCGCGCTGGGCGACGGCGTCGGAGTCCAGCGCCGTCATCTGGAGCGTGAAGCCCAGGTCTTCCTTCACCTTGTCGGCGACGGCGTTCAGGTTCGACACGCCGGTGCCGAACTGGCGCAGCGTGACGTTCTTGATGTTCTGCGCCCAGATGGTCGGGAAGCCGGTGATGGCCCCGCTGCCGGCGGCGACGCCGGCCACGGCGGCCGTTCCCTTCAGAAGGCCGCGGCGGCTGATTCCGCCCATGTGGCGGCCGGTGTCGCGGGTGCGCTCGCTCATTGTGCCTCTCCTGTTCTTCTGGATTTCTGGAAAGCGTTCGGTGTTCCGGGCCAAGCGGCTGGACTCATGCGGTCAGCGGATGGACGTCCTGGCGGCGCCAGCCGGCCAGCACGCGGTCGCCGACCGCGATGGGGGCGCTGTAGAAGCGGGATTCGTCCACCCGCACGACGAAGCTCTCGGTGCCCGGCACGTCGAGGCTGAGATGCACGGTCTCGCCCTGGTATTCGAGCGACTGGACCGTCGCCTCGATGGTCTGGTCGGCCAGCGCCGCCACGTTCCCGTCGGCGATGCCGCTCTCCGCCTTCCAGACCGCCACGCGGTCGGTGCGCACGGCGAAGCCGCCCGCCCCGTCCGCCGGCAGCAGCGACGGGGGCAGCAGGTTGTGCCCGCCGATGAAGCGGGCGACGAAGGCGGTGCGGGGCCGGTTGAAGACCTCCCGCGGCGAACCGGCCTGCTCGATCCGGCCGTTGTTCATCACCACGACGATGTCGGCCAGCGCCATCGCCTCGTCCTGCCCGTGGGTGACATGGATGAAGGTGATGCCGAGGTCGGTCTGGAGCTTCTTCAGCTCCGCCCGCATCTTCACCCGCAGGAAGGGATCGAGCGCCGACAGGGGCTCGTCCAGCAGCAGCACGCCGGGCTCGGTGATCAGCGCGCGCGCCAGCGCCACGCGCTGCTGCTGCCCGCCGGACAGCTGCGCCGGCAACCGGTCGGCGTAGGGCGTCATCTGCACGCGCGCCAGCATGGCGCGGGCTCGCTCCCGCCGCTCCGCCTTGGGAAGGCCGCGCATCTTCAGGCTGAAGGCGACGTTGTCCACACAGTCGAGATGCGGGAACAGCGCGTAGCTCTGGAACATCATGGCCGTGCCGCGCTCGGCCGGCGGCACGTCGTTGACCTGGGAGGTGCCGATCAGCAGGTCGCCGTCGGAAATGCTCTCATGCCCGGCGATCATCCGCAGCGTCGATGTCTTGCCGCAGCCGCTGGGGCCAAGCAGGCAGCAATAGGCGCCGGCGGGGATCTTCAGGTCGATCCGGTCCACGGCGACGGTGCGGCCGTAGCTCTTGGTCATTGCGATCAGTTCGACGGAGGCCCCGGTGCCCATCGCCCTCTCCCCGGTGGTGCTGCGCGGTATGCGATTGTTCACAATGCACAGGGGATGCCAGTTCGGATCAGCCGGGATTCCGGGCCTTTTCACGGGGGCTGCGGATGGTGGGTGGCGCGAATTCGCGCAAGTGCAGCCTGTTTTTTAGGCGTCAGCGCCGTTTGCATGAAATTTGAGCGGAAATGCAGCAGGAACCGCCTCGCGACCCGTTGTCCTTGCGGGAGCGATGTGGACTGCTCATGACCCGCAGTTCTACAGTGTATTGAAATATATCGGTTTTCCGTCATTCCTGCGAAAGCGGGGATCCAGAAGTCCCCACCGCGTGCGGCCTGGGCGAACCCCGGATCCCCGCTTTCGCGGAGATAACGGCTAAGCCGTTGTCCTTCCGATCAACGCGCACACGCGAGCCGTAGCGCTTCGGGAAGAGCGGACGGCTGGCAACACCAATCCCATGGCGCGCATTGAACGCTGGCGCCTCCCCACCCGGATTGTCTACAATCCCTTTCACCACTCCCTCTGGAATCCCCATGAAGCCCTCCCCCGCCCGTCCGCGTGGCGCGCCCGCTCCCGAGGAGCGCATCCATCGGAGCATCGCCGACGCCATCGCCGACCGGCGCCTGCCGCCGGGGACGCGGCTGGTGGAGGAGCAGCTTGCCGAGCTGTTCGGCGTCAGCCGGGCTCGCATCCGCAAGGTCCTGCTGATGCTGGCGCAATCGCGGCTGGTGACGCTCGAACGGAACCGGGGGGCCATGGTCGCGGTGCCCTCGGCCCGCGAGGCGCGCGAGGTCTTCCACGCCCGCCGGCTGATCGAGGAGGAGATCGTGCGGCTGCTGACGGCCGAGGGGGGCGGCTTGGCTCCCGATGCAGCGCAGCGGCTGCGCCGCCATCTCGACCGCGAGGCGGCGGCACTCGCCTCGGGCGACCGCGCGGCGACGGTCCGGCTGACCGGCGAGTTCCACCAGCTCCTCGCCACCGTCTCCGGCCACGCGGTGTTTGGCGAGATCCTGGATTCCCTGATCCGGCAAAGCTCGCTCGCCATCGCCGTCTTCGAGACGCCCGCGGCACCGAGCTGCACCGCCGACGAGCACCGCATGATCGTCGAAGCGCTGGAACGCGGCGACGGCGACGGCGCCCGCCGGCTGCTCCTCGACCATCTCCACGAGATCGAGCAGCGGCTGGAACTCAAGACCCTCGGCGACGGCGCCGTCGATCTGCGCCGCGTCTTCGCGGGCGACGCGGCGGCCGAGGCGCTGGCCGAGGAGGCCTGAGCCTCCCGCACGCACCCCTCAGGGCTGGTTGTGGTGGTCGGTGACGCGGCGGCGGACCTGGTCAATGTGGTGGTGCATCGCCATGCGCGCGGCCTCCGGGTCGCCCTCGGCGATGGCCTCGTAGATGCGCTCATGCTCCTCGACGATGGTGCTGCGGCGCGTGGCCGAGCCCTGGCCGGTGATGCTGAGAGCGGTGCGCATGGCGACCTGGACGA
The DNA here is from genome assembly GCF_017356015.1 of Azospirillum sp. SYSU D00513. Lineage (GTDB taxonomy): Bacteria > Pseudomonadota > Alphaproteobacteria > Azospirillales > Azospirillaceae > Azospirillum. The sequence goes on from NZ_JAFIQV010000015.1 coordinate 89,039, forward strand.
TGGGGAAGAGCCCATCCAGCAGCTCGACGAAGATGTGGTTGTGGCTGGCCTCGGCGATGGTGCGGTGGAAGCCGTAATCGGCCTTGTCGTCCATCTCCCCCGCCTCGACCGAGGCGCGCAGGCTCTCGAAGAGCTGGCGCAGCCGGCCGAGCTGCTCGTCCGTGCGGCGCCGGGCGGCCAGGGCCGCCGCCTCGCATTCGATGGCGATGCGCGCCTCGTAGCAGCGCAGCAGCCCGGCGATCTCCGACGGGGCGGCGAACTGGACGAGCCCGCGCGGCGGACGGCGGCGCACGAAGGTGCCCGCCCCCTGCTGCGACAGGATCAGCCCGTCCGCGTGCAGCCGCATCAGCGCCTCGCGCACGACCGGGCGCGAGACGCCGAAGAGCTGGGACAGGTCCTTCTCCGTCGGCAGCCGGTCACCCTCGTTCAGCGTGCCGGAGACGATTTGCTCCAGGATCTGGCCGTAGAGCTGGTCGGCCAGCCGCTCGCGCTTGCCCGGCCGCAGGGTGAGCGTGGGGGAAGCGGGGCGAAGCGGAACGGGGTTGGTCATCGTCGGTCACATCGTGCCTGGGAGAAGCTCCGGGACCCGCCGCGCGGCGCGCCGGCCCCGCCCGAGGGATACGCGGCTTCGCGAGCTCGGCAAAGCGGAGAGTTTCCTGCGCCGCCCGCCGCCCGCCTCTTCAGGGCAGCATCTTGCCGGGGTTCATGATGCCCTTCGGATCGAACAGCGCCTTCACGCCGCGCAGCATGTCGAACTCCACGGCACTCTTGATCCTCGGCATCTCGTCCTTCTTGATGCGGCCGATGCCGTGCTCGGCGGAGATCGAACCGCCGAACTCCAGCACCACGTCGCTCACCAGATGGCAGACATCGTCCCGGCGGTCGAGCCAGCGGGCCGGGTCGTCGCCGCGCGGCTGACTGAAGTTGAAGTGGATGTTGCCGTCGCCGACATGGCCGAAGGGTGCCGGCCGCAGGCCCGGATAGGCCTCGGTGACGAGGCGCGTCGCCCGCTCGATGAAGTCGGCGACGCGCGACACGGGCACGGACACGTCGTTCTTGATCGACACGCCCTCGAACTTCTGCGCGTCGGACACGCCCTCGCGCAAAACCCAGAACTGGCGCGCCTGGGCCGTGGAGGCGGCGAGCGCGGCGTCCGTCGCCAGCCCCGCCTCGAAGGCGTCGGCCAGCGCGGTTTCCAGCGTCTCGCGCAAGGTCCCGTCCGCCGTGCCCGAGTTCAGCTCAGTCAGAACGTACCAGGGCGACGGATCCGCCAGCGGATCGGAGGTGCCGGGGATGTGGGCGGTCACGAAGTCCAGGCAGATGCGCGGCATCAGCTCGAAGGAGGAGACGGCGTCGCCCGACGCCGCGCGCAGCCGGGCCAGCAGCTCGATGGCGGCGCGCGGGCCGGGCACCGCGACGAAGGCGGTCTCGACCTGGCGCGGGCGCGGGAACAGCTTCAGCACGGCGGCCGTGACGATGCCCAGCGTCCCCTCCGCCCCTATGAAGAGGTGCTTCAGGTCGTAGCCGGTGTTGTCCTTGCGCAGGGACTTCAGCCCGTTCCAGACGCGCCCGTCGGGCAGCACGACCTCCAGCCCCAGAACGAGGTCGCGCATGGTCCCGTAGCGCAGCACGTTGACCCCGCCGGCGTTGCTGGAGATCAGCCCGCCGATCTGGCAGCTCCCCTCCGAGCCGAGGCTCATCGGCAGCAGCCGGTCGGCCTCCTCCGCGGCGTCCTGCGCCGCCTTCAGAACCACGCCCGCCTGGAGCGTGAGCGCGTAGTTCAAGGGGTCGAGGTCGATCACCCGGTTCATGCGCGACAGGCTCAGCACGATCTCCCGCCCCTCCTCATAGGGGATCGAGCCGCCGACGAGGCTGGTGTTGCCGCCCTGCGGGACGATGGGGATGCCGGCCTCCGCGCAGAGGCCGACGACCGCCGCGACTTCCTCCGTCGAGGCCGGGCGGACCACGGCCGGGCTGTTGCCCCGGAAGCGCCCGCGCTCCTCCACCAGATAGGAGGTCATGTCCTCGGGCCGCGTCAGCAGCCCGTTGGGGCCGACCACGGACAGGATGCGGTCGAGAATCGCGGGGGAGAGCATCGGTGCCATGTCCTGCGGGAGGAGGATGAGGTCAGGCCGCGGCGCGGCGGCCCTCGGCGTCGTCGGCGGCCACGAGCGCGGTCGCGGCCTCCTGCACCGCCTTGCGCACCGCCGGGTCGGCCAGGTTGCTCAGCAGCGGCAGGATCGGACCCATGTCGGCGATGCCCGACAGGGTGACGGCGTCGTGCAGCGTGACGATGGGCGAATGGCGGTCACGCAGATCCTCTACGGCCATGAAGCGCTCGCGCAACCCCGCCGCCGTCGCGTGGTCGCCGGCCAGCAGGGCGCGCAGGATCGCCATGGACAGGCGCGGGGCGAGGCAGACGGAGCCCGAGGTGAAGCCGACCAGCCCGAAGTCGCGCATGTGGGTGATCACCGGCCGCTCGCCGATGCCGCTGATGATCAGCGACGGATCGACGGCCCGGGTCAGGCCGCGCAGATAGTCGTCCTCGGCCGGGTTGACGCGCACCGTGCCGTACTTCACGGCCACGACGGCGCCATCATTCACCAGCGCCGCGAGATCCGCCGGGTCGATGTAGTTCTCCGCCTTGATGTAGGCGATCAGCGGCCGGCCGGCACGGTCGGCCGCGTGGCGGATGCCCGTGGCGATGCCGGCCGAGGTGGCGAGCCCGCTCTGCGGCAGCACCATGGCCGTCGGGAACTCGTAATCGCGCAGGATGGCCGCCTGTTCGATCAGCTTGCCATAGTCCGACCCGATCGAGGGGATGACCCAGCTCTCCGCCGAGGCCACGCTGGACAGCATGTCGAACAGCGAACGGAACTCGGCCATCGGCACATGGTAGAGGTTCGCGTTGCCGCCATAGAGAAAGCTGCTGACCCCGCCTGCCTCCATGTAGCGGACGAGCCGCGCGTTCTCCGCAGCGTTCAGCGACAGGTCGGCGTTGCGGGCCAGCGGCGGAACCGCCAGGACGGAGCGCTGGAGATCCTGCTTGGTGACGGGCGTGGTCTTCATGGTTTGCTCTCCTTGGCGGGGCCAGACGGCGTGTCTGGGGTTAGCTATGACAAGTTGTCAGACAAATTGCAAGAGAGAGGAAACAGGGCACTGGAGATAGGGCAGCCCTTCCAAGCGCCTTGCACGCGACCAACCACCTTCCTGAACCGTCATTCCCGCGAAAGCGGGAATCCAGAAACTCCGCAGAACAGCGCTTGTCCGGCCTGGATCCCCGCTTTCGCGGGGATGACGGCTCCCGGGCGATCATGGTGGCTGCCATGAGCATCCGCGCTACAATGCGCCTCTCAGATGTCAGACACATTCTGTTGACTTACAACCGGCCGCAAGATTAGCTTGTCCCACTGACGGTTCGGCGCAGGGCATTTCTCGACGGCCTTGCACATGGGCTCCGCACAGAACCGACGCACCATAAGCGGTCCATGCCGTCGCCGGGTCCAAACCCCAGGGAGGAAAAAACGACATGAAAGCACTGACGATCGCCTCGGCCGTGCTGGCCGCCGGGCTGTTCGGCGCGGGCCAGGCCGGCGCGCAGGACGCCGCCGCCACTTACCCGAACACCACCGTCAAGATCATCGTCCCCTACAACGCGGGCGGATCGACCGACACGCTCGGGCGCCTCCTGGCGCAGGAGCTGAGCGAGCGCTACAAGCAGAGCTTCGTCGTGGAGAACCGCGCGGGCGCCGGCGGCAACGTCGGGACCACGGCCCTGGCGCAATCGGCGCCGGACGGCTACACGCTGGGCATGGGCACCGTCGCCACCCACGCCATCAACCCGACCCTCTGGGGCGCCAAGTCGCCCTACAAGATCACGGACTTCGCGCCGATTTCGCAGGTCGCGGTCGTGCCGAACATCCTGATGGTCCATCCGGACGTCAAGGCCAACACGATCCCCGAGCTGATCGAGCTGCTGAAGAAGAGCCCTGGCGAGCTGAACTACGCCTCGTCGGGCACCGGCACCTCGCAGCATCTGGCGACCGAGCTGTTCAAGACCATGTCCGGCACCGACATGGTCCATGTGCCCTACAAGGGCTCCTCGGAATCGCTGAAGGATTTCCTGGGCGGCCGCATCCAGGTCATGATCGACAATTCGCCGAGCGCCCTGCCCCAGGTGCAGGCAGGCCGCGGCCGCGCGCTCGGCGTCGCCACCGCCCAGCGCATGCCGGAGCTGCCCGACGTCCCGACCATCGGCGAGTTCCTGCCGGGCTATGAGGCCGTGTCCTGGCAGGCCTTCTACGCCCCGGCCGGCACCCCGCCCGCTATCGTGAACAAGCTGTCCACCGCCGTGCGCGAGATCCTGACGGACCCGGAGGTCGTGGAGCGGCTGAAGAAGGCCGGCGTCACCCCGGCCGGCACCACGCCGGAGGCGCTGGCCGCCCACATGGAAAAGGAGGCGACCAAGTGGGCCAAGGTCATCAAGGACTCCGGCGCCAAGATCGAGTAAGGGCGTGACCGCCGGCGCGCCGGGCGGCCCCCCGCCCATGCGCGCCGGCGACCGGCCGCGGCGCCGGTGGTAAACTCCAGCCCCTGTGAGGCGGACGCCCGAGGCCGCGTTCCGCCGGCCGAAATTTCAGCGCGAATTTTCAGGAGATGTGCATGTCGGAGCGGGATGAGGCGGTATCGGGTGCGGCGCCGGGGACGATGTCGGGCGGCGCGCTGCTGGTCGCCTGCCTTCGCGCCCATGGGGCCAGGCGCGCCTTCTGCGTGCCGGGGGAGAGCTACCTGGAGGTGATCGACGCCTTCCACGACCATCCCGACCTCGACGTGGTGGTCTGCCGGCAGGAGGGCGGCGCCGCCATGATGGCCGAGGCGCACGGCAAGCTGACGGGAGAGCCCGGCATCTGCTTCGTGACGCGCGGCCCCGGCGCCACCAACGCGTCGGCCGGCGTCCATGTCGCCTCGCAGGATTCCACGCCGATGATCCTCTTCGTCGGGCAGGTGGCGCGCGGCCAGATGGAGCGCGAGGCCTTCCAGGAGCTGGACTACCGGCAGGTCTTCGGCTCCATGGTGAAGTGGGCGGCACAGATCGACGAGGCCGAGCGCATCCCCGAATTCATCGGCCGCGCCTTCGCCGTCGCGACCGCCGGGCGCCCCGGCCCCGTCGTGCTCGCCCTGCCGGAGGACATGCTGCGCGACATGGTGACCCCGCCGGCCGACCTCGGCGCCCACGCCCACCGCCGGGCCGACGCCTATCCCGGCCCCGACGCGATGGACCGTCTGCGCGCCATGCTGGCCGAGGCGGAAAGACCGCTGGTGATCGTCGGCGGCAGCGGCTGGACCGAGGAGGCCCGTTCCGATTTCCAGCGATTCATCGAGGCCAACGGCCTACCCGTCGCCGCCTCCTTCCGGCGCCAGGACCTGTTCGACAACGGGCACCCGAACTATGCCGGCGACGTCGGGGTGGGCGTGAACCCGGCGCTCGCCCGGCGGGTCAGGGAGTGCGACCTGCTGATCTCCGTCGGCTCGCGCCTCAGCGAGATGGTCACCTCCGGCTATAGCCTCGTCGCCATTCCCCGGCCGGCGCAGAGTTTCGTCCATGTGCATCCCGACCCGGAGGAGCTGGGCCGCGTCTACCAGGCCGACCTGCCCGTCAACGCCTCGTTGCGCGCCTTCGCCCATGCCGCGGCGGCCATGCCGCCGGTCGAGCCCCGCTGGGCGGACTGGACCCGGCAGGCCCGCGCCGATTACGAGGCCTGGCAGCAGCCCAAGGCCACGCCCGGCAGGGTGCAGATGGGCGAGGTCATGCGGCAGCTGAACGAACGGCTGCCGGACGACGCCATCCTCACCAACGGTGCCGGCAACTACACGGTCTGGCCGCACCGCTTCCACCGGCACCGCCGGCTCGGCACCCAGCTCGCTCCCACTTCCGGCTCAATGGGCTACGGCCTGCCGGCGGCCATCGCCGCCAAGCGCGAGCATCCGGACCGCACCGTCGTCGCCTTCGCCGGCGACGGCTGCTTCCAGATGACCGTGCAGGAACTCGGCACGGCGGTGCAGTACGGGGTCAACGTGCTGATCCTGGTCATCAACAACGGCATCTACGGCACGATCCAGATGCACCAGGAACGCCGCCACCCCGGCCGGGCGCGCTTCACCGACCTGGTCAACCCGGACTTCGCGGCACTCGCGCGCGCCTACGGCGCCCATGGCGAGCTGGTGGAGGAGACCGCCGGCTTCGCCCCCGCGCTGGAACGGGCGCTCAAGGCGGGCAAGCCCGCGCTGATCGAGCTGCGCACCGACCCCGAGGCGATCACGCCCAACACCACCCTGACAGCATTGCGCGAGACGGCCAGGGCCGGCGGGCCGCGCTGAACAGTCCGCCGAACCGGGAGGCGGCGTCCGGCTTGAGGCTGGACGCCGCCTTTGCGTTTGAGCCCTGCGTGAATGAACCGGCCGAATCCGCCGACTTGCCACTTTCGGAACCTTCCTCCCTCAAATGAAGCGAGAACTACCACCTTCTTGAGGGTTAACGGCTTGGCGCTTCCTTCCAATCTTTGGAGTATTCGACGCGAATTGGTGACAATCGGACGTAGAGGTGCTAGCAATGCGAGTGAACACTGCGCTTGCGGGTTGGAGCATCGCCGCCCTCGTCTCCATGGCGGCTCCAGCGATGGCCGGCACGGCCAGCGGAACGCTCTCGGTGAGCGCCACGGTCGCCGCGACTTGCAATGTGTCGTCGGGCAGCATCGATTTCGGGACCTACACTCCATCCGCCAACACCGACCAGACCAGCGCCGTTTCCGTGACCTGCACGGCGGGAACCACCTACACGGTCGAGCTGGGCGCCGGCGGCAACGCGGCGGACCAGGCGCGCCGCATGGCGGGGTCGGGCAGCCATCTCACCTACGAACTCTATTCGGACAGTAGCCGCAGCCTGGTCTGGAACGCCACGAACAAGGTGACGGGGACCGGCATCGGATCGGCGCAGTCGATCCCGGTCTATGGCCGCATTCCCTCCGGCCAGAGCGTCCCGGCGGGGTCCTACGCGGACTCGGTGCAGATCCTCGTGACCTATTGAGTGACCTACTGATCGGGAAGGAGGCGAGCCGATGACGCGCGCCTGGACCGGGACCTTTCTGGCGGCGGCCCTGCTCGGCGCGGCGCTGGCCGGTTCGGCCCAGCCGGCACGCGCCGGTTCGGTCGAGCTGTACCCCGTGCGCGTCGATCTCTCGGCAACGGGCGCCACCTCGGCCATGCGGGTGCGCAACACCGGGGCCGGGCGCCTGACGATGGAGGTGCGGACCGTCCGCTGGAGCCAGTCCGCGGGCGAAGATGCCTACGAGCCGACGCGGACCGTCCTCGCCTCCCCGCCCGTCTTCGAGCTTCAGCCGGGACAGGAGCAGGTCGTCCGGCTCGGGCTGCTGGACCGGGCGGTGCCGGCCCGCGAGGGCGCCTACCGCGTCTTCCTCCAGGAATTGCCGGAGCCCTCGCCGACGGGCGGGGGCGCCGTTCAGACCTTGTTGAGGATCAGCGTGCCAATCTTCGTGGCGCCGGCTGCGGCGGGCGAGCCGGCGCTCGCCTGGACGGCGCGGCGCGACGGCCAGGGCCTGCTGCTGGAGGCCCGCAACGACGGTCCCGTCCACGCCCGCGTCAGCGGGCTGGCTCTGGGCTGGAAGGGCGGTCCCCTGCGCGACGCCGACCGGGCCGGCGGCTACGTGCTGGCGGGCCAGAGCCGGCGATTCCGCGTCGATCCGCCGCCTGGCGGGGGCTCCAGGCCCATGGAACTCGAGGTGCGCACGACCGATGGCACGAGCCGGGTTACGCTCGACGTCCGGTGATGTCAGGTCATCGGGCGGCGGCCTGGGGGGACCGGGCCGGCGGCTGCCCGCCGCGCTGGCTGCACTTTGCCTGCTCTCCTCCACCCTCACCGACGCCTCACCCGCCCATGCGGCGGAATCGCTCCTGCTCGCCGTCGTGAACGGGCACGATACCGGGGCCGTCCTGCTGATCGAGGAGGAACCGGCGCCGGAGGAGTCGGGCGAGGCGCCCCGCCTGCTCGCCCTCACCCACGAACTCCGCGACCTGAAGATCCGCGCCGACCGGCTGCCGTCGGTCACGCGCGAGGGCCGTGCCTACACGGTGCTGGGCGGCGCGCCCGGCATCGGCGTCCGGCTGGACCGGCTGGGCCAGCGGCTCCTGCTGGATTTGGATCCAGAGCTGCGGGAGGTGAACGCGCTGGCGCTCGGCGCCCCGCCGAGCCTGAGCCCGCAGATCTTCTCCGCCTTCCTCGACTACGACGCCTACGCCGAGACCTACCGGGGGGACCGGCGCGCCGGCGGGCTGTTCGATCTCGGCGTCTCGGACGATTGGGGCCTCCTCTCCTCCTCCGGCCTCTACCGGACGGACCTGGGTGCGGTCCGGCTCGACAGCGCCTACCTGCGCGACCTTCCCGAAGCCCCGGCCCGCTTCATCGTCGGCGACGCGATCAGCCGGGGCGGCGCCTGGGGGCGCCCCGCCCGCTTCGGCGGCATCCAGATCACGCGGGCCTTCGGGCTCCAGCCCGCGAACCCGGTCTTCGCCGGCCCGGCGCTGGAGGGGCAGGCCGACCTGCCCTCCACGGTCGAGGTCTATGTGGACAACGTCATGCGCTACCGCGCCGACGTCCAGCCCGGCCCCTTCAGCCTGCAACGGCTTCCCATCGTGACCGGCGGCGGGGAGGCGCGCGTGGTGGTGCGCGACGTGCTGGGGCGCGAGCGGGTGATCAGCGCACCCTTCTACAGCACGCCGCGCGTGCTGGCCGAGGGGGTGGACGATTACGCCGTCCAGATCGGCGCGCTGCGCCGGGACTGGGGCCTGCGCAGCTTCGCCTACGGCACCGCCTTCGCCTCGGGCTTCTACCGGCGTGGCACGCCCGGCGGCACGACAGTGGAGGTCGCGGCCGAGACGGCGCGCGATTCCCAGCTTCTCGGCGGCGGTTTCGCCGTGGCGCTGCCCCGGCTGGGCGAGTTGGAGGTCAACGCCGCCGCAAGCCGGGGCCGCGGTTTCGGCTGGCTGCTGTCCGGCTCCTACCGCTACGCGGCCAGAGGCTACGCCGCCGGCCTGAACTACGAACGCACGTCGAAGGACTTCGCGGAGCTTGGCCGCTCCTCCCTGCGGCCGACGGTCGAGCAGATCGCCGCCTCGGCGTCGGCCCGGCTCGGCGGTTTCGGCTCGCTCTCGGGCTCTCTGGCCCTTCGGCGCGAGGCGGGCGAGGGCCAGTCCGCCGTCGGCGCGCTGACCCATGGGCTTCGCATCACCGAGAACCTCTACCTGACGACCAGCGCCGTGCGCGACTTCCGCGCCGGGGACACGACCGTCGCCGCCTTCCTGACGGTGCCGCTCGGCGGCGGCACCGTCGCCACGGCCGAAGCACGCCGGGCGCGCGAGGGGAACGGCGGCGCCGTCGCCGTGCAGCACAGCCCGGTGAACGGCCTCGGCCTCGGCTACCGCGCCCGGCAGGAGATCGGCTGGCGGGAGCGGAGCGAGGCGGGCCTGAGCTGGGACGGCGGCACCGGTTCCACCGCGCTGGAGCTGGAACGCACGCCCGGCGGGTCCGCCGCGCGGGGCTCGGCCGCGGGCAGCCTCGTGCTGGCCGACGAAAGCTTCTTCCTCACCCGCAAGAGCCGCGCCGGGCGCGCGCTGGTGCGCGTGCCGGGGCAGTCCGGCGTCACCGTCTACAGCCACAACCGCCCGGCCGGCACGATCGGCGGCGACGGGCGGGCGCTCGTCCCCGACCTGCTGCCCTACGAGGAGAACCGCATCGCGGTCGCGGTCAACGAGCTGCCCTTCGAGGCCAGCATCGGAAACGACACGGTGACGGTCATCCCGCCCTACCGGGGCACGGCGCTGGTGGACTTCGAGGTCCGAACGGGCGGCGGCGCCATGGTCGCGATGCGGCTGCCGGACGGCCGCCCGCTGCCTCCCGGCCTGCGGCTGACGGTGGAGGAGCCGGCCGGAACCGCCATCGCCGGCATGGACGGCACCGTCTTCGTGTCCGGCGCCAGGCACGGCACCCGCCTGATCGCCGCCATCGACGGCATCCCCTGCACCGCCGTGATCGGACCCTTCGAGCCCGACGGCCCGCTGCCACTGATCGGACCCGTGACATGCGCACCCTGACCCCTCACCTCGCCGGGACGGCCCTGGCGCTGGTGCTGCTGCTCCCCGCCGGGCGGGCATCGGCGGCGGACCATTGCGAGACCTGTTCCTGCTCCGTCACGGCGACGCAGATCAGCTTCGGGGAATACAACCCGCTGTCCTCCACGGCCAAGGACAGCACCGGGACCCTGACCGTGCGGTGCAGCCACAACGCGGCCTTCGACCCGCAGCTCGACATCGTCATCGGGCTCGGGGCCGGCGGCAGCGGCGACGTCGATCGGCGCCAGCTCCAGGCCGGGCCTCACCGGCTGGACTACAACCTCTACAAGGACAACGGCCGCACCACCCTGTGGGACGACGTCGGCGGCGGGGGCGGCATCGGGTTTAAGGTCAAGGGGGCCGACTGGACCGACGGGCTGGCCGTGACGGTCTACGCCCGCATGCCCGCCCGGCAGGCTGCCACGCCGGGCAGCTACACCGACATGGTCATCGTGACCGTCGCCTATTGATGGAACGGCCGGAAACGGCCCGGCGCGTTTGTCACACCCGAAAAAGTTGAAACCGGGCACCCGCGTGCAAAGAATAGGGACGGTTGCCCTCCGGAGACGCCGATCATGCCGCTGCCGTGCCCGTCCGACATCCGCGACGCCTACCGCCGCGACGGTTACCTCATCCTGCGCGGCGTGTTCTCCGCCGCCGAGGTCGCCGACCTCGCCGCCGCCTTCGACCGGCAGTTCCAGGCCGGGCTGACGCACCCCCGCAGCTTCCGCCACGGAAACTTCCACGTCCGCGTTGCCGAGGACGCCGCCATCGGCCACACCGTCCGCATGGTGCAGTGGCCCTCCTACGGCGATCCCGTCCTGAACGCCTTCCGCCAGGACGGGCGGCTCTTCCGCATCCTGGAGCCGCTGATCGGGCGCGACGTCAAGCAGATCATCAACCAGCTCCACTGGAAGCCGAGCGGGGCGGCGGGCGGCGACTACGCCTTCCACCAGGACAGCCGCTTCCGCCGCCCGCGCGAGGCCTACCGGAATCTCGGCGAGTCCTACCTGCAATCCGGCATCGCCGTGGATCCCCACACGGCCGAGAGCGGGGCCATGCGCGTCTATCCCGGAAGCCATCTCCTGGGCGAGCTGGACCTGGAGCCGCGCGGCAGCATTCTCGGCTCCGGCATCATGGAGGAGGTGCTGGAACGGCACGGGCTCGACCCCGCCCGGCTGGTGGATTTCGCGCTGGAGCCGGGCGACGTCGGGCTCTGGCACCCGCACATGATCCACGGGTCGGCCGCCAACCGCTCCGGCCGGGACCGGCGCCTCTACGTGAACGGCTACGTCGCCGCCGCCGACTGCGACCGCGGGGAATGGGCCTGGCGGGACGGCGAGCCGGTGCCGCTGGGCGAGCCGGTGCTGGTCCATTACGAGGAGCTGCACCACCGCCCCGAGCCGCATTACGTGGGCGATCCCACACCGGCCCCTGTTTGATGGAGCCGGCGCGCGCCATGTTAGGACGGCATCGGCGAGCGGGGAGCGTGATATGGGCCGTGACATGGACCGTGATTTGGGCCGCAACAGGGGCGAGGAGCGGCGGTTGTCCTTCGGGCCGGGCGGGCTGACTCGCGCCGCCTTCCTGCGGCTGTCCGGCGGCGCCGCGGCGGCGCTGGCCGCCGGACCGGCCATGGCAACAGCAGGAGCGGCCACGATGGACACCAGGACGATGGATAAACGCCCGATCCCATCCACCGGCGAGCTGCTGCCGGTGATCGGCTGCGGCACATGGCGCACCTTCGACGTGGGCGATTCCGCCGAGGAGCGGGCGCAACGGGCCGAGGTGCTGCGCGTGCTGTTCGAGGCGGGCGGGTCGGTGATCGACTCCTCGCCCATGTACGGATCGTCGGAGGCGGTGGTGGGCGACGTGCTCGCCGGCATGGGCGCCAGGGACAAGGCTTTCCTCGCCACCAAGGTCTGGACCCGCGGCGAGACGGCGGGCATCGAACAGATGAGAGAATCCCTGCGGCTGCTCCGCGCCGAGCGCATCGAGCTGATGCAGATCCACAACCTCGTGGACTGGCGCACGCATCTCGCCACCCTGCGCGGCTGGAAGCGCGAGGGGCGGATCCGCCACCTCGGTATCACCCACTATCATTCCGGCGCGCACGACGAGCTGGAGGCGGTGATGCGGGCGGAGCCGCTGGATTTCGTCCAGCTCAACTACGCGCTGAACGACCGCGACGCCGAGCGCCGCCTGCTGCCGCTCGCCGCCGAGCGCGGCATCGCCGTTCTGGTGAACCAGCCCTTCGGCGGCGGCAGCCTGCTGCGCGAGCTGAGCCCCCGCCCCCTGCCCGGCTGGGCGGCGGAGATCGGGGCGGCGAGCTGGGCGCAGGCGCTCCTGAAGTTCGTCCTCGCCCACCCGGCGGTGACCTGCGCCATCCCCGGCACCGGCAGGCCCCGCCACATGGCCGACAACGTCGCCGCCGGCTCGGGTCCCTACCCCGACGCCGATCTCCGCCGGCGCATGATCGCGGAGGCCGGCGCCTGACGGGGTGCCGGCCTCCGCGCCTTCCTCACGGCTTCGCGCGGACCTTCTCGATCTCGGCGTAGAGCTCCTTGACCAGCTCCTCGCCGATGTCCTTGCTGTACTTGGCGATCACCGGCTTGGCGATCTCGCCCAGCTTGGCGAGTTCTTCCGGCGGAAGCTCGTTCACGATCATGCCCTGGGCCTTCAGCTGCTCCAGCGCCTTGGCGTCCTCTTCACGCGCGACGCGGCGCTGGTAGACGGCGGCCTCGTTGGCGGCGTCGCGGATGATCGTGCGCTCGTCCTCGGACAGCTTGTCCCACAGCTTCTTGCTGACGATGACGGCCTGGAGGTTGTGCATGTAGTTCGCGATGGTGAGATACTTGTTCACCTCGTAGAACTTGCCGTAGAGGATGTTCAGCAGCGGGTTGCCCATGCCGTCCACGGTGCGGTTTTCCAGCGCCGTGTAGGTTTCCGTGTAGGGCATCGGCACGGCGTTGGCGCCGGTCGCGTTCATGAAGTCCACGTAGATCGGCGTCGGGATGACGCGCATCTTCAGGCCCTTCATGTCGTCGGCGGTCCTGATCGGGCGTTTGCTGCCGTGGAAGTGGCGGAAGCCCAGCTCCCAGTAGGTCAGCCCGACCAAGCCGCGCTCCGGCAGCTTGTCGAGCAGCTTGCGGCCGACGGCGCCGTCGGCCACGGCGTCCACCTCCCGCCCGTTGCGGAACAGCAGCGGGAAGTCGAAGACGGCCATTTCCTTGACGTTGCCGGCCAGCAGGCTGGCGTTCATCACCGTCATGTCCATGGTGCCGCCCTGCATGGCCGAGACGGTCGGCAGGTCGGGGCCGAGCTGGCCGCCCGGGTAGGACTTCACCGTGATCTTGCCGCCGCTCTTGGCGGCGACGATCTCCGCGAACTTCTGCACGCCGAGATCCTGCGGGTGCCCCTTGTTGTTGGCGTAGGGGAACCTCAGCGTGCGCTGCTGGATGTCGGCGGCGCTGGCGGCACCGGCCAGCAGGGCGCAGGGCACCAGGACGCCCGTCAGCAGGGATTTCAGAAAGCGGCGCATCTTTTACGACTCCCCCAGGGTTCCGCTTGCAATGGGCGGATATTCATCGTTCGAAGGACGGATGGTGCGTTCGCCGCACCGTTCCGGGACATAGCAGTAGCCGCTGCCCTCTGAACATACCTTTAATGACGGGAGCGAGCTTTTCCCCAGCCTTGACGGCCCAGCCCAGGCCCGTCGGATTCCTTCAGCGGAAATGGCCGCCCGGTTCTATGAGGCGGGGCCGGGGATCGGAGAGAATGCGGCCCTCCTCCAGGAAAGACGAACCCCCATGCCCGCCAGCCTCGCCGTCCTGACCCTGTCCTGCCCCAGCCGCCCCGGGATCGTCGCGGCGGTCTCGACCTACCTGTTCGAGCAGGGCTGCAACATCCTGGAAGCGCACCAGTACGACGATACGGAAACCGGCAACTTCTTCATGCGGCTGGTCTTCAACCAGTCCGGCGACGGCGGCCGCTTCCCGGCCATCCGCGAGGCCTTCGCCCGCATCGCCGAACCCCACGCCATGCGCTGGACCATGCGCCGGCGCGACGAACGCCGCCGGGTCATGCTTCTGGTGTCGAAGTTCGACCATTGCCTGGCCGATCTGCTCTACCGCTGGCGCATCGGCGAGATCCCGATGGACATCACCGCCATCCTGTCGAACCACCCGCGCGAGACCTTCCGGAACCACGACTTCGACGGCATCCCCTTCCACCATCTGCCGGTCGGCAAGGACAACAAGGCGGAGCAGGAGGCGCGGATCTGGTCCCTGGTGCAGGAGACGGGGACGGAACTGGTGGTGCTCGCGCGCTACATGCAGGTGCTGTCGGACGAGCTGTCCACGAAGCTCTCCGGCCGCTGCATCAACATCCACCATTCCTTCCTGCCGGGCTTCAAGGGCGCCAAGCCTTACCACCAGGCGCACGCCCGCGGCGTGAAGCTGATCGGCGCCACGGCCCATTACGTGACCTCCGACCTCGACGAAGGGCCGATCATCGAGCAGGACGTGGAGCGCATCAGCCACCATGATTCGGCCGAGGATCTCGTGCGCAAGGGCCGCGACATCGAACGCCGGGTGCTGGCCCGCGCAGTGGCCTGGCACCTGGACGACCGCGTCGTCCCGAACGGCCACAAGACGGTCGTCTTCCGGGACTGACGGCCCGAGGCGAAAAAGGCGCCGCCCGTCTCCGGGCGGCGCCTCAAGGACCCATCGCACCGGGCGCCGGGTTACTTCTTAGCAGCGCGCGCCTTCTCGATTTCCTGGACCATCTGCTGGACCAGCGGCGCGCCGTATTCGGCGGCGTATTTGTCGAAGACCGGCTTGGCCTTGGCACGCATCTTCGCGACCTCTTCCGGGGCCTGCTCGACGATCTGGAGGCCGGCGGCCTTCAGGTTCGCCATCGCGACGCTGTCCTTCTGGCGGGAGACCTCGCGCTGGTAGGCCGTGGCCTCCTTCGCGGCGTCCTGGAACAGGGCCTTCTCGTCGGCCGACAGCCGGTCCCAGAACTTCTTCGAGATGAAGAGGAGCTGCGGGTTGTAGATGTGGCGCGTGACCGTCAGGTGCTTCTGCACCTCGTAGATCTTCGAGCCCTCGATGGTCGCGGCGGGATTCTCCTGCCCGTCCACGGAGCCCGTCTCGAGCGCGGTGTACAGCTCGGTGAAGGCCATCGGCACGGGGTTTGCGCCCAGCTCCTTGAACAGGTCGATGTAGATCGGCGTCTGGATGACGCGGACCTTCAGGCCGGCGATGTCCTCGACCTTCGTGACCGGCTTGCGGCTGTTGGTGAGCTGGCGGAAGCCGAGATCCCAGAAACCGAGCCCGACAAGCCCCTTCTCCGGCAGCTTTTCCAGCAGCTGCCGGCCGATCTCGCCGTCCAGCACGGCGTCGGCCTCGGCGGCGCTGTCGAAGAGGAAGGGAAGATCGAGGACGCCGAACTCCTTGATCAGCGAGACCAGGATGCCGGCGTTCATCACCGTCATTTCCACGGTGCCGCCCTGCGCCGCCGACAGCGTCTGCAGGTCGCCGCCCAGCGTCCCGCCAGGGAACAGACGGACGTTGATCTTGCCGCCGCTCTTCTGCGACAGCAGTTCGGCGAACTTTTGGGCGCCCAGCCCCTGCGGGTGCTCCTTCGCGTTCAGGAAGGAGAACTTGACGGTCCGCTCCTGGATGTCGGCGGCATTGGCGCCGCCCGCCAGCATCAGCATGCCGGGCAGCAGCAGGCCCGCGCACAGGGTTTTCCAGCTCTTCAACATGGGTTCCTCCGGTTCGGTGTTTCGTGTTTGGGAAAGGGGCGGTCAGGGGGCCGGTTCAGCCGTAGAACCAGCGCGCCGGGACGGTGACGAGGGACGGGAAGAGGATGAGGAGGGCGAGCACGATGAGCTGGGCCAGCATGAAGGGCCACACGCCCCGGATCAGGCTGCCCATGCTGATCTTGGACACGCCCGCCACCACGTTCAGAACCGTGCCCACCGGCGGCGTGATCAGCCCGATGGCGTTGTTGATGATGAACAGCACCCCGAAGTAGATCGGGTCGATGCCCGCCTCCTTGATCACCGGCATCAGCACCGGCGTCAGGATCAGGATCGTCGGCGTCATGTCCATCGCCGTGCCGACCACCACCACCAGCGCCATGATCGCCAGCATCAGCAGCGTCGGGCTGTCCATGAAGGGACCCAAAAGCTCCGACACCTGGCTCGGCAGATCGGCCACCGTGATCATCCAGGCCGACACCATCGCCGCGGCCACCAGGAACATCACCACCGCCGTCGTGGTCGCCGCCGTCACGAACAGCTCGAACAGCTGCGCGAACCGCAGCTCGCGGTAGATCACCGTCGCCACGAACAGCGAGTAGACCGCCGCCACAACCGCTGCTTCCGTCGGCGTGAAGATGCCGAACTTCAGCCCGAAGATGATGATCAGCGGCAGCAGCAAGGCCCAGAAGCCGTCCAGCACCGCGCGCAGGATGTCGCCCTTCGAGGCGCGCGGCGGCGGCGTCACGTTCTCGCCGCGCACCACCAGCCACCAGGCCACGACCAGCGCCAGGCCGAGCATCAGCCCCGGCACGATGCCGGCCAGGAACAGCTTGGTGATGGAGACGTTGGCGGCCACGCCGAAGATGATGAAGCCGATGGACGGCGGAATGATCGGGGCGATGATGCCGGACGCGGCGATCAGCCCGCCCGAGCGCGCCTTGTCGTGGCCGGCGCGCACCATCATCGGCACCAGCAGCGCCGACAGCGCGGCGGCGTCGGCGACGGCCGAGCCGGACAGGCTGGCCATGATGCAGGCGGCCAGGATGGCAACGTAGCCGAGCCCGCCCTTGACGTGGCCGACGAGCGTCATGGCGACGGTGACGATGCGCTTGGACAGGCCGCCGGCGTTCATGATCTCGCCGGCGAGCATGAAGAAGGGCACGGCCATGAGCGGGAAGCTGTCGGCGCCGTTGATGACGTTCTGGGCGACGATCTGCGCGTCGAAGAGGTCGAGGTGGAACATCAGCGCCACGCCGCACAGCAGCAGGGCAAAAGCGATGGGCATGCCGATGGCCATGGCGCCGAGAAGCGAGCCCAGGAAGACGGTGATGGTCATGGGAGGGAACCTCTGGAGCGTCGGGTCAGGCGGCCTTGCCGGGCGGGGTGCGGCCGGCGGCGGCGTGCTGGACGCCCTCCAGCTCGGCCTGCTCCTCGGAGTCCTTGACCATGATGAGTTCGCCGTCGCTGAGCCGCCCGGCCAGCGCGCGGGCGAGATTGACGGCGAGAATGGCGAGTGCGGAGACGCCGAAGACGACGCCGGAGCCGTAGAAGAAGCCCATGGAGAGGCCGGTGGCGGGGGCGGCGACGTCGAGGTTGATGAGGGTCTGGTCCCAGCTTCCCTGCAGCAGCAGCCAGGTGACGTAGATCATGATGGCGTGGCTGACGGCGAAGCAGGCGGTCTTGCCGGCCCTGGGCAGGGCGGCGACGAGGCTGTCCATGCCGAGATGGCCGTGCTGGCGCAAGGCCACGATGGCGCCCAGGAAGGTCAGCCAGACGAAGAACAGGCGCGACAGCTCCTCCGACACGGTGATGCCGCTGTTGAAGCCGTAGCGCAGCACCACGTTGCCGAACACCAGCACCACCATCGCCGCCAGGAAGGCGGCGATCAGGATTTTCAGTGCGAAGAAATAGCCGTCGATCAGCCTGCTCATGCGGTCCTCCCGGAATCCCTGCGGGTCTTTGCCAGCCGTCAGACGGCGGTCTGCTGCTCGAGAAGGCGAGCCATCCGCATCAGCGCCAGCGGGTAGCCCTGCGTGCCGAAACCGCAGATCACCCCGCTCGCCACGCGCGAGACGAAGGAGTGATGGCGGAATTCCTCGCGCTTGTGGATGTTCGAGATGTGCACCTCGATGATCGGAAAGTCGCAGGTGTTCAGCGCGTCGAGGATCGCGACCGAGGTGTGGGTGAAGGCGGCGGGGTTGATGATGATGCCGCCGGCGCTCTCGCGCGCCTCGTGGATCCAGTCGATCAGCTGGAACTCCGCGTTGCTCTGCCGGAACTCGATCCCCAGCCCCAGCTCTTCCGCCGTCCGCCGGCACTCCGCCTCCACGTCGGCCAGCGTCTCGTGCCCGTAGATCTCCGGCTGGCGCTTGCCGAGCAGGTTCAGGTTGGGACCGTTCAGGACGTAGATGGGACGGCTCATTGGGTTCCTGCCCTTTCAGAATGGCGGTGCCGGAGTGGCGGCTGGCCGCGAGGCCGAGGAATGCCGCCGTCCACGCGTTGTGCCGCGCCCCGGATTGCTTCCCACCCCCACGATCTGTTCCGACAATGAACTATCTGGTACGTTCAAGTCAACGGGTGACGTAAGCGGCTTCCGCCTTTGTGGGTAGGACCCGGTTCCGGCAGCGCCAGGACACGGCTCCGACAGCGCCGGTTGACATGAACGTACCAGATAGTTCATTGTTCATGCAAACGGTGATGCGAACCATCACGGAATTGGAGTGCCGCCGGACCCGGCCAAACGGTTCCGCCGCTCCAAGGACGCGACCCTAAGAAAAACGCGCCCGCGCCGTCCGGCGCCGGCCCCGACAAGGCGAAGCCATGACACAGACCGCCCAGCCCTCCTTCCTCGTAGGCCTCATCGGGAAGGGCATCCAGGCCTCGCGCACGCCCGCGATGCACGAGCGGGAAGGCAGCGAACAGGGTCTGCGATACGTCTACAAGCTGATCGACCTGGACAGGCTCGGCCTCGGCCCCGACGCCCTGCCCGAGCTTCTGACCGCCGCCGAGCGCATGGGCTATGCCGGGCTGAACGTCACCTTTCCCTGCAAGCAGGCCATCATCCCCTTCCTGCATGAACTGTCGCCGGACGCGCGCGACCTCGGCGCCGTCAACACGGTCGTGCTGAAGGACGGCCGGCGCATCGGCCACAACACCGACTGGTGGGGCTATGCCGAGAGCTTCCGTCGCGGCCTGCCCGACGCACCGATGGGCCGGGTCGTGCAGATGGGCGCCGGCGGGGCCGGTGCTGCCGTGGCGCACGCCGCACTGACGCTCGGCGTTGAACGGCTGACCGTCTTCGACGTCGAGCCGTCCCGCGCCGAGACCGTGGCGGCCGGCCTGTGCGCCCGCTTCGGCGCCGGCCGCGCCGTCGCCGGCACGGACCTCGCCGCCGCGATGGCCGAGGCCGACGGGCTGATCAACACCACGCCCGTGGGCATGGCGAAGTTCCCGGGAATGCCGCTGCCGGTGGAACTGCTGCGCCCGGACCTCTGGGTGTCGGAGGTGATCTATTTCCCCTTGGAGACGGAGCTGCTCCGGGCCGCCCGGGCGCTGGGCTGCCGGACCGTGTCCGGCGGCGGCATGGCGGTCTTCCAGGCGGTGGAGGCCTTCCGCCTGTTCACCGGCATCACGCCGGACGCCGCGCGCATGCAGCGCCACTTCGCCTCAATGGGCGAAGGCTGACTGGGCGAAGGCTGACGCGGGCGAGTGCCCGTCAGGCGGGCCGGAGCAGGCGGATGACGGCCTCGGCCAGCATCCGCTTGTGGCGCTCCTTCAGCTCCGGGTCGGACAGGTCGCGCTTGAAGATCGTGCCGAAGGTGTGGCGGTTCGAGACGCGGAAGAAGCTGAAGGAGCTGATCATCAAATGGACGTCCACGGGATCGACGTCGTCGCGGAAGGCACCCGTCTCACGGCCGCGCGCGAGGATGCGCCGGATCGTGTCGATGATCGCGACGTTCAGGTTCCGGATCGCCTCGGACTGGGCGATGAAGCGCCCTTCGTGGATGTTCTCGATGCTGACGAGCCGGATGAAGTCGGGGTTGGCGTCCTGGTAATCGATGGTGAAGTCGATCAGCGTCCGGATCGCCGTCTCCGGATCGGCTTCCTCCAGATGCAGGTTGATCTCGATGCCGCGGATGTCGGCGTAGGCCTTCTCCAGCACGGCGAGATAGAGCCCCTCCTTGCTGCCGAAGTAATAATAGATCATCCGCTTGGTGGTGCGGGTCCGCGCCGCGATGGCGTCCACGCGCGCGCCGGACAGCCCGTTCTTGGCGAATTCCTCCTTCGCCACCGCCAGGATGTTCCGGCGGGTCTCCTCCGCGTCCCGCTTGCGCGCGGGCGAGAGAAGCTCCGGCTCGTCGGCCGGCTGCCGGTCCGAGGTCGCGTCGGAAGTCGAATCAGAAGTCACGGCGGGCATCCTGCCTTTTCATCGTCCTTGGCCTTCGGCGGTCGCCACGGCCTATGTCCGCTGGCGGCCACGAACGGTCACGGTTCCGGTCCTTCTACCACCAAGGCCGGAACCTTATCCACCAGGGGGGCGGCCCGTGGCCACGCCGGCCTTCCACATCGCGCGATAAGGCTGCGGAACGGCGCCCGCCCACCCGCGTCGTTGACAAACTAACCGTTTAGTCCATTATTGGAAAGCCCAACCAGAGCTGACGCGAGACCATCATGCTGCGATCGATTGCGACCGTTTCCCTGAGCGGCACGCTGCCGGAGAAGCTTGAGGCCATCGCGGCCGCACGGTTCGACGGGGTGGAGATCTTCGACAGCGACCTCGTCTATTACGACGGCACGCCGCGCGACGTCCGCCGCATGGCGGAGGATCTCGGGCTCCAGATCACGCTGTTCCAGCCGATCCGGGACGTGGAGGGCACGCCGCGCGAGCGGCGGCAGCTCGTGCTCGACCGCGTCGAGCGCAAGATGGACGTGATGGGCGAACTCGGCGCCGAGATGGCGCTGCTGTGCAGCAACGTCGCCTCCGACCTGCTGCGCGACGACGAGGCGGCGGCGGAGGACCTGGCGCTGGTCGCCGAGCGCGCGGCCCGGCGCGGCATCCGCATCGGATACGAGGCGCTGGCCTGGGGCGGCCATGTGAAGACCTGGCGTCACGCCTGGTCGCTGGTGCAGGCGGTCAACCACCCCAATCTCGGTTTGCTCGTGGACAGCTTCCACACCCTGTCGCTCGGCGACGACCCATCCGGGCTGGCGTCGGTCCCGGCGGACCGGCTGTTCTTCGTGCAGCTCGCCGACGCGCCGAGGCTCCAGATGGACGTGCTGTCCTGGAGCCGCCATTTCCGCTGCTTCCCCGGCCAGGGCCAGTTCGATCTTCCGGGCTTCCTCGGCCCCATCGTCACCGCCGGCTACGCCGGCCCGATCTCGCTGGAGATCTTCAACGACGAGTTCCGCGCCGCCCCCACCCGCGCCACCGCCGAGGACGGGCTGCGCTCGCTGCTTTATCTGGAGGAGATGACGGCCGATTGGCTGGGGCGCAACCCCGCCGCGCCCGCACCGGCGGCCGCACCCACGGCCGAGGCGCCCGCCCTCCCGCGCACCCAGGCGGCACGGCGCGCGAATCTCTTCTCGCCGCCGCCCGCGACCGAGTTCGAGAGCTACGAATTCCTGGAATTCGCGGTGGACGACGCGGACAAGGCCGAGCTGGCCGGCTGGCTGGACGCGCTGGGCTTCACGCCCGCCGGCCGGCACCGCTCGAAGAACGTGACCCTCTACGAGCAGGGCGGAATCCACCTGATCCTGAACGCCGAGCGCGAATCCTTCGCCCACTCCTTCCACGCGCTGCACGGCGTGTCGCTCTGCGCCATGGCGCTGCGGGTGGACAGCGCCGCCGACGCGCTGGACCGCGCGCGGCTCTACAACTGCAAGCCCTATGTCGGGCACAACGGCCCGAACGAGATGATGATTCCGGCCGTCCGCGCACCGGACGGCAGCCTCGTCTATTTCGTGGACCGCCATGGGCCATCGATCTACGAGGTGGATTTCGAGCCGGTGCGCCCGGCGACGGGGAAGCCCACCGGTCCCCTGCTGGGCATCGACCACACGACGCTCGCGCTGCCTCCCGGCAAGCTCGACGCCTGGACCCTGTTCTACCGGTCCGTCTTCGGCTTCGACGCGGACGACGCGCTGCTGCTGCCCGACCCCTACGGGCTGATCCGCAGCCGCGCCATGCGCAGCCCGAACAGCGCCATCCGCATCCCGCTGAACATCTCGGAAAGCCGCTACACGGCGGCGGCGCGGTCGGTCGAGACCTACAGCGGCGCCGGCGTCCATCACGTCGCCTTCCACACCGACGACATCTTCGCCGCCGTGGAGGAGCTCACCCCGCGCGGCATCCGTTTCCTGCCCATTCCGCACAATTACTATGAGGACATCGCCGCGCGCTTCGGCCTGCCCGAGAACCTGACCGACCGCATGGCGGCGGCCAACGTGCTGTACGACCGGGACGCCGCGGGCGGGGAGTTCTTCCACGTCTACACCCAGCCCTTCCAGGACCGTTTCTTCTTCGAGATCGTCCAGCGCCGGAACTACGCCCAGTATGGCGCGGCGAACGCGCCCGTCCGCCTTGCGTCGCTGGCCCAGATGCGCGCATCCTCTCCCTTCCGGGTGAACCCGGAGAGCCTTTGATCCCGGAAAGTCTTTGAGGAAGCGTGCCACGCGTCGCGATGTCATCCTGTCCCAGCCCGGCCGCAGCGGTCGGCGTCTCCCCTAAGCCCGACCGCACGATCGTGCTCGTCGGGCTGATGGGGTCCGGCAAGACCAGCATCGGCCGCCGGTTGGCGGCACGTCTCGGCCTGCCCTTCCGTGACGTGGACCAGGAGGTCGAGGCCGCCGCCGGCCGGACCGTCGAGGAGATCTTCCGGCAGCATGGCGAGGCGGCCTTCCGCGAGGGCGAGCGCAAGGTGATCGCGCGGCTGCTGCGCGAGGAGCCGGTCCATGTGCTGGCGACCGGCGGCGGCAGCTACATGGATCCGGAGACGCGCCGGCTGATCCGGAACAGCGCGCTCGTGATCTGGCTGCGGGCAGATCTGGAGCTTCTGCTGCGCCGGACGGCGCGGCGCACCCACAGGCCACTCCTCAAGCAGGGCAACCCGCGCGACACGCTGGAGCGGCTGATCGCCGAGCGCTACGGCACCTACGCCGACGCCGACCTCGTGGTGGACAGCGTGGACGTGCCGATCGAGGCGATGGTCGACCGTGTCATGGCGGCACTGCGGGGCCACGACACCGTCAGGGCGGAACCGGCGGCCCGCTGAACACCGGAATCGCCGGGGATCAGAGCAGGCCCATCCCCTTGAGGCCGTCGTAGAGCAGCTTGGCGCCCGCCGCGAACAGCAGGATGTAGCTGGCCCGGTAGAACAGCGCCTCCGGCACGCGCTTGGTCAGCCAGACGCCGAGCCAGATGCCGAGCGGCGCCAGCGGCGAGAGCACGAGCGCCGTGGAGAAATTCGCCATGTTGATCTGCCCCAGCCAGAAATAGGGCACCAGCTTCACGTAATTCACCACGCCGAAGAAGACCACGGTGGTCCCGGCGAGCAGCATCTTCTCCATCCGCAAGGGCAGGAGATACACCATGATCGGCGGGCCGCCGGCATGGGCGAGGAAGCTCGTGAAACCGGACATGCCCGACCAGAAGAAGCCCTTTGCCTGCGACGGCGGTGGCGCTTCGGCAAGCTTGCGTTGAAGGAGCGGGCGGAGCCACTGGTTGATCGAGAAGAGGATCGAGATCGCACCGATGATGACCCGCACCGCGTCATCGTCCAGATGCCCGAAGGCCAGCACGCCGAGCCCGATCCCAAGAAGCGCCCCCGGCAGCAGCACCGCCATCTGCGCGCGGCTCCAGCTGTGGCGGTAGGCCCAGAGGCCGAACAGGTCCATCAGGCACAGGATCGGCAGCATCAGCCCGGCCGCCTCGCCCGGCGGCATGACCAGCGCCATCATCGGCACTGCCAGCGCCCCGAGCCCCGACAAGCCCCCCTTGCTGATCCCCGTCAGAAGGACGGCGGGAACCGTCAGCGCGTAGAAAGCGGCGTCGGTGATCACGGGAGAACCCTTCGTCGAGGCGGGTGGCGGCGCGAACGGACGGCGCGCCGACGGGCCGCTGTTATCCGCGCCCGCCCGCATGGCGGTCAACGGGCTTTTCCGGAATGGCGGATCGACGAAAGACTCTCGATGTTTGTTCAGACAGGCTTGCCTGAAGCCGCCATGTTCGCTCAACTCGAAGAGATCGTGGACGGTTTGGAGCAGGAGCATCATGCGCCGTACGTTGGTCTATCCGGCGGTCCTCACCCCCGCCGCCCTCTTCGACAGTGACGAAACCGGATTCGTAGCTTCCTTCCCCGACTTGCCCGAGGCGGTCACGCAGGGCGAAACCGAAGTGGAAGCCTTGCGTGAAGCCGCCGATTGCCTGGAGGAGGCCATCGCCAACCGCATGCGGCGACGTCTTGAGGTTCCCACCCCGTCTCCTGTCGGCGAGGGGCAGCACCCGGTTTCCACCCTCTCCGAATGAGAAAGCCGCATCCCGACCCTCCAGGCCAGGATGCGGCTTTTCCCGTAAGTACAATCCTCAGAACAGGCGCGTCAGCTCGTAGAAGATCCAGGCGA
This sequence comes from Azospirillum sp. SYSU D00513, assembly GCF_017356015.1. Classification (GTDB taxonomy): domain Bacteria; phylum Pseudomonadota; class Alphaproteobacteria; order Azospirillales; family Azospirillaceae; genus Azospirillum. The sequence continues at coordinate 113,610 of NZ_JAFIQV010000015.1, forward strand.
CCAGGGCCGAGGCGGGCATGGTGACGATCCAGGCGACGAGGATGCCCCGCGCCAGCCCCCAGCGCACGGCGGACGCGCGGCGCGAGGCGCCCACGCCGATGATGGCCCCCGTGATGGTGTGGGTCGTGCTCACCGGCACGCCGAGCCCCGTCGCCATGAACAGCGTGATGGCGCCGGCGGTCTCCGCGCAGAAGCCGTGCACCGGCTTCAGGTCGGTCAGGCGGGAGCCCATGGTCTTGACGATCTTCCAGCCGCCGAACAGCGTGCCGAAGGCCATGCAGAACTGGCAGCTCAGCACCACCCAGAACGGCACGTAGAAGGTTTCGCCCAGATAGCCCTGCGAGAAGAGAAGAACGGCGATGATGCCCATCGTCTTCTGCGCGTCGTTGCCGCCGTGTCCGAGGCTGTAGAGCGAGGCCGAGGCGATCTGCAGGGTGCGGAACACCCGGTCCACGCCGAAGGGCGTCGCGCGCGAGAAGGTCCAGGACACGATCAGCACGATCACCAGCGCCAGCAGGAAGCCCACGGTCGGCGACACCACGATGGCGACCGCGGTCTTGGTCAGGCCGCTCGCCACGATGGCGTCCAGCCCGGCCGCGGCGATGCCCGCCCCGGCCAGCCCGCCGATCAGGGCGTGCGAGGAGCTGGAGGGGATGCCGAAGCGCCAGGTGATCACGTTCCAGACGATGGCGCCCATCAATGCGGCGAAGATCACCGCCGGACTGATCACGTCGGCCGAGACGATGCCCCGGCCGATGGTGGTCGCGACATGCAGCCCGAAGAACAGGAAGGCGATGAAATTGAAGAAGGCCGCCAGCAGGACGGCGTTGCGCGGCGACAGCACGCGCGTCGAGACCACCGTGGCGATGGAGTTGGCGGCGTCGTGCAGCCCGTTCAGGAAATCGAAGAGAAGAGCCACGCCGATCAGGCCGATGAGCAGTGGCAGAGCGAGGGTTTCCATGGGCTTCTTCCGGCTTGCCTGTGTGGGCGCGTCAGACGTGGTCGACGATGATGGAGTCGATGATGTCCGCGACGTCCTCGCCCGCGTCGAGCACCGCCTCCAACAGTTCGACGATCTCGCGCACCAGCGCCTGGCGGTAGGTGATCGGGGCGTCGAGCCCGCCGCTCTCCTCGCGCAGTCGGCGCTTGGCCGCGCGCAGCAGCGTGTCGCTCTCGCTCTCCAGGCGGGAGATCTCGGCCGTCATCCGGGTCAGGCTGGCGGCGTTGCGCGGGATGTCGCGCAGAAGCGGGATGCCCTCGTTCAACGTGCGGGCGCAGCTCAGGATGCCCTCGGCCATGGTGTGCATCTCGACCGTGTAGGGCATGGGGCCGGCCTCGGTCACGTGCCGGGCGACGTCCTGGATCAGGTCGATGATGTCGTCCATCCGCTTGGCCAGGTCCTGGATGTCCGACCGGTCGAAGGGAACGATGAAGCTGCGGTGGATGGCGAGCTGGATCGTCTTCGCGACCTCGTCGGCCTCGCTCTCCGCCTTGCGGATCACCTGGAAACGCGCCTCCAGATCGTTGCCTTCGCGCAGGAGGTCGAGCAGCGCCTGGGCGGCCACGGTGATGAGGCGGGAGTGCTCTGTGAAATGGTCGAAGAACCGCTCGTCTTTCGGCATCAGCGCCCGGAAGAGGCTCAGCATGATCGTTTCCATGTGCAATGTGGTCGGCGCCGCCCCATTGTGGGCAAGCCGCGCGCGCCGTGTAGCATTCCCGGCACGCAAACTGTAACAATAACGTCATGAAAGGGGCAGGGTTGTGCGCCCCGCTGAAAATCCGGACTTGGCCGGACGCCTCGGAACCCCCAGCTTCATTGAAGTGAAAACCGAAGCGGATGGGGCCGAAGCCGCGGCCGGCCCCGGCATGCGACACGCAACCGAGCAGGAGGACATGTCCGGGTGAACGCGGAACCAGTTGCCCTCCCTCTCTTCCGGCTGGACCGCACAGACGGGCTCTGCCCGGGACGGCCGTCATGAGACACCGCAAGCCACGCACCCAGTACGCGGCCCTGCCCTACCGGCTGGTGAACGGCCGGCCTGAAGTGCTGCTCGTGACCTCGCGCGAGACCCGGCGCTGGATCATCCCCAAGGGCTGGGCGAAGAAGGGCGTCAAGCCGCACGAGATGGCCGCCATCGAGGCTTACGAGGAAGCGGGCGTGCGCGGTGATGTCGGCAAGCGCCCGATCGGCTCCTACCGCTACGAGAAGCGCCTGGCGGACGGCAAGACCGTGCCCTGCGACGTCACGGTCTTCCCCCTGGAGATCCACGAGGAGCTGGAGAGCTGGCCGGAGAAGGACCAGCGCGAGCGGCGCTGGCTCAGCTCCAGCCAAGCGGCTCTCCTCATCAGCGAGGGCGGGCTGGTCGGGCTCCTGCTGCGGATCGGCCTGCCCCCGAACGACGAGGCGCCGGCCACGAGGTCCTGACCGCCCCGCCGCCCTGACCGGGAGAGCTATGCCCAAGGACGAGGGCAACCGCCCGCCTTGTCCCCTGTTGCGGTGATGACCCGTTCAACAGATTGGAGAGGACCGGCATGGCGACGGAAAAGGCTTCGGGCGAGAAGGCTGCGGGCAGCACCCGGCACGTGGCGGGCGCGGGAACGGACACGCGCGTGGACGCTCCCGACACGCTCCAGGGCAGCGAGGACCGCGAGAACACGGACGACACTCCGGTCGGCGACACCGTGACGACCGGCAGTCCGGCGGCGACCTCCACCGGCGACGACGTGCAGCCGGGCAACCGTCCCTGAACCGCACGAACCAGCCGGAGGGGCGAGACGGACCGGCCGCGCGCCGGGAAGCGATCCCGGACGCGGGGGAGCCGGAGGAAGGCACGCCGGAACAGGGCGGCTTCATGCGTCGGAATCTGGGCAGGATCCTGGTGGCCGGCGGCACGCTCGCGGCGGTCGCCACCATCGCCGCACGGAACGGTGGCGGAAGCCCGGCACCTCACGAGGGCGCCTCTCGCGAAAAACCGCATGACGAGCCCGGTCGCCGGGAAGCGGTTCCTGACGCATCGGGGCCAGCGCCACCGGCCGGGCTGGGTCCCCTTGGCGTCATTCCGAATGGCACCCGGACCGCGGGTGCGCTGCTCGACGGCGGCGGCATTCTCATGGACACCGCCCATGCCGCCGGCCGGGAATGGCTGGCCTGCCTTCGCATGATCAGCCGGCGGCAGGCGGCCGACCTGGAGCGGCTGTCCCGGTGCCGCTCGCCGGCGGACGCGATGGCGATCCAGGCGCGGTCCTTCGCGGACCAGACGGAGACGGCGATGCGGGCCGGGCTGGCGATCAACGCCCTCTGGGTGGAGGCCGCCTCCTGCGTTACCCGCGGCTTCGCGGAACGGGCGGAGGCGGCCGGTGCCGGTGTCGAGAGGAACCCGGCTGCGGACCGGGAACGCGGCGGAATGCCGGGCGAGGGCTGAATCCCGAACGTCCTGCCAAAGCCGTGACACCCATGCTATAGCCCGCGCCGATGGACTTGGCCTCGCTCATCCGCTTCCGCCCGCCGGGCCATGTCAACGCCGGCTTCCCGGCCGAGCTGAAGGTCGGGCGCCGCCTGCGCGAGCTGGGCGTTCCGACGCTGCACGGCGCCTGCATCGGCGCCGATCCGAAGCGCGAACGCGAACTGGACTATCTGGCGCTGCTCGGCGGACGCCTCTGGATCGTCGAGGTGAAGTCCAGCGAGGGACACCCTCCCCGCTGGTCGGCGGACGGCGTCCGGCTCGTCGGTCCCGCCACGCTGGAAACGGCGCGGCGCCAGATCCGCCGACAGGTGGAGGCCCTGTCGGCCATCCTGCCGGGCACCCTCGTGGCGGGGGTGGTCGTCTTCTCCGAACGGGTGCGCGTCGAGCCGCCCCGCGAGGACGCCATCACGCTCGATTCCCTGCCGGACCTCGTCGCGCGGGAGAATATCGGGACGGCGTCCGCCACGACGCTGGACCTGTGGGAGAGGCTCCATCAGCTCCGGGCGGCCTGCCTGGACTGACGGTCCTCCCGCCCCCTGCCCCCCTGGATCATAGCCGCGGGGCGCGCGTTGCTCCGTCACGCAGCAACGCAAGGGACGGCGGCCGTCATGGACGAATTCGACATTCTGGCAAGGCTGATCCTCGGCATCGGGTCGGACAACAAGGAGATCACGGCCTGGCAGATGGGGCTGCGGGCCGTCATCGTCTATGTCGTGACGCTGGCCTTCGTGCGGCTCGGCAAGAAGCGCTTCATGGGGAAGGCGACGGCCTTCGACGTCATCCTGGGAATCATGCTGGGCTCCATCGCGAGCCGCGCCATCACCGGCAACGCTCCCTTCCTGCCGGCGCTGGCCGCGACCGCCATCCTCGTCGCCATGCATTCCCTGCTCTCCGCCCTCGCCTGCCGCTGGCACGGATTCGGAGCGATGCTCAAGGGGCATTCCGAAACCCTGATCCGTGACGGCAGGATCGACGAGCGCATGATGGCCAGGACGCACCTGACCGACCGCGACCTGGAGGAAGACCTCCGCCGCCATGGCCTCACGGACGCCTCCGGGGTCGCCGAGGCGCGGCTGGAACGCAACGGCGACATCAGCATCGTGAAGGCCAAGCCCGAGCCGCGGGTCATCGAGATCGGCGTGGCCGACGGGGTGAAGACCGTCCGCATCGAGCTGGGCTAAGCCCGCGAGCAGCGCGGAACGCCTCAGGGAGCCTCGCCCCGCAGACGGCTCGGCGCCAGTTCGCCGGAGCGGTCCAGCACGGGGTGCGCCACGGCGGCGAGGTGGGCGTTGATCCGCCGCAGGTCGCGCAGGATGTCGAGATGCAGCGCGCTGGTCTCCAGGCTCTCCGTCCGGCCGGCGCGCAGCCGCGCGAAATGGGCTTCGGTCGCCCGCGTCTCCAGGTCACGGATGACCTCCTTCTCCCTCATGAGCGCGCGGGCCGAACGCAGGTCGCCGGACAGGAAGACCGCCGCCGCGAGGCGCTGGGTCTCGCCGAGCCGCTCCAGCATCGCCACGATCTCGGCCGCCCCCTCTTCCGAGAAGTGGAGCTGCCGCCCGATCTTCCTGCCCGCCGTCTCCATCAGATTGCGGTCGATGATGTCGCCGACATGCTCCAGGTTGATCGTCAGGGTGAGCACCTGCGACACGCGCCGGGCGTCGCGTTCGTCGAGATCCTCCAGGCTGATCCGTGTCAGGTAGCGCTTGATCGCCTCGTGCAGCCGGTCGAGCACGTCGTCCATGCGCCGGACCTCCTCCAGCAGCCGGCGGTCGTCCGTGCGGAAGACGTCCAGCGTGCCGCGCAGCATCGCGTCCACCGTGTCCGACATGCGCAACGCCTCCCGCGCGGCGTTGGCGATGGCGAGGTGCGGCGCGCGCAGCGCCGCTTGGTCCAGATACTGGGGTGCCGCCGGATCGGCGACCGCCACCCGTTCCGGGAACAGCCGGACCAGCAGCATCGCCAGTCGCGGCAGAACCCCGATGAACAGCGCCGCCAGGACAAGGTTGAAGGCGAGGTGGAAGCCGGCGGCCAGACGGCCGGGCTCCGGCGACAGATGGGCGAGCCCGGCGGTGAGCGGGCCGAGGAAGGCCAGCACCGCAAGGCAGCCGGCGGCGCGGGTCACCAGATTGCCGACCGGCAGGCGGCGCGCCGCCGGGTTGCCGCCCGGCCCCTCCAGAACGGGGTTGACCGCGCCGCCGAGGTTGGCACCCGCCACCATCACGACCGCCGCTTCCGGCGGAATCGCCTGCGCGCCGGCCAGCGAAGCGATCAGCAGCACCACGGCGACGCTCGAATGCGCCGCCCAGGTCAGCACCGCCGCCAGCAGCAGGGCCACGACCGGATCCGCCGTCAGCACGCCGAGCAGCCCGTGCAGGGCCGGCGCCGTCCCGGCCTGCCCGGTGACGGCGACCAGCAGATGGAGCGACAGCAGCATCAGCCCGAGGCCGAGCCCGGCACGCCCGAGATCGCGGGCACGGCTGTTTCCGCCGCGCCGGAAGGCCAGGAACCCGGCCAGCAGCAGGAGGGGCGCCAGCCCGCCCCTGTCGAAGGTCATGAGCTGCACGATCAGCGTCGAGCCGACGTTGGCGCCGAGCATGGCGGCGAGCGCCGGCACCAGGGGAACGGCGCCAGCCGCCGTGAAGCCCGCGAGCATCAGCCCGGTGGCGGTGCTGCTCTGCAGGAGGAGCGTCACGCCGAGCCCGGCGAGGAAGGCCGTCCGGCGGTTGCCCAGCCCGGCACCGAGAAAGCGTCGCAAATCCGCGCCGAACGCCCGTGTCAGGCCGGTCTGGACCATCTGCAAGCCCCAGAGGAGCAGCACCACGTTGCCCGCGAGTTCGAGCAGCAGCCGCGTCGCCTGCATCGGCACCTCCCCGTGGTTGGCCCCTTCTTTCCTTATGGGCATCGGTTCCGTCGGCCCCAAGCGGATCGGGAGGTCATCTCCCGAAAGGCATCTCCCCGCCGAATGGCCAGGCGTTTCCGGCCTTGGCCGGGGCGGGATATGACCCGCCGGACTGTTCGCCGGGCACGCCAGCCCCTATCTTGAAAAAAGGGCCATTTCCGGCACCGGCCCCATCCCGAGGAGCTCTTCGATGCAATCGCCCGACGACTGGCAGATCCCGCCCGAGTTCCAGCCCGACCCGGACCTGCTGGACTACGATCTGGATCGGGCGCTCGCTTCCGTGGTGTCCCTGCGCGCCTCCATTCCCGACGACGCCTTCACCGCCGAGACGCTGGGCACGCAACGGGCAGGCCATGGCGCCGTGATCCGCGATGACGGGCTCGTCCTGACCATCGGCTATCTGATCGCCGAGGCGTCGGAGATCTGGCTCACCACCAGCCATGGGCGCGCCGTGCAGGGCCATGTGCTTGCCTACGACTATGACAGCGGTTTCGGCCTCGTGCAGGCGCTGGCGCCGCTCGGCGTGCCGGCCTTGCCGCTCGGCAACTCGCGCAACGCGGCACTCGGCGCCCAGGTGGTGGTCGGCGGCTCCGGCGGCCGCGCCCATTCGCTCGCCGGGCAGGTCATGGCCCGGCAGGAGTTCGCGGGCTACTGGGAATACCTCCTGGAGGACGCGATCTTCACCATGCCCGCGCATCCCAACTGGGGAGGCACGGCGCTGCTCGGAAGCCGGGGCGAACTGCTCGGCATCGGCTCCCTCCAGCTCCAGTCCTCCGCACCGGGCGGGCGCGTCATGCCGATCAACATGAGCGTGCCGATCGACGCCCTGAAGCCGATTCTGGACGACCTGCTGACGAACGGCCGCTCCAGCGCCGCCCCCCGCCCCTGGCTCGGCCTCTTCGCCACGGAGGACGACCGCGACCGCGTGGTCCTCGCCGGGCTGGCGGGCGACGGGCCGGCGAAGCGGGCGGAGCTGCGCGCCGGCGACGTCCTGCGCGCCGTCGCGGGCAAGCCCGTCCACTCGCTGGCGTCCTTCTACCGCGCACTCTGGTCGGTCGGCCCCGCGGGAATCGACATCCCGCTGACGGTCGAGCGCGAGGGCGACGTGTTCGACCTGCGCGTCGGCTCCGCCGACCGCAGCCGCTTCCTCAAGCCCGCGCGCCTGCATTGAGCCCCAGTCCGCAGAGCCGGCGCCCCAAGAGCCGACACGGGCCGGTCCCCCTGGTGCCGGCTGGGCTTTAAAGGCGGCGCGCTCATTCCTATATGGGCAAAGTGGATGGAACGCCGACGACATGGCGTACCGCCACGGCCGGGGCGCTTTCCGCGCTCCGGGCATCACGGACGTGATGCCGATCAGGGCGGCCGATGCCGTCCCCATCGTTCTTTCAAAATTCATAAAGAGAAGTCGGCAGGCACCGCCTGCGCCGACCGGAGGATTATCGCATGATCACCGCATCCACCCAGCCGGGCTACGTTTCCGAGCCCGTGACCCTGCCCCCGCATCTGCGCCGGACCGTCGAGGCCCGCCCCGCGACGCCCCGCGTCCCGGAATGGCCCGCCCTGTCCCAGCGCGAGGTCCGGCAGATCGTCCTCGACATCCTGGGCTGACCCCAGCCCCGGCCCGTCCGGACTGTTCCGGGCGGATCGTGAGGGTTCGAAGCAGCCGGCGCCCTTCGGCGCGCGGCTGCCGAGTCCTGTCCGGCCGGACCCTTTACCTCTGCGTTCCGCCATCCCCCGTCGGCGTGTCGCCCACATTCCCCTTGCCGCCGGTCTCGTTCGGCATCGGGCTCATGGGGGTGTTGGTCAGATGCTGCGGGTCGTCGCCCCCGTGCGGAACGTTGCCGCCACCCATGCGGTCGATGGCCTGCCGGGTGCGTTCGGCCTCCTCGCCGCCCCCGCCGGCCGGCAGGTCGCCCATGGTCTTGTCCATCGCCTTGTCGATGGCGTCCGTCATCGAGCGCCCGCCCTCGCCCTGGCCGGAACCGGCCGCTCGCGCCGCACCCGTCGTGTCCTGCGCCGGCATGCGGTCCAGCCCCTCGGGCAGGGACGGATCCCGGTCGATCCGCGCGCCTTCGCTTTCATTGCCGGCATTGTTCCGGTCCGCCATTGGCCGTTCCTCCTTCGCATCATGGTCCGAGGCGGCTACGAGGCCGAGCCCGCCGCCCTCATGCCTTAACCGGAGGAACCGGTCCGGCGGCACGCGTGATTTGGGGTTAGCGGTCGGGTGGCGTCCCGCCGCGCGGCTTCCGCCGCCCGTCCCGCCCGAAACATTTCTCCACGATCTTCAGAAAAAATTGCCCCAAATTTTGACTCCCAATTCATTCTTGCTTACCGTGGACGGGGAAGCGAAGTTCAAGCGCTTCGCCAGCGGCTTCAGGTCAAGAACACCCGTTCCATGGCCGGAGGTGCGGGATGATGGAGCGCGGCGGGGAAAGACATGGGTGCCAGCGCGCTGAAAAGCGGGGCGCCATTAACTTATCTTTTACCGGTGATGTGGGCGAAGGATACTTCGTGTGAGGCGGGGCGGAACAGCAACGGTGCGATCGGAAATGCGGCGTGACATGGTCATGCGCGTGACGGCGCTTGCGGCTGCCCCTGCGACGATTCCCGTGACACGGGGCGTCCATCCCTCCGCCGGGACGCATCCGCTCCCGCGCCGCATCCGCCGACACGCCGGGGCGAGGCCATCATGAGCATCAGCGTCGGCTCGATGTCGCCCACGCAGTTCGCCGCGCTGAGCACCACCACCATCCGGTCGCTGAGCAAGACCGAAGTGCGCTCCATCAGCACCGAACAGATCGCGGCGATGAGCGGCACCCAGCTGGCCGCGCTGACGACCACCCAGATGACCGCGCTGACGACGACGCAGATCAGCGTCATCAGCGACAGCCAGATGAAGTTCAGCGGCGCCCAGCTTTCGGTGCTGCTGGACGCTCAGATGGACGCGTTCGGGGTCGATGCCATCGCCGCCCTGACCGCCGCGCAGATCCGCGGCCTGACACCGGGCGACATCGCCGGCCTCACCGACGCGCAGTTCTCCATCCTGTCCCCGATGCAGCTGCGGGTGCTGAACTCGTCGCAGATCCGGGGCCTGACCGGAACGCAGATCGGGCTTCTGACCAGCACCCAGCTCGGCGGTCTCCTGCCCACGCAGATCGGGGCGATGACGGCGCCGCAGATCGCCGGCCTGTCCACCGAGAACATCGCCGCCCTGACCGCCACGCAGGCCGCCGGCCTGACCGCCACCGGGGTGGCGGCTCTGACGGACCAGCAGCTCGCCGTGCTGTCGGCAACGCAGATGGGGGCGCTGGCCGCCGTCAGCATCCGGGGGCTGAGCGTCAGCGACATCGCGTCGATGAGCGCCGAACAGGTCGGCGGGCTTCAAGCCCGGCAGCTGACGGCGATGACGGCGACGCAGATCCGCGGCCTGTCGGTCACCGACATCGACGAGCTGACCGCCACCCAGATCGGCGGCCTGACCGCAACGCAGCTCCGCGCCCTGACCACGGACCAGGTGCAGGCGTTGACGCCGGCGCAGGTCGCCGCCTTGACCACGAGCCAGCTGCCGGGGCTGGGCTCCACGCAGCTGGAGGTGCTGTCCGGCGCGCAGCTCGCCGCCCTGGCGGAAACGCAGGTCGCAGCGCTCGCCCCGGCCGCGTTGCGCGGGCTGAGCACGACGAACCTGAAAGCGCTCGAAGCGACGCAGTTCGCCGCCCTGCGGCCCGCCCAACTGTCCTTTCTGACCGCGCACCAGGCGGAAAATCTGACGGGTGATCAGATCTCGGCGCTGTCGGCCACGCAGGCCAAGGGGCTGACCGCCGGCCAGATCGGCGCGCTGAACGCGGAGCAGATCGCGCTTCTGGCGCCGACGCAGCTCGCGGCGCTGACCACCACCGCCGTGCGGGGCCTGACCGAGACGCAGATCGGCGGACTGACCCTGACCCAGTTCGGAGGGCTCGCGGCGACGCAGATCGGCGCACTTACCAGGACGCAGATCGGCGGACTGACCGCGGAGGAGGTGGCGGCCCTGTCCACGACGCAGGTCCGCGGCATGGCCGCCGACCAGCTGGCCTCCCTCACACCGGACCAGTTCGCCGAACTGTCGGCGGCCGCGCTGGGCAGCCTGAACGCCACCCAGGTCAAGGGGCTGGCTCCGGCCGGACTGGCCTCCCTCACCGCCACGCAGCTTGCCGGGCTCGGCACCACCCAGATCGCCGCCCTGAACGCCACCCAGACGAAGGCGCTGACCGCGACCGCGCTGGAGTCGCTCAACGCCACACAGCTGAGCGGCCTGACGAAAGGCCATGTCGCATCCCTCAGCGCCGCCCAGATCGGCGGCCTGAGCGGGACCTTCCTGGCAAGGCTCGCCGTCACGCAGATGGCGGCACTGACCGCCGCGCAACTCGCGGCCATGCGGGCCGAACAGCTCGCCCCGCTCGCCGCGACCCAGATCGCGGCACTTTCCGCCGTCGCCGTCCGCGGCCTGGGAAGCGAGCAGCTCGGCGCGTTGAACGCCACCCAGCTCGGCGCCCTGAAGGCGCCGCAGATCGCGGGCCTGACCGCCACGGCCGTCCGGGGCATGACCGGAACCCAGGTCGCAGGGCTGACGACGACGCAGACGGCCGGGCTGACGGCGGCGCAGATCGGCGCCCTGTCCGCCGACGCGGCGAACGGGCTGACCGAGGCGCAGATCGCCCGGCTCAGCGGCGCGCAGGTCAGGGGCATGACCGCCACCCAGTTGAACGCATTGACCGGCACGCAGCTCGGCGCCCTGGGCTCGATCCAGCTCGCCGCTCTGACGGCCGCCCAGGTCGGCGGGCTGGAGACCACCCAGATCGGGGTTCTGAGCACGACTCAAGTCCGGGGACTGACGGCGGGGCATATGGCGGCCCTGTCGACCGGCGGCGTCGCCGGGCTGACGGCGGATCAGCTCGGCATGCTGTCCACGACCCAGATCGGCGGGCTGAGCGCCACCGGCGTCGGAGCGCTGACCGAAACGCAGCTCGCCGCCCTCACGCCCGCGCAGATGAGAGGCATGACGACCTCGGCGCTGAAGGGCCTCCAGGACAGCCAGGTCGCCGCCCTGGCCACCACGCAGCTGCTCGGCATGACCGCCGCGCAGATCGCCGCCCTCAGCACGGACACGATCGACAGCCTGTCCGGCGCGCAGCTTTCAGGCCTGACAGACGCGCAGACCCGCAGCCTGACCGCCACCCAGCTCGCCGCCCTGACCGAAAGCCAGGTCCGGTCGCTTGCGACCAGCGACCTGGCCGCCCTGACCACCACCCAGCTGAGGGGCCTGACCTCCACCACGGTCGCCGCGCTGACGGCGACCCAACTCGGCGGGCTCTCCTCCACCCAGCTCTCCGCCCTGTCCGCCGGCGGCATCAAGGGCATGGACGCGACGCTTCTCGAGGGGCTCGCCAGCACGCTCCTCCGCGCCCTGACGCCGGCGCAGATCGGCGGGCTGAGCGACACCCAGATCGCCGGCCTGACCTCGACGCTCCTGGGATCGCTGACGGCGACGCAGATGGGCGGGCTCCGCGCGGCGCAGGTCGCCCTTCTGTCCACCGACCAGGTCGCAGCGCTGGGCACCACGCAGATCGCGGGCCTGTCCGCGGCCGGGCTGCGCGGGCTGACCCCGACGCAGATCGGCTCGCTCGCCGTGACGCAGTGGAACGCCCTGACGGCGGCGCAGATCGGCGCGCTCGGCACCGAACAGGTCGGCGGCCTGACCTCGGCGGAGGTCGGCACCCTGACCACCACGCAGATCAGGGGCCTGACCGCGACCCAGATGGGCGCCCTGTCCGGCACCGGGATCGCCGGGCTGGCCTCGCACCAGATGGCGGTGCTGTCCGCCGCTCAGGTCAGAGGGCTTGGCCAGCGGGGCATCGAGGCGCTGACGACGGACCAGATGGACCATCTGTCCTGGACACAGATGGCGGCCCTGTCCTCGACCGGGGTGCGGAGCCTGAACGAAACTCAGGTCGCCTCCCTCACGACCACGCAAATCCAGGGCCTGACCGCCGCGCAGATGGCGGAAATGTCCGTGGACGGGTTCGACGGGATGGCCGGCACACAGATCGCCGCCCTCACCCTGACCCAGGTCAAGGGGCTGACCGCCACCGCGCTGGAAAGCCTGAACGCGACGCAGATGGCCGCCTTCACCGCGACCCAGATGCCCGCCATGACCGGCACCGCATTGCGCGGGCTGAGCGGCGAACAGCTCGCGGGCCTGACCGTGACGCAGTTCGGCGGACTGACGGCGGCCCAGATCGGCTCCTTGACGGCCAGCCAGACGGCGTCGCTCACCACGACCGCCGCCGCGGCGCTCACCGGCACGCAGGCCCGCGGCCTGACTGCGGCCCAACTCGGCGCCTTGGAAACGACGCAGCTGCAGGCGCTGTCCGGCACCGCCCTGTCCGCCCTGACCTCCGCCCAGCTCCGCGGCCTGTCCACCACCATGATCGGCAGCCTGACCGGCACGCAGCTCGGCGCGCTGAGCGGCGCCCAGCTCGCGGCGCTCGGTTCCAGCGGAATCCAGGGCCTGACGGACAGCCAGATGGCCGAGCTGACCACAACCCAGCTCGGCGCCTTGACGCCGGCCCAGATCGGCACCCTGACGACGACCCAGGTCGGCCGCCTGCCGGTGACGGTTCTGGAAAGGCTGACGGGCACCCAGTTCGCCGGGCTGACCGCGACGCAGGTCGGCGCGCTCGGCAGTTCGCAGATCGCGGGACTGTCGCCGACAAGGCTCGCATCCCTGTCCCTGGCCGCAGTCAAGGGCCTGGGCGAGAGCCAGTTCGCGGCATTGAGCACCACCCAACTGCGCGGGCTCACCACGTCCCAGATCGCCTCGCTGACCGCGGCCCAAGCCGGTGGGCTGTCCTCCAGCACGGTCGCGGCCCTGACCACGGCCCAGATCCTGGCGCTGAAGCCCGCACACATCGCCGAGCTTTCCAGCGAAGCCGTCGCAGGCCTCACGGCCGATCAGGTCGCGGCGCTGACCACGGCCCAGATCGGTGCGTTGAGGGAAACCGGCCTCGCGGCGCTGAGCACCACGCAGCTCGACATGCTGAGCAGCGCGCAGGTCGCGGCGATTTCGGCCGGCGCGGCCGACGGGCTGACCGAGAGCCAGCTCGCCTCGCTGACCACCACGCAGCTGCGCGGCCTCACGTCGGCCCAGGTGAACGCCCTGTCGCCGGATGAGATCGACGGGCTCGACGCGACGCAGATCGCCTCGCTGAGGACGGCCCAGATCGCCGGGTTGAGCGCGTCCGGGATGGCGGCGCTGACCATGACCCAACTCGGCGCCCTCGCCTCGACTCAGATCGCGGCGCTGACCGGCGCGGCGATCCGGGGCATGGCCGACACGCAGCTGGCCGCCCTCACGGCCACCCAATTCGCCGGCCTCACCGCGACGCAGGTCGGCGCGCTCACCACGACCCAGATCGGCGGGCTCGGCACTTCGGCCGTATCCTCGCTGGCTGTCACCCAGATCCGCGGCCTGACCGCCGGCCAGATCGCGGCGTTGAAGACGTCACAGCTCGAGGCGCTCGCGACCAGCCAGATGGCGGCGCTGACCACGGCGCAGCTCGGCGGCCTGACGACCGAACAGGTCGGCGCCCTGTCGGGGGCGCAGATCGCCGCGCTGTCCGAGGCGCAGATGGCCGCGCTCTCGTCCGATGGCGTCGGCGGCTTCACGCCGACGCAGATGTCCGGACTGACCGCCACCCAGCTTGGCGCGCTGACGCCGGCGCAGGTCGGCGCCCTCACCACCGCCCAGGTGAGCGGGCTGACCGCGACCCAGTTCGACATGCTGACCGCCACCCAGCTCGGCGGCCTGACGGCGACGCAGGTCGAGGCGCTGACCGGAACGCAGCTCGGCGGCCTCTCCGCGACGCGGATCGCGGCGCTCTCGCCCTCCGCCATCGGCGGCCTGACGGCTGGCCAGGCCGGGTCGCTGACCGAAACCCAACTGGGCGCGATGACCTCCCGGCAGATCGGCGCCCTGTCCTCCAGCGGTCTTGCCGGCCTCGCCGAGACCCAGATCGGTGCTCTGACGACCACCCAGCTCAAGGGGCTGGGTGCAAGCCAGATCGGCATGCTGACCACGGCGCAGATCGGCGCGCTGGCCCCCACGGGTCTCTCGGCGCTGAGCCTTGCCCAGCTCGGCGGGCTGAAGGACGCGCAGGTCGGGGCGCTGACCGCCAGCCAGCTTGGCGGTCTCTCTTCGGCGCAGATCGCCGGCCTGTCCACGAACGGCATCGGCGGCCTGACCGGGACGCAGGTCCAGTCCCTGTCCAGCACCCAGGTCCGCGGCCTCACGGCGACCCAGATCGGTGCCCTGTCCGACGAGGGGCTGCGCAGCCTGACGGAAGCGCAGATGGCGGCGCTGACCACGACCCAGCTCATGGGGCTCGACGCCGACGTGATGGACGAGTTCGACACCAGCCAGGTCGCCGCCCTCTCGGCGGCCCAGATGGGGGCGTTGACCGCCACGGCGCTGAGCGGACTGACGGACAGCCAGGTCGCGGTTCTGACCACAACCCAGATCGCCGGCCTCTCGACGGCGCAGATCGGCGGACTGTCCGAGGATGCGATGGACAGCCTGACGCAAGCGCAGATCGCGGCGCTGTCCACCGCCCAGCTTCGCAGCCTCACCGCCACCCAGCTGGGGGCGCTGACCGGCACCCAGCTGACCGGGCTGACGGCCACCAGCCTGGCCGCACTCGGCCCGGCCCAGCTCGCCGGGCTGACGGGCACGCAGATCGGCGAGCTGTCCGCGGCCCAGTTCGCCCAGCTGACGGCGACGCAGATCGGCGGACTGTCGGGCACGGCGGTCCAGTCCCTGACCACGACCCAGTTCGCCGGCCTGACCACCACCCAGCTGCGCGGCCTGACGCCGCCACAGATCGCGGCCCTGACCACCGACCAGGTCGCCAGCCTGACCCCGGCCCTCCTGGGCTCCCTGACCGGGACGCAGATCGGCGCGCTGGCGACGACCGGCATCGCGGCGCTGACCTCCACGCAGCTCGGCGCGCTGACCCGCACCGAACTGGCGGCGCTCGGCCCGACACAGCTCGCCGGCTTGACCGAAAGCCAGATCGGTGCCCTGTCCACCAGCCAGATCGCCGGGCTGACGGCGGCGCAGATCGGCGGCCTGTCCACCGAGGCGCTCAACGGCATGGCCGCCACCCAGTTCGCGGCCCTGACCACCACTCAGCTTCGCGGCCTGTCGGCGACGCAGATGGGCGAGCTGTCCTCCACCCACATCGCCGGCCTGACCGCGACGGGCCTTGCGGCGCTGACCTCGACCCAGTTCGGAAAGCTCGCCGCCACCGGTGTGGAGGCGCTGACCGCCAGCCAGCTGTCGCAGCTCACCTCCACCCAGATGGGCTGGCTCTCCGCGTCCGGCATCGGCGGGCTCACCGAGGACCAGATCACCGGGTTGACCACCACCCAGCTGCGCGGCCTGTCGCCGACGCAGATGGGTGCCTTGGCGGCGACGCGCATCGACGCCTTGTCCCCGGCCCAGCTCTCCTCGCTCAGCACCGCGCAGCTGCGCGGCCTGACGGCCGCCCAGATGGGGGAGATGACCGCCGCGCAGATCGCCGGGCTGGCGACCGGCCAGATCACCGCCCTCACCACGACCCAGCTCGGCGGCATATCCACGGACGGCATGGCGGCGCTGACGACGGCGCAGCTGCAAAGCCTGACCACCACCCAGGTGGCGTCGCTGTCGACCACCGGCATCGGCGGCCTGACCGGAACCCAGTTCGGCGCGCTGACGACCACCCAGCTGCGCAGCCTGACGGCGGCGCAGATCGGTTCGCTCAGGGCCTCCCAGATCGCCGGGCTGAGCACGGCCGACATCGCCGCGCTGACCGCGACTCAGATCGCGGGCCTGACCGCCACCGGAACGGACGCCCTGTCGGACGCGCAGTTCGCCGCCCTGACCACGACGCAGCTCTCGGCCCTGTCGCTTCCGGGCATCGGCGGCCTGTCCGCCACCGACCTGAGTAGCCTGACGGCGGTCCAAATCGCCGGCTGGACGCCGGGGCAGATCGGCGCCATCTCCACCTCGGGGATCGTCGGGCTGACGACGGCCCAGGCCGCGGCCCTGACCACCACGCAGATCGGGGGCTTGAAGGCCTCCCAACTCACGGCGCTGACGACCACCGCCATGGGGGCGCTGACCGGCAGCCAGATCGCCGCGCTGTCGACCACCCAGATCAACAGCCTGGGACGGGTGCAGCTGCGCGCCCTGACCACGGAGCAGGTCGGCGCGCTCACCACGATCCAGATCGGGGCCATATCCACGACGCAGGTCGCCAACCTCGCCGTGACCGAACTGCAGGCGCTGAACGCCACGCAGTTCGCGGCGCTCGGCGCCTCGCAGATCGGCGCGCTGACCACCACCCAGCTCACCGGGCTGACCGCGACCGAGATCGGCGCGCTGTCGCCGGTCCAGCTCAGCGGCCTGACGACGACCCAGGTCGCGTCGCTGACCGAGACGAACATCGACGCGCTGGCGGCCACGCAGATCGAGGCGCTGACACCCATCCAACTCGACGCCTTCACCGCGGCGCAGAAGTTGTCTATGACGGACGAGCAGAAGGCCGCCATGAACGCCGCCGTGGCGTAACGTCATGGGCGCCCGTTCCGGCATCGGGGCGGCTTGGGTGACGGAAAGGAAGTCGGGGTGGGCGCATGAACAGCGACCGTCTGTCGTCGGCGATGAACCGCGCGCGCGAGCGCGACCTCAGCGTCATGGACCTGATCCGCGCGGCTGAGGAGATCCGGGCGACGGAGGGCGCAGCCGCCGTCCTGGCGCTCTACGACGCCTGGGTGCGCCACAACGAGGACAACCCGCTGCTCTACGCGGTGCTGTTCAACCAGAGCGTCACGCTGTCGGACCAGGGCGAACTGGAGGCGGCCCGCGGCTGCCTGGAGCGGGCACTGGCTCTGAACCCCGACTTCATGCCGGCCTACATCAATCTCGGCCGCATCCATGAACGGCTGGGCGATGCCGGCGGCGCGGTCCAGCGCTGGTCCGCGCTCCTGGAACGGCTGGGGGCGGTGAACGGGAACGCCATCACGCACAAGACGGCGGCGCTCAACCAGATCGCCCGCGTGATGGAGGAGAACCAGCAGGACGCGACCGCCGAGGCCATGCTGCGCCAGAGCCTGGACCTCGACCGCGAGCAGCGGGAAGCCCTGCAGCATTATGTCGCCCTGCGTCAGCGGCAATGCGAATGGCCGGTGGTCCAGCCGTGGGAGCGCGTCGGCCTGGAGGCGCTGGTCGCCGGCATGTCGCCCCTGTCCATGGCCGCCTGGTCGGACGACCCGGCGCTGCTGCTGGCAGCGGCCTGGAACTACAACCTCCGCGATGTCGGGCTGCCGGGGGATGGCCTCGTGCGGTCCCACTGGGCGGCGCGCGAGGGACGGCGGGACGGGCGCCTGCGCATCGGCTATCTGTCGTCGGATCTGCGCGACCACGCGGTCGGCTATCTGACGGCCGAGCTCTTCGAGCTGCACGACCGCGCCAAGGTGGAGGTCTTCGCCTATTACTGCGGCCCGGCGCTCGGCGGCCCCCTCCAGGAGCGCATCAAGGCGGCGGTCGATCACTGGATCCCGGTCAGCGGCATGGACGACGCGTCCGCGGCCCGCCGAATCGCCGACGACGGCATCCAGATCCTGGTGGATCTGAACGGCTACACGCGCGACGGGCGGACGAAGCTGGTGGCGCTCCGCCCCGCTCCTGTCATCGTCAACTGGCTGGGCTTCCCCGGCACGATGGGCAGCCCGTACCACCACTACATCATCGCCGACGACTGGGTCATCCCGCCGGGAGAGGAGATCCATTATTCGGAGACGGTGCTCCGGCTTCCCTGCTACCAGCCCAACGACCGGCAGCGCGCCGTGGCCACGCACCGACCCACACGGGCGGAGGTGGGGCTGCCCGAAGAGGCGATGGTCTATTGCTGCTTCAACGGCCTGCACAAGCTGACCCGCCCGGCCTTCGACCGCTGGCTGACCATCCTGGAGCGGGTCCCCGGCAGCGTGCTGTGGCTGCTCTCAGGCGCGGACACGGCTCAGGACACCTTGCGCGGCATCGCCGCGGGCCGTGGCCTCGCGCCGGAGCGGCTTGTCTTCGCGGACAAGCTCGCCAACGCCCATCACCTCGCACGCTATCCCCTGGCCGACCTCTTTCTCGACACCGCTCCCTACGGGGCGCACACAACCGCGTCGGACGCGCTGTGGATGGGCGTGCCGATGCTGACCCTGAGCGGCCGGTCCTTCGCCTCGCGCGTGTGCGGCAGCCTGTTGCGCAGCGCCGGACTTCCCGACCTGGTCTGCGCCTCGCCGGAGGAGTATGTCGACCGGGCGGTCGCCTTCGGTCGTGACCGCGCCGTGCTCCGGCGCTACAGGGAACGGCTGGCGGAAGGACGCGACGCCTGCACCCTGTTCGATACGCCGATGCTCGTGCGGCGGCTGGAGGAGCTGTTCGCCGGCATGTGGGAGGATCTGGAGACCGGCCGCCTGCCCCGCCCGGACCTGACCAACCTCGACGTCTATCTTGAGGTCGGCACCGGCCGCGACGAGGAGGAGTTCGGGGCGCTGCCGGCCCGGGCGCAGCGGGACTGGTGGGCCGAGAGGCTGGCGCGCCGCCATGCCGTCCGCCCCTTCGGCCCGGACGGGCGCCTCTGGAAGGACGCGCCATGACCGGCGCCCCCATGAACCGCACGCCCCTGACCCGCACGTCCATGACCGACCTGCTCGTCGTCGGCGGCGACAGCCTCGTCGGTTCGGCCTGCGCCGCCCGCCTGTCGCGGTCGGGCCTGACCGTCCACGCGACCACCCGCCGCGCCGAAACCGCCGGGCCGGGGCGGCCCTTCGTCGATCTCCGGGCGCAACGGTGGGAGGCCATCGAAGCGGAGGAGTATCGAACCGCCGTCCTGGCCGCCGCGGTCGCCCGCGTGGCGGACTGCCGACGCGATCCGGAGGGGTCCGCCGCCGTGAACCTGGCCGGCACGCTGGCGCTCGCCCGACGGCTGGCCGAGCGGGGCACGCGGGTGCTGTTCCTGTCCACCAACCATGTCTTCGACGGTAGCAAGCCCCTGCGCTCCGCCGAGGAGACGCCCTGTCCCGTTTCCGAATACGGCCGGCAGAAGGCGGCGGCCGAGGCGGGAATCCTCGCCCTGCCAAAGGCCGGGGTCCTGCGGCTGACCAAGGTCGTCCATCCCGGACTGCCGCTCTTCGACGGTTGGGCCGCCAGCCTGCGGGCCGGCGCGCCCATCACGCCCTTCGGCGATTTCGGGATCGCGCCGGTGACGCTGGATCTCGTCGCGGACTGCGTGGAGGGGCTCGTCCGGGCGGAGCATCTGGACGGAATCTGGCAGCTGTCGGCCCCGGCTGACCTGACCTACGCGGAGGTCGCGGCGCACATCGCCGCAGCGCTCGGCAGCGACCCGGCGCTGGTCCGCCCGCTCTATGGAGAGGCCCACAAGGCGCTGGGGGGCGAGGCGCCGCCGCGCTGGAGCGCGCTGGACAGCAGCCGGGTCGCGCGGT
Organism: Azospirillum sp. SYSU D00513; assembly: GCF_017356015.1. Taxonomy (GTDB): domain Bacteria; phylum Pseudomonadota; class Alphaproteobacteria; order Azospirillales; family Azospirillaceae; genus Azospirillum. The sequence goes on from NZ_JAFIQV010000015.1 coordinate 133,548, forward strand.
CCCTCGGCCTCGTCCCGCCGGGCACCCTCGCAGCCGTCGAGTCCTGCCTGCCGGACATCCGCTTCGACCGAACGGCGTGACCGGGCTACCCACCGGCCAACGCAGAGTCGGCCGCCGAGAAGGGGAAGTCGCCGGCAGCTTGCCACGGGCCGCCGAGATAGCGCCAGAGCAGGAGCCCCTCGCCCAGGACTTCGAAGGGCTCGAAGCCGGCCTGTAGCCGCTCGTGAAGGGCGCGGGCACGGTCGGGTGGAACTTTGTTCTGAATCGTGACGTGCGGGCGGAAGCCTTGCCGGTCCTGCGGCGACAGCCAGCCGCTCCACTCCCAGGCCAGCCGCTTGCGTAGCCGCACCAGTTCCGGCGCCTCGAAGGAGAAGGCGACGCCCCGGCCCAGGAAAAGAAGGCCGGTGGCGCGCAGACGGATGGGCGTCTGGCCGCGCGCCAACTCGGTCAAACGGTCGGCAATGGCCTCCCGCTCCTCGCCGGGGAGCTTATGGAACAGGGTCAGGTGCGCGGGGATGTGGTTCCGTTCGGTCGGGAACTCCGCGCGGCGCAGCCCGTCGAGACGGCGGAAGGACCCCTCGTCCATCCGCAACGTCACGATCAGGGGCTCGGCGCCGCCCTCCCCGCGTTCCATGCCCCGCCCCGGGCGCCCGCTGGGGTCAGCCCTGCCGAGCCCGGATCGCGGCGAGCCGGTCCACGACGTTCGACGGCGCCGGTTGACCGCCGGCCGCGGCCTGGAGCGCCGCCTTGATGTTCGGATCCTCCTCCTCCGGCCGGGTCGGCTTCAGAAGACGGGCCTTGGCGTTTGCCGCCTCGGCGCCCTCCAACTCCTTGGCCGCGGCGTCCTGCATCGCCTTCAGCGCCATCCCCAGCCCGCTCGTGGCGCTGCTCAGCCCGGCGGCTTGGCGCGCGGCCTCGGCGCGTTGCTCCGCGACGGAGCGCTGCTGCGCGGCGCGGGACATGTCGCGCTCCGCCCGGTTCAGTTCGCTGCGGGCCGTCTTAAGCTTCTCGCCGGCCTGGGCGTAAGTCTGCTCCAGCATCTGCAGGAACTCCTCCGCGTCCTTGGCGTCCTGGGCTTCCCGGTCCACCTCCGGCGCCATCTGCTCCAGCATCGCGACCAGCGTCTCCAGGCTCTTCTCAAGCGTGGCCTTGCGCGCGGCGTCGACCTCGCCTTCCAACTGGCGCTGAAGATGCTCGGCCGCGGCCAGCCGCTGACGGGACAGGCCGGCGATGGCGTCGGCTTCCTTCTTCTCGCGGTTGTAGGCGGTGCGCGCCTCGGCGACCTGACGGCCGAGCCGGTCCAGATGCTCCTCCATCGTCCGCAGTTCCGCCTCGGTCGCCGCCTTCGGGTCCCATTGCACGAGCGCCTCGACCGCGCCCTGGACCGCCTGGTCCGTCTTCACACCAACGAGATTGCGGATAAAAGTCAGCATCCTGGCCTCCATGGGAAAAAGGGTCAGCCGGCCATCGCGCCGGCGTTGAGAAGCGCGATGGCGAGCTGAAGCGCCGCCAAGACGGACGCCGCGGCGACGTTGCCGCTCTCGATCATGGACCGGAGATCGCGGAACAACAGCAGGGCGACCCCGAACGTCACGAGTTGCAGGACCAGGGCGACAAGGCCCCAGACCACGATGTCGAGCAGAGCGAGGCTGGTCGCGAGCGTCGCCGCGAGCGGGATCGCCATCGCCACCACCGTACCGCCCAGCACGATGCCCGCTGCACGGTTGCCGCCGGCCAGAAGCTCCCGCTCGCGCATCGGCGTCACGGCGGTGTAGGCCCAGACCCCCGCCAGGAAGAGCAGGACCGTGACGGCGAAATGCAGAAGGAGCACCGGCAGGCCGGACAGCAGTCCGTCGAGGAACACTGAGGCGTTGCTCTCCATTATACAGGCTCCTTCGATGCCTTGTTATTCATTGGCGTTCTTCATTGATCCGGTGATGTCGGCTCAGGCGAGCGACAGGGCGGCGGGATTGACGTCGATGCCCGCCTGGATCTCCACCCAGGCTTGGCCGTCGGCCTCCACGGCGGCGACCAGGATGTATTCCGTCTCGGGCGCGGGCGCCGCGGCACCCGTCGGGGCCGCGTAGAGCATGGCGCTCAGACGCCGCGTCCGCTCGCCACCCGTCTCGGATCGCACCTCCGACAGGTCGCGCGGCGCGATGCGGTTGCTTCCCGGCGCCCATTGCCGGGCGTAACTCTTGCCGTCCTTGGTCTGGAACTCCGGCCAGCCGATCATGCCCTCGGCGGTGTCGAGCCAGAAGCCCCATTCCTCCTCGCTCGCGGGAGAGACCTCGTCGATCAGCGAGAAATACCGGCATTCGTCCGGCTTGCCGTCGGCGCCCAGATGAAGCTGGAAGAAGCTCTGCCCGCCCGGCAGGTAGAGCCGGTGCAGCGTCGTGCCGCCGGCGGTCAGCCGCCCGACCGCCTCGACGCTGACCAGACCGCCCGATCCGCCCTCGGGCGGCGCGACCTTGGTGCTGCCGCCGGCCAGGATGAAAGGAGTCGGGTCGGCGGTGAGCGTCATGCCGACGCGGAACAGCGACGGCTTGTAGGTTTCACCCGACACGGTGTTCCGCAGGATGCGTCCGGCCATTCCAGTGGGGCTTGAGGACGGGGCCGCTCCGGCCGGCAGCGGATGGCGGCGCCTGGATCTCCACAGAAGGAAGAGCACGCCGCCCCCGACCAGCAGGGCCAAGATGACGATCACTCCGCCCATGCCGCCTCCGTTTTCGGCCTCGTCCGCTCCGGCGCGCGGTTGAACGACCGGCGGCTGCGCCGCCTGGCTGTTCCCGGGCCGCGCGGCCGGGGTCTGGAGGTCCGAACTCCGCTCCTCCGACACCGCGTCTTCGGCGACGGCGACGTCGCGCGGCGTGTCGGGCGGAAGGTAGTTGGGGTTGGTGGGCTGCCCCTGTTTCTCGGCGAGCTGGCGGTCGAGCTGGTCGAGCCGGGCGCGCAGGTCAGCGTCGGATTGAGCCCGGCGTTCGGCCTCGGCCCGCCACTGCTCATAGCCGGGATCATTGCGGTGGTTGTGGAAGAAATCGGTCGAGCCGGCGCGCGACAGATTGTCCAGCAGGAACCAGAGGAACAGCCCGTCCCAGATGCCGAAGCGTGAAGGTGTGTTGTAGGCATAGCCCGGCAGCGTCCAGCCGCGACCGGCCGGCCAGCCACTGGCCCATCCCGAGCCCCAGCCGCCGCTCCGCCGCGTTCCCCAGCCCCAGCTGGAGCCGCCCCACCCAGAAGTCCCCCAGCCGGACCCGCTGGGCACACCGCCGTTACGGTAGCCGGCCCATTCATCCGCCTGACCGTGGCGACGCGCGCCGGGCGGTGGTCCGCTCGGCACCGGCGCCGGATAGGTTTGGGAGGGGGTGTTCGGCTGCCGGTCGGCACGGTACCGATTCAGCGCCTCGCCGCTTTGCCGACGCGAAAACTCGCGGTCGGCGGCGCTCGGCAGGCTCGGGCTGGTGCGGATGCCAGGAGATGGCGACAGGGATGGACGCCGATAGCCACCGCTGCCCGACGAGGAAGATCGGGGCGAAGACGGAATGCTGAGGGAGGGCGTGCGCGATCGCGTGCTGGGGCGTGCGTAGCCGCCGCTGGAGCGGGTCCGCGCCCGCGCCTCCGCGGGCGCGCTGTCGGCGACCAGGATCAGGCCGCCCGCGACCACGGCGGGGGCGACGGCTCCCGGTGGCAATGCGAGCGACAGGCTGAGCAGGGCTGGGATCAGCCAGGAACGCATGAAACTCCGGAGGCGCTTGTTTCCCGTCGCGGCGCCGCCGGTCGCCCGGCCCGCCGCAAGGGCTTAAACATGACCGTTCGCGATGAGTTCCGCCAGCCTGTTTGAGAACCATTCCGCACGCGAAACGGCCCGGATCGTTGGATACGGGCCGTTCGAATGGCTGAAGACAGGTGCAAGTGGCTGTGTTTTGCAGAGCTGCTGTGTCCTTGGGTCCGGGTGACCTGGCGGCGACCGACTCTCCCACGCCTTAAGACGCAGTACCATTGGCGCTGAGGTGTTTCACGGCCG
>NZ_JAFIQV010000016.1 GCF_017356015.1 Azospirillum sp. SYSU D00513
CGGTCCCCCTCACCCTCCCAGCCCTGGCGGGCTGGGCCCCGCCCTCTCCCCAGCGGGGAGAGGGAGAAAACGGCCGTCAAAGTTAGCGCATATGCGCTTTTGCGGGGACGACGGAGAGGTACTTGTTTTCCCAGCAGGTCGTAACCTTGCGTTCTTCTTCCGCGTTGTAGCATTTCCGTCTTGAGCCTTTGCGCCTGCCCGAACCCCCTCACCCCTCCTTCGGGAAGTGCCGCCCCTCGCCGAGCTTGTCCTCGATGTAGAGCATGTTGATCAGCACCAGGGCGACGACGGCCAGCGGAGTCGCCAGGAACATGCCGAGGATGCCGAAGAGAAGGCCGCCGGCGGCGATGGCGCCCAGCGTGATGACGGGGGGCAGGTCCACGACGCGCTTCTGCATCATGGGCAGGACGAGGTTGCCCTCGATCTGCTGGATCAGGATGTAGAGGCCGGCGACCCACAGCGCGTCGTTGGGCGACTGGGCGAAGGCGATCAGCAGGGCCGGCACGGCGGCGATGAAGGGGCCGATCAGCGGCACGAACTCCATCAGGGCCGCGATCAGCCCCAGGGCCGGCGCGGCGGGGATCCCGAGCAGCAGCAGGCCGCCGGTGGTCAGCAGCCCGACCACGGCCATGGAGGCGAGCTGGCCGATCAGCCATTTCCACAAGGACCCGCCCATCACGTCCATCACCTCCTCCGCGCGGGTGTGGCCGCGCGGGGGCACCAGCAGGACCACGCCGCGCCGGTACAGGCCGGGGGAGGCCGCCAGATAGATGGCGGTGAACAGCACCACCACCGCGTCGCCCAGGAAGGACATCACCCCCGTCGCCACCGACTGCACCCGCGACAGCAGCGAGGCGGAAGAGCCCTGCTGGGTGATCTGGTCCTGGATCTCCGGTGGGAGCTGCCCGATGGCGGCGTTGACCTGCTGGCTGAGCTGCCCGAACTGGCCGAGCAGCGATTGCCCCATCAGGAAGCCGCCGCCGACCACCAGCCCGGCGAGCGCCACCAGCACGAGACCCAGCGCCCAGCCCTGGGGCAGCCACGTCCAGCGGTGCACCCCCTGCGCCATGTGCTGGAGCAGGATGGCGAAGAGCACGCCGGTGAAGACCAGCAGCAGGGCATTGGCCACCTGCCAGCAGAGGAACAGCACGGCGCCGATGCCGGCCGCGATCAGCACCTTCCAGGTGAAGATCTTCAGCTCGGTCGAGATCCGCCGGTCAGGCGGGCGCCCGGCCGTCTCCTCCTCGATCCGCGCCGCCCGCTCGGCCGCCTGCCGCGTGCCGCTCCTGTCCCCCGTGCCGGTGTCGTTCATTCCATCCTCGCGCGTCCTGGTGCGGGTGAAACGGCACCGGACGCGAAGAGTTGCAGGGCGCTCGGCTTCCGCGTCAGAGCGTGCCCCCCGTGACCTCTTCCGTCCAGGGACCGAACCAGGCCGAATGGCTATTGCTGGCATAGCCAGATATGCCTTAAATTGTACCTACTTTGGATAGGGACGCCTGACGCGCGCATGCTCTACCCCGGCGGAAGCCGCCGGTAGGAGCGCCTGGGCAACGGTACACGTCTTTTCATGCGGGAGTATGCTCATGGAGGAAGGCGCGAGGACGGACCAGGGCGGCGCCACGCGGCGCGAGCTGCTGGCCGGGCTGGCGGGCGCGGCGGTCGTGGCGGCCCTGCCGGGCGTGGCGACTGTGCCTGTCGCGGAAGCGGCAGAAGCGGCGTCCAAGCCGCTGATGATGCCCCACGACTTTCTCACGGCTTCGTCCAAGCTGTGCGGGCTGGAACTCGACCGGAGCTACATTCAGCTGGGCACCAGCATCTGGCGGACGCTGGCGGCGCTGCCGGAGGGCAAGGACTACGCGGACCTCTGCCGGATCGCGCTGGACACCCCGGACGAGGAGCTGGCGCAAAAGCTGGGCAAGGACTCGCCCCATTGGGAGATGACCCGGACGCTGGTCGCCACCTGGTACACCGGCATGGTGCCCGCCAAAGAAAACACCAAGGAAGACGCCCCGGCATCCTGCCCGGATTCGCCCCTGCCCTACGGCACGCTGAGCGACGGCGCTCATGTGATCACCTACGACGAGGCGCTGGCCTGGACGGTCTGCGAGAGCTTCACCAAGCCCTCGGCCACCTGCGGCGGCCCCTTCGGCTACTGGCATGAACCGCCCACCGGCGCCCAGCCGGCCTGAGGAGACGACATGAACCCGATCCAGGAAAACGAACCGGCCCGCGAGCGGCTGTCCGCCGACGTGGTCGTGATCGGCGCGGGCATCGCCGGCGGCCTGATGGCCTATGAGCTGGCGCGCCAGAAGCGCAAGGTGCTGATCCTCGAGGCCGGACCGGACATCGACCGCACCGAGGCCGTCCGGCGCTTCCGCTCGGAGCCTGTGAAGCGCGCCAACTCGCCCTACGAGATGGCTCACTACGCGCCCTACCCCAGCGATGAAACACCCTGGACGTTCTACGGCCAGCAGGGCCCGAAGGCGGGCGATTCGCCGCGGGTCCAGGCTCCGTTCCAGGGTCTGTACATCCGTGGAGTCGGCGGCGCGTCCTGGCACTTCACGGGCCATGCCGAGCGCTTCCAGATCAACGATTTCCGCATGAAGAGCGTCTATGGCGTCGGGCAGGACTGGCCCGTGTCCTACGCGGAGCTGGAGCCCTTCTACCACCGGGCCGAGGCGGCCTGGGGCGTGGCCGGCGGGCCGGACACCATAGCACCGCCGCGCAGCACGCCCTATCCCATGCCGCCGGTGCCCATCTCCTGGCTCGACCGCTCCATCGCGCGGGCGGCGGAGCCGCTGGGCTGGGGTGTCGGCGGCTACCCGCACGCCCGCGTGTCGCTGCCGGAGGGCTATGACGGCCGCCCGCAATGCTGCGGCAATGCGAGCTGCCGCTTCATCTGCCCGATCGGCGCGAAGTATGACGGCTCGGTCCATGTGCACAAGGCGGTGCAGGCCGGCGCCGATCTGAAGCACGGGCGCGTGGTCTACAACGTCGAGATCGGGACCGACGGCCGGATCAAGGCGGTGCAGTACCGCCTGTCCGACGGCGGCTGGGGCGAGGCACGGGGCAAGCTGTTCATCCTCGCCGCCCACGCCATCGAGACGCCGAAGCTGCTGCTGATGTCCACGAACCAGCGGGCGCGCGGCGTCGCCAACAGCTCCAACCTCGTCGGGCGCAACCTGATGTGCAACGTGGACGCCGACACGATGGGTTACGCGCCGCAGCCGGTCTGGCCCTTCCGCGGCCCGGTCAGCGCCACGGGCGGCGTGACGGGCCTGCGCGACGGCGCCTTCCGCTCCCAACGGGCGGCGGCGGCGACCTTCATCGTCAACGGCGGCTTCGACATGACGCAGGGGCCGATGAAGGAGGCGATGCAGGCGCTCCACGAGGGCACGATCGGGTCGGCCTTGAGCGAGCGGGTGCGCGAGAACACGGCGCGTCAGGTGCATCTGTCCAGCTCCATCGAGGTGCTGCCGGACGAGCGCAACGGCGTGGTTCCGGACCTGAGCCGGCGCGACTCGCTCGGAATCCCGCTGCCCCAGGTGGACTTCCGCGTGGACGAATACTCCATCGCGGGCTGGAAGGCCGCGGCCGAGCGCGACCGGGACATCCTGCGCAACATGGGGGCGAGGGACATCACCTCGCCGCTGGACTGCATGGGCAAGGACGGGCCGGACAACACGCAGCTGACGGTCGATTACGCGATCCTCGGCGGCACCGCCGTGATGGGCGAGAACCCGAAGACCTCCGTGGTGAACAGCTACTGCCAGAGCCACGACCACGGGAACCTCTTCATCGTCGGCACCTCGGCCTACCCGACCATCTCGATCTGCTCGCCCTCGCTGACGCTGGCCGCGCTCGCCCTGCGGGCGACCGACCACATCGTCGCGACGTCGCTCGCGTGAAGGGGGGAACCATGACCTTCTCCATCAGCCGCCGCGCCCTGCTGGAAGGCGGGCTCTGCGCGGCGGCCGCCGCAGCAGGCGCCGGGACGATGCTCCTTCTCAACCGCCCGGCCAAGGGCCGGGCGGCGGACGGGCTTCCCGTCACCGGCCAGCCGCTGGCCCAGCCGCACGAGGTCCGGTCGAAGAACCGGCTGCTCGCGACCGACATCCATGCCCGTTACGCCCGGCACGACCTCGCCGGGCGGCCCGTCCACCTGCGCGGCTACGACGGGCTGCCGGTCGGGCGCACGCTGCGGCTGCGGGCCGGCGACGAGCTTCGCCTGCACCTGCACAACGACCTGCCCTGGGAAGCGGTGGAGGGAACCTGCACGACGCGTCCGGACCGCGAGAACGTCCCGCATGCCTTCAACGCGACGAACATGCACCTGCACGGGCTGCACGTCTCGCCGATGCAGCCGGGCGACGACATCCTGCTGACCCTGGCGCCGAAGCCGGTGAGCGGCCTGGAGAAAAAACAGACGCTCCCCAGCGACTACCGCTACGCCTACCAAATTCCGGCGGACCATCCGCCGGGGACCTACTGGTACCACGCGCACCATCACGGCTCGGTCGCCCTGCAGGTGTCGAGCGGCATGGCCGGCTGCCTGATCGTCGAAGGGGCGGTGGACGACATCCCCGAGATCAGGGCCGCCCGCGAGGTGGTCCTGATGGTGCAGAGCCAGACGGTGGACCCGGACGGCACCTGCGAGCGGGAAGCGCTGCTGGAGCAGTCCGGCCCGACCTACGTCAACGCCCAGCTCCAGCCCGTCCTCACCATGAAGCCGGGCGAGGTGCAGCGCTGGCGGGTCGTCAACGCGACGCACGACCGGTCCCTGTGGCTGGCGCCGCCGGATGTCATGGGCACCGCGCTCCTCTGCACCGACGGCAACCCGCTGCCGGCGGCCAAGGCCCTGACCGGCCCGATGCGGCTGGTCCCCGGCAACCGCGCCGACCTTCTGGTGCGGGCGCCGCAACGGGCGGGCCGCTACGCCGTGGACGGCGGCCCCAACATCGGGACGCTGTTCACGATCGTGGTGCACGAGGCGCCGGCCCTGGACCAGGTCCTCTTCACCGGCGCCCTGCCCTCCTACCGCGCGCTGGAGCCGATCCGGGACGAGGAGGTCACCATGGGCCGGCGGCTGGAGTTCGGGATGACCGGCGGCCCACCGCACCCGACCTACACCATCAATGGCGTTCCCTTCACCTGCCGGGATCCCTGGGAGATCCCGCTGGGCGCCGTCGAGGAGTGGGAGATCTACAACCAGACCAACGAGATCCACCCCTTCCACATCCACGTGAACCCGTTCCAGATGCTGTCCGGCGGCCTCGTGGAGCCGGGGTTGTGGCTCGACACCGTGGAGTTGCCGCCGAACAAGCGCGTGCGCTTCCGCACCCGCTTCGCGGACTTCCGCGGCACCTTCGTCTTCCACTGCCACACCTTGCAGCACGAGGACATGGGCATGATGCAGGCCATCACCGTGACGTGACGGGAACCGGATCCGTGTTCGCTCCTAGACGTTGGCGTTAATCCGCTTTCCTGACTGTTCGCGGGACTCCGGCGCTCTATTTGAAGTGGGAAGCCAAGGAGTCATTCTCGCTGATAGTCGACTTGAAGCCCGCCTCTCGGAGGCGGGCTTTTTCTTTGCAGTGCAGCACGGGCGGGAGCGCGGTCGCTTTACGCTCCGCCGTCCCCTCCTTCCCGGCGCAAGGCTGGAATGCCCCGGAATGGTTAGACAATGGGCAAGCTCAAGCCTAGATTTTCCGCATGGCGCACAAAATACCGGCATCAGACCGTGGCGATCCCGCGCCGGGTCGCTAAACTTCCCAATCCGGCGCCGCTCATCGGGCGCCCCCGCAGGACATTCCGGAGTTCCACAGGTGACAGCAGCACGCGACGCCCGGAAACGCTGGTTCCTCAGCTTCGCCCCTTCCCCGATGAACGTGAACTGGACCGAACGGCTGCGCGCCTGCCTCGGTGCGCTGGTCGGGCTGCTCGCGACCGGGCTGGCGACGCGCGCGGCGGTCGGGCCGGGGGCCGACTGGCCGCTGCTGATCGCGCCGATGGGGGCGTCGGCGGTGCTGCTCTTCGCCGCCCCGGCGAGCCCGCTGGCGCAGCCCTGGTCGATCATCGGCGGCAACCTGACGGCGGCGCTGGTCGGCGTGACCTGCGCCCGCTGGATCGGGGATCCGTTCATCGCCGCCGCCGCCGCCGCCTCCGTCGCCATCGGGCTGATGTTCGCGCTGCGCTGCCTGCACCCGCCGAGCGGTGCCGTGGCGCTCACGGCGGTGCTCGGCGGGCCGGCGGTGCACGCCCAGGGCTACGGCTTCGTGCTGGCGCCGGTCCTGCTGAATTCCGTCATCATCCTGTCCGTCGCCATCCTCTTCAACAACCTGACCCGGCGCCGCTACCCGCACCAGGCCGAACCGGCGCCCGTCCGGACCACCGCCGACGCGCCCCCGGGCGAGCGGATCGGCTTCACCTCCGCCGATCTGGACGAGGTGCTGAAGCAATACAACCAGGTGCTCGACATCAGCCGGGACGATCTCGACAGCCTGTTCCGCCAGGCGGAGATGAAGGCCTACCACCGGCGCTTCGGCGAGATCACCTGCGCCGACATCATGTCGCGCGACGTGGTCGCCGTGAGAGCGGACGAGGAGGTCCAGCAGGTCTGGAACCGGATGCGCCGGCACCAGGTCAAGGCCGTTCCCGTCATCGACGCGGAGCGCCGGGTGGTCGGCATCGTCACCCAGACCGACTTCCTGACCCACGCCAACTGGAGCCCGCGCGAAAGCGTGCTGGCGGGCCTGCGCCGCCTGCTGGGCCGCGCGGTTCCGGCGCGCATCGGCCGGTCGCGCGTCGCCGCCGACATCATGACGCAGCCGGTCCGAACGGCGCCCGGCGGCAAACCCATCGCCGAGCTGGTCCCGCTGATGTCCAGCCTGCGGCTGCACCAGATCCCCGTCGTGGACGAAGCCGGAAAGCTCGTGGGGGTCGTGACCCAATCGGACCTCGTCGCCGGGCTCTACCAGGGCCGGCTGAACGAGCGTTTCGTGGCGTGACGGGCCGGAGCGATCAAGGTGCCGGGCACCGATTAACCTGTCCGGTTCAGGCCGTTTGGATATAGCATGCCGCACCGGGTTGGTCGGTCCGACGGCACTCTCCATCTCCGATGCTTACCCGCGTTTTTTTGGATATGGAAACTGCCCTTGCCCCCGACCTCCACCCCGCCCCTTGCTCCTGCCGGCAAGGCCCGCACCGGCGTCCCCGGCCTTGACGACGTGCTGTCCGGCGGCCTCACGCGCGGACGCTTCTACCTGCTCGAGGGCAATCCGGGCACCGGCAAGACCACGGTCGCGCTGCAATTCCTGCTGGAGGGGGCGGCGCGGGGCGAGCGGGGGCTCTACATCACCCTGTCGGAAACGGCGCAGGAGCTGATCGACGGCGCCGCCTCGCACGGCTGGGGCCTGGACGGGATCGAGGTGTTCGAACTCGTGCCGCCCGAAAGCCTTCTGGACAGCGACCAGCAGCAGAGCCTGCTCTATTCATCGGACCTGGAACTCGGCGAGACGACGCGGCTGATCTTCGAAGCGGTGGAGCGGGTCAGGCCGTCACGCGTCGTTCTGGACAGCCTGTCCGAAATTCGGCTGCTCGCCCAGGGATCGCTGCGCTACCGCCGCCAGATCCTCGCGCTGAAGCATTATTTCACCCGTTATGGCGCCACCGTGCTGCTGCTGGACGACATGACGGCCGACCCGAACGACAAGACCGTGCACAGCGTGGCGCACGGGGTGGTGCGGCTGGAGGAGCTGTCGCCCGATTACGGCGCCGAGCGGCGGCGGCTGCGCGTCGTCAAGTACCGCGGCCAGGCCTACCGGGGCGGCTACCATGATTTCACCATCGGCAAGGGGGGCGTCACCGCTTTCCCGCGCCTTGTCGCGGCCGAGCACAAGACCGACTTCGCCCGCGAGCCCCTGACCAGCGGCATCGGCGAGCTGGACTCCCTGCTCGGCGGCGGCGTCGAGCGTGGAACGAGCGCCGTCATCCTCGGCCCGTCGGGGACCGGCAAGTCCCTGTTCACCCTGCGCTTCGCGGCCTCGGCCGTGGAGCGCGGCGAGCGCGCCGCCCTGTTCGTCTTCGAGGAGGAACTCGGCCTCATGACGGAGCGTGCCAGGGCAATGGGCATGGATCTGGATGGGATGCGGGAAGGCGGGAACCTGTTCATCGAGCAGGTGGACGCCGCGGAGCTGTCGCCCGGCGAGTTCGCGCACAAGGTCCGGGACCGTGTGGACCGTTCGGGCGTCAGGACGGTCGTGATCGACAGCCTGAACGGCTATCAGACCGCGATGCCGGACGAAAGATTCCTCATCCTGCACATGCACGAGTTGCTTCAGTATCTGAACCGGCAGGGGGCCACGACCTTCCTCACCGTGGCCCAGCATGGGCTGGTCGGGGACATGAAATCGCCCGTGGACATGACCTATCTTGCCGACACGGTGCTGCTGCTGCGCTATTTCGAGGCGATCGGCGAGGTGCGCCGGGCGATCTCGGTGATCAAGAAGCGGAGCGGCGCGCACGAAAGCACGATCCGGGAATTCCGGATCGGCGGCGGCGGCATCGCCATCGGCGAGCCGCTTCAGGATTTCCAGGGCGTCCTGCGCGGCGTGCCCACCTGGGTCGGCCATGACGGACCCGGATTCAGGGCCGCATCCGCACTCGCACCCGGCCCCGGGCCCGGGCCCGGGGATGAAGGGGATTGACGCCCTTGTCCGAAGCCGGCGAGTCCGCATCGCCCGAACGCGTCCTGATCCTCGCCTCGCGCGGGCGCGATGCCACCATCGCGGCCTCGATCCTGCGCGAAGCCGGGCTGGCGGCCGAGGCCTGCGCGGACCTCGGCGGCCTCTTGCGGGAGCTGGAGCTGGGGGCGGGCCTGGCGGTCCTCGCCGACGAGGATGTCCGGACGGCCGATCTGCACGCGCTGGCCGGCTGGGTGGGGCGGCAGCCGCCCTGGTCGGACTTTCCCTTCATCGTGCTGACCAGCCGCGGCGGAGGTCTGGAGCGCAACCCGGCGCTGGCACGGCTGCAGGACCTGCTGGGCAACGCCGGATTCCTGGAACGGCCGTTCCATCCCGCGACCTTCGTGAGCGCCGCCCTGACCGCACTCCGCGGCCGCCGCCGGCAGTATGAGGCCCGCGCGCGGCTCAAGGAGCTTCACGACCTCAACGCGACGCTGGAGCGGCGCGTCGCGGAAGAGGTCGCGGAAAAGCTCGGCGCCGAGGAGAAGCTGCGCCAGTCGCAGAAGATGGAGGCGGTCGGCCAGCTCACCGGCGGCGTGGCCCATGATTTCAACAACCTGCTCCAGGCGATCAGCGGCAGCCTGGAGCTGATCGAGCGGCGGGTCCTGTCCGGATCCTCCCCGGGAGCGGCGGAGCTGGAGCCCTACACGCGGGCGGCCCGGCAGTCCGTCGACCGCGCCGCCGCCCTGACCCAGCGGCTGCTCGCCTTTTCCCGGCGCCAGCCGCTCCAGCCCAAGGCGGTGGACCTGAACGCCGTGGTGGCGGGAATGGAGGATCTGATCCGGCGGTCCGTCGGCCTTCCGGTCACGGTGGAGATCATTGCCGAGACCGGCCTGTGGGCCTCGTGGGTCGATGCGAACCAGCTTGAGAACACGCTGCTCAACCTGGCAATCAACGCCCGCGACGCCATGCCGGACGGCGGGCGCATCACCATCCGGACGGCGAACGCCGACCTGCGGGAGACCGCCGCCGCGGCCGAGGCCGGGGTGGAGCCGGGGCGTTACGCGCTGCTGTCCGTGACCGACACGGGCATGGGCATGACGCCGGACGTGCTGGAGCAGGCCTTCGAGCCCTTCTTCACGACGAAGCCGGTCGGCCAGGGAACGGGGCTGGGGCTGAGCCAGCTCCACGGTTTCGTCCACCAGTCGGGCGGCCACATCCGCATCGCCACCGCCGTCGGCGAGGGCACGACGGTGACGCTCTACCTGCCCCTGCACAGCGGTCCCGTCGCGGGGCCGGCGGAGATGGACGGCGCGGCCGGCGACGGACCGGACGCCCCGCCCGCCGGGATGCCCGTGGCGAGGACGATCCTCGTCGTGGAGGACGAGGCCCTCGTCCGCATGGTCATAGCCGACACGCTCCAGGAACGGGGATACGACGTGCTGGAGGCCGAGGACGGACCCTCCGCGCTGAGCATCCTGGAATCGGCGGCCCCCATCGACCTGCTGACCACGGACGTCGGGCTGCCCGGCATGAACGGCCGGCAGGTGGCGGAGATGGCGCGGCGCCTGCGGCCCGGATTGAAGGTGCTCTTCCTGACCGGCTACGCCCACGGGGCGGGGATGGACGATGAAGCGCTGGGGGCAGGCACGCAACTCCTTAGCAAGCCGGTGGCGCTCGACAGCCTGACCGCCAAGGTGGCGTCAATGCTGGCGGCCTCCAATCCGGCGCTGGAGCGCATGCCGGGCGAATGAATCGTGCCGGCGGGCGAGGCCCCGCCGCCCGCAGGGAAAGCGGGGCCTCGCGGATCGCCGGCCTCAGCCCTCGCCGGGCATGCGGCCGGGGGCGCCGGAGCCGTGGCTGGGGCTGATCTTCACGGGGTTGGTCGGGTTGGTGCTGTGCTCGGCCTCCTGCTGGACGCCGGGCAGGTTGTTCACGCGCGGGCTGTCCGGATTCTTGTCCGTGTTCGGCCCCTTGGTGCCGTGCGGCTGGCTCGTGTCGCCGCCGCTGCGGTGATACTCGGTGCGGTCCTCGGCCATGGCCGGTTCCTCCTTCGCTCGTATCGGTGGAGGGCTCAACCGGAACGCCGGCCGGAGGTTCCGGCCTTCCCCACCGGTTCAGGCGGCCCGCGCGGGCGCGCCGGCACCGCCGGTTCCGGAAGCGCCTTCCGCGGCGGCCTCCGGCGGCAGGAGGATGCTGATGCGCAGGCCGGGCCGGTTGTCCTCCAGCAGCAGGCTGGCGCCATGCAGATGGGCCACCGCCTCCACGAGGCTGAGGCCAAGCCCGTTGCCAGGCGAGGCGCGCGAGGCGTCGAGCCGGACGAAGCGGCGCAGCACCTCGCCCCGCATCTCCTCGGGGATGCCCGGCCCGTCGTCGGCGACGGTGATGCGCGCCGCCTGGCCGGGGGCGGCGCCATGCAGCTCCAGCGCGATGCGCCCGCCCTCGGGCGTGTATTTGATGGCGTTGTCGAGCAGGTTGGACAGGGCCTGCGCCAGGAGCTGGCCGTTGCCGCGCACGGTCGGCTCGCCCCGGATGGCGATGGACAGGGTCTGGCCCCGCTCCTCCGCCACCGGCTCGTACAGGTCGGCGGCGAGCGCGACCACCTCCGCCAGGGCGACCGGGACGAAGTCCGTGCGCTTGGCGCCGGACTCGGCTTCGGCGATGGAGAGCAGCGCCGCGAAGGTCGCCAGCAGCCGGTCGGCCTCGGCGATGGTGTCCTGGAGCACGGCGCGGTAGACGGCGTCGTCGTCCGTCTCCTGTATCAGCGCCAGCTCGATGCGCGAGCGCAGGCGGGTCAGCGGCGTGCGCAGGTCGTGGGCGACGCTCTCCGTCACCTGCCGCATGCCGGTCATCAGCCGTTCGATCTGGTCGAGCATGGCGTTGAGGTTCTGGGCCAGCCGGTCCAGCTCGTCCCCGCCGCTGCCCGGCGGCACTCGGCCGCCGAGGTCGCCGGACATGATCTGCCGCGTCGTGCGGTTGATCATCTCGATCCGGTGCATGGCACCGCGGCTGAGCAGCAGCCCGCCGCCGAGCGCCAGCAGGATGGTGACGCCGACGATCCAGCCGAGCGAGGCGACCATGCGCTCGCGCATCTGGTCGAGTTCGCTCATGTCGCGGCCGACCAGCAGGCGGAACTGGCCGGGAAGCGTGAAGGTGGCGGCCTTCGCGGTGGAGGGGCGGTCGGCGACGCCGACATTGTCGGCGACCTTGAAATGGACCCAGTCCGTGGAATCGAAGAGCTGGCCCGGCGGCAGGGGCGGCCAGCCCGACAGGTTGCCGGCCAGCACCTTGCCGTCGGGGGTGGTCAGCAGGTACAGCGAATTGGTGTGGGGGATGCCGCTGCGGCCGCGCACCACCTCCGCCAGCCCCTGGAGGCCGCGGCGCTGGTACTGCTCCTGGAGGCCGGCCACCTCGGCGGCGATGGTGTCTCCGATCTCCTGCTCCAGGAAGCCGGCGGTCGTGCGGTAGACCACCAGCAGGATGACGCCGACCGACAGGACGAACAGCCCGACATAGAGCAGCGCCAACCGGAAGGGGGTCGTGCGCAGCAGCCGCATCCCGGCCGGCAGGCGCGGAAAGGCGAGAGGCGGAAGGGCGAAGCGCCGGCCGGCCATCAGGCCGCCGGCTCGGGCGCGCGCAGGCTGTAGCCCGCCCCGCGCACCGTGTGGATCAGCGGCTGGGGGAAGTCCTTGTCGATCTTCTGCCGCAGCCGGGCGATGTGCACGTCGATGACGTTGGTCTGCGGGTCGAAGTGATAGTCCCAGACATTCTCCAGCAGCATGGTCCGGGTGACGACGCTGCCGGCGTTGCGCATGAGATATTCCAGCAGGCTGAACTCGCGCGGCAGAAGCTCGATCGGCCTGGCGGCGCGGCGGACGGAGCGCGACAGCAGGTCCATCTCCAGATCGGCGACGGTCAGCTTGGTCTGGGGCTGGCCGCTTCCGCCGCGCCGGCGGCCCAGCACCTCGATCCGGGCGAGCAGCTCGGAAAAGGCGAAGGGCTTGGTCAGGTAGTCGTCGCCGCCCGCCCGCAGCCCCTTCACCCGGTCGTCCACGCTGCCGAGCGCCGACAGGAACAGGACGGGCGTGTCGTTCCCCGTCGCCCGCAGGATCTCGACCAGCGACAGCCCGTCGCGACCGGGCAGCATGCGGTCCACGATCAGCACGTCGTAATGCTCCGACCCGGCGAGGAAGAGCCCCTCCTTGCCGTCGTTGGCGACGTCGACGACATGGCCCGCCTCCTTCAGCCCCTTGGCGAGATAGGAGGCGGCCTGCCGGTCGTCTTCGATGACCAGTACCTTCATGTCCATGAATGTAGACTCCCCGACGCCCCGGGCCAAGCCGGCACGGGGAAACTGGCCCGGCTCCCTCCGCCGGATGGGGCGGAGGGGGCCGGGCCGACCATGAACGCCAGGCGGGTCAGGCTTGACCGAGCTTGAAGGCGACGAAGTTCTCGGCCCCCCTACGGTTGACCAGCATCAGCACGCTCTTGCGGCCGGACTTGGCGGCGTCGGCGATCCGGCCCGACAGCTCGGCCGGCGTCTTCACCGCCTCGCCCCCGACCTGCACGATCACGTCGCCCGGCCGGACCGGCGTCTCGCCGGCCTTCTCCGTCAGGCCGGTCACCACCACGCCGGTGACGCCCTCGCCGAGGCCGAGGCGGGCGCGCGCGGCGGGATCGAGCGGCGCCAGCCTGAGGCCCTGCACCGGCTCCACCGCCTCGGCCTGTGGCGCGGTTTCGGCCGCCGCGACCTGCTGCGGCTCGGACGGCAGCGCGTCGATGGAGGCGGTGACCGTCTGCTCCCGGCCCTGGCGCACCACCGTCAGCTCGGCCTTGCCGCCGGGTTTGGTGTCGGCGACGCGGCGGGTCAGGTCGCGCAGCTCGCGGACCGGCTTGCCGTCGTAGCCGAGGATCACGTCGCCCTGGCGCAGGCCGGCGCGGGCGGCGGGGCTGCCCGCCGTCACGTCGGCGACGAGCGCCCCCTTGGCCTCGGTAAGCCCGACGCTCTCCGCGATGTCCGGGGTGACCGCCTGGATCTTCACGCCGAGCCAGCCGCGCTCGACCCGGCCGCTCTCCTTGAGCTGGGCCACGACGTTCTTGGCGAGGTTCGCCGGGATGGCGAAGCCGATGCCGACCGAGCCGCCGTTGGGCGAATATATGGCCGTGTTGATGCCCAGAACCCGCCCGTCCATCGTGAAGGTCGGGCCGCCCGAATTGCCGCGGTTGATGGCGGCGTCGAGCTGGAGGAAGTCGTCGTAGGGGCCGCTGTGGATGTCGCGGCCGCGCGCCGAGACGATGCCCTTGGTCACCGTGCCGCCCAGCCCGAAGGGGTTGCCGACGGCCAGCACCCAGTCGCCGACGCGGGCCTTGTCGCTGTCGCCCCATTCGAGGGCCGGCAGCGGCGCCGCGGGCTCCACCTTCAGCAGGGCGATGTCGGTCTTGGCGTCGCGGCCGATCAGCTTGGCCGGAAGCTGCGTTCCGTCCTGGAGCGTGACCTCGATCTCGTCGGCGCCGTCGATGACGTGGTTGTTGGTCACGACATAGCCCGAGGCATCAATGATGAAGCCGGAGCCGAGCGCGCCGACCTTGCCGCCCTGCTGCCCCTCCCCGTCCTCCGGCGCGCCGTTCGGGCCACCCTCCGGACCACCCTCCGGACCACCTTCCGGACCCTGGCGGAACTGGCGGAAGAACTCCTCGAAGGGGGTGCCCGGCGGGAAGCCCGGCGGCATGGCGGGGCCACGCCCGGCCTCGGCCGTGCGGGTGGTGGAGATGTTGACGACGGCGGGCGACACCCTGGCGGCGAGTTCGGCGAAGCTTCCCGGCGCTTCCTGGGTGATGACGGCCTGGGCCGAGGCTTCGTGGGAGGTCGCGACGGCGGCGATGCCGACAGGGCCGGCCAGCATGGTCGTGCCGAGCATCAGCGCCGCGAGGGTCCGGCGCAGCCGCCGGCGCGGGGACATGGCCGAGGCAGCGGCGGTGGTGGCGTCGGTGAAGTCGGCGTTGTGGCCGGCGGTCATGGGGCGCTCCGTGTCTTGCAATGGGATCTGCGATGAGGTCTGGCGATCCGGATGGACCGGCTGAACCGGCCTTGCGCCCTTAAGTAGGGGATCTCCCCTGACCGCCGCCTTGCCGGGGCATTAAAGATTTTTCAGGAATGGAACGGCCGGAATCCGGCGCTGGCCCGTGGAACGATTTCAACAACTTACGTTGGCCCGCCCGTCGCGGCAGGGTACAGTGGCGCCGACGCTTGTGTGCGAGGATGACGGAGTGCCGCAGGAGAGCTGGATGCTGGAGCGGGGCGGCGCGCCCGGATCCCCGGAACGGTGCCGGCGCGCGCTCGCGCTGGCCGCCCTCCTCCTGCCCTTCCTGGGCGATGCTGGCGGCTGGCCTGCGGCGCAGGCAGCGGAAGCGGAGACGGAGGCCGCGGTTCAGCCCATCACCGCCGATCCGGGCGGCGCCCCGGCCGATGCCGCCGCGCCGGTGTCCGTGACGAAACTCGACCTCGCGGCGCTGAGGGCCGAACTCGCCGGGCTGCGCTGCGCGGTGATCGAGTTGGAGCGGCGGGAGGACGGCCTGCTCGTCGTCTCCGGCAACGCCTGGGACGACGGAGCCGCGGGCGATGCGGAAGGTGATGCCCGAGGTGATGCCGGGGACGGCGCCGGCGCGCGGGTCCGGCCGATTCTCGACCGGCACGCGCCGGGGCACCCGCACAGCCTGTCCGTCGCCGCCATCGGTGCCGCCTTCTGCGAGCCGCTTGCCGTGCTGGCCGACGCGCGGGCCGCGAACCTCCGCCGCTCGCCGCCGCTGGTCATCCGCACCGCGTCGGGCGAGCGGAGCTTCAAGGGCGGCGATCGGCTGCGCTTCGAGATCGAGGCGCCGGACTTCCCGGCGCATGTGCAGGTGGATTTCTACGGTTCGGACGGAAACGTGGTCCATCTCCTCCCGAACCCGCTGGAGACCAGCGGACGGATGGAGGCGGGGAGCGTGCGGCGCCTGGGCGACCAGACGGCCACCGGACGCCACTGGAGCGTCGGCCCGCCCTATGGTCAGGAGCTGATCGTGGCCGTCGCCAGCGGGACGCCGCTCTTCACGGCCCCGCGCCCGGAAGCCGAACCGATCGCCGACTATCTGCCCGAGCTGCGGCGCGCCCTGCGCGCGGCCGGGGTGGAGGGCGAATCGCTCTCCCCGGTCGCCGCCGCGCTCTTCCTCGTCACAGCGCCTCCGTGACCGGGTCGGCGTCGGAGACGGGCCGGTCGAAGCGGACCAGCAGCACGGTGACGTTGTCCTGTCCCCCGGCCTGGTTCGCCGCTTCGATCAGCGTGGCGCAGGCGCTCTCCAGCCCCTTTTCGTCCTGACCCGCCGG
Source organism: Azospirillum sp. SYSU D00513 (assembly GCF_017356015.1). Taxonomy (GTDB): domain Bacteria; phylum Pseudomonadota; class Alphaproteobacteria; order Azospirillales; family Azospirillaceae; genus Azospirillum. The sequence continues at coordinate 16,045 of NZ_JAFIQV010000016.1, forward strand.
CGCGCTTGCCGGCGAATTGGCGGACCGCAGCAGCAACAGGCGGATCGCCTCGTCCGGAAGCATGGCGTTCAGCCCGTCGGAGCAGAGCAGATAGAGGTCGCCCGCCGCGACGGCGTGGACGGCGATCTCCGGCTCGACCTTGGCACCCGTGCCCAGCGCGCGCACGATGATGTTCTTGGGCGGCGCCGTGCCCTCGGCGCCGCCGTCCAGCCACATCTGGTACAGGCTGTGGTCGCGCGTGAGCTGGGCCAGCTCGCCGTCGCGCAGGCGGTACAGGCGGCTATCCCCGGCGTGAAAGGCGATCAGCCGGTCGCTGCCCGGCAGCCGCCACAACCCCGCCACCGTCGTGCCCATGCCGCGCCCTTCGGGAAAGCCCCTCTCCCGGTTCAGCGCGTGGAGCCGGCGGTTCGCCGACCGCACGGCCGCCTGGACGATGGCGGCGGCGGTCTCGCCGTCGGGCATTCCGCGGCCCCCGGCCCCGCCGAGAAGCCGTTCGCGGAGGTGGGCACGCACCGAGGCGCAGATGGTCGCGGCCGCGGTCCGGCTCGCGACGTCGCCGCCGGCATGGCCGCCCATACCATCGCAGACGAGTGCCAGGCCGATGTCCGCCTCCAGGCTCCAGTAATCCTCGTTGCGCGCCCGAACCCGCCCGACGTCCGTCTGTCCGGAGGCGCTCATCTGACAGGCGGTCTGCGGCATGAGGAAAGGCGGCTCCGGCGGTGCTGGCGGGGAATCTGGACGTTCCAGGGCGCGGCAGGGAAAGGCCCGCGCACCCGTCGCCTCCGATGATGCTCCAGGCGCCGACAAAGATACAGCGTCGCATGCCCAGCGGGAAGACGGGCATGGCCGGACGCGATGGCCGGACTCACGGGCATCCGGTGCCGCCGGGGAACCGGTCACCGCCCTGTTAGGTTTCACAGCTACTCGCGGGCCGGCCTGAAGGCGACACTGGCCGTTCCCGCTCCACATCCGCCCATGCACGCCAACCACGCCCCCGATGACCGGAGCAGAAGACGGCCCTTCGGCCCGAGGGGCCGGGCGAGGTGCCCTCCGGGCCTTGCCGCCGCGTTCCCCTCGGGCGTGATGGACATGGCTCCCCACAGGGGCGGCAGAGCCGGGCGGAGCGCGCCTTGAGTTCCATGGAAAGCTACTTGATCACGCTGCTGACCCGAGCCCAGCCGTCCTGGCTGTGGCGCTACGGCCTGACGGCCTTCATGATCCTCGTGACGACGCTGATCTGGATGAGCTTGCGCGAGGCGGCGCCCAGCCTGCTGGTCCTGCTCTACCTGCCGGCGATCTTCCTGGCCGCGCTGCTGTTCGACAAGCGCTCCGGCCTGCTGGCGACCGGGCTCAGCGTCGCCGCCGAAGCCATGCTCTTCGCGGAGCCGCTCTTCCGCCTCGCCGTGGAAAGCGCCGACGACCTTCTGGTCCTGATCATCTTCGGCCTGCTGGGCACCGCGATGACGCTGGTCATGGACGTGCTGCGAAACGCGCTGCGGTCGCTCCAGCAGGCAAAGGAGCGGCTCGCGGCCTCCGACCAGGAAAAGGACCTGCTGCTGAGCGAGGTGCACCACCGCATCCGGAACGACATCCAGTTCATCATCGCCCATCTTCAGCTCGCCAAGGCGCAGGGCGGCGACCTTCACGAGGCGCTGGACCGCGCGACGGAACGCATCGGCATCCTCGGCAAGGTGTACGGGCGGCTCCGCCAGCAGGACGGGAGCCGGCTCGTCGACGCGAAGCTCTTCCTCGAGCAGCTGGTGGAGGATCTGCGGCTGATGCAGGCGGTCCGCCCCGTCGGGCTGCACGCGCGAGTGGAACCCGCGGACATCGACCCCGGGGCCGCCCTGTCGCTGGGCATCATCACGAACGAGCTGATCACCAACGCGCTGAAATACGCGTTCCCCGACGGGCGCGCGGGGCGCATCGACGTCGCCTTCCGACGGGACGGCGACGATTTCGTGTTGACCGTCCAGGATAACGGCGTCGGACTCGCCGGCGGTGCCGGTTCCACGGCACCGCAGGGGAGCGGCCTTGGAAGCCAGATCGTCCGGCAGCTGACCGAACAGTTCCAGGGATCCCTTGATGTCGGCGAGGGGAACGGCGGCGGGCTCCGCACGACCGTGCGCCTTCCCGTGGGCGAACTGGCACCACAGGACGTCTGATGCGCGAGGGCACGGATCCGCGCGACGGATCGGGAGAATCCATGAAAGCCGGACGGGACGGCCGCATCGATCTCTACCGGGGCCTCGCCCTGGTTTTCATTTTCTGGGACCATGTCCCCGGAAGCCTTCTCGGGCTGGTGTCGCCGCGCAACCTGGGCCTCAGCGACGCCGCGGAAACCTTCGTGTTCCTCGCGGGCTACAGCGCTGCCCTGGCCTATGGCGGGGCGATGGCGCGCGACGGCTGGCTTCCCGCCGCCATCCGGGTCCTCCGGCGCGCCTGGACCCTCTATGTCGCCCACATCTTCCTCATGGTCCTGCTGATGGGCGTGGTCTTCGTCGCCAACGCCAGGGTGGAAACCCGCGACTTCGTCGCCGAGATGCATCTCGGCTATTTCGTTTTGGACACCGAACAGGCGCTGGTCGATGCCCTGACCCTGCGCTTCAAGCCGAACCTGATGGACCCGCTGCCCCTCTACATCCTGCTTCTCCTGGCCATGGCGGCGCTCCTGCCGGGGCTGATGAAGGCCCGCGGCCTCGTGCTCGGCGCCTCCGGGCTGCTCTACGCGCTGACGCTCCTGCTGGACTGGAACATGCCGGGACAGCGCGGGGAGTGGTGGTTCTTCAACCCGCTGGCCTGGCAGTTCCTGTTCCTGCTGGGTGCCGCCGCCGCCCTGCGCGCGCGGGAGGGGCGGCCTTGGCGGCTTCCCCGTCCGCTGCTCGCCGCCGCCATCGGCTACCTGCTTCTGTCGGCGCTGCTGGCGCTTTCCTGGCGGTTTCCGGAACTGCACGACGCCATCATGCCGAGGGCCGCCGCCGAGCTGATCTACCCGATCAGCAAGACGAGCCTCGCCCCCTTGCGCCTTCTGCACGCCCTGGCGCTCGCCGCCGTGGTGGCGGCTTGGGTGCCGGCGGGTCCCTGGCTCGACCGGCCGCTGAGCCGCAACCTGCGGCGGATCGGCCGCCATTCGCTGGAGGTGTTCTGCCTCGGCGTGATCCTGGCGCCGATGGCGGACATCGGAAACACGCTGCTGGGCGACCGCATCCCCGTCCAGATCCTGACTGGTTTCGGCGGGGTCGGCATCATGTTCGCCTTCGCCCTCCTGATCGAATGGAGCCGCGCCGTGATCGAGCAGGCCCGGCTTTCGCGGGCGGCGACGTGACTTCGTCGGTATGGGCCTGACGGGACGGGCTTGCCGCAACCGGCAGGATCGTGCTTAAGCTTGAGGAAGCCGGGGCAGGAGAGCAGGAAAGCCGCGATGTCCGTCACGCTTCAGATCGCCGCCAGCGGCATGATGGCCCAGACCCGTCGGGTCGAAGCCTCGGCCTCCAACACGGCGAACGTCCTGACCAAGGGCGCCCTTCCCGGCAGCACCGCCGCCGCACAGGGCAAGCCCGCCCCCTACGCGCCGGTCGGCGTCGCCCAGACCGAAACGCGCGCGGGCAATGGCGGGGCCGGAACCCGGGCGGTCTTCACCCCGATCACCCCCGCCTTCCTGCCGGAATACGAGCCGGACTCCGCCATGGCCGACGCGGAAGGCATGGTCGGCGCGCCGAACGTCGATCTCGCGCGCGAGCGGATCAATCAGATCGCCGCCGGCCGGGCCTATCAGGCAAACGTGGCCGTCGTCCGCACCGAGGACGAAATGGTCAAGTCGCTGCTGGACGCGAAGGTCTGAGGGCCGGACGGTGCCGGCCGGACCAAGGGTCAGACCACGATGTTGAGATTCTGACCGCGTGTTTCGGTGACGTTGCCGCCGGCACCCGATCCGGTGGCCGCCCCGGTGCCGGGAGACAGGAGGGCGGTGATCGACTGCTGCTGCTGGTCGGCGGCCATCCCCAGCGCCTTGACGCCGAAGGCGACCTGCCCCTGCGCCTGCTTCAGGCCGATGGCGGCACCCATGGTCGAAGAACCGATTTCCAGGGACATGGGCGCGCGGCGCTCCCTTCAGGATTGAGGCAGGCTGGCAAGCCGTTCAGACGGTTACGTCCACGCGGCCGGCCACCTCGGCGAAGGCCCGCGCGGAGCCTGCGGTCGAGGATCCGCCGACTGACGGACCGGCGGACAGGATGGAGGATGCCACAGGAGAAGGCGCGGCGGAAGCCGCATCGGAGGGCATGGATGGACCACCGATGCGCGAGGCCGTCCTTCGCCCGCCACCTCCAGCGTTCCCCTGCCCGGCCGCGTCCGGCCCGGCGGTCCCTGGTCCGGAGCCCTCGCCGCCGACGACGATCATCAGGGCCTGCCGCTCGGCGTCCTTCTCGGCCTGGCGCGCGGCCTTGTACTGCTTCAACGCCGCCGCCGTCGGGATCTGTGCCTCGGTCTTTCCGTCCGCCGGGTCGCGGTACAGCATGACGAGGCGCGCCGCGTCCGCGTCGTAGCTGTAGGCGATGACCGGGTACCGGCCGGTCAGCGGCTCCAGGTCCACATTGGGCGGAGGGCCGGCGGCAGCGCCGAAACGCACATCCGGCCGGTCGGCGGCCGGCGCGGCGGGAGTCCGGGTGCCGGCCTGCGCGGCTGCGTCGCCCGCAGGGGTTTGCACGATGCCGCGCGGCTGAAAGGCCGTCGAAGAGGCGGATGCCACGTTCATGACCGACGCACCCGAAGAATTTTAGGTGAATATTAAGCTACAGCGCCCGGGCGGTCGCGTAAAGGGGGGGGGGGCATAAAGACTTTCTTCACCATGTATCGGCCTATGCCGATCCGCCGAGCGGACCGGGTGCTCCCCCCTGCCCCGCGCCCGCCGCGCATTCGTTCGGATGCGCATTCGTTCGGATGCGCATCCGGGCGGATGCCCGTATGGACGCGCCGGGATGGCTCCATTAGGGTCGCCCGCATGGCAACGATCGAAGAAGCGCTGGCGCAGGCGCTCGAACTCCACATCGCCGGGCGCTTCGGCGAAGCGCAGGCACTCTACACGCGGATCCTCGACGCCGAGCCGGAGCAGCCGGATGCCCTGCACTTCCTCGGCGTCCTGGCCGGACAGACCGGCCAGCCGGACGCCGGGCTCGGCCTGATCGCCCGCGCGCTCGCCCTGCGGCCGGACTCGGCGGACATGCACGCGAACCGCGCCAGCATCCTTCGGGTGGCACATCGCATGGAGGCCGCGAGGGCGGCCTACGGCCGCGCCCTGGAATTGGAGCCGGCCCATGCCGAAGCCTGGGCCGAACTGGCCCTGGCCCTGCGGGCGACCGGGGACAGCGGCGGCGCCGTCCTGGCGCTGGAACACGCCGTCGCGTCCGACCCCATGCCCGAGGAGCCCCGGCAACGGCTCGCCGGCCTTCTGCTCGAACATGGACGCCTGCTGGTCGAGGCCGGCCGCAGCGGCGACGCGCTGCCCAGCCTCGCCCGCGCCGCCGAACTGGCGCCGCTCGACGCGGACATCGCCTTCTTCCATGGCAACGCGCTCTACGCCGCCGCCCGCGAGGACGAGGCCGCCGCCGCCTATCGCCGCGCCCTGGCGATCATCCCGGATTTCCCCGCGGCCTCCTTCAACCTGGGCATCGCGCTCGGCCGTTCGGGCGGGCTGGAAGAGGCGTCGGCGAGCTTCGCCCGCGCGGTCCGGCTCGACCCGCGCCACGCCGACGCCCGCCGGAACCTCGCCATCACCCTTTCCCTGCTCGACCGTAGGGCGGAGGAGACGGGCGAGACGGGCGGCGACGCGCCGCCCTCCCCGCACGCGGCGCGCGGGTGAGATGGCGAAGGGCGCGGGAATAACGGCTTCTTTACCATGTGCGGCCGATCCTTTCCGCCGAACGGCAGGCAGGCACTGAGCGCGGACGGTCGATGACGAAGAACAGGCGCCCGGAAGCGGGCCGGCGGCGCGCGTCCGGCGGCCAGCCTCCTCATTCCCCGGCCGCGTCCAGCCCGGCACAGGCGTCCGCCCTGCTCGCGCAGGCGGTCGGACACCACCAGGCGGGCCGCTACCGGGAGGCGGAAGAGGGATACCGCGCCGTCCTGAAGGACGCTCCGAACAATCCGGACGCCCTGCATCTCAGCGGCGTGCTCGCGCTTCAGATGGGCCAGCCCGCCGCCGCGCTCGAGCTGATCGGGCGCGCCATCGCGCGGCTGGACGGCGTTTGGGACTTCCATGACAATCACGGCAACGCCCTGGCCGCGCTCGGCCGCCACGCCGAAGCCGCGCAGGCGCACCGCCATGCCGCGCGCCTGCGCCCGGACGCGCCGGCTGCCCGCTTCAACCTGGGCAACGCACTGCAGGCGCTGGAACAGCCCGCCGAGGCCGTCCAGGCCTTCCGGGCCGCCCTGATCCTGCGCCCGGATTACGCCAAGGCCTGGTACAATCTGGGCAACGCGTTGCGCATCCTCGGCCACGCGGGCGGAACAGGCAGGACGGATGATGCGGCGATCGCGGCTTTCGCGCGCGCCGTGACGCTCGCCCCCGCCATGGCCGAAGCGCGCACCAACCTCGGCGACGCGCTGGCCGGGCGCGGCCGGCTCGACGCGGCGCTGGCGCAGCACCGGGCCGTCGTGGCCCTGCGCCCGGAGGACGGGAACGCGCACTACAATCTCGGCGCCATGCTCCAGCAGCGCGGCGCGTTCGAGAGCGCGGAACTCGCCTACCGCGAGGCGATCCGCCACGCTCCGCGCCACGCCGCCGCGCTGAACAACCTCGGCAGCGTCCTCAAGCGGCTGGGCCGCCACGCGCAGGCGGAACAGTGCCACCGGAAGGCGCTGGAGCTGCGCCCCGACTTTCCGGAGGCCCGCTACAATCTCGGCAACGCCCTTCAGGCCCAGGGCAAGCTGGAAGAGGCCGCCTCCTGCTTCGAGGCGGCGCTTTCGGCGGAGCCCGGCCTGGCGACGGCCAGCTTCAACCTGTCGCTCCTGGCGCTGAGGCGCGGCGACCTCGGGCGCGGATGGCTCGGCTACGACCGGCGCTTCGCGGCGGGCGAGGCAAGGCCCGACCGGCGCATCGGCGCGCCGCTCTGGACGGGCGAACTGCTGAAGGGGCGGCGTCTCCTGATCTGGCGCGAGCAGGGCGTCGGCGACGAGATCCTGTTCGCCTCCTGCTACGCCGACGTGGTCGAGTGGGCCGGAGGGCCGGTGACGATCGAGGCGGACCGCCGCCTCGTGCCGCTCCTCGCCCGCTCCTTTCCCGGCGCCACCATACGGGCGGAAAGCGCCGGGATGGAGCCGGCGGCAGAGGGGGCGGTCAAGGGGGCGGCGCAGGAGACCGCGCGCGAAACCATAAACCCGCCGGATTGCGATCTCCAGATCCCGGCGGGCTCCCTGCCCCGGCTTCTGCGGGAGCAGTTGTCCGGCTTCACGCCACAGCCCTCCTGGCTGGTTCCGGACCCGGCAAAGGCGGCACACTGGCGGGAGCGGCTGGCCGCACTCGGGCCAGGGCTGAAGGTCGGCATCGGCTGGCGCAGCCAGCTCATGACGGCGGAGCGCCGGGCGGCCTACACGAACCTGGAGGATTGGGCGCCGCTGTTCCGCGTTCCAGGGCTGGTGTTCGTGAACCTGCAGTACGGCGACTGCGCGGAGGAGATCGAACGGGCGGAGGCACGCTTCGGGGTGCGCCTGCACCGCTGGGCGGACCTGGACCTGAAGGACGATTTCGAGGCGGCGGCGGCGCTAGCGTCGAACCTGGATCTCGTGATCTCGCCGGCCATGTCGGCGGGGGAGCTGGCGGGAGCGCTGGGCGTGCCGGTCTGGCGCTTCGGCGGGCGGGACTGGACCCAGCTCGGCACGGGCGTGCGGCCCTGGTTTCCCTCCATGCGCCTGTGGCAGCCCCGTCCCGGCGAAGCCCTGCCCGACGTCCTCGCCCGCATGGCGCGCGACCTGGGGAGCGGCCCGGCACAGGCCGGCGCGGCGGCTGGGACCGGGAACCCGCCGGCCGAGCAGGGTCCTTTCGCGCCGCCCGCGGCTTCGGCCGTGCCGCCCGCGGCACCGTCCGCCACGCCGCCGGACATCGATGGCCTGCTGGGACGGGCGATGGACCTGCACCGGCAGGGCCGGCTCGACGAGGCCGCCGCCGTCTACCGGGCCGTGCTCGATCACGCCCCGGACCATCCGGACGCCCTGCATCTGCTCGGCCTCGCCGCCCTTCAGTCGGGACGCCACGACGAGGCGGTGGCCATGATCACCGCCGCCCTCCGCCGGGATCCGGACTTCCCACAGGCCTGGAACCATCTGGGGCTGGCGCATCAGGCGCGGGACCGGCACCGGGACGCGCGTTCCTGTTTCGCCCGCGCTTTGGCCACGCGGCCGAACTTCGGGGAGGCGCTGACCCATCTCGGTCTCGCCCTGCACAAGGACAAGGCGGCGCTCGCGGCGGCGAGACGGTGGCATCGCCGATCCGTCGCCACCGCCCCCGACAACGCGGCGGCGCACACCAATCTCGGCCACGCCCACGAGTTGGAGGGCCGCTTCGCGGAGGCGGCCACCCATTACCGGCGGGCGCTGGCGCTGCGTCCGGACACGGTCGATCCGCACAACAACCTCGGCACCATGGCGCGCGCCGGCGGCGACGCGGCGGCCGCTCAACGGCACCTGCGGCGAGCCTTGAGGCTCGATCCCGGACACGGCTTGGCGGGCTGGAACCACGGTTTGTTGCGGCTGGCGGCGGGCGATCTGGAAACCGGCTGGACCGGCTACGAACAGCGCGCCGCCGCGCGTGTTCCCCAGGGTGCGGGCCGGCCCCCGCTTCCCCTCTGGACCGGAGAGCCGCTGGAGGGACGGCGGCTGATCCTGCGGGCCGAACAGGGCATCGGCGACGAGATCCTCTTCGCCTCCTGCTACGGGGAGCTGGAGAGGCTTGACGGCGAGGTCGTCATGGAATGCGACCGGCGCCTGGTCCCGCTGTTCCGCCGGGCCTTCCCTTGGGCAACGGTGCGGGCGGAAGCACCGGACACGGGAGGAACCGAGGCCGACCTGCAGATGGCCGCCGGCTCGCTCCCGGCGCTGTTGCGGCGGCGGCTGGACCGTTTCCCCGCGCGGACGGCGGCGGACGGCGCCTATCTGACACCGGAACCGGAGCGCGCCGCCCTCTGGCGGGAGCGGGTTGCCGCACTCGGCCCCGGCCTGAAGGTCGGGATCGGCTGGCGCAGCCAGGTGATCGACGCCTACCGCGCCGCTTCCTACACGCGCATCGAACAATGGCGTCCCCTGTTCGATCTGCCCGGCCTGCGTCTGGTGAATCTGCAATACGACGACTGCGCGGCGGAGATCGCGTCGGTGGAGCAGGACGGGCGGACGCGTCTGCACCGTTGGCCGGACCTCGACCTCAAGGATGATTTCGAGGGGACCGCGGCGCTGATCGCCAACCTCGACCTCGTCATCGTCGCCCCGACCTCCACGGGCGAGCTGGCGGGGGCGTTGGGCGTTCCGGTCTGGCGGCTCGGCGGCCGGGACTGGACGCATCTCGGCACGGCGGTCCGCCCCTGGTTTCCATCCATGCGGATGTGGCAGCCGCGCCCCGGCGAGAATTTCGGCGCGGTGATCGCCCGCATCGCACGGGTCCTGGCGGCCGACAGCCATAGCGCGAGGCGGGCTGGGACGGAGCAAGCCTGAACGGGGCGGCGGAGCTCCTGGCGAAAAGCGGTAGTCCTCCTAGACCGAAGGAGAATGAGCCTCCGCCTTCGACTGGCGGAAGGAGGGCCAAGTCTTCCGTAATAGGGGTAGTGTGACGTTTTTGTGTTGAGGAATAGCCCTGATGGGTGAACACTGCCGAGTGCGGCCTGCCGGTCGCCGGCAGTATCCGTTTCATCAGACGGAGAGCACATCATGCATTCAGATGCTCGCCTATCCTCCCTGCAGCAGAAGCACCTTCGCCTCGACCAAGCCATCATTGAAGAAAGCAAGCGGTCCTGGCCCAATGAAGGCGCGCTCAAGCGAATGAAGCTTGAAAAATTGCACGTAAAGGAAGAGATCGACCGCTTGTCGCAATCCTCCTCCAGCAGGACTCACTGACCTAACCTTCCCAAATCATTACGAAGACCAAAGGCCAGAGGCGGCGCGCATCGCACCGCCTCTGGTTTTTTTGGGGTCTCATGGCCCGGCCAGCCGCCGCAACTCCCGCGCCATCACCGGCAGCAGATCCGGGACGGCTTGGCCGGGGCCGGTCAGGAAGAGCCGCATGGAATGGAACCAGGGACGTGCGCCCGTGCCGAGCCTGGTCCAGTCGCCGGCGGCCCCGAAACGCCAGACCGGCACGCCCAGCGCCCCCGCCAGCTCTCCCACCGAACTCGCCGGCGACAGGACCAGATCCAGGCAGGAGATGAGGGCGGCCACCCCGTCGAGATCGTCCTTGAGGTCCAGGTCGCTCCAGTCCCGCAAGACCACGCCCATGTCCCGGCGGGCGGCGTCCAGCTCGGCATGGCAGTCGCCGTACTGAAGGTTGATGAAAGTCACGCCGAGCACCGCGAACACCGGTCCCCAGCGGTCGAGCGGCGCGTAGTTCGCCAGCCGGTCCGCGGTCATCAGGCCGCTTCGCCAGGCGATCCCGACCTTCAGTCCCGGCCCGAGTGCCGCGACGCGCTCCCTCCAGGTGGCTGCGCGTCCGGCGTCGGGGACCAGGAAGGCGGGCCGGGTCGGGAAACGGGCAAGCGACGGCCTCAGCCAGCGGGGCAGTGAGCCGGCTGCCGCCTGGAGGCCTGGCCCAGGCGGCACGGGAGCCAGCGGTCCGGCTGCGGCGCGGACGGACGCGCGCGGAAAGGACCGGGCGAAGAGCGGCACCAGGCGCCGGTCGCACTCGATGACCGAGGAACCGGCCTGCTGGATCAGGTCCCCGTAGCAGGAGGCGAACATCAGCTCGTCGCCGATGCCCTGTTCCCCCCAGACAAGGATGCTCCGGTCGGCGAGATCCTCCCCGGTCCAGGCCGGCAGACCGGTGGCGCGCGCGGCACCGGCGAGCGCGCGGGTCAGGAAGCGCCGGTCATAGCCGTCCCAGCCGGCGCCCAGATCGCCGCGGCCCAACTGCAGGAGCGCCTTGTTGAAGGCGGCGGTCGGTTCACCCGGAGCGACGGCGAGCGCGCGGTTGCACCAGCGCTCCGCCGCAACGGCCATCCCGCCGTCCCGCAGCAGCCGGCCGAGATTGGCCATGGCGTCGCCCGAGGCGGGATCAAGGGCGAGCGCACGGGCGAGCGACGACCGCGCGCCCGGCTGGCGGCCGAGACGGCGCGACGCAATGGCGTGGTTGATCCAGGCCGCGACCAGCCCCGCATCCAGGGCAAGGGCACGTCGGTGCCGGGCCTCGGCCTCCTCCGCCCGGTCAAGCCGGCAGAGCACGGCGCCGAGATTGTCGTGTGCCGCGGCCAGGAAAGGATCGGCGTCCGCCGCGCGCCGATGAGCGAGGATCGACCGCTCATCATGATGGGAGGCGTCCAGCGCGTTGCCGAGATTCGTCATCGCCGGCGCATCGCCGGGGCGCAACGCGAGCACCGCGCGAAAGCGCAAGGCCGCCTCTTCCGGCCGGTTCTGCGCCAGCAGAACGGTGCCAAGGCTTGCCTGTGCGGCGGCGTAATCGGGGCGATGCGCGACTGCCCGGCCAATGCGCGCGGCGGCCAAAACCTGGTCCCCCGCTTCGTGGGCCAGCAGCCCGGACAGGTGGAGGGCCACCGGATGGTCCGGATCGCGCGCGAGCGCTGCCGCATAGAGCGCCGCTGCGTTGTCAGAACGTCCGGCGCGGTGGTGGCCGACAGCCTCTTCCAGCAGCGTCTCGACATCCTCCGCGGCGGCATCACGGGCGGCGTGCCCGGTGCCCCCCTCCGTCGGCGGTGAGCCTGCCGCCCCGGCGGCGAGTTCGCGCGCCATGCGGGCGAGAACGTCGGGCAGGGCTTCGCCGGGACGGGGCTGCCACAGGCGCATGGAGGGGAACCAGGGCCGCACCCCCGTGCCGAGCTGGGTCCAGTCCCGCCCGCCGAAGCGCCAGACCGGCACGCCCAGCGCCCCGGCCAGCTCCCCCGCCGACATGGCCGGCGAGATCACGAGATCCAGGTTCGACGCCAGCGCCGCCGCCGCCTCGAAATCGTCCTTCAGGTCCAGGTCCGACCAGCGGTGCAGGCGCACCCCGAAGCGCGCTTCCGCCCGTTCGATCTCCTCCGCGCAGTCGCCGTACTGCAGGTTCACGAACACCAGCCCCGGAACGCGGAACAGCGGCGCCCAGTCCTCCAGGTTCGTGTAGGCCGCCCGGCGCTGCGTGGTCATGAGCTGGCTGCGCCAGCCGATGCCGACCTTCAGCCCCGGCCCGAGCGCTTCCAGCCGCTCCCGCCAGAGCGCCACCCTCGCCGGGTCCGGAACAAGCCAGGACGGGCGGGAGGGGAAGCGTTTCGCGTCCGGGCGCAGCAGGCGCGGCAGGCTGCCGGCGGCGACGCACACATCCACGTCGCGCGGATCGGCGGTCGGCGGCCGCACGGTGGCGCCGGGGAAGGAGCGGGCAAAGAGCGAGGTCAGGCGGCGGTCGCACTCGATCACCACATGGCCCGCGCGCGCCATGAGGTCGCCGTAGCACGACGCGAACATCAGCTCGTCGCCCACCCCCTGCTCGCGCCACACCAGGATGCGGGCCCGGGCGACGTTCTCGCCGCGCCAGACGCGGGCAGCGAGGCGCCGCTCCTGCCCCTGGAACTCCGGCGTGGCGAAGCGCCGCTCAACCCCATTCCAGCCCGGCCGAAGCTCGCCCCTTTCCAAACGAAGAAGCCCGAGATTGTAATGCGCGATGGCGAAAGCGGGGTTGGCCGACAAGGCCCGCCGGTAGCCGGACTCCGCCGCCTCCGGGCGGTTCAGGCGCCGCATCACATGCGCCAGATTGGCATGCGCTTCGGCCATGTCGGGAGCCAATGCCAGCGCCCGGCGGTGGGCCGCCTCCGCCGCCCCCGTCCGTCCCAGCGCCGCCTCGCCGTTGCCGAGATTCGTCAAGCTGGCCGCGAGGCCGGGCGTGCCGTCCGGAGCCAGCCGCGCCGCCCGCCTCCACAGCCACACGGCCTCGGGCATGCGGTCCAGGGCGTGCAGCGCGTTGCCCAGGTTGGTCGTCGCATCGGCCGCGTCCGGCGCGAGTGCCAGCGCCCGGCGGAGGCGGCGTGCGGCCTCCGCCGCATCGCCGCGCTGCGCGTGCAGCCCCCCCAGATGCGTGTGGGCAAGAGCAAGGTCCGGCTGGAGGCGGATCGCCCGCCGGCAGTCGTCGAAGCCCTCCGCCACCCGCCCGAGCGCGCCCAGGAGAGCCGCCCGGTTCAGCCAATGCACGGCGGACTCCGGCTGGGCCGCGGCGGCGTTGCGCAGGCTCGCGCAGGCCTCTTCCACCCGCCCGACCGCCCGCAACGCCGTGGCGCGTCCCGCATGGACGGACGCGTTGCCGGGATCCCGCTCCGCCGCGCGCGCCAGCAGGCCGGCCGCCAGGTCCGGCCTGCCCCGGCGCAGTTCCACCCGGCCGAGAAGATGAAGCGCCGCCCCCCCTTCGGGCGCCCCGTCGGGGATCAGCGCGCAGAGCCGCGCCGCATCGTCCAGATCGCCGGCGCGGTAGCCTTCGAGCGCCGCCGCCAGCAGCCGGCCGCTGTCCCGCGAGAGGAGAGCGGGCGGAAGCCCCGCCGTAGGGTCCGTAGGAGTTCCCGCGCCAGCCGTTCCGGCGGCTTTCACTTGGGAGGCCGGCGCGGTCCTCGAAGCCGCCAACCCGGCGGCGAGTTCGCGCGCCATGCGGGCGAGGACGTCGGGCAGGGCTTCGCCGGGACGGGGCTGCCACAGGCGCATGGAGGGGAACCAGGGCCGCACCCCCGTGCCGAGCTGGGTCCAGTCCCGCCCGCCGAAGCGCCAGACCGGCACGCCCAGCGCCCCGGCCAGCTCCCCCGCCGACATGGCCGGCGAAATCACGAGATCCAGGTTCGACACCAGCGCCGCCGCCGCCTCGAAATCGTCCTTCAGGTCCAGCTCCGCCCAGCGGTGCAGGCGCACCCCGAAGCGTGCTTCCGCCCGTTCGATCTCCTCCGCGCAGTCGCCGTATTGCAGGTTCACGAACACCAGCCCCGGAACGCGGAACAGCGGCGCCCAGTCCTCCAGGTTCGTGTAGGCCGCCCGGCGCTGCATGGTCATGAGCTGGCTGCGCCAGCCGATGCCGACCTTCAGCCCCGGCCCGAGCGCTTCCAGCCGATCGCGCCAGAGCACCACCCGCGCCGGGTCCGGAACAAGCCAGGACGGGCGGGAGGGAAAGGCCCGCAAGCCGGACCGGAGGAACCGAGGCGCGCCTCCGGCAGGCGCATGAAACTCGCAGTCGGGAGGCCGGATCGTTTCGCTTCCATCCGGGGCAACGGACTGCGGCCGGACGGATGCCCTGGGGAAGGAACGGGCGAACAGCGTGACGAGACGGGGATCGCATTCGATCACCAGCCCGCCGGCACGCCCGGCGAGATCCGGAAAGCAAGAGGCGAACAGGATCTCGTCCCCGACCCCCTGCTCCCGCCAGACCAGCAGACGCCGGCCCTCCAGCGGCTCCCCATCCCAGGAGGGAGCCTCGATGGCCCGGTTCGCGTACCCCTTGGCCCGAAACCGCCAGGCGTAGTTCTTCCAACCTTCCGGGCCGAGGCCACGGTCGAGCAGCACGAAAGCAAGGTGGAGGCGGGCCGGCGCGTGCTCCGGGTCGAGCCTCAGGGCGCGGGACAAGGAAGCCTCCGCCGCGCTGCCAGAGCCCCAGCGCGACAGGAGGATGCCGAGATGGGCGTGGGCCGCCGGTTCCGCAGGGTCCAGGGCGAGTGCCGCGCGATGCTCCGCCTCCGCCCCGGCCCACCGGCCGAGCGCCTGCAGGACGGCGCCAAGCCCGTCGCGAACCGCCGCGATGCCCGGCTCCAGGCGAAGCGCCCGCCGGCAGGCCCGCTCGGCTTCGGCCAACCGGTCGAGGTCGAGGAGCAGGCCGCCGAGGTTGGCGTAGGGATCGGCGCTGCCGGGTGCCGCCACGATGGACAGGCGGCGCAGCCGGACCGCGGCCTCGTGATTGCGACGGTCCTGGTGAAGGCCGCCCAGGTTGTCGAGCGCCTTGCCGTCAGCCGGGTTCAGGCTCAGGACGCGGCGGAACGCGGCCGAGGCCTCGACCGGCCGGCCCGACTGGTTCAGGGCCATGCCGAGATTGTTCAGGGCGCGGCGATCCGCCGGGGCGAGCGCCAGGGCGCGGCGCAACGCCCCCAGCGCGCTCCCGCCGTCGCCGAGGCGCAGCATCACCGCGCCCAGATTGATGAAAAGCGCCGAGAGCGCGTCGGGTTCGTGGCGATCGCCGCAGCGGATCGCGTCCTGGAACCGCGCGGCGGCCTCCGACTCCCGTCCCTGCGCCTGCAGGGCGTTGCCGAGGGCGATCTGGAGAAGAGCGGAGGCGGGGTTATGGCGAACGGCCCGCGCGAGGACAGCCTCGGCTTCCGCGTGCCGGCCGCGCCGCGCCAGCAGCCTCCCCAGCGCTCCGCCGAGCAGGTCATCGCCGGGCATGCGGGAGAACGCCTGTTCCAGGCACCATTCGGCATCCGGATGGTGCAGGGCGGCGAGCGTCAGAGCGAGCCCCCGCCAAGCCTCCGCGCTCGCGGGATCGGCCTTCACCGCCTCGTGGAAACAGGAGGCCGCCTCGGCCTTACGGCCGTGGGCCTGATGCTCCCTGGCCCTGGCGAGAAGATCGGCCGGCCCGGAGACCGCGTTCACCTCTCCCGTGCCGGCACCGTCCCCGTGCTCCGCCACCGCGTGCCGCTCACCGATCCGGATCCGATGGGGCGTCGTTTCCCGGGTCCTGGCTTTCGGCGCCGGACGGGAACAGCTTCCGGCACTGCTTCAGCGCCCTGTAGTAGTTCCGGTCCGCCACGAGCGCCTCGATCTCGTCGAGTGCCTTCGCTTGGTCGGGGCGTGCGGCGCGTGTTTCCGCCAGGATGGAGGCGAAACGCTGGAGGTTCAGGACGGAGTCCTCCGGGAAGATGTAGACGAGCTGAATGACGAAATAGAGCTTCTTCTCGATCCCGTCGATCTGCTCTTCCTTCAGCACCTCGCGTCCGCGAAGGAAATTCGCGGTGTTGTAGAGGAAGAAGGCACCCGGACGGTCTCCGGCCCCGATGACGGCGCCGTTGATGATGACCTTCTCGTTTGGGCGGAGAACGAACTTCAGGGGCATGAACGGGAAACCCGGAGCTGGCGGATCGAATGTGTCGTGGCGACGCGGTTCGGAAGTCGGCGCTCCGGCCGCCGGAAGGGTCGCGGCCGGGGCCGTCCCGCCGGTGGACCGGAAAAGAAAACGGGCGGCGGCTCACGCCGCCGCCCGCCGGGCCCGATCCTACCCGAACTCTCCGGCTTAGAACAGCCGGAGGATGGACTGCTGGGACTGGTTGGCCAGCGAGAGAGCGATGGTGCCGAGCTGCTGCCGCGTCTGAAGCGCCAGCAGGCTCGCGCCCTCCTCGTTCTGGTCGGCCAGCGTCAGCTTGTTGGCGCCTTCGACCAGCACGTCGCTGAACTCCTTGGTGAAGCTCTCGCGGGTCGTGATGATGTTCAGGTTCGTCGAGAGGTTCTGCGACGCCGACCGCAGCTTCTGCTGGGCCCCATCGATGCCTTCGACCGCCTTGTCGATGTCCGCGCGGTCCGCCCAGTCGTTCTGCGCGAAGTCCACGCCCAGACCCTGGCCGCTGGTCGTCAGGTTCTGGGCCTGCACGGAGATCGAGTTGGTGTTGCGCTCGTTCAGCTGCACCGTCACGTCGTTGGACGTGTTGGCGTCCGTGACCTGGGTGGTGACGATGTTGGCCGCCGCGTTCGCGGTCGCCGCCTGCATGATCTCCTTCTCGTCCACCTTCATGCGGACGGTGCCGCTGTCGAAGGCGAAGGACTGCTCACCGTCACTCAGCTTGCCCGAGCCGCGTTCGGAGTTGCCGCTGCGGGTCACGGTGTTGCCGGTCAGGTTGGTGACCGAGACCGAGATGTCGACGTTCTTCTCGATGCTGGAGATGCCGTTGCCGCCGTTGGCCGCAGCCTCGAGCTGCTTGCGGTCGACCGTGAAGGACACGACCGTGCCCGAGGCGAAGCTCTCGGAGATGCGCTTGGTCAGGGCGTTCTCGGCCTTCGCGCTGACGGAAACGTCGCGGACGACGCCGGCCGTGGTCTGGCCGGTGAGCGTTACGGTGTTGCCGTCGAAGCTGACGGTCGCCAGGTCCGAACTGGACAGGCGGCCGCCGGATAGCAGGGCGTTACTGATCGACTCCTGCAGCCGCGTCGCGACCTCCTCGCGGGCGTCCTCGCCGATCATCGTGTCGCCGGCCGTCGCCTTGTAGGTGAAGGTCTGGTTCTCGACCGTGATGGTGAAGGTGTCGCCTTCCTCGATCGTGCCCTTGATCTCGACCGAGCTGACCTGGGCGGTGCCGCTCTTGGCGGCCGTCTTGAGGTCGGTGGCGACCGTCTGGCTGTTGTCGAAGTAGTTGATGGTGCGCGATTCCTCGCCATCCGAGAGGATGAAGGAACGCTCGCGGCCCGTGGCGCCGCGCACCTCGATCTGCACGTCGGAGAAGTTGCCTGCGCTCGAGTTCATCGTGCCGGACAGCTTCAGCCCGACCAGACCGTGCGCCTGTTCGGCGTCGCCGATGTCGCCCGCCTTGCCTTCGATCGAGCCGTCGCCGGAAACGCGGATCGTGTAGGTGTCGGTCGACTTCACGTTGGTGACGCGGGCGTTGTCGACGCCGACGAGGCTGTTCACCGCGGCGCGCGACGAGCTGGTCGCGTCGAGGCGCAGGCCGTTGCCCGCGATCAGGTTCTTGCCGGCGTAGCCGGAGTCGGTGGCGAGCTTGTCGATCTGCTCCTTCAGGCCGTTGAACTGGGCGGCCAGCGACTTGCGGGTGGCCACCGAGCCGGCATCGCTGCCCAGCGCGGAGTAAGCGGCGGTCGTCAGGCCCTTGGCCTGCTCGATCATCGAGGTGATGGCGCTGATGCCCTTGTCGGCCGCCTTGATGGTGCTGACCGCCTGGCCCATCGTGTCCTTGAGGGCGGTCAGGTCGCCGGCGCGCTGGGTCAGGCCCTTGGCCGCGAAGAAGGAGGTCGGGCCGTCAAGCGCCGAGTTGATCTTGTTGCCGGTCGCGAGAACATTCTGCTGCCGCTCGATCTGGCCGTTCACCTTCTGCAGCTGCAGGAGGTTGGTGCGCATGCCCGAGGTGAGCGAGACGTCATTGAAAGCCATGGGGTCACTCCTTTGGAGGATTTGTGTCCGGCACCGACTAATTCGGGCGGAGGGGGATTACTTCCCCCGGATTCCCATGACGCAATAAGCGGGCCAGTTCGAATTTGCCTGGCTCCCCCGGAAATCCCTGCCTCCCGGCAGGAAGGGAGTAGGCAGAATTTTCCTACCGACCGGCAGAAACTGCCGGTTCCCCGGCACCCTTTGCCGCCCCGGCATCTTTTGCCGAGGAGGACTCCAATGGAATGGCGCGGCCATCCGCGCCGAGCAGCATCGTCTCGCAGGCCCGCAGCGGCCCCACCGTGACTGCGGCGCTGCCCCAGGACCAGCCGACACCGAAGCCCGACAACAGGAGCCTCGCCGCCCCCGCCCGCAGCCGGTCCGGCAGGGCGGCCACGAGCGCCAGCGGGATGGAGGCCGAGCTGGTGTTGCCGAAGCCGGCGAGCGCCACCACGGCCTGCTCCGGCGTGGCGCCGAGCTTCTGCGCGAGGTGGCGGATCATCTGGGCGTTGGCTTGGTGCAGGACGAGATGGTCGACCTCCGCCATGCCCCAGCCCGCCAGGGCGAGCGCCGCCCGCACGCTGTCC
Source organism: Azospirillum sp. SYSU D00513 (assembly GCF_017356015.1). GTDB lineage: Bacteria > Pseudomonadota > Alphaproteobacteria > Azospirillales > Azospirillaceae > Azospirillum. Next base: position 34,918 of record NZ_JAFIQV010000016.1, read on the forward strand.
GGCACCTCGCGCAGGGTGAATGCGAAGACCTGTGTGCCGTCCATGAAGAGATGCGCCGGCTCATCCGGGCGCCGCATGCCCCCGCCGGGCACGGAAAGATAAGGTGCGCCTGCTCCGTCGCTGCCGAGCGCGAAGGCCATCGGCGGGGCTGCGGGATCCAGTTCGAGCGCGGTCGCCGTGGCGGCGTCGCCGAACAGCGGCGCCACGGTGCGGTCGCCGGGATCGATGACGCGCGAGATGGTGTCGGCCGCGACCAGGAGCGCCCGGCGCGCCCCCGCCGCCTTCAGCATCGCGGCGGCGGTCCACAGCCCGTACACATAGCCCGAGCAGCCGAGCCCGAGGTCCAGCACCGCCGCCCCCTTCGGCAGCTCCAGGCGCCGGTGCAGCAGGAAGCCGCTGCCCGGAAGGATATGGTCGTGGGTTTGTGAGACGGTGACCAGCAGCTCGACCGAGCCAGGGTCCCAGCCGAGCCGGTCGAGCAGCCGGCGGGCGGCCGCCTCGGCGAGGTCGGAGGCGCACTGGTGTGGCGGCACGAGGTGGCGGGCCTCGATGCCCGTGGCCTTTGCGATCTTGCGCGCGGCCTCCTCGCCGAAGCGCAGGGCAAGCTCCTCCACCGTCTCGCGCCGTTCGGGCAGGCAGGCGGCGAGCCCGGCGATGCCCACGCCCTCGATCACGCTGGCGACCATGGCCCGCTCCCCTCCGCCCTCAGCAGGTGATCCCGCCGTCGACCACGATGGTCTGACCGGTGATGAAGGCGCCGCCGTCGCCGAGCAGGAAACGGACCACCGGCACCACGTCCTCCACCCCGCCCAGCCGGCCCAACGGCGTGCGGCGCACGATCTGGTCGCGCTGCCCGGCCGAGAGGGTTCCCGACATCTCGGTGGTGAGATAGCCGGGAGCGACGGAGTTGACGGTGACCTGGAGACGCCCGACCTCGCGGGCGAGCGCCCGCGTCAGCCCGTCCATCCCCGCCTTGGAGGCCGAGTAGGCGGCGAGCCCGTTGTAGCCGCGCTGGCCGATGATGGAGGAGACGTTGACGATCCGCCCCGGCCCACGCCGGACCAGCTTGGCGCGCAGGAAGGCGCGCGCCGTCTGGATGGCGCCGACGAGGTTGGTCTGGATCACCTCTTCGCTGTCGATGTCCGGGAAGGTGGCGAGCACGCCCTCGCGCGCGATGCCGGCGTTGTTGACCAGCCCCCACAAGGGCGCGTCCCCGGCCCAGGCCAGGGCGGCGTCGAAGAAGGAGCGCACCTCGGCGGCATCGCCGATCCGGCAGGGCGCCCAGAACAGGTCCGGCCCGGACAGCGTGGGCAGCTCCGCGCCCTCCGAGCGGCTGCAGGTGGACACACGGTAGCCGTCGGCAAGCAACGCCCGCACGAGCGCGAGCCCCAGCCCACGGCTGCCACCCGTGACGATGACGTGCCGCCCCGCGCCAACGGGATTCCCTTCGCTCACGGCGTTCCTCCCCGGCTCTTCTTGCCCGCGGCCGAAAGCGGAATCTCCCCGACCAGCTGGATCGCGCGCGGCCGGGCCGCGGGCTCCAGCGCCGCCGCCGCCTCCCGGATCCGGGCGCGGAGGTCCGCCTCCGACACCGCCGGTTCGGGCACGACTTCGGCCGTCAGGATATGGCCGGTGATGGGGTTCGCGGCCGTCCGGACGATGGCGTCGCGCACGCCCGGCACGCCGAGCAGGAGCCGTTCGACGGCCTCCGGCGAGACCTTGACGCCGCCGACATTGACCCGCCCGTCCAGGCGGCCCACGAACAGGGCACGGTCGCCCCGGATCTCGACGAGGTCGCCGGTGGACAGCCAGCCGCCCTCCCCGGCTTCCCCGCCACCCTCGACCAAAGCGGTCATGGCGCGCGGGCTCAGCACTTCCAACACACCGTCGCGCAGACGCAGCCGCACGCCATCGACGCCCTCCCCGAACCAGGCGGCCGGGAAGCCCGCCCGGCCGTCCGCCACCGCGAAGAGGGCGCCGGCCTCCGTGCTGGCGTAGATGTGGCGCAGCCGCGCGTCCGGAAACAGGGCGCCGAGCCGGTCGAGCAGAGGCTGGTCCGCCGCCTCGCCCCCCAGCGTGACCGCCCGCAGCGGCGGCGGCCGGTCATCCCCGAGCGCCATCAGGAAGCCGCGCCAGAAGCTCGGAGTGCCGCTCACGTGGGTGACCCGCCGCTCCACCGCCAGCCGGGCGAGTTCGGCGATCCCCGCGCCCGGCGCGGCGATCAGCGCCGCTCCCGAGCCCAGGGCGGTCAGGATCACCTGGAGGCCCGCGAAGCCCGCCGGATCGTAGGTGAGGAGCCAACGGGCTTCGATTTCGCCGCTGGATCCGCGCAGCCGTCCGCACAGCCGCGCGAAATCGTGCCGCACCCGTTTCGGCTCGCCCGTCGTGCCGGAGGTCTCCATCAGCAGGGAAAAACCGTGCTCCGCCCCGCCCGCCTCGGCCACCGGGCCGGGCCGGCGCCGGAGGCGCAGTTCCACCCCGGCCCGCTCGGCGGCGACCAGAGCGGCAACGAGAGCGGTCACGGGACTGGGATTTGACGGAACGGGGCCGCCCTGCCGGAAGGCAGGCTCCAGCCGGTCCGCCAGGGCGGCGATCTCCGGCCAGCCTGCCTCACGCCCGTCCTCGATGAGGCGGGCGCGTGCGCCGATCCAGGAGGGCGGGGCGGCCTTCATGCGCCGCCGCTGGCCGGAGCCTTCGCGTCGGCACCATAGAGCGACGCCAGCTCGCCCAGCGTGGCGAACTGGCGGAAGCCGGCGCGGAAGGGATCCTGGCCGGTGCGCTGCTCCAGCACCACCAGCAGAGTGGCGAGATCCAGGGAATCGATGGGCAGGCCGCCGTCGAGGAAACGGCTGTCCGGGCCGACGGCCGGCAGCGTCTCACCCTTGTCGGCGGCGATGCGGGACAGCTCCTCGGTGATGAGGGCGAGCATGGAATCGGTCATGACGCGTCGCAAAGGTTGAGGAAATCGCGCAGCACCGTGGTGGTCGGGCCGGCCGCCTCACTATGAGGCAAGTGGCCGGCCTTGTCGAAGACATGAAGCGGCGCGCCGTGGGGCAGCATGTGCGGCGAGGGCAGCGGGATGATGCGGTCCTGCGCGCCCCAGACCGCCTGCACCGGCATCGGGAAGGCCGACCAGTCCACCGGGGGGAAGCGCTCGGCCGCCACGGCGAAGGACTGCTCCGTGATGCGCTCCAGCGCCGCGCGCCGCGCCGGATCGGCGGCCTGCGCGTGCAGGACGGCGCCGATGCGGTCCACCAGCCAGCAGGGGCCGGCAAACAGGCGTGCCGCGCAGTCCGTCCCCTCCTCCTCCGAGGAGACTGCGGTCACCCGCCGCAGGAAGCCCAGGTCGAAGTCGGGACCGAGCCCCGCGCTGGCGATCAGCGTCAGGCTCGCCACCCGCTCCGGCGCGAGCCGCGCCAGCTCCATCCCCACATAGCCGCCCATGGAATGGCCGGCCACATGCATGCGGTCGAGCCCGACCGCGTCGAGGAAGCGCAGGAGCCAGGGTGCGAATCCGGCGACGCGGCCGTCGCCGACGTCCAGTGTGGACTGGCCGTGCCCGGGCAGGTCCACGGCCAGGACCCTGCGGTCGGCGCCCAGCACCGGCATGTTGAGCTGCCAGGTCAGGAGGTCCCCGGCGAAGCCATGCAGGAGCAGGAGCGGAGCCGCGGTCTTCCCCGCCTCCGGCTCACGGCCGAGCGCCAGGTAGGAGGCCGGGCCGCCCGGAAAGTACACCGTCCTCCGGGTCATCCGCCCGGCCCCGGCGGTGCCACCGGTGCGAGCCGGCGCCGCGTCCACCCTCATCGCGCGGTCGTGGCTCAGGCCGGCTCCTTGACGCCGGCCAGCGCCAGCAGGTCGCCGACCGTCTTGGCCTGCGCCAGCTTCTCCGCCTCGACGACCTTTTGCGTCCTCTCGTCCACCAGGGCGATGAAGCTGATCACGCCGAGCGAATCCCAGCCCTCCAGCCCATCCAGCTCCTCGGTGCCCGTCAGGGTGCCGGCCGGCAGCTCCAGCATGTCGTCCAGCGCCAGCAGAAATTCCGTGCGGTTCATCGCCTGTCTCCTTGTCGCCGGGGGGCATGGCGCCCGTTCCCGGTCATTCTCGTTCGTCGTCCGTCGCCGGACCCTGCCCTAGCATCAGCCGGCATCAGTGCACGGTCTTTTGCCGGACCTCGCGGTTGATGCCGGCCCAATCGGGGTGGGCCTCCAGCACTTTGCAACAATCCTGCCATCCGAAGGTGGGATTTTCGGGGAGCAGCGCCTCCAGCAGCCGGCGGACCAGCTCGAAGTCGGCGGGCTCGTCCACGCACCAGCGGAGTTCCACCGGCCCCGCGCCGTCCGGGCGCAGGGGCCGGCCCAGCCGGAACCGGCCGGGCCGGCGGTAGATGTAGGGAGTGACATGCTCCCGCTCGGCGGGATCGGCGGCCTGTTCGGCGGCCTCGTCGAGTGCTGCGCGCGTGAAGGCCTCCGCGTCGAGCCCGCGCGGCAGGAGGGAGGTGTCTATGCTGAGATAGTCCAGGGGCGGCACCTCGCCCCGCCCGGCCAGGAAGGCCGCCACGAGCCCGTCGACCAGCGCGGGGTCGATCAGCGGACAGTCGGAGGTCACCCGCACGACGATGTCGGCCCCCGCCTCGGCGGCGGCCCCGGCGAAGCGGGACAGCACGTCCTGTTCGCTGCCCCGGAAGACCGGCAGGCCAAGCCGGCGGCCGAGCGCTTCCAGCGGGTCGTCGGTGGCGTTCACGGTCGTGGCGAGGACCAGGGCGTCCAGGGTCCGGCAGCGTCCGAGCCGTTCGAGATGATGCTCCAGCAGCGGCTTCCCGGCCGCCTCCATCAGCACCTTGCCCGGCAGGCGGGTCGAGGTCATGCGCGCCTGGGAGATGCAGACCACGCGCGGGCGGGCCGCCGTCAAGACGCCTCCCGTCAAGACGCCTCCCGTCACGGCGCCTCCTCCGGCGCCAGCATGTCCCAGCGCAGGGGCTCGCCGCGCCGCAGGGGCCGCGCCGCGCGGCGGCCCAGCACCTCGGGCAGGTGCTTGGGCGCCATGCCGAAGCCGGGGCGGATGGAGCGGACCGAGGCCGCGGTCAGCGGCTCGCCGGCACCGACGTCGGCCACCAGGTAGAGCGAGCGGCGGTAGTCGCGCCCGCCCGCCTCGCTCGGCTCCACACCGTAGGACACGCGGCCGAGCGCCGACCAGGCGGTGCGCGCCGCTTCGGCCATCGCCCTGAACTCGTCCGGCTCCAGGGAAAAATCGGCGTCGACGCCGCCATCGGCCCGCGACAGGGTGAAGTGCTTCTCGATGACGGTCGCGCCGAGCGCCACGGCGGCGACGGGGACCGCGACGCCCCTGGTGTGGTCGGACAGCCCGACCGGCAGACCAAAGGCCTCGGACAGATGCGGAATGGTGCGCAGGTTGCAGTCCTCGGGCGGCGTCGGGTAGCCGCTCACGCAATGCAACAGCGCCAGGGGAGCCGTGCCTGCGGCCTCAACCGCCTCGGCCACCTCGCCGAGCGTGGCGAGGCCGGTCGAGACGATCAGCGGCCGGCCGGAGCGCGCCGCGCGGCGGATCAGCGGCAGGTCGACGATCTCGAAGGAGGCGATCTTGAAGGCCGGGGCGTCCAGCCCTTCCAACAGCTCGACCGCCGTCTCGTCGAAGGGGGAGCTGAAGATGGTGATGCCCAGCTCGCGGGCGCGGGCGAAGAGCGGCGCGTGCCAGTCCCAGGGAGTGTGCGCCTCGCGGTAGAGGTCGTGCAGGGTCCGCCCATTCCACAGGCCCCCTTCCAGCCGGAAGCCGGGACCGTCATGGTCGATGGTGATGGTGTCGGCCGTGTAGGTCTGGAGCTTGACCGCGTCCGCCCCCGCCGCCGCCGCCGCCTCGACCAGGGCGATGGCGCGCGACAGCTCGCCCTTGTGGTTGCCCGACATCTCGGCGATCAGGTAGGGCGGATGGCCGGGGCCGATGGGGCGGCCGTCGATGGTGACGCTGTTCACGGTGGTGCTAACTCGGGTTTCGGGACGGTTTCGGAACGGGGACCGACCCCACTCTGCCACGGATCGCGTCCGCGGGTCATGCCTCACGGGCGGGTGCCGCTCCGCCAGAGCGCGCGCGCCTCCTCGCCGTAGGCCAGGAGGCGTTCGACGCATCGGCGGCGGTCGCCCACCGTCCCGAAGCGGTGCCGGGACAGCGCCGCTTGGCGCTCCCGCTCGGCCGGGTCGCGGACGAGCGTCCCGGCCCGCTCCAGGAAGGCCGCCCGGTCGGGCACGCCGATCTCCGGCCCGGCGACGCCCGCGACATCGCCCTGCGCCAGCGTGACGACCGGCAGCCCCTCGGCCAGGGCAAAGGCGGCGCTGCCGCCGCCGCCCTGGCGCCGCGGGTTGAGGTAGGCATGGCAGCGCCGGTAGAAGGCGCGGATGTCGGGAATCCGGCCGAGGCTCCTCAGCCGCGCCCTGTTCCGCCGGGCCTCAAGCCTCGCGGGCAGGGTCTCCACCTCTCCGGCGAAGGCGATCACCGCCTCCGGGCAGCGGTCGAGGATCTCGTCCGACAGTTCCAGGAACTCCTCCCCGACTTCCTGGTCGAGCCGGTTGCCGACCACGGCGAAGACGAAGCCGGCTTTGCCGAGCCCGAAGTCGCCGGCCGCTTCCGCCGTCGGGGGCGGGGTGAAGCCCAGGGCGAAGGGCCGGAAACGCCCCGCGAAGGGCGCGCGGTAGAGTTCCGGGATCGAGCGGGTGTAATCCTGCTCGTCATAGCCCAGAACGAGCTGCGCCAGCGAGATCGTGACGCCCGACGTCGTGGGCAGGCAGACCACCGGGCGGGCGTCCGCCTCGGCGAAGAGGTCGCAGACGATGTTGGAGCCGCCGAAGGAGACGATCAGGTCCGGGTCATAGCCGTCCACCGCCGCGACGATATCCGCCAGCTTGCCAGCGGTCAGGGCGGGTTCCGTGAAGGACGCCATGCGCAGCTGCTGGCCGAACATCGACACGGTGTGAACGCCCTGGTACTCGGGAATCGCCGTGGCGACGAAGGGCGGGATGAACAGGCACTCCACGCGCGCCGGCATGGTGTTGGCGTTGAAGATGACGGCCTCGACGCCCTGCTCCTCGCGCAGGCGGGCCGCGTAGTCGAAGCAGTCGCGCGACGGCTGGTGCTGGTCGCCGAGGAACTGGTTGGTCACCACCGCCACCCGGCGGACCGGCCCGCCGCGTGGAACGGCGCGCGGCGGCACCACGCGCCAGCGCCGCATCACCGCCCGGACCAGCTCCTCGTAGAAGCGGTACAGGTCGCAGGACGGGAAGGCGGCGGCCTTCTCCGGCGCGGCGGCCCCCATGAAGAGCTGCCGGGAGATGCACCAGTAGACGTAGTGCATCAGCTCCGGCCCGACACTATCCCGGCCGAGCAGCAGGTAATGCAGGATGCGCTCGAAATGGTACAGGTCGCCGGTGAGCTGGAAGAGCACGGAGTGCAGGCGGATCGTGTCGCCCGACGGCGCGTCGCGGCGCAGCCGCTCGGCGAGCGCCAGCCGCTCCTCCAGGCTCGCCGTCGCGCGGATCTCTCCACACAAGCCGGCGAAGCGGTTGATCTTGTCCGCGTCGAAGGCACGGTCGGACAGAAGGGCGAGCAGTTCCCCGGCCAGCCCGTCCCTAACCGCGGTCATCGCCACCCCCCATCCAGCCCGAATAGACGGATTGGAAATGCTGGATGCGCTCCTCGTTCAGCCCGAGGACGGACGGGAAATCCACCTGCCGGGCGCCCAGCGCCGCCTGCTCGGCGACCTCCCGGTCCTCCCCGAGCAGGCGCAGGTTCTGCGTCCGCGCGGTGTCGGCGAAGGCGGTCCAGGCGCCCCGCCCGGCCAGATCCGGCCGGTCTCCGTGGGCGAAGTAAAGCCGCAGGCGCAGCTCGCAGCGTTCCGGCCCGGCCGGGTCGTAGCTCTGCACGCTCATCAGGGTCCCGCGCGTGACCGCGATTTCCAGGTTCGGGAAGACGTGCAGATGCTCGTACTCACGGAGATCCGGGCTGGGGCGCAAGGCCAGGAGTTTGGCAGCCTTGTCCCACCAGCGGGCGCTGTCCTCGCTCAGCGAGATGGTGCCGCGCGAATGCGGCCCATCGTAGGAGCAGCGCCAGTCCTTCTGCACGAAGCGGCGGAAGGTGTCCGGATGCACCGTGTCCGCGTGGTAGACCTCCAGCACATTCTCCACGCCGAATTTCCAGTTGGCCTCCCACGGCAGGACCTGCTCATCGACACGGGTGCCGAAGATCTCGGACAGGTGGCGCAGCAGCGCCGCGCAGCCGCCAAGATGCTCCTCCAGCCCCGGCCCGCCGGGCTCGACGCGCAGGAACAGGAAATCGCCGCAAGCCTCCAGTTCGACCGGGCGCAGGGCGCGCGCCCGGCGTCCCGCCTCGTCCAGCCCGAAGTTGGCGGCGTGCCCCGGCATCCCGACCGGCACGCCCTCCCGGTCGAAGGTCCAGCCATGGTACCGGCAGCGCAGGGGACCGTTGCCGCAGGCGTCGGAGCGGATCAGGCCGAAGCGGTGCGTGCAGACGTTCTGAAACGCCCGGACCGCGCCGTCGAAGTTCTGAACGACCACGTCCATGCCGCCGACGCGCCGGACCACATAGTCGTTGTGGTTCGCCACCTCGTCGCGCAGGCAGGCGAAGATCCAGCCGCGGCGGAAGATGCGGTCCTGCTCGTCGGCGAAGATCGAGGCGTCGCGGTAGGCGGCGGGCACCAGGCCCGGGGCGGCTTTCACCGGTATGAATGGCATAGGAGCCACGCTGTGTCCCTGTTCTCGAGGGAGGCCTTTCTGCAAGGCGTCCCTGTTCGGGCTGGACGCTGCCGGCCGGCATTGCACCAGGAACCAGCCCATGCCCCGACAGCGCCATGATAGGAGGTCAGGCGGAGCGCCCGCAAGCGGTCGCGACCCGGATTGCGCCGCTCTCGAGCTGGGCGCAGAATGGCCGCCCCGCGTGGGCGGCACCCGGACGCGCAACCGAACGAGGTCTTTTCCGTTGCAGCATGACCGCGACGAGATGGCGGGGGAGGATCTCCCGGCCTTCGCAATCCTGACCCCACCCGGCGATCCGGCGCGGCGCGAGGCGGCCATGCGGCTTGCCGGCGCGGCCGGCGCGGCCGGCGCGGCGCGGTGCGTCGTCCTCGACCGGGCCGACGGGCTGCGAGATCCAGGCTTTGCCTTTATCCTCACGATGTGCGCGCTTCAGCCGAAGCTGTCGGCGGTGCCGAGCTACGCCTTGTTCGAGCGGTCGGAGCTGGATGCCGTTCCGGCGAATGAGGCGCTCGCGCGGATCCTCAGCCATGACGGGTACCTGGTCGGCCGCGAGGAGGACCGCCGTTTCCTGGCCGACCTCCTGTTCGGCAGCCGCAAGCAGGCGGCGCCGATCCTGGATCTGCCGCCGCTGGCTCCGCCGGAGCACAGGGCTCCTGAACACAGGGCTTGCACGACCGAACCCGCCGAAGGGCTTCTCGTGGTGCTGACGGCGCCGCCCGACCGGGAACGCGTGGCCTTGTGCCGGGACTTGGCGCGGCGGCACGGGATCCGCGTCGTCAGCCTGGTTCCCGCCGCGGTGGAAGCCGCCGCCGCGTCGGGCCTGCCGGCCGAGTGCATTTGCGCCGACGGCAAGGCGCTGGCCGCCGTGGCCGCCGCGCACCGCGTTGCTCTATGCCTGGGCGGTGCGGGCCGCGCGGGATCGGTGTTGGCCGGCGATCTCTGCCGAGTGGCCCTCGCCACCGCCGGCTGCCTTGTCCTATCCGATGAGGTCGCCCCGGTGCCCGGCAGCGATGGCCAAGCGGGACTGCTGGACGGCGAAGCTCCGGCTTCGTTCCTGCGCTGGCAGGTCGAACGGCACCTCGCCCGCTTGTCCGGCGACGAGGCGGTCGCACGGGCGCTGGCCGAAGGCGCGCGGGAGCAGGCGATGGCGCGAGGTGCCGCGCCCCTCGTCCTTCAGCGCCTGCTCGACATGCACCGGGCCGTGCTGACGGACAGGGGCTATCGCCCTGCTTCCGAAGGGGACGGCGACCTGCCCGCCGTCGCCTATGTCGTGCGCGCCGGAGGCCGGCCGAGAGCCTATCTCGAACGCGCCCTCGCCAGCCTCGAGCGGCAGGGCGTGCCGATGACCGTCGTCGTGGTTCTTTGGCGGGAAACGCCGGAGAACGCCGAACTGCTGGCCCGTCCCTGGCGCTTCGCGTTGAAGGTCCTCCATCGGCCGGGCGCCGGTAGCGACCGCGCCCTGGCCGAGGGGCTCGCCGCCGTGAAGGCGAGCGGCGCCGCCTGGTTCGGGCTGCTCGACGATGACGACGAGTTGCACCCGAACCATGTCCGGACCCTGCTGAAAACGCTCGCGGCGCGCCGGCGCCTCGCGCTGCCGGAGGCCCAGGTCGCCTATTGCGGCGCGGTCGAGATGGCCGAGGACGGCTTCGGGAGCCCGGCCGCGGACACGATCCCCCTGCCCGTCCCGGCGCTACGGCTGCGGCTCGGCGCCTTCTTCTTCCCCAACCCGCGCCGCCTCTGGAGCCCGGCAGCCCATTTGCCGCCGCACTGCTGGCTCGCGTCGACGCGCCTGATCGACGAGGAATTGCTTGCCCCGTCGGGGCTGGACCTCGGGGAGGACACGCATCTCCTCAACCTCCTCGCCGAACGGAGCCGGTTCGTCTTCTCCTGCGAGGCGACCGTCACCTACCATTATCATGGTGCCGGCCAGTCGGGCTGGTGGCGGGATCCCGCGATGGCTGAGAAGGCTGAGAGGCTTTCGCTGCGCATGGTGGGACGCGCGGCGCTGGGCGAGGGGGGCGGCTATGGCCGGGAAAACCTCCCGCCCATCGACGACCGGCTCGGCGCCGGAATCCTCAAGGCCGAACCTATGGAAAGCACCGCGCCCGTCCTGCTGTCCCGGACGCTTCGGCTTGAGGACAGCCGGGCGGCCACGGCGGAGGCAGTCTCCCTGCCTGCCGGCCAGTCCGTCCTGCGGTGGTATTTCGCCGACTCCGGCGACGGTTCCGAGGTCGCCGAACTATCCGCGCGGCTGCATGTCCGGCGGGCGGACGGATCGGCTGAGACCATGGCACTCGGCCCCCTCGCGGTCCATCGCCGCGGTCCGGGATGGCATCTCGCCCATCCTCTCCGGATCGGCGCGGACGACCGGTTCGACCGAGTCGCGCTGTCGCTGGAACTTGACCAGCTGGTGCCGGGAAGCGGGGACGCCCTGCCTCTGGCGATGACGGTCTCCGAAGCGCTGGACGGCGTCTTCGTACCCTGGTCCGCCCTGCCCCAGGCCGGGCGCGTCTGGATCTTCGGCGCCGGCTCGGCCGGCCGCGCGGCGCTCCGACAGCTGACCGCCGTGGGACAGCGCCCGAGGGTCGCCGGATTCGTCGACAGCCAGAAGACCGGCGAACTCGATGGCCTTCCGATCCTGCCTCCCTCGGCCTTGCGGACGGCGCCGGAGGCGGACCTGGTGCTGATCGCCAGCCAATTCTGGCGGGAGATCGCCCGCACGCTCGCTGGCACTCTTCCCAACCCGATCGGCTGCACCCACCCCATCAACGCGGCGGGGCTGCGTCTCCTGACATGAACCGCCGGGCGTCGAGAAGGTCCGCCAGACGTTCCGTGCCCGGAGCCTCCTGCCGGAGACGGGCGGCGGCCTTCAGCGCCTCCTGCTCGTAAAGGGCTTGGCGTTCCAGAGCCTCCTCGATGGCGGCGGCCAGAGCCTCGCCGTTCCATTCGCGAAAGAGCGGCTGGCGGACGCCCAGAGCGGCCACGTCGCGCGCCATTTCCGACCGCTCCGGCAGGAGCGTGGGCCGGCCGCGCGACAGCGCCTCGAACAGGATGCTGGAGGGCTGGTACCGGTAGGCAGGCCCGTAGGGAAGGACCGCGAGGGAACAGCTGCCGAGCCAGCGGTCGTACTCCTCGGGTGGCAGCCCCCCGCGCAGAAGGATCACGCGCCGGTCTTCCAGGACGTCGCGATAGGGCGCGAGCCGCCCCTCCTCCGTGGGCTCGTCGATCTGGATGATAAGGCGAAGCGCGCGGCCGTTCCGCAGAAGCCGGCGCGCGGCATCAAGTAACGGCAGCAGCCCCTTCTGCTCCCAGCCGGTGTTGCCGAACAGCCCGATGGCCGGCGCCGTCTCCGGCCCAGGGCGCGGGAGCGCTTCCCGCGGGCGCAGGTAGGAGAAGGGAAAGGGCCGTACGTGGATCGCGCCGTCCGCCAGTGCCTCCAGATGCTTCGCGTAGAACGAGGAAAAAGCCAGAAGCACCGGCTTCGGCCCGTCGAGCGCGGCGAGCCCGCGCAGGATCGTCGCATAGATCTCCGTGTTGCGGCGATGCACGGTGCCGTCGAAACCGTCGAAGCACTCCTGAGCCTCCAGCGTCAGCACGCAATGGGGGCGCGTGCCAGCTGGCCGCTCCTCCAGCCAGCGCAGGATGCCGAACAGGCTGCGGTGGGTCGAACGGGGGAAGAAGAGCGTGTCGGCGGGTCCGGCCGCTTCTCCGATCCGGGCGAGGTCCAGATGGAAGCGGTAGTTCACCGCCCCGATGTCGGCGATGGGCATCGGGAAGACCCGGGCCGAGGGAAGGTGATCCAGGCAAGCGACGGCACCGAACGGCGCCACGACGCTCTCGCGGTCCGCCGAGCGCGGCACGAACAGACGGAAGCCCACCGCCCGCGCCGCCAGAACCGCGCCGAGTTCGGTCATGAGGTGATGATGGTGTCCGCTGCGGTCGATCATCATCGGATCGACGGCGAAGACCGTCGGAAAAGGCATCGTACGGAAGACTCGTCTGTTGGTGCGTGAACAATGGCATGAACGGGCCGTCGGACGTCAATGGCCCCATGTGCCTTCCTGCGAGGCTTGCGGCGGACGGTGCAGTCCTGCACTATGCGGCGGCTTTTCCCTCCCCGCGCTCTTCTTGGCAGCTGATGAACGACCGCTCGACCGCCAGAACGCCCGTACCGGACCTGTCGCCTGAAGCCATCGAGCGGTGGCGGAAGAGCATCCGCGATGACGCCTTTTCCAATTACCACCACAAGATGGGCGTGGCTCTGGCCAAACAGAAGGAAACCGCTGCGGCCGTGGCGGCCTTTCAGCGGGCTCTGGCTGTCGATCCCTCCCATTTCGGATCCGCGCATCACCTCGCGGCGCTTCTCCGCGCCGCCGGGCAGGCCGATGCGGCCGACACGGTTCTGAACAACGCAAAGTCCTTGGACCCGGACGCGGAAGCCCTCGGCCATGCCGACATCGCGGAGGATCTTCTGGAGGAAGGCCAATCGGACGAAGCCGCCATGGCCTTGCGCACCGCCATTGCCGGGACGCCGCGCGCTGCCCGCCGTGCCGTTGAGTCGCTCAATTTCCTCGGCCAGGTCCGAATGAATGAGAAGCGCTACGCCGAAGCGCTGGAGGCCTTCGATCTGGCTGCCCCCCATATGGGCGAGGATGCAGGCTTCCAGATCGAGCGCGGCAATGCGCTCATGTGGCTCAACCGGCTGGACGAAGCCGTATCCGCCTTCCGCATTGCCGTCGAGCAACGTCCGGATTGGTGGAAGGCACGCTATTATCTTGGGCTCGGGCTTCTGTACTCGCTGGCTTTCGACGAGGCCGCTCAGAACTTCGGCATCAGCCAGTGCGAAGAGCCACGGGCATCGACGGTGCTGCTGCTGGCCCGCAGCGTGGAGTTGGCCGGACGGCCCGACGAATCCGTCCACATCCTGACCGATGCTCTCAACAGCTCTCCTTCCTCGCCCGCCATGCTCGCCCAGCGCGGCTTCTGCCGGATGCGGCTGGGGCAAACCGCCGAGGCACTGGCCGATGTGAATGGAGCCGTGACGGGAGGCTCCGACCCGGCATTGAGAAGCTTGGCACTTTCCCATCGGGCCATGGTTCAGCTCGCGCTCGGAAATCTGGCCGGAGCTGACGCCGATGCAACGGAAGCTCTGCGCCATCCGCCGCAACTCGCGCTGACCGGCGTGATTCTCGCCGCCGTTCGGCTCGGTCAGGGACGGCCTGCGGAAGGCAAGGTCGCCCTCACGCAGGCTGCAGCCCTGGCACCGCACCAAGTCGCCCTCGGCCTGCGACTCATCCAGCCGTTCGTCCAGGGCATCGACCGGCTCGCCGGCCTGCCCGAGGGTTGAATCGTACGGTGGCCGCCCTGGAGAGCACAAGGATCGGAAGAACCGGCCAGAATCTCGGCTTCCTCCTGGCCTTGCCCCGCTCCGGTTCCACCCTGTTGTCGGCGATTCTGGACAATCATCCCGAGATCGCCTCGCCACCGGAACCCTGGGTGATGCTTGCCCTGCATTCCCTGGGGCAGGTCGACCGGCGGCATCCGGCGGACTCACGACTGGTCGGCACCGCGCTAGACCTTTTCGCCGGCGAGGAAGGCCTGCGCTCCGCCGCCCGCGCCGCCGCCGCCACTCTCTATGGAATGGCTCTGCAAGGCAGCGGGAAAACCTTCTTTCTCGACAAGACGCCCCGCTATCATCTGATCCTCGATTATCTGAACGACGTGTTTCCCGATGCCAAGCTTGTATGGCTGCGGCGGAATCCTTTCGCCATCGCGGCCTCCTATCGCTCCACCTGGGGATTCGATCTGCCGGCGCTTCTCCGTTCCGGGGACGACCATCCGGCGGTCTTCGACCTTCTGACCGGATTGGGGGCGCTGGAGCGCTTCTCCACCGCACTCGGCGACCGTGTCCACGTCGTTCACTACGAAAGGCTGATCGCGGATCCCATTGCCGCCTTGCATGCGCTGCTGATGCATCTCGGCCTCCCGAGCCCGGAGGAATCGGTTCGGGCGATGACGGACCTTACGGCCCTCGGACGGTCGAAGAAGCAGTTCGGCGACCACAAGATCCTGAAGACAACCGCCCCTCATGCGGATTCGCTCGACCGCTGGAAAAGTGAACTGTCGGTCCCGGACCTGCAAACCCTGCTGGACGCGCTGGGACGGGATCGCCTGACCCGGCTCGGTTACGGCGCGGCCGTGGAGGAGGTGCTGGCTCTCGGCGCCGTGGACAAGGGTCCTGATGTGACCCTTGCTCATGAGGAGCGGTGCCGGCGGCTCATGGACCGTCGCCTTTCCGATCTCGGCCGGGCGAGCGCGTATGAGGGCGTGATCCCAACCGTGGGCCGTTGGGGCGGGCTTCCGCCTGGGACCGGTTAGGATCACTGAAACGGCCGCTAAGCGATGCTCTCGCGTAAAGCCCGCTTCATCGTGGGAAGATCGGCCGGGGCGCCGAGGCCAGCCCCTTCGTACAGCCAGCGGAATGGGCAGAAGTCCGGCAGCCGCTTGCAGGCCTCCCACAGCTTCGGACCGGGCTCGCAACTGTCCTCTGGAGAATCCATTTCCAGCGCGCCATGCCGTGCCGCGTCGGCAAAGCGCCCCTTTCGGACCATGCAAAGCTTGTGCGGAAGGTCGAGTTCCGCGAAGGCGCGCAGATGTTCTTGCGTGAACCCGCTCCGGTCGGAGATCTGGAAGAAGAGCTTTGAGGGATCCCTGGGCATCCTGTCCGTGCGTCGCTCCCAGGACAGGCGCGCGCCCTCCTGTGACGTGTAATGCATGAAATGAATTTCGATGCCGTCACCAAGGATGCCTACCGGATAATTCGCATCACGATAACGGGAATTCTCCGCAAAACGTAAATTCTCCTCCATATGGCGGTTGAAGTCCCGCAGAAGCCGGATGAAGTCGCCGGGCATGACGAAGAGGCCGATAAAGGGTGAATTGTAGGGGGCTTCGAGATCCTGATAGATCCCCGCGCCCCAACAATTGCTGGAAACGACTGCCCACATATTTCCATGCATGGTAATCACCCCAGGCCTTCACCAATGATCGAACGCTTCATGAAGCGAGATCATGTTGTAGGGCGGATTGCGCAACAGCTCGGACGTCGCAAAATGGCTGCTGTCCGGTCCCATGCCACAGTTGTAGACCGCGCGCTTCCGGGTGCGCCGGTGGTGAAGGCCACGTTGCGCGGCGAGCAGGGCCGTGCAGGAATCCCAACTGAAGAAGGAGCGCAGAACGTTTATGACATCCCGGCCGGGCGTGACGTCGAGACGCGCGCAGACATCCGGGGTCAGGCTCCGCTCGACGAAGGCGAGATACTCAGGCTCGCTCATGGCAAAGCAACGCCTCAGGTCCGGCAACAGCGCAACAAGCTTTTCACTGGACGTCGCCCACCCCCAGCCCTGGAACCGCGTGATGGTGTCTCCCTCCGCGGGGACGAGAAAGGGATGCCCATACACCGAATAGCTGGCCGGATCCGCGGCCGCGATGCCGAGTGCCTCTTCGAACAGGGTGATGGCGTCACGCGTCGGAAAGCAGTCGTCCTCAAGGACGATGATCCGCTCATACCGCTCGCTTGCGGCGCTCAGCGCATCGAGCATCAGCTTTTCGATACCGACACGGCCCTCATAGAAGGTCCGCCTCACCTCGGGATAAGCATCGGCGACTGCCTTGCGCACGGCCCGGACACGCGGCTTCCATTCCTGGTGGGCCGAATGTCCGTCCAGCCAGACTTCCGTCCGCGGGAGGCATCCCTGGCGGCCAAGGCTCTCGAGCGTCAGGAGAATATGATCGAGCCGTGTGTGACCGAACACGAGGATGCCCGTGCCGTCCCTGCTCATGGCCGTTCCGTTCCGTTCACATAAAGGGCATCGCCCTGGAGCAGTTGCCCGTCCGGGTGGGAGTATAGGTCGTAGAGATTGAACAGGCGGAAGCCACTGCCCCGCAAATACGCATCGACATCGGCGAACAGGTCCTGGCCCTCGTATGAGGGCGAGAACATGACCTCCGTGAGAATGATGTGAACATGGCTCAGCAGCTTCGGTCCCGCCCCGATGAACGCCTGCAACTCGCCGCCCTGTATATCCAGCTTCAGGAGATCGATGAACTGGCCGGCGAACAGATCGGAGAGAGTTCTGACCGGAACCTCCATGGTTTCGTCGATGCTGACATTCTCTCCATGATAGCGTCCCAACATCTGGCTGGGACGATAAAGGGATGATGACACAAGATTGCGCGTTACGTGAAAAGGCACCGTGGCAGCCTTCGCACCGACCGCGCAGCCGTGCACGATCACTTGGCTGTCCTGGGCGAAGTTTTGCCTAAGCTCGTCCGCGAGGCTGGGGATCGGCTCGAAGGCATGAACGACCGCCTCGGGATACTGCGTCCGGAAATGCCGCGTCACCGCGCCTCGGTTGGCCCCAACGTCGAGGACCAGGCGTGCCTTTCCGCCAAGCAGCGCGTGTGCGTCGGCGAAGCGGTCACGCGCGGCCATCTTCCCCGATGGCTGGCCACGGGCCCCGGCCCTCATGCGCGGTCTCCCAGGAATGCGTCGATCATGGCAACGTCCTGCACATCCTTCGGCACCTCGCCGCGCTTGACCTTCATGGCCCGAACGACGTGCGGCGCAGCGAACTTCACCCCATGCCAATAGAAGTGGTGGGCAGGATCGAAGATGATCTCGTCCCGGCCATGGACATGATGAGCCAGTTCACTGGCATGATTGCCGATCAGCTTCGTACCGAAGTCAGGAGTTTCGTCCCGAAAGGACAGATAATCCAGATCCCGCGCCGGCCGCATCCCATACAGGGCCATGACGGCGCTGCCTTCCAGACAGAAATGATCCGGCTCGCGGACGAGTGTCGCGAGCCCCGTCCGGTATCGCTCGAACAGGGAACTGAACGGTTCGAATGGCCGGGGGCGGGCCGTGTTGAGGAAAGCCACGCTGTTGGCATTGAAGTAGATCCTGGCAAGGATCAGCGTTTCCGCGTGGGAGTCGTTGATGTGCAGCGAATCGTTCCCGCGACCGTAGAGAGCCCGGATCTCCGCCTTGCAGTCCCGCAGCCGGTCGGGCTCGTCCGGCTCGATCAGAAACACACGCAACGGGCCGCTGCCGTCGAAGCAGCGGGCGCCCTTGTTGCCGGCCCCCCTGAAACCGTCGCTCTCGCCGCCCAGCCAATGTTCTCCCTCATACATCTGCCGCATCAGGAGAGGAGCGCCATGCCCGGCAACCTCCACCTTCCGCTCGTAGACGATGCGGCAATGACGTTCCAGCAGGGCGCGAGCCTCTTCGTCCCGGTCGGCGTCGGCGGCCGGGAAAAGGGTCGCCACGCGCGCCCCGCGATGAAGTTCCGCGTACGCCAAGGCCATGGCGTCGAGACAGCGCGGGTCGAGGCCTCCCGGCACGTGCTTCGTCCGGTCACGGAAGTACCGGTAATCATAGACTGCCCCATCGCCGTCAAGGCGCAGGCAGCCCACCCCCGTCCGGAGGGCGAGACTGACGGCAAGGCGATGGCCGCCATCCATGAACAGGCCATTTCGTCCGATGGGGATCCGGGATCCCTCCTCGTCGAAGCCATCACGCCGCATCGATGCGATCAGTGCATCGAAGCGCTCCAGAAAAGCCGCTGGCCCGGATTTTCCGGAACCATCACCCTCCTGGAAGCCATTGAACACTTCGATATGCGCCAGATACAGCTTCCGGGCGAAATCACAGTCCAGCCCAAGCAGGCGATGGCGTGCATAGAGGTATTTGGCCATCACGTCGAACCTGCGCCCGTCGGCCAGGGCGAGCGCATCGGCACGGAAGGCCGGAACCGTTTCGTTCAACCTGGTCAGCGTCAGAAGATGCGGGTTCAGGAGCCGCGCCGCCTCATCCCTGCCGAGGGCGGAGGGCTTCCGATCCGCGGCGAAAAGGTCCACCCCATTGTCCAGGATCACGGCGTAGCCCGCCTCGTCCAGGAAGGCGTGGATGTCCTGCCGGCTCCCTCCGACCTCGACCAGAAGAAGCTGCGGCCGGAACCGGGAGAAATCCAGGCTTCTCAGCACCTCCAGGTCAGCGCCTTCCACGTCGACGCTCAGGAAATCGACCATGCCGATCCCGTGTTCCTCCAGGATCGCCGTCAGCGGCTTGGTGCGAACCGTCTCGGTGCTCCACTCTGCCTGATACTTCGCGGTCCATTCCCCGCGGCGCTCCTCGACGAAGGTCGCGACGTCACTGCCCCATTCCGGGAGATGCGGGTAGGAGGAGACATGAATATCACGGCTTCCCTCCACCGCGGCGACCGCGTAGCGCGGGCAGGCGACGGGCCAGCCTCGATAGCTCTCCATGAGCTTGGCATGATTGGCGGCGACCGGCTCGATGGATATCCCCGTCCAGCCAAAGCTTCGGCAGAGCCGCCGAACGTTCGAGTAATGCACGCCGTCGAAACCGCCGACCTCCACGAAAACCTTCCGTCGCGGCGGGTTGGCCTCGAAGAAGGCTTCGATCACCTGCTCATGATCGCCTTGGGCGAAGTAACCGCGGGCGTGCTTCGGCAGTTCGCGAGCGAACCAGAATCGCGGAGCGTCACGCAGAATGCGGGCGCACTGGCGGTCCACCAGATCAAGGTCGCCCAAGGCGGCGGCCGTCTGCGCCATGGCCCAGGCGACGCGCCAATGCGTGAGGCCGAGGTCGAGCGCGGCCTGAAAATGGACGCGGGCCGTGGCGTGATCCCGCCGCCGGGCGCGGGCGAGCGCGTACCAATAGTGGAAATGAGGATCGGCCGGGTCGTCGCGCTGCTGCTTCTCGATCGCCCCGAGTTCCTCGTCCTCCACAGCGGCGATGACACGCTCCGCGGCGAGGGCGTCACGGAGATGGTCTTCGTTCAGAATCGGCGCGCGGCTTGCCAGCATCGCGGCCTTGATCGGCTCGCCGAGACGATGGTTTTCCCGTCCGCCGAACCGGTTGAAGGGCAAGGGGCGGGGCTTGCGTTCAGCCTCTTCGGCCTTTTCGTCTTTTGCCCATCGTTTCACAAGCCCCCGCGTCACCCAATCCTCGATCACGGCGCGGGAGGGAATGGACAGCGGCGCGAATCCGGCAAGGCGGTGGCTGTAGGCGAGCGGGTCCTCAAGCAGTGACTCGAAGGCCAGTTCCAGAATCGGGAAGTCCCCACATTCAAGCTGTTCCTTCAGGAACCCGGACCAAAGCGACAGCTGCGCACGGATAAGAGGTTCACCGCCGTCGCGTTTCACCGGGTCGGTCGATGTTTGCCAGACATGAGCGATGGAGCCGCACTGATCGTCCTCGCGGCGCGTCAGCTTCAGAACGCGGACATCGAAGCGGTCCTGCATGCGGCGCCAGAAGGGAAGCGCGAGGCCGCGTGGCACCTTCAGGGCGAACACGGGGGCATCGGGAAACTCGGCCGAGATGAGGTCCTCGTATTCGGGCAACAGCCGGTCCACGGCATCGGCGATGGCCGCCTCGCTGGGCAGGCCGGCCGCGTCGGGGTAGACCCCCGGGAAGGCACGACGCAGGAAAGCATCATGCGTCCGCAGTTCGAAGTTGCCTTTGGGGTTCATCGCGGAGGCGGAAGAAAGGCTGGATTCGCGCCCCAGGCCGGCGCCCATGAGTCCGAGAAGCCCCGTGACGGCAGAAGACCCGACCCCTCCAAGAGGCATCGTCACCAATATTGCAACGGGACGGCGTCCATCCGGACGGGGCTCAATCGAAGGAAGGCTCATGGTGATGCTCTCGTTGCTTCCGGGCCTTGCCCGCGATCCTCGCACCGCCAGGTGAAGCGGCGGGACGGCCGTTCCCCTTTCAGCATGGGAATGAGTATGGCCCAGACCAGATGTTCGTCGTTCGGGAAACGGAAGCCATCGTCCATGGCGGCCAGCAGGTCGCCGGTCGCCAATGTCCGGCAATGGGCGATGGCGTCCTCGGGGATCCTGCTCGGCAGTTCGCCTTCGCGCGTCACCGTACCGAACCCATCGCTCACCACGAAGCGGCCGGCGTCGAGATCGGCCCGCAGGATCTCGACCGCCTTGTAGGATTGTTCGCACAGCAGACGGACAGCGGTGGATAGGCCGGGTTCGCGCCCGGCGACGATCATCGACACCAGCGGCAGCGAGAAGGGGCGATGCGAATCGAGCGGCGGCTCCCCGGCGAGCGGCCCGGAGCGAACCACCGGCAACCGTCCTTCGTTTGGCCAATAGATCACCTGGTTCCGGGCGATGGCGGCGCGCGCCTCCTCCCCTCTCTTATTGGAGGGGTGCCAGTGATGAAGGCAGGAGGTCCGGCCGGTCAGGTCGAACGTCGGGGCATCGCTGCGCGAACAGCGGTCGAAGAACTCGTTGTCCTCGCACCCCCACACCGTGAAGGCTTCCTCCCAGCCGCGCAGCCGTTCGAACAGGAGCCGTGTGAAGGCGACGTTCCCTTTGCTCCAGACACGCTGTTCGGCCAGGGACGCGACGGGATGGTAGTCTTCCGCGATGCGTTCCGGTGCCAGTTGGACGCCCCTGGGCAGGTCCAGCATGGGCATGTGCGCGTACCATTCCGGGCCGGTCCGGGCGGCCAGTTCGCGCAGGCAGTCCAGAAAGTCTGGGGCGAACACGATGTCGGCGTCGCTGGCGATGATGACCGGAGCCACCGTGGCTCGGACGCCGAGATTGATGGCGCGCGCCCTGTTCCAGGGTCCCCGCTCGTCGAAGACGCGATGGAAAGCCCCCCATTCGCGCGCGGTCGTTTCCGTTTCGCGCGCGCAGGCCTCCGAGGACCCGTAATCGGCCACGCAGATCTCGACGTCATCGCTACCGCCCCGCTGATATCTCAAGGATTCCAGCGTCCGCGCAAGCGCGTGGCGCGGATAGTTCCGCACGGGCACGACCATCGCGAACCGGGGTGCGGTTCGGGTATCCGCCTTCACGACGCACCCGCGAGCGGACGCCATGCGGTGGGGATCTCCACCCGCCGCGCCGGGCCGCCGGAGCCGGCCTCCTCGAATTCCGCGGCGAGGAAGGCAAAGATGTTGTAGCGGTCGAGCACGCGACGCCGGGCCTCGGCAAGAGCATCCAGCCGCGATTCCCACAAATCCGGCTGGGAGAGCGTGTCGAGAAGGCGCGCGATGGCGTCGGTGTCATCCATGTCCACGCTGATCACCGCATCACGTGGAAACCAGCGCCCTATGTCCGTACAGCCCACGTAGATGGGCAAGGTCCAGGCGAGGAAGCAATCGGCGAGTTTCTCGGACCAGTAGAGTGGTCCCCGGAAATTCTCGACGGCGATCGAAAACCGGTAGGGCGCGAGCACGTCCCATTTGTCGGCCACGGCGCAGAAGCCACGGCCAAACAGGTCGAAGGAAAGGTGCTTTCGAAGATCAGCCAGGAAGCGGAGCCGTGCCTGATGGCCGGAGAAGATCGCCTTTCCGCTGGCGATGCAGGATATGTGTCGGTCCTTGGCCGGCATGGGACACCGGGAAAGCCAGTCGTAGTCGCGGTCCACATGCCAGGGAAGGGCGGGCGGCACCTTGCGGTAGCGCTCCCCTTCAAGCCTGTCGTCGGTCGTATAGACCCGGCTGAACACCGGCGGTGCCTGATGGAACGCGGCGAACGCTTCGTTCGGGGGTTCCTGCATCATCAGCCAGACGCGTTCCGGAGGGCAGGTCAGGACCGTGCCGGCGGGCGCCCCGGTCAGGATGACAGCGGCATCGGCCGGCTGCCCGGTATCGAAGGTGAAGCGGACACCGCCCCAGCGCAGTTCGCGGCCGGGCAACTGGCGCCGGAGATCCGGCCAGTCCCAACTCTTCACTACGGCGATCACCGGTTCAGCCATCGTTCCTGCTTGAAACCCCGTTCCCAAAACCGCCGGCGTCTCGCCCCTGGCAACGGCTTCGACGCACGGCGATGCCTCCCCCCGATGGGCTTCAGCCCTCCTTGATTTAGATGTCAAAGGGTTTCCGCTTTGTTAATGGAGCGCTCCGCTCCAGGAGCGGCAGGAAGAGGGGATTGCACCCAGGCACCCGGCGCAGGGCCTTTGCTCAAAGCGAGCCGTTTCCCCCGGCTGAGTTGCCCCACGGCATGGGCGGCGCGCGAGGCCCGGCTTGACAGGATTGATCGGCAATTAGGAGAATGCTCCATTCGAATGAATTGTCGCGGTCCTCCATGCCCCCCACTCACAACCCGATGGACCTGACCGGCCGGCGCATGCTGGTCACCGGCGCGTCCGCCGGTATCGGGCGCGCCACGGCGGTCCTGCTGTCCCGGCTCGGCGCGCGGGTGACGGTGAGCGGCCGCGACGAGACCCGGCTCGGGGAAACGCTGGCGCTGCTGGAGGGCGGGGGCCATGACGCCGCCGCCTTCGACCTTGGCCAACTCGACGCGGTTCCCGGCTGGCTGAAGGACCTCGCCGCCCGGGGCGGCGCCTTCCACGGGGTGGCGCATTGCGCGGGCATCCAGACCTTGCGCCCGATCCGCATCTTCTCGGCCTCCTTCTTCGAGGAGGTGATGCGCGTCAACCTCGGCTCCTGCCTCGCCATCGCCAAGGGGCTGCGGCAGAAGGGCGTGCACGCGGACACGGCCTCGCTGGTGCTGATCGCCTCCACCGCCGCCACGGCGGCCTCCCCGGCCAACGTCGTCTACGCGGCCAGCAAGGGCGGGGTCATCGCGGCGACCAAGGGTCTGTCGGCCGAGCTTCTGCCCGACGGCATCCGGGTGAACTGCATCGTTCCGTCCATCGTCATGACCGACCTGATCGAGCGCGGCTTCGAAAAGTTGACGCCCGAACAGATCGAGCATCTGCGCAAACTGCAGCCGCTTGGCTTCGGCCATGTGGACGATGCCGCCAACGCCATCGCCTATCTGATCGCCGACACGGGCCGCTGGATCACCGGGACCTCCATGGTCGTGGACGGCGGGCGAACGGCATGACGCAGGGGCTGAGCTTTCGCGTCCCGAACCCCGACGATGCCGAAATGCTGCTGGAATGGCGCCTGCGGCCGGAAATCGCCAGCCAGATGTTCACGGCGGTCGAGAACGACGTGGAAAAGCAGCGGGCCTGGCTGCGGCGCAGCAACGAGCGGGACGATTACGTCCACCGCATCATGATGGTGGATGGGATCCCGGTCGGCTACGCGTCGATCACCGTCACCAACCCGGAATGGCGGATCTGCACCTTCGGCGTCTACATGGCGGATCGGCGCGGCCGCACCGGCATGGGTCCCTTCAACTTCACCCACATGCTCAACCACGTCTTCTACACGATGGGGCAGCGCAAGGTGGTGAACCATATCCTCGCCTCCAACGAACGCGTGGTGAAGGGCCAGACGATGCTCGGTTACCGCCATGTCGGCACCTTGCGCGAACAGGTGGTCAAGGACGGCAGAGCCCAGGACCTGCACATTTTCGAAATGCTGGAAACGGACTGGCGAACCACGCGGAGCCGCTACGGCATTCTCATGGACATGGACGGCCGGGAATGGCCATGACCGAACCTGGATTCCCGGAGCGCCTGCGAACGCGCATCCCCTCCCTGGCGGACTTCCTGAAACGCGCGTCCATGGACCGGCGCCGCTTCGTCTACGACCTGCTGCCCCTGTTCCCGGCGCCGCGGACGCGGGATCGGGTGGCGCGGCTCCTGGCGTCGGCCCGGCCCCGCACGCCCGTTTTCCGGCCCTCGGAAGCCGCCCGGGTCTGGCATCAACATCTTCGCACGGACGGGATCACGCCGCCCCTCCCGCCGCTCGCCCCCGGGATCGTCGCGGACATGCGCGCCCATTTCGAAGGCTGCCGCGTCCGGGATCCCTACCGGCCGCATCTCGGCGCCTTCCCGCCGGGCGCCCCGCCGAGTACGGAGTCCAACATGGGCTATCACGGCGTCGAGGACATCCTGTCCGCGCCGCACGTGCTCAGGCTTTTCAACGATCCGCGGCTGCTCGAAGCCGCGGAACTCTATCTCGGCTGCAAGCCGACGCTCGACAACATCGGCTGCTGGTGGTCCTTCCCCGACCGCTCCGCCGCCAAGGGAACCCAGCGCTACCACCGCGACTTCGACAGCCTCCGCGGCTTCAAGGTCTTCTTCTATCTGACCGACGTTGATGCGGAGGCCGGCCCGCACGTCTTCATGAAGGGCAGCCATCACAGCCCGCGTCTGGGCACCGGAAAGGCGCTCGCCGACGAGACGGTCCGGGCGGCCTTCGGGGCCGGCAACGAGGTGACCGTCACGGGGCCGGCGGGGACCTGGTTCGCCGCGGACACCTACGGCTGGCACAAGGGGCTGCTGCCGAAGCGGGACGCTCGGCTCCTGCTCACCGCCCAGTACACGGTGAACCGGACGCCGCACGCGCCGCAGGCGCCGGTGATGGAGCGCCCGGCGGGCCTCGACCCGTTCGTGAACCGCGTCTACCTGCGATAGGCCGGCGGCGGTCAGACTTCCAGCACGGGGAAGTCGCCGGGGATCTCCTCCACGGCCGGCGCCGGGATCGGCCCGATGTCGGCGACCATGGCGCCCCAGGACCAGCCCACGCCGAAGCCCGCCATCAGCAGCTTGCTGCTGCGCCCTGCGAGCGGGCCGGAGAGCTGGTGGCAGATCGCCAGCGGGATCGAGGCCGAGCTGGTGTTCCCGAAATGGTGCATGTCCACGACGAACTTGTCCTCGGGGATCTGCACCCGCTTGCGCAGATGGTCGAGCATGAACTTGTTCGCCTGGTGCAGCACCACATGGTCCAGCTCGTCCATGGTGACGCCGGCATGCTCCATCGTCGTGCGCAGCAGCGGCGGCACGGCCTTCAGGGTGAAGGCGAAAACTTCGGCACCGTTCAGCTTGAGGCGGGAGTCCAGCATCAGCCGTTCCTCCTCCTCCGGGGAACGTGGCTGGCCGGTGGGGATCAGGCAGTCGCGCTTGCCGCCGGCCTTGACGAAGATGTGCTTTGCCCCGGCGCCGTCCGTGCCCAGCACCACCGGGATGGGCGGCGCGTCGGCATCGACCTCCAGCGCGGTTGCCGAGCCGGCGTCGCCGAACAGCGGCAGGGTCGCCCGGTCCTCCGGATGCAGATGGCGGGTGGCGTTGTCGCCGCACAGCACCAGAGCCCGGCGCGCGTCCGACCCGCCGAGCAGCCGCCCCGCCATCCACAGCCCGTAGACATAGCCAGAACAGCCCAGCGGCACGTCGAAGGCGGCGCAGGAGGTGGGCAGCCCAAGCCGCCGCTGCATGATGCAGGCGGTGGCCGGAAGGACGTAGTCGGCGTCCTGCGACACGAAGATCAGCACGTCGATGGTCGCGGGATCCCAATCGAGCTGCCGGATCAGCCCCTCGGCCGCCGCGACGCACATGTCCGAGGCCATCAACGGGGCCGGCGCCACGCGGCGCTCATACACGCCGGTGGTGGCGAAGAGCTTCCGCGCTTCCTCGCTGGTGAAGATGCCGGGCTCCTCCACGAAGGAGTGGCGCCGGCTCGGAACCGCCGCACGCACACCGGCGATCCGCACCTTTTCCACGAACGCTTTCACGGGAGAACCCTCATCGATGGGAAAACTCTGGCCCTGGCACGCCCCGGCCTCACGGCACGGTGCCACAGGGCGGATTCGGCTGTAAACGGGGATCGGGCGGAGTGCCGAGCAGCGCGTCGAGGATGCGCCGGACACCGTCGCCATCCACCGTGCCAACCGCCCGCGCGGCCATGCGCGCCCGTTCGGCCGGGTCGTGCCAGAGCGCCAGGGCGAGGTCGCGCAGGCGGGACACCGCGTCGGGCCGCCGCCCGTCCAGGACACGGCACCAGCCGGCTTCCGACACGGGGCCGGCCGCGGGGGCCTGGTTGTCGGCCGCCACCACCAGGATCGTCGGCACGGCGAGTGCGGCCAGTTCGCCGACCGTCGTGCCTGCCGCCGACACCGCCAGCCCGGCCCCGGCCATCAGGGCGCCCATGCGGGAGCTGTCCACGTGCAGTTCCACCCGCGCGCCATGCCGCAGGGCCGCCTCCCGGATCGCGCCGGCGCGCGGGTTGGCGCCGCCCACGGCCACGGTCAGCCGGTCGCCTTCCGGGAGGGAGGGCGCCAGGACCTCGATGCAAAGCCCCGTCAGGCCGAGCGGATCGGAGCCACCGAAGGTCAGGAGGATCGAGCGCCGCTCGGCCAGGGGCTTGCGCTCCGCCTTCGCCGCCTCGCGGATCTCCCGGCGCAGCGCCACATAGCCGGCGCCCAGCAGATGCGTGGCATCCGGCGCGATCCGGGCATAGGGCAGCCCGGCCGCCGTCGGGGCGGCGTTGACGACCACGTCGGCGTGCAGGTTGGCAAGGTCGCCCAGATCGTCGAAGGCGAGAATGCGCGCGCCAGACGCCCGCAGCCCGGCGCGGTAGACCTCGCCGAAGCGGTAGCCGTCGAGCGCCACCGCCCGGCAGCCCTCCTCCACGGCGATCGCGAGCGTGATCCGGAGATCCTCCGGGCTGCCCGGTTCGGCGGCGACCCTTCTATTTCCAGCGCCGGCGGCTTCGATGCGGCGGTCCAGAGCCTCGCTCGATTGCGCCATGGCAAAGACGCAGCGGCCACCGGTCTCGATCACCGCCTCGGCCAGGGCCAGGCAGCGCATGGCATGGCCGGTCCCGATCTCAGGTGACGCGTCGGCCCTGAAGAGGACCGTGGCCGCCCCGTGGCAAGCGCCGGCGGCGGGATTCATCGCCGGCTCCGGTCAGACGAACAGGCTGAAGCTGCCCATCAGCTTCTGGGTGCCCGAAAGGCCGGTGGGGATCGAGGCCCTGGCCGCGGCCGCCGTGCTCAGCCCGTCCAGCATGGCCTGCTGACCGGCCGAGATCTGGTAGGGGTTTTCGTTGCGCGAGGGCTGCTTGACGACCGTGTCGTAATCCTTGCTGTAGCTGCCCATGCTGAGCTGGAGCGCGTAGTTCTTCGCCTCGTTGGCGTCGGTGCCCTTGTCGCGCGAGACGCGCAGGACATAATCGCCGCGGTCGAGCTGGAGCTCGCCCTTCTGCATGGACTGGAAGTTCTCGTAATTCTTGCCTTCGTCCTTGTTGCTGTCGGCGACCACGACGCCCAGCTTGGACATCACCTGGACGCGCAGCCCCTCATCGCCGATCTGGCCCAGGGTCGCCTCGCCCTTGCTGGTGACGCGGAACTTGAAGAAATCGACCGTGTCCTTGGCCGCGAGATTGCTGACGACGTTGAGGCGGGTGGTGTTCCGGGCGAGGATACCGATGTCCGTCGCCTGCGACCGGTTGGTCGAGGAGGATTTGTTGACTTCCTTCTGGAATTCCTGAACGTTCGCAGAGGCTTCGGCCTCCGCCTTGCGCTTGGCTTCCAGGGCGGCGACGGCAGCGTTGACGGAGTCCTTCAGACCCGACACCAGCGAATTGACGCCGGCCAACCCATTGTCCGCCATAGCCTGCCCTCCTCGTTTCCCCGGCGTCCGCCACGGCGGCGCCAGAGACCAAAGCCACTTGAACCCGGATTGGGAATCCGGACACCCGCTCCCCAATCCCTAGGATCAACCTACGTTAAGCATCCTTAACCGAGCGTTAATGGCCCCGGTCGAGATTCGGCGCCGGCGGCCAGTTCGCGTGCCATGCGGGCGAGAACGTCGGGCAGGGCCTCGCCGGGACGGGGCTGCCACAGGCGCATGGAGGGGAACCAGGGCCGCACGCCCGTGCCGAGCTGGGTCCAGTCCCGCCCGCCGAAGCGCCAGACCGGCACGCCCAGCGCCCCCGCCAGCTCCCCCGCCGACATGGCCGGCGAGATCACGAGATCCAGGTTCGACACCAGCGCCGCCGCCGCCTCGAAATCGTCCTTCAGGTCCAGGTCCGACCAGCGGTGCAGGCGCACCTCGAAGCGTGCTTCCGCCCGTTCGATCTCCTCCGCGCAGTCGCCGTATTGCAGGTTCACGAACACCAGCCCCGGAACGCGGAACAGCGGCGCCCAGTCCTCCAGGATCGTGTAGGCCGTCCGCCGCTCCGCCGTCATGAGCTGGCTGCGCCAGCCGATGCCGACCTTCAGCCCCGGCCCGAGTGCGGCCAGCCGCTCCCGCCAGAGCGCCAACCGCGCCGGGTCCGGAACAAGCCAGGACGGGCGGGAGGGAAAGGCGGCCAAGGACCTGCGGAACACCCGCGCCAGGGAGCCCACGGGCGTGTGCAGCGCGCAGTCGGGGAAGGAGAGGGTTTCCCGCCCGCGCGCGTCCACCGCCTGGGCGCGCACCGTCGCCTGCGGGAAGGAGCGGGCGAGGAGCGGCACGAGCCGGCGGTCCGTCTCGATCACCACATGACCGGCCACCACATGACCGGCGCGTGCCACGGCATCCTCGCAGACCGAGGCGAAGAGCATCGTGTCGCCGACCCCCTGCTCTCCCCAGACCAGCAGCCGCTTGCCCACGAGATCCTCGCCGCGCCAAGCCGGAATGGCCGGCTGGCGGCCGGCGCCGACCTGGCCGGAGGCGAAGCGCCAGGCGTAGCCCGGCCATCCCCCGGTGAAATCGCCCCGCTCCAGCCGCAACAGCCCGCGGTTGAAGTGGGCCAGCGCCAGATCCCGCGCGAGGAGCAGGGCGCGGCCGTAGGAAGCCTCCGCCGCCTCCGTCCGGCCCAGCCGCTGCTCCGCCAGCCCCAGATTGCTCATGGCCTCGCCATAGGCGGGATCGAGCGCCAGCGCCCGCCGGAACCACCGGGCCGCCTCCATGAAACGTCCCTGGCCCTGAAGCGCATGGCCAAGGTTGTTGGCGGCCATGGGCTGGCCGGGTGCCAGACGCAGGGAGCGGCGGTGGTGCGCCGCGGCACCCGCGAAATCCTCCCGCTCGCGCAGGCCGTTGCCGAGGTTGGACCAAACGCTGGCAAGACCTGGATCCAGTAGCACGGCCATGCGCCAGGCCGGGAACGCCTCCCCGGTCCGGTTCAGGTCCTTCAGCGCGTTGCCGAGATTGTTCCAGGCCGCCGCCATGTCCGGCCGGTGGGCGAGCGCCTTGCGGTGGCTCTCCACAGCCTCTGCCGCCCGCCCCTGTCCCCGCCGGACCGAGCCGAGATTGTCGTGCGCTTCAACGAAGTCCGGTTTCAGCGCCACCGCCCCGTCGAAGCAGGCCGCGGCGTCCTCGGGTTGCCCGAGATCCTGGAGCAGCAGGCCGAAATTGTTCAGGACCAGCGGGGCGCCCGGATCGATCCGCAGGGACTCGACATAGGCCTCCGCAGCCTCGGCGAGCCGGCCCTCCGCATGCAGTGACCCGGCCAGCACCGCCAGCCCGGTGGCATCTCCCGCGCCCCCGCGTGCCAGCGCCTGCCGCATCGCCTCGCCCGCCTCCGCCGCGCGACCGAGATGGCGCAGGCTGGCGCTGAGGTTGCTCCAGGGGCGCGGGTCCGCCGGCATCAGCTCCGCCGCGCGGCGGTGGCTGGCGACCGCTTCCCCGGCCCGCCCGAGATCCTGGAGCACCGCCCCGAGATTCAGGTGAGCCTCGGCGAAGTCGGGCCGCAGACGCGCCGCCTCGGCGTACTGCGCCGCCGCCTGCTCCTTGCGGCCGAGCGCCGCCAGCGCGACGCCGAGGTTGAAGCGTGCCTCGGCATGGTCCGGCCGCAGCTGCAGCGCGCGGCCGTGGCATGCGGCGGCCTCCTCCGCCCGGTCCATTGCCAGCAGCACGAGGCCAAGATGGCGGTGATAGTCGGCGACCGTGCCGTCGACTCGGATCGCCTCCCCGATCAGCCGCGCCGCCTCCGCGTGATGCCCGCGCTGGTGGGTCAGCACGCCCAGCAGATGCAGGGCGTCGGCGTGGCCGGGCGACGCGTCGAGAATGCGGCGGTACAGGGTCTCCGCCGCGTCCAGTGCGCCGGCCCGGTGATGGCCCAGCGCCTCGGCCAGCAGGAGAGCGGGGCCGCTCAAGGCCGCCGCCCCCCGGCCAGCGCGGTCAGCCGCCGCGCCGCCGCGCCCAGCGCCTCGTCCATGGTTCCGGCCGGTCCGGGGGGAACGACCGCCATCGTCGGGAACCAGGGCCGGACGGCGGCGCCGAGCTGGGTCCAGTCGCGGGCGCCGACGCGCCAGACCGGCACGCCGAGCGCCCCCGCCATCTCGCCGACGGAGGAGGCGACCGTGATCACGAGGTCCATCGCGGCGGTCAGCGCCGCCGCACCCTCCAGGTCGTCCTTGAGGTCCAGCCCCTCCCAGCGCAGCAGCCGCGCGCCCAGCCGCTCCTCCGCGCGCCCGATCTCCTCCTCCCGCCGGTCATATTGCAGGCTGACGAACCGCACCCCCGGCACGGACAGCACCGGCCGCCACTGCTCCAGCGCCGTGTAGGCTGGACGGCGCGACAAGGTGGCGTGCCGGCTGGTCCAGGCGATGCCGACCGTCAGGGCGGGGCCTTGCACGGCGAACCAGTCCCGCCAGCGCCGCACGCGGTCCATGTCCGCCAGGAGCCAGCCCCCTTGCGGCGGGAAATCCGCCAGTGCCCCACGCAGCAGCGCGGGAAGCGATCCCATGGCGACCTGGAGGTCGGCGTCGCCGGGGTTGCCGTCATGCGGGCGGACGGACGCGCCCGGAAGGGAGCGCGCGAAGAGCGGCACCAGCCGCGCGTCGCATTCGACCAGCAGACCGCCGGCCCCGAGCCGGTCCGCCCGCGCGAGCAGGTCCGGCAGGCAGCTCCCGAACATCAGCTCGTCGCCCAGCCCCTGTTCGCCCCAGACCAGCAGCCGCCGGCCGGCCAGAGGTTCGCCCCGCCAGGGCGGCAGCGCCGTGACGCGGGCCTGCCCGAGCGCGGGCGAGGCGAAGCGGTGCGCGTAGTCCTCCCACCCCTCGGTCATCCGGCCCTGCTTCAACCGCAGCAGCGCCCGGTTGAAGCGGGCCACCGCCTGGTTCGGCTCGGCGCGGAGGGCGCGGGTGAAGCACCGCTCCGCACCCGCCTCGCCGCCCCGCCTCTGAAGGGCAAGCCCGAGATTGGCCCAGGCGCCGGCGTAGCCTGGCCGCAGCGCCAGGGCACGGCGGTGGAGCGCCTCCGCCTCGGCAAGGCGGCCTTGCCCTTGCCGCAGCGTGCCGAGGTTGGTCAGCGACTCCGCCAGGACGGGATCGGCGCGCAGGGCACGGGCGAAGGCTGAAGCCGCGCCCCCAATCCGCTCGGCCGCCTGGTGCAGAAGCCCAAGGGCGTTCCAGGCTTCCGCGTCACCCGGCTCACCGGCCAAATAGTGCCGGTAGGCCGCCTCAGCACCGCCATCGCCGCGACGTTGGAGGGCGCCGGCCAAGGCCAGCAGGGAGGGGCCGTGCGACGGGCGCTCCGCCAGCACCGCGCGCAAGGCCCCGATGCCCTCCCCCTCCCGGCCGAGGTCGAGCAGGGCCAGCCCGAGAGCCGCCCGCGCTTCGCTGAGGCCGGGTTGACGCGCGAGCGCCGCCCGCAGCAGAGGCTCGGCCTCCGCCGGACGGCCCATCCCCCGCAGCACGGCGCCGAGGTTGCCTTGCGCCTCCGCGAAGTCGGGCCGGCCCCTCAGCGCCTCGCGGTAGGCTTGCGCGGCTTCCTCGGAACGCCCTTGCGCGGACAGCGCGTTGCCCAGCGTGTTGGCGGCTTCGGGAAAACTCCCGCGCAGCCGCAGCGCCTTGCGGCAGGCGGCCTCCGCCTCCGTCGCCCGGCCCAGCGCCTGAAGGGCGTGGGCAAGGTTGGCGTGGTAGTCGGGTGCCGACCCGTTCCCGGCGATGGCGCGCCCGATCAGTTCGGCGCCCTCGGCGAAGCGGCCGGTCTGGCAGGCGATCATGCCCCGCAGATGCAGGGCGTCTGGATGGCCCGGCCGGACGCGCAACGCCTCCGCATACAGGCTCTCGGCCTCGGCAAGCCGGCCGGCCTGGTGCAGCGCCACCGCCCGCCCCAGCAGCTCCGCCGCCGGATCCGCCCGCCCCGCCTTGCCCGTCTTCCGGTTCATGATGTCGGGTTCATGTCTGCCGGTTCCTGTCTGGCCGTTCCTGTCCGGCGGCCGGTCCGGCCGAGCGCGGCCACGCCCTACCGGGGCACGGCGCCGATGTTGAGCGGCGGCTTGCCACCGCTTCGCGCCAGGAAGCGGTCGAGCGGCATCAGGGGCTCCGCGCCGTGGGCGACGATCTGGTCATGCTCGGGTATGGCGATCAGCTCGTAATGGCGGCGCAGCATGCCGAGGCAATCCTCGTCGAGGCGGTAAGCCTCGAACAGCAGCACCGGCGCCGACGTCTCGATGAGGCGGCGGGCGCCCCGGATGACCTCGTAATCGAGCCATTCCGCGTCGATCTTGATGAAGTCGGGCCGGATGCCGCGGCTGGCGCAGAACGCGTCCAGCGTGACCTGCTCGACCTCGACCGCCTGGTGTGCCCAGCCCGGTTCGTTCAGGGTGGCGGTTACCTCGTACAGCAGGTCTCCCGCCTCGTTACCGGGGAGGGGAAGATGCAGCCGGGCCGGGCCGCTCGCGGACCCGCAGGCCAGGTGAACCAGTTCCACCCCGGCGCATCCGGCGGTCAACCGGGCGAACTTGCCGGCCAGCGTCCTGTTCGGCTCGAAGGCGATGACCCGTTCCGAAAAGCGGGCGAACAGGGCCGTCATCAGGCCGATGTTGGCGCCCACGTCGATGGACAGCCCGGCCTTCCGGACATGGCGGCGGCAGAATTCGAGCGGCCAAAGCTGCTGCCCGTCCAGATGGGCGGCGAGCAGCGGAAGGGCGATCCGGTAATTGTCGATCCCCAACCTGTCCAGGGTCGCCGCCATGTCCTCGAAGCTGGTGCTGGCGATCAGCACCACGTCGTCCGGGCGGCGCAATTCGGCGTATTCCTGCGGTGAGAAGGACCGCACGGTCAGG
The DNA here is from genome assembly GCF_017356015.1 of Azospirillum sp. SYSU D00513. Taxonomy (GTDB): domain Bacteria; phylum Pseudomonadota; class Alphaproteobacteria; order Azospirillales; family Azospirillaceae; genus Azospirillum. Next base: position 68,441 of record NZ_JAFIQV010000016.1, read on the forward strand.
GGGCGCGCCTTCGGGACGGTTTCGATGAACCCGCCGACGTCCCGCTGCCGCCCCGAAGCGGTCAGGAAGCCATAGAGCGCTCCGCCGCCGACACCAGCGCCATAGATGAAGATGCGGGCATGCCGGGGAATGTCGTTGATGTCGGTGATCGAAGCCATCGCGGCGCCCGCCCGTCCAGATGAAGCTGCCCAAAGCAATACACAGCTTTCCCGCCAGCGGGCAAGGCGGGTGCCAGTGGGTTGGGGGCCGCCCGAGGCCGGCCGCCTCCCAACCCGTTCCGTCTCAGCCGAGCAGGCGCGAGGTGACCGGGCCGAGATCGCCGCGCCACTCCTTCACCTCCGCCTCGACGCGCTCCAGCGCCCGCTGGTCGCGGTAGCGCTTGCGCGCCCGGCCGGGGTCGCCGCGCTGCTGCATCTGCTCCAGCCGGGTCGCCACCGCCGGGTCCGACGCGATGGCCTGCCGCCAGCGGTCGATGCGGATCTCCACCACCGCGTCCACGATGGCCTGCATGCCGGGCCGCCGGCCGAGCTTGGCGACGCTCGGGGCGAGGCGGGCGGCGGCGGCGGCGGCGACCTCCGCCGGCATGCGCGGGAAGACCCCGCGCGCCGCCTCGGCGATGTCGCTCTTCAGGTCGTCGGCCTGCCCGCGCCGCGCGGCACCCCGGTCGGCGCGGGCGATGGCGCGGACCTGCCTCTTCGCCTGCCAATCGAGAATCGCGGCGGCGACCGCCTTGGCGTCCGCGTCCATCCAGACGGCCGGTCCGGTGCCCTCCTCCAGGATGCGGCGGGCCGGGGCCGGCAGTTCGGCCGGCTCCTCGGCCGCCTCGGAGGCGAGATGCAGCGTCAGCAGCGAGCGGAGCGAGCGCACCCTGCCCTCGTTCCCGGCGATCAGCGCCTCGCGCCCCACGGCCTCCACCTCCACCAGCGCCTGGAGCAGGTCGAGATCCCCACGCGCCCAGCGCCGCCCGGCGGTGAGACGGTCCGCGCGTGCCTGGACCAGGTCGCGCGCGGCGGCGCGGCCGAGCGCCGGTGTGTCCGATTCCACCCGCCAGACCCCGCCCTCGAATCGGGCCACCGCCCAATGGCCCTCGGGCACCGGCCGGTCCGTGGCGGGGGCGGAACGCCCGTCGCCGTCCTCCGCCCAGCGGGCGGCGACGCGCAGGGTCCCGTCCTGCGGGGTGCGCCAGGGCGTGCCGGGCTTGGAGTAGAAGGCGTTCTCGCCGGGGCTCCGCAGCACGAAGCGCCAGCCGGCGACCTCCGCGGCCAGGGCGTCCGGCATGTCGGACGGGCGCTCCCAGGCGCCGAGGCGGGCGATGGATTCGGGTACGGGCGGCTGTTCGGGCAAGTGATCGGACGACATGAGTGCTCCTTCGCCTGCGGGTATAGCCCATGGGCGGCAGCCGGGGCCAGACGCACCTTCACGGCCCCGGCGGGTCCGGGGTTCAGGCGCCGGTCGGGCGCGGCATGTCGAACATGACGTCGGGCCGGATCTCGGCATAGCCGCCCGGACCGCCGGCACGCAGGATCGGATGGGCCATGGCCGTGTCGTAGACCCCATCCCGCAGGAGCGCCCGGTCGATGTGGACGCCCACCACCTCGCCCAGCACCAGCCAGCTGTCCACCGTTCCGCCGTCGGCGCGCCGGAGCTGCACGATCTGGGTCAGCCGGCATTCGAAGGACACCGGGCTTTCCGCCACGCGCGGCGGCCCCACCAGCCGCGACGGCACCGGCGTCAGCCCGCCCAGCTCGAACTCGTCCACCTCCGGCCCCACCGGCGCGGAGGTCGCGTTCATCCGCTCGGCCAAGGCGCGCGTGGCGAGGTTCCAGACGAACTCCCCGGTGTCCTGGATGTTGGCGACGCTGTGCTTCCAGCCGATGCTGCTGAAGCCGATGATCGGCGGCCGGTAGTTGAAGGCGTTGAAGAAGCTGTAGGGCGCCAGGTTCCGGCGCCCCTCCTTGTCCTGCGACCCGATCCAGCCGATCGGGCGCGGCCCGACGATGGCGTTGAAGGGGTCGTGCGGGAGCCCGTGCCCCTGCGACGGTTCGTAGAAGTGGATGTCGGTGGGCGTGGTGGGCATTGGCGGTCGTTCCCGGATCGCGTCGGTGATCGTTCCCCGGATAAGAGCGCCCGGCGGGCCATCCGGCAAGGCGCTTCGCGCTACCCCACCACCATCCGCCGCACCGTCTCCAGCCGGTCGGCCTCCGCCGCCGGCTTGTCCCAGCGGATGCGGTGGACGCGGGGGAAGCGCATGGCGAGGCCGCTCTTGTGGCGGGTGGAGGGATGGACGCTGTCGAAGGCGACCTCCAGCACCAGCCCGGCGGAGACCTCGCGCACCGGCCCGTATTTGCGGACCGTGTGGTTGCGCACCCAGCGGTCCAGCTCGGCCAGCTCGGCGTCGGTGAAGCCGGAATAGGCCTTGCCCACGGGGACCAGCTCCTGCCCGCCCTCGCCGTCGCGCCAGACGCCGAAGGTGTAGTCGGAATAGAAGCTCGACCGCTTGCCGTGCCCGCGCTGGGCGTACATCATGACGGTGTCCAAGGTCAGCGCGCCGCGTTTCCACTTGAACCAGGGCCCCTTGGGCCGTCCGGCGACGTAGAGGCTGTCGCGCCGCTTCAGCATCAGCCCTTCGATGGCGTTCTCGCGCGCGCCCTCGCGCAGGGCCTTCAGCTCCTCCCAGCCGGCGAAGGGCACGATCTCCGACAGGTCCATGCGGCGCGGCCTCACCGCCTCGTACCAGCGCTCCAGCCGCGCCCGCCGCTCGGTGAGGGGCAGGCCGCGCAGGTCCTCCTCCCCGTCGAACAGGATGTCGTAGAGCCGGACCCAGGCCGGATAGTCCTGGAGCATGCGCGCCGTGACGGCTTTGCGGTTCAGACGCTGCTGGAGGTCGTTGAAGGGAGCCACTTCGCCCTCGCGCGCCACCAGAAGCTCCCCGTCGAGCACGGCGTCGAAGACCATGTGGTCGGTCAGGTCGGGGAAGGCGCCGGACACGTCGTCGCCGGTGCGGCTGTAGATGCGCCGCTCCCCGCCCTTCGCCACGAGCTGCACGCGGATGCCGTCCCACTTCCATTCCGCGCTGTAGTCGTCGGGGTTCAGCGCGGGCATGTCCTCCTCTTCCAGGGCCTGGGACAGCATCAGCGGGCGGAAGCCCGCGCCATGGCCGGCGGCCGGACGCTCCGCCCGCCCCTCCAGCCATGCGAAGAGGTCGAGGTAGGGCGGGGTCAGCCCGTGCCAGCATTCCTCGATCTCGTTCGGGTCGCGTCCGCCCCAGGTCGCGAGCGCCGTCTTGGCGAGCCGCGCCGACACGCCCACGCGCAGGGAACCGGTGATGAGCTTCAGCAGAGCGAAGCGCCCCGAGGAGTCCAGCGTGTCGAGCCAGCCCTCCACCAGCTCCATCACCTGGCCGCGCTTGGCCGCTTGCAGGGCTTCCACCACCTCGGTGATGGAGGGGGGCTGGCTGTTCGCGCGCTCGGGCCGCTCGGGCCAGATCAGCGCCACCGTCTCGGCGAGGTCGCCGACGAAGTCGTGGGAAAGCGCGAACAGTTCAGGATCGACGCGGGTGGCGGCGAGCTGGCGGATGGCGGCGGGCTTGGCCTCGCGGAAGACCAGGCTCTCGGTCAGGGCGGCCAGCGCCCAGCCCCGGTCGGGGTCGGGCACATGGGCGAAATAGTCGGTCAGCAGGCGGATCTTGCCGTTGCGGGACGGCATGAAGACCAGCGCGTCGATCAGCTCGGAAAAGGGCTTCACGCCTCGTCCTCCTCGAAGCCGATCAGGGCCAGCGCCTTGGCCTTGATGCCGCGCCCGGCGCAATGATGGACCAGAGCCTCCTCCCGCCCATGGGTTACCCAGACCTCCGGTGCGGCCACCTCGTCCAGCGTGCGGACCAGTTCGTCCCAGTCCGCATGGTCGGAGATGACCAGCGGCAGCTCCACCCCGCGCTGGCGCGCCCGCTGCCGCACGCGCATCCAGCCCGACGCCATGGCGACGACCGGGTCGGTCAGCCGCCGTCCCCAGCGGTCGGCGATGGCCGCCGGCGTGCCGAGCACCAGCGCGCCTTTGAGCTGGTCTTTCGCGGCGACCGTGGCGGGCCGCGTCTCGCCAAGGTCGATGCCGAAGCGCCGGTAGAGGTCGCAGATCGACTCCAGGGCTCCGTGCAGGTAGATCGGCCGGTCGTAGCCCGCCTGCCGCAGCAGGCAGATCAGCCGCTGGCACTTGCCCAGCGCGTAGACCCCGACGACGTGGCTGCGCTCCGGGAACAGCGCCATGGAATGCAGCAGCTTGCGCACCTCGCCCAGGTCGGGCGGGTGGCGGAAGACCGGCAGGCCGAAGGTGGCCTCGGTGACGAAGACGTCGCAGGTCACCGGCTCGAACGGCGCGCAGGTCGGGTCGGCGCGGCGCTTGTAGTCGCCGGAGACGACCACGCGGGAGCCGCCATGTTCCATCACCACCTGGGCGCTGCCCAGCACATGCCCGGCCGGAACGAGCCGCACGGTCACCTCGCCGATGCGGATGGTCTCCCCATACTCCAGCGCCTGCTGGGCCGCCCCCGCCCCCTCGCCGAGCCGCTGGCGCATGATGGCGAGCGTGCCGGGCGTGCCGAGCACGCGCGCGTGCCCCGGACGGGCGTGGTCGGAATGGCCGTGGGTTATGACGGCGCGTTCCACGGGGCGCAGGGGATCCACGTAGAAGCCGCCCGGCTCCACGAAGAGGCCGTCGGGCAGCACCTTGATCCAGTCGCTAGGGCGTTGTTTCTGAATGGCTTTCATTCCTTCGGGCCGCCATCTCCGTAACAACGCCCCGGAAGGAATGTTCCGCCGGTCCACCCGCGGGGAGTACCCCGAAGCCTTGCCGCGGCTCTTCCAAGCGATTCCGTTTGGGCCTTTGCCAGCGGGATCGGGCCGACCTTAGGCTGTATCGGCGGGGCGGACGGTTCGCTCCGGAAGAAGCTAGGTGGTCCCATGAAGACGCTGGCCGTCGCGATCGTCGCTTCCCTCGCCGCCCTGTGCAACACCGCCCATTCCCAGGAGGCCAAGGTCTGGTCGACCGTCGCCACCTGGACCATCCAGACTCTGCCCGACGCCTGTTACACGACCGACGAGTACAAGAACGGAACCGTGCTGGGCTTCCTCGCCGCCAGGGATGGTCGTTTCAAGATTCTGATCGGCCACGACGATTGGCAGATTCCGGAAGCCATCTACGAAGTCACCCTGTCGGTGGACGGTGGCCGGACGTACGGTTTCAGCGCGCTCGGCGACGGACCCCTGGTCGCCATCAGCGTCCCGGATCTGCCGACCCTCTACGGGCCGCTGAGGACGGGCAGCATCATGTCCGCGACGGTCGGAAAGCACACCTACAGTTACCGGCTGGAGGGCACCAAGGCGATGCTGCCGGAACTGGTGCGTTGCGCCGGAACCCTGGAGGATAGGACCAACCCCTTCGCCGGGGTGGAGACGGAAGCGAGGGGCACACCCCATGTGAGCGGTCCGAATGTCGGAGGGGACCCCGTGCTGCCGTCGCGCGGCCCCTTCGACTGACCGGGCCCCGTCCTCCGCATTCTCTTGCGCCGGGCCGCGCCCGCCCGCACCATGCGCCGCCGATGCGACAGGAGGAGCCAGCCCATGCCTGCCCAGCACGACCGCCTGTGCCCGACGCCCGAGGTCGCCGACGCGCTGACCGAGGGCAAGCCCGTCGTGGCGCTGGAATCCACGGTGATCTCCCACGGCATGCCCTACCCGCGCAACCTGGAGACGGCGCGTGCCCTGGAGGAGGTGATCCGGGCGGAGGGTGCCATTCCCGCCACCATCGCCGTGCTGGACGGGCGCATCCGGATCGGGCTCGACGACGAGGCGCTGGAACGGCTCGCGACGGGCGGGCCGTCCGTGATGAAGCTCAGCCGCCGCGACCTGCCCGTGGCGCTGGCGAACGGGGCCATCGGGGCGACCACCGTCGCGGCCACCATGATCGCGGCGCGGCTCGCCGGGATCACCGTCTTCGCGACGGGCGGCATCGGCGGCGTGCACCGGGGGGCGGAGACCAGCTTCGACGTCTCCGCCGACCTGACCGAACTGGCGCGGACCGGCGTCTGCGTGGTCTGCGCCGGGGCCAAGTCCATCCTGGACTTGGCCAAGACGCTGGAGGTGCTGGAAACCTACGGCGTGCCGGTCCTGGGGTACGGCACGGACGAATTTCCGGCCTTCCACAGCCGCCGGTCCGGCCTTCCCGTCTCGCACCGCTGCGACCGGGCAGAGGAGGTGGCGGCGATCCTGGAGGCCAAATGGAGCCTGGGCCTGGAGGGCGGTGTCCTGCTCGCCAACCCGATCCCGGAGGAGGACGCGCTGGACGCCGCCGAGATGGAGGAGGCGATCGGCCATGCCCTGGCCGAGGCCGGGCGGCAGGGCATCTCCGGCAAGGCCATCACCCCCTTCCTGCTGGCGGCGCTGGAGCGGATCACCGGCGGGCGCAGCCTGACGGCGAACGTCGCGCTGATCCGCAACAACGCGGCGGTCGCGGCGCGGGTCGCGAAAGCCTACGCGGACCTATCCCGGAAAAAGTAGTAGGACGTACTTAGTTTGTGGTAACGCCTCTGCGGACCTCCGGCTTAAGACCGCGTTAACCTCCGTCCGGCAATCTGAGGGGGTCATACAGCGGAGGTTCTTATGCGTGCGTCGAGCCCGTCGAATCTGATCACCCGGATGGTCGCCATGTCCGCGCAGCCCGACGAAACCGACGTGGCCGAAGACACCCGTCCGGCCACGCGCGTCCAGCGCGTCGTCTGGGCTGCCCAGGCCAATCAGCTCCGCGGCGCCCTGCCGGTCCGCCTGGTTCACGAGATCGAATGCGCGGTGGTCGCCGACCTCGATTCGATGGAACTGCCGGAAGTCTTCTTCACCTCGGTCGAGATCGGAGGCCGCGTCGTGACCTGCGACCTCGACGCCTCGGGCACTGCCTCGATCTTCGGCATGATCGAGGCTGGCGAGTATGACGAGCTGGTCGAGGAAGCCGGCGACGACGCCCTGTTCGGCGTCGACTGGGACGGCGTCTACATCACCCCGGCCCGCACCCGCCACTGAGCCTTCGCATGTCCACGACCAGGGCGGCTCCTCCCCCGCCCCGGTCGTGGTTTCCCGGCCCCCCTGGACCGGTGTCATAGGCACGCTTGTCCCGCCCAGCGGTCCTGCTGGGATGAAACTTTGGTGGCCTGCGCCTCTGTTCTTCGTCCAATTCCAGAGTTCGGATTGCGCGCCAGTTTACCGCAGCCAGCTTTCCCCGAACCAGGCCGCACCCATCCAAGCCCTGCTCCTGGGAGTCCGGGGATCATGGAGCGGGACCCCAACTTCGCCACTGGTCTCGACGCCAGGGGCCACCTCACCCTGCCTCCTGGAAATTCGACCTTCTCAGCGCTACTTCACTGAAGTAGCCTTGGCTCATGAAATTCGACTGGGATGAGGCGAAGGACGCGAGGTGCAGGGCGGAACGAGGCTTCGGCTTCGCCGATATCCTGCCGGTTTTCGTCGATCCCCAGCGACTGGTCGAATTGGACACGCGGCACGAGTATGGGGAGACCCGCCATCGGCTGTACGGGCGGATCGACGGCCGGCTCTTCGTCGTCGTCTACACGTTTCGTGGCAAGCTCATCCGCATCATTTCGGCACGCAAGGCGAATGAACGGGAGGTAAGGAAGCATGACCAAAGCGAAGGCTGAACTGAAGCCGGATGGCTCCGTCACGCATTTCGGACCGGGCGGCCACACAGCACCCGCCGTAGCTGGGATCGATTGGGCGAAGGTGGACGCCACCACAGAGGCTGAGATCTCGCGTCAGGCTGCGCAGGACGATGCGGAGGCGGCGCTCGATGCCGCAGCTTATGCGCGACGTGTGCGAAGGAAAGTGGGGCTCTCGCAGAGCGTCTTTGCTCGCAAAGTCGGTGTGCCCGTCTCCACCGTCCGGAATTGGGAGCAGGGCACACGCTCGCCGCAGGGCGCCGCGCGTGCGTTGCTGCGTGTGATCGACAAGGCGCCCGAGACGGTACTGAACGCGCTAGCCGATGAATGATGAGAGGGCGGAATCCGAATTTGACCATCTGGGATTCTCCATGCCCGCTCCAACCGCAGCAACGTGACATCCGGCATCGGAAAGCGCTGCCGTGGCAAGAACGCTTTCCAACGCCAAACGGAACCAGCACGGCTTGCTTGCCGGCAACTCAACCGCCCTGCGGCCCCAGGGTCCGCGCCAGGATGACCTCCAGCTTCTTCAGCAGGGCCGGATCGCGCTTGTCGGGCGCGGTCATGATGGCGCTGTCGAGCGCTGTCTGGCAGCCCTTGCCGCAGGCGCCGTGGCGGTGCCTCAGCGCCGGGGCCAGCGTCTTGACCAGCCCGCGCGCCTTGTCGGCGTTTGCGATCACCACCTTGATGACGGCCTCGACCGTGACGTGGTCGTGGCCTGAGTGCCAGCAGTCGTAGTCGGTGACCATGGCGACGGTCGCGTAGCACATCTCCGCCTCGCGGGCGAGCTTGGCTTCGGGCATGTTGGTCATGCCGATCACATCGCAGCCCCAGCTCCGGTACAGGTTCGATTCCGCGATGGTGGAGAATTGCGGCCCCTCCATCACCATGTAGGTGCCGCCGCGCCGGTGCGGGATGTCCAGCGCCTTCAGCGCCTCCTCGATCCGGTCGCCCATGCGGCCGCAGACCGGATTCCCCAGCGCGACATGCGCCACCAGCCCGGTGCCGAAGAAGCTCTTCTCGCGGGCGAAGGTGCGGTCGATGAACTGGTCGATGACGACGAAGGTGCCCGGCGGCAGCTCCTCCTTCAGGGAGCCGACGGCGGAGACCGACAGGATCTCCGTCACGCCGAGCTGCTTCAGCGCGTGGATGTTGGCGCGGAAGTTCAGCTCCGACGGCGGGATGCGGTGCCCCCGCCCGTGGCGCGGCAGGAAGACGAGCCTCTGCCCGTCCAGTTCCCCCGTCAGCAGCTCGTCCGACGGGTCGCCGAAGGGCGTCTCGACCTTCACCCAACGGCGGTTCTCCAGCCCGTCGATCTCATAGACGCCGCTGCCGCCGATCACGCCCAGCACCGGCGCGTTCCCGCTCTCCGCCATCTCAAAAGCCTCCGTGGTTCACCGAACGGCAGTGTTCCAGCTTGGCCCCATGAAGGCAACCGGGCTTCCGGCGGAGCGGAACCGGACGAGCGTCAGACGGCGCTCGCCCTGTTCAACCGCTCGATGGCGTCGGCCGGCAGTTCCAGCCTTGCCGCGGCGACCAGCTCGTCCACCTGCGCCTCCTTCGTCGCGCTGGCGATGGGGGCGGTGAGGCCCGGCCGGGCGATCAGCCAAGCGAGCGCCACCCGCGGCGGCGTGGCGCCGAGGTCCGCCGAAACTTCGTCGAGTGCGGCAAGGATCGCCCGCCCCCGGTCGTTCAGGTACTTGGACACCACCCCGCCACCGCGCGCGCTCTTGGCCCCGTCGGTCTCCGACCGGTACTTGCCCGTCAGGAAGCCGCTCGCCAGCGAGTAGTAGGTGATGACGCCCAGCCCCTGCGCCCGGCACAGCGCCTCCAGTTCCGCCTCGTAGCCGGCCCGGTCGTACAGATTGTATTCCGGCTGGAGCGTCTCGTAGCGCGGCAGGCCATTGCGCGCGGCGACATCGAGCGCTTCCCCAAGCCGCGCGGCGGTGAGGTTCGACGCGCCGATGGCGCGGACCTTGCCCTCCTTGATCAGGTCGGCGTAGGCGCCGAGCGTGTCCTCGAAGGGCGTTTCCGGGTCGTCCCAATGCGACTGGTAGAGGTCGATCACATCCGTCCGCAGCCGGCGCAGCGAGGCCTCCACCGCCTCGCGGATGTAGGCGGGCTTCAGCCCCTTCTTGCCCGGCCCCATCTCCGATCCGACCTTGGTCGCGATCACGAGCCGGTCCCGGTTGCCGCGCGCCTTCATCCAGTTGCCGATGATCGTCTCCGACTCGCCGCCCCGGTTGCCGGGCGCCCAGGCCGAATAGACATCCGCCGTGTCGATGAAATCGAAGCCCGCCTCGACGAAACGGTCGAGCAGCCGGAAGGAGGTCTCCTCGTCGGCCGTCCAGCCGAACACGTTGCCGCCGAAGCAGAGCGGCGCAACGGACAGGCCGGAGCGGCCAAGGGTACGTTTGTTCATGAGCGGTGCCTTTTCCTGTGTACGACCGGATGCCATTCTGGAAGACTTGCACAAGCCGATGTGGCTGGAAACGCGCAGGTCATCTAGTCAGCCAAGGAAAAACTTTGGTGTTTCGATTGGGGTTCCGTTCCTCAAACCTCGTGGCTCTGGCCAGATAAGGAAAAACCGCCGCTGACGCGCGGCAGCCAGCGGCAGGTTGTGAGAAAAATTCTAACCCTCAACACACGTGACTCTTCATCATTACCTGACATACCATCACTCTCATTCGTTGCGCTCGCTGGGCGCTATGCAAATGGTAATATGGGGGAGCGAAGATGGCGCGGGGGTACGGTTGGAAGAGCCTTGCAGCGGGTGCGGTTTTGACGGTGAGCTTCGGGCTGGCCGGTTGTAGCAGCACACCTGTATCCCTCAGGTACAACGCCCCTACAACCCTTTCGAAGCCGGAAGGCGCCAAGCCTGTCGTCGAGGTTATCAGCGTCACCGATGCGCGTGAGAACACCGCCCGCATCGGAGCCATTCGGGGCGGGTACGGTAACCCGCTCAAGACGTTGACGGCAGCAACGCCGGTTCCGGACATGGTGCGCCAAGCTTTCCTGGACGGACTGGCCGCGCGTGGACTGCTGGCGGAATCGAACACGGGACTTTACGGCCTCGAAATCGGCGTGAAACGGCTCGACTCCAGCCAGCTCGTGCGGCGCGAGGCTCATACACATCTCCAGCTTTCCGTCGTCGAGAAATCTACCGGTCGGCCCGTCTACAACAAGGCCATTGAGGACAACCGCTCCGATGAGGGCAGCTTCGTCGAAACCGGCATCCTCGCTTCCGTCGAGGATTTACGGAAGATCACGAACGACAGCATGCAAGCTGCCGTCGATCAAGCCCTGGACAACCCGGCCTTCTTGGCGGCGGTGAGCACCCCGTCATTCCCCATGGCGCCCGCAGCCGCCGTGCCGACCGCTCCACAAGCTTCTACCGTTGAGCAACGCCTTGCTGCGGCCAAAGCGCTCTATGACCGGAAGCTCATTACCGAGCGGGAATACCAGGAGCAGCGTAAGGCCATTCTGGGAAGCCTGTAGTCCTAGGCAAGAGGATCGGAACAGGTGAGAAGGCGGAACGAACCGTCGGGAGTACTGGCCGCCGTGCTGGCACGGCTTGGGAACGTCATCTATTGGACAGGCTGCGTCATCGCCGCCCTGGCCGGCCTTTGGGTGCTACTGGCCCTTCTGTCCGCCGGGCCCAATGACGACCGGGCTCTCATCGCGATGTTCGGCGCCGCGGTCGGGGGCGTCTGCTGGGCGATCGGGCGCATTTGCCTTTACATCCTGGCGGGCCGCTAGCCTCCGAAGAACAGGCAGTGCGGCGCGTTTCGGTGTCCGCGCATGCAGCCGTGTGGCCGTCGTCGGGGGTTCCGGTGCGCTCGGGGTTGATGCAGCGGAACAATCCGCTGCACGCGGGGTTTGGTCGCTGGAACCAAGGCCCCCTGTGACCCACGAAAGAAGGCCGACCGATGATCGACACCGTCATCGCCTGGATGAACACCATCATCTGGAACCATCTGCTGATCTATCTGCTGCTCGGGGCCGGGCTCTACTTCACGGTGCGCTCGCGCTTCATCCAGCTCCGCCTGTTCGCCCATGCCTGGTCCGCGCTGCTGGGATCGCGCCAGGATTCGGAGGGGGGCATTTCGTCCTTCCAGGCCTTCTGCATCGGCCTGTCCTCGCGGGTCGGGACGGGCAACATCGCGGGCGTCGCCATCGCCCTCACGCTCGGCGGGCCGGGGGCGATCTTCTGGATGTGGATGGTGGCGCTGGTCGGCATGGCCACGGCCTTCGTCGAGGCGACGCTCGCCCAGATGTTCAAGCTGCGCCAGCCGGACGGAACCTACCGCGGCGGCCCGGCCTACTACATCGAGCGCGGGCTCGGGTCACGCTTCTGGGGCAGCGTCTTTGCCGTGCTTCTGATCGTCACCTTCGGCCTGACCTTCAACGCGGTCCAGGCGAACACCATCGCCGCCACCTTCGGCACCGCGCATGGCGTGCCCACGATCGTGACCGCGGGCATCCTGGTCCTGCTGGCGGCCCCCGTCCTGTTCGGCGGGATAAGGGCCGTCGCCCGGGTCGCCGAATGGCTCCTGCCCTTCATGGCGCTCGCCTATCTCGCCCTGACCGCCGTCGTGCTCGGCATGAATGTCGACCGCATCCCCGAGGCGTTCAGCCTGATCATCCGCTCCGCCTTCGGGCTCGACGAGGCGGTCGCGGGCTCCGTCGGTGGGATCGGTGCCGCGCTGCTGAACGGGGTCAAGCGCGGCCTGTTCTCCAACGAGGCCGGCATGGGCAGCGCGCCGAACGCCGCCGCGACCGCCACCCTCCCGCACCCGGCCTCGCAGGGGCTGGTGCAGGCCGTCGGCGTGTTCGTGGACACCATCGTCATCTGCACCGCAACCGCGCTCATCATCCTGGTGTCCGGAGTCTACGACCCGACGCAGAGTGGTGCGGTGGAGGGGGCCACCCTGACCCAGGTCGCCGTCTCCTCCGCCTTCGGCGGGATCGGCACCGTGTTCATGAGCGTCGTGATCTTCTGCTTCGCCTTTTCCTCGATCCTCGGCAACTACGCCTATGCAGACGGCAACCTCACCTATCTCGGTGCGCGGTCCAAGGGGCTGGCGGCCTTCAAGGTCCTCGTGCTGCTCGCCATCTTCGGCGGCTGCCTCGGCGAACTGCCGGTGGTCTGGGCCTTGGCGGACACCACCATGGGGCTGATGGCGCTGGTCAATCTCGTGGCGATCCTCCTCCTCGGGCGCTGGGCGTTTGGCGCGCTGAGGGATTACGAGCAGGGCCGCCACAGCGGAGCCCCGGTCTTCAACTCCCACCCGAACCCCCACCTTCCCGGCCGGATCGGAACGGGCGTGTGGCGGCGGGAGGCCGACGCGGGAACCTCCCGGCCCGGTGGTCCCCTGTGATGGGCGGAGCCCGTCATTTTTCCGCAATCCCGCGTTCCGGCTTCGCCCCTGCCGTGTTGTGCCCTTGACGATCCAAGGCAGGGCGGGCGCATCCATGTCGTTGCTGGACAGCATCATCGAACTCGGCCATGGCGGCGGGCGGGACGGTCTCTCGCCCTGGTTTCTCCGCCGGCTGAAACAGCAGGTGACGGACGGCCTCTTCCCCGGAGAGGAGGAGTTGGAGGAGACCGGCTCCAGCCTGATCCGGGAGATGAGGGACATCCGGGAACAGGCGGGCGTGGACGGGGCGGTGCTCGCCCTCTCCGGCCGGGCCGGCTCCGCGCTGGCGGCGGCGCTGCTGGCGCGGGCCGGCTGGCGCGTCATCGGCTGCACCTTCTCCATGGAAGAGGGCGCCACGGGGGCCACGCCGGACACGGCGGAACGCGGCCTCGCCGCCTGCGACGCGCTGGGGATCGAACACAGGCACCTGGACCTGACGGCCTCCTGCCGCACGCTCGCCGCGGAAACCGGCGGGACCGGCCCCTCCGCCCCGGCCGGCGAGGAGGCGCTGCTGGCCCGGCGGGCCGGCCTGCGGGCGCAGCTCCGCCTGCTCGCCCTCCAGGACCAGGCCATCGCCGAGGGTGGAATCGTCGCGCGGACGGGCAGCCTGTCCGAACGGGGCGCCGGGCTGGAGGGGGGCCTCGCCGGGGCCGGGGACCTGGCGCCGGTGCAGTCGCTTCTGCTGGGATGGGAAATCCCCTGGCTTGCCCGCCGATTCGGCCTTCCCGAGACGCTGTGGCGGGTCGAGCCGGGCGCGGAGCCCTGGGGCGAGGCCAGCACGCTGGAATGGGACGTCATGGTTTTCGCCGTGATGGAGGCGCTGTTCATGAGCCCCGGCCAGGGAGCCGACCGCCTGCCGGCCCTGCTGGACATCGGCGGCGACGGCCGGGCGCGGCAGGTTCTGGACGTCGTCCTGCGGCGCCTGGACCGGGGCTGGCTGCACCGCGCCATGCCCGTACGGCTGCGCCATCCCTCCTCCGACCGGCTCGGCCGGCTCAACGCGCTGGACCGGCGGCTCTTCCGGCCCGCCGCCCTGCGCCGGGAGGAGGATCTGCTCACCCTTCCCTCCGACATCGCCTATCTGGCTGAGCGGCTGGTCCAGTCCTTCACCGCCTCGGGCGACCGGCTGGTGACGGCCGAGTCCTGCACCTCGGGCCTGATCGGGGCCAGCGTGGCGCCCGTGTCGGGCAGCGCCGCGGTGTTCGAGGGCGGCTTCGTCACCTACCGGACGGACATGAAGACCGACGCGCTGGGCGTCTCCTCCGACCTTCTGCGCGAGAAGACGCCCTACCATCCGGACGTCGCCCGAGCCATGGCGGAGGGGGCGTTGCGGCTGTCCGCCCGCGCGACCGTCGCGCTGGCGGTGACGGGGGTGGGCGGCCCCGGCCCCGATTGCGGCAAGCCAGCCGGCCTCGTCTACATCGCCATCGCGCGGCGCGGCGCGGAGCTGCGGGTGGAGGAACACCATTTCGCCGGAACGCCGCAGGACGTGCTGGCCGACACCATCCGCACGGCCCTGCTGATGGCCCTGTCGCCGCCGCGGGGAACGCCCCGGGTAGGGCACGGCGCCGAACGGTAGATTTCGCACGAAGATTAGCATTTTCTTAAAGGGCGCGGGCTTCATCTATAGCGAAACGCATAGTGATTTGCATCGTATGCGCGCATTCGGATGGAGGTCGGCCACATGCCGTGGAAGAAGAAGGGACTTCGGAGCGTCGTTGCCATTTCCGGCGCCACGCTCGTGGTCGGCATGGCGGCACTGATGAGCGCGGTCATCGGTTCGCGTTCCGAACGGCAGATGGAGCAGGCGATCGGACGCTCCCTGTCCGAGGCCGCCTTCCAGATGGCCGACAAGCTCGACACGGACATGTGGGCCCGCTCCAACCAGGTCAGCGTGCTGGCGCGAATCGACGCGCTGCGGGACTGGCCGGTGGCGCAGAAGCTCGTGGACGAGCTGAAGGCCAAGGACCACACGCTGGCCTGGGTCGGCGCGCTGGACACGGAAGGCCGGATCATGGCCTCGAGCGGCGGCATCCTGCTCGGCGTGAACGCCTCGACGCGCCCGGTCTACAAGGAAGGCATCAAGGGCCATTTCGTCGGCGACGTGCACGAGGCGGTGATGCTGGCGAAGCTGCTGCCCAACCCGAGCGGCGAACCGATGAAGTTCGTCGATGTCGCCACCCCCATGCTGAACGACGAGGGTGAGACGGTCGGCGTGCTCGCCACCCATTTCTCCTGGGACTGGGCGCGGGAGGTCATGCTGACGCTGATGCGGCCGATGCAGGACCGGCGCGGGCTGGAAACCTTCATCGTCAGCGCCGACGGCACGGTCCTGCTCGGGCCGGCCGGCAGCATGGGCCATCCGCTTTCCGTCGGCAGCCTCGCCGCCGCAAGGACGGAAGAGATCGGCTGGGCGGTCGAGACCTGGGCCGACGGCAAGAGCTACGTGACCGGCTACGCCCACAGCCCCGGCCACGCCAGCTATCCCGGTCTGGGCTGGACCGTGCTGGCCCGCCAGCCGGTGGAGGCGGCCTACGCCGACGCCACGGCGCTGCGCCGCGAGATCATGGCCTGGGGCGCCGGCTTCGCTCTGCTGTTCAGCGCGCTGGCCTGGTTCGCCGCCGGCTGGATCACCCGCCCGCTCCAGGCCATCGCCGACTCCGCCGCGCGCCTACGGCGTGGCGAGCCCGGCGTGGAGATCCCGGAGGTGCGCGGGGCCGCCGAGATCGCGGATCTGTCGCGCACGCTGCGCGATCTCGTCGCCTCGCTGACCAAGACGCGCAACGATCTGGTGAAGATGGAGGACGCCGCCTACCAGGACCGGCTGACCTCCCTGCCCAACCGCCGCTTCTTCGAGCAGTACGCGGAAGCGCTGGCGAACCGTCCGGGCACCCAGCCCTTCACCATCCTGTGCCTCGACCTCGACGGCTTCAAGCCGGTGAACGACACGCTGGGGCACCAGGCGGGCGACGCCGTGCTCCGCCAGGCCGGTGCCCGCATGTCCTCCTGCCTGCGCAGCGACGACGTGCTGGCGCGGACCGGCGGCGACGAGTTCGTCATCGTGATCAACCCGATCCCCGGCCGCCCCACCCCGGTCGTCGCCGAGATCGCCGAGCGTCTGATCGACGCCGTCAACGAGCCGGTGCTGGTCGCCGGACGGGCCGTGCAGGTGGGCTGCAGCATCGGTATCGCCAGCTGGCCCGAGAACGGCACAACCCTGGCCCAGGTGCTGGAGCAGGCCGACAAGGCGCTCTACACCGCCAAACGCTCCGGTCGCAACCGGGCGGTCGCCTGCACCGACAGGGCGGACAGCTGCACTGCGGTGGTGTGAGGGAGCGTCAAGGTTTGACAAGGCCGCGCATCATGTCCATGTTTCTGTACAGGCAGGAATCCAAAGCGCCTGGGGGAGTTACATGGGCCATGTGAGCTATACGGAACTGCGCAACAATCTCGCGAGCTTGATGGACGAGGTTTGCGACAGCCGCGCTCCCCTGGTCGTCACCCGCCAGAAGGGCCGGTCGGTCGTGATGATCTCCGAAGAGGAATACGAAGGCCTCATGGAGACGCTTCACCTTCTGCGAAGCCCCGCCAACGCGGAAAGGCTGCTCCGGGGCATTGCTCAGTTGGATGCCGGCAAGGGCACGGAGCGGACGTTGATTGATGAAGAAGATCTGGGGTGAGGACGCCTGGAACGACTATTTGTTCTGGCAGCAGAACGACCGTAGCGTTCTGCGCAAGATCAACGAACTCATCAGGGACACGGAGCGGAGTCCCTTTTCCGGGATCGGCAAACCGGAACCACTGAAGGAAGCGCTTTCCGGCTGGTGGTCTCGCCGCATCACAAGCGAACATCGCCTCGTTTACCGGGTGACCGGCACTGGAGCTACCCAGGCTTTAGAAATCCTCGCCTGCCGTTATCACTATTGAACCAGGGGCTGAGGCGGCAAGGAGTTGTCGACTCATCCCGCGTTATCCGGCTCATACGATTTTCATGAAGTCCTGACCTGTGGTCAGGACTTCCGCGCCATGGGGCGCGGGGCCGCGGTCGCGGCCCTTTACCGGGTTCGGAGGTCGGAATTTTCCGAACCCGGTATCACTCCACCCATTCGAACTCGGGCAAGGACAGCCGACGCGGCTGTTCTCCGTCCTGGCGCGACACGGTCAGGACCATGCGCGGATGGTCCGTGACAGCGGGCTCGACCGTGAGGAGCCCCGCATCGACCAGCGCCTCCAAGTCGCGTCCCGGCGCGGCTCCGTCCGGCAGGCTGAGCCGCACGCCGGCGATCTCCGCCAGCCCGGCAGCGCTCTGCCGGTTGCCGGCGCGGCCGTCGGTCCAGGCATCGGGGCGGGCGTTGCCGGGGGACTGGAAGATGAAGGGATGCGCCGGATCCTCGCTCTCCAGCGAGACGGGGATCGCCATGCCCGGCGGCAGATAAGACGGCGTGAAGTCCCAGGTCACGAAGGGCAGCGGACCGGCGGCGCGGAGCGCGATGCCGAAGGGGCTCGCCCCGTTGGCGCGCCACCCCGCACGCTCGGCGAGGCCCGTGCGGGCGATGGCCGGGCTTTTCGCCTCCTCTGCGCTCTCCAGCCAGAGCAGTTCCAGATAGGCGTTGTCGAAGCAATAGCAGAGGTTGGCCGTGCCCTGACCTGGATGCGCCCGGCGGAAACTCTCCACGAGGCCGGCCTCCCGCAGCCGGGCGGCCTCGGGCGCGCCCGGCTCGACGAACAGGAAGATGTGGCAAAGCTCAAGACTGGGGGGCATGGGACGGCCATCGGCGATGGAAGGGGCGGCCCCACTCTACAGCAGGCGCGCGGCACCGTCGCCCGCATGTATCACGCCGGCGCCATCGCCGGACGCCGCTGCTCCTGCGTCAGCCCGTCATAGCCCCAAGCATCGGCGGGCAACTCGTCGATGACCACGTAGGTCGCCACCGGCAGCGCCTCCGCACCCAGCACCTCCTTCAGCAGGGCGGCGGCTTCCGTGATGAAGCGCGCCTTCTCCTCGGCCGTGTTGGTGCCGGCGGTGACCTTCACGTCGAGGTGGGCCGCCACCGGCACCGGGACACCGCCCACGGACCAGCCTGCGGCCGGCACCTGCTCGACCAGCACGGCGGTCAGTTCCGCCTTCTTGCGCATGGTGCCGGCCATCAGCCGGGTGGCGCCGGTTTGCAGCCGCTCGATCTGGCCGGGGGTTAGTGCGGGGCCGGCGGTCTTGATGGTGACGAAGGGCATGGGAGTCTCCTGGGAAGGGTCTGTCGTGGCTTGACCTCCGCAGCCTGCCGGCCCAGCATGGTTTTGAAAATTTCGAAGTTCCAAAGCGACGATGCAGCAGAACTCAACCATGCGCCTGCCGACCAACCTCGACATGGACGTGCTGCGGACCTTCTGCCTCGGCGTGGCGCTGGGCGGGTTCGGCAAGGCGGCGGAGCGGGTCGGCCGCTCGCCCTCGGCGGTCACGCTCCAGATCCGCAAGCTGGAGGAACAGGTCGGCCACCGGCTCTTCCGCAAGCAGGGGCGCGGGCTGGTGCCGACGGAGGCCGGGGAGACGCTGCTCGCCTACGCCCGCCGCATCATCGACCTGAACGACGAGGCCGTGGCGGCGTTGCGCGACGCCGGGGTGGCAGGATGGGTGCGCGTCGGCGTGCCGCAGGACCTCGCGGAGGACTGGCTGCCCGCCCTGCTCGGCCGCTTCGCCGAAACCCACCCCAATGTCCGCGTCGAGGTGCGTGTGGAGCGCGGCAGCGCCCTGGTCGAGGGGGTGGAGCGCGGCACGCTGGACCTGGCGCTCGCCTGGGGCGACCGGCGCAGCGCCCATTGCTCGGAGATCCTTGAGCTGCCGATGGTCTGGATCGGGCGGGACGGCTTCCGCCGCAACGCGGGGGAGGCCTTGACCCTGGCCGCCTTCGATCCGCCCTGCACCTTCCGCAGCGCTGGCACGGAGGCGCTGGAGCGCGCGGGCATTGCTTGGCGCCACGCCTTCGCCAGCCCCAGCCTGTCGGGCCTGTGGGCGGCGGTCCGGGCGGGGCTCGGCGTCACGCCGCGCACCGCCGTGGGCGTGCCTGGCTCTTTGCGCGTCCTCGATCACAGGACGGCGGGCCTGCCTGCCCTTCCGGCCGTCCGGCTGATGCTCCACGCCGCCGAAGAGGAACCCGGCGCCGCCGTGGCCTGCCTGCGCGGCACCCTGCTGGACACGCTGGCGCTCCGGCTCCCCGCCGGCGCGCCCATTCCATAACGGCGGGGTTCAGCGCAGCAGCGGCCCGGCGGGAAGCAGCTTGTCCGGTCCCATCTCGGCAAGGCTGGTGATGCCCAGCAGCCCCATGTCGGCGCGGATCTCCGCCGACAGCAGGTTGATGGCGTGGCTGACGCCCGCCTCGCCCGCGATGGCCGAGGCGTAGTTGAAGGGCCGCCCGACGAAGACGCACTGCGCGCCCAGCGCCAGCGCCTTCAGCACGTCGGTGCCGCGCCGGAAGCCGCTGTCGATCATCACCGTCATGTCGCCGGAGACTTCCTTCACCGCCCGCAGGCAGCGCATCGGCGAGGCCGCCCCGTCGAGCTGCCGCCCGCCATGGTTGGACAGGATGATGCCGTCGGCGCCGTTCTCCCGCGCGAGGCGCGCGTCCTCGGGATGGAGGATGCCCTTGATGACGAGCGTGCCCTTCCACTGCCGGCGGATGCGGGCAATCTCGGTCCAGTCCAGATGCTCCCGCCCGGCGAAGTCGCGGGCCACGTTGCGGGAGATGATCGGGGCGCCGCGTTCGGCGTAATTGTTCTCGAAATGCGGCATCCCGTGCCGGACCAGCGTGCGCAGGAAGGTGTTCACCGCCCAGCCGGGATGGGTCAGCCCCTCCCAGAACAGCCGCAAGCTGGGGTCGAGCGGCGTCTTGAAGCCGGTGCGGACGTTGTTCTCCCGGTTCGGGACAACGGCGGAATCGACCGTCACCACCAACGTTTCGAATCCGGCATTCGCCACCCGGTCGATCAGCGCCGCGATGCGATGCGGCTCGCCCGGCAGATAGGCCTGGAACCAGCTGTCGGGTGCGGCCTCCGCCACCTCCTCCATGGGAATCAGCGAGGATCCGCTCATGATCATGGGGATGTTCGCCCGCGTCGCCGCCCGCGCCAGCGACAGGTCACCACGATAGCCGGTCAGCGCCGTGATCCCCATCGGCGCGATGCCGAAGGGCGAGGCGTAGCGCTTCCCGAACAGGACCGCTTCCTGGCTGCGGCCGGACACGTTGTTCAGGACACGCGGCAGGAAGCGCATCTCCTCGAACACCGCCCGGTTGTCGTTCAGGGAGGCGTTGGTCTCCGTCGCCCCCGCGACATAGCCGAAGAGCGGCTTCGGAAGGTAACGGCGCGCCGCACTTTCGAAATCGTCGAGCGACAGGATACGGCGCAGCCGGCGCGGAGCCCCGGCGGGCGCAGCCGGGCGCGCGGCGGGTTTGCCCGGGGCGGCACCGCCGCCGATCACCGAATTCACAGGTGCCGAACCGTCGGACATCGCCCCTGTTCTCCTTCCTGCGGGCACGGATCGTTTCCGTTCCCAACCATTCCGAACGGGACTTTAGAGTGGTGCCGTGCATAGGATAAGCGATCATTATTCCGCTTGCTGATGAGTTTTCGGAATGAGCGAGCGCCGCCTCACCCCGTCCATGTCGATGCTGCTGGCCTTCGACTCCGCGGCACGGCACCAGAACTTCACCCAAGCCGGGGAGGAGCTGTCCCTGACGCAGAGCGCCGTCAGCCGGCAGGTCCAGGCCCTGGAGGAGCTTCTGGGGGTGGAGCTGTTCCACCGGTCCGGCCGGCACGTCACCCTGACGGAGGTCGGCGGGATCTACGCCCGCGACATCGCGCCCGCCCTGGCGCGCATCCGCGGCGCCGGGGCGCGCGTCGCCGCTCACCGGGCGGAGAGCCGGACGCTCCACCTGGCGGTGCTGCCGACCTTCGCCTCGCGCTGGCTGCTGCCACGCCTTGCCGGATTCTATGAACGGCACCCGGACATCGTCGTGCACCTGCACACGCGCATCGGCGAATACGACCTGAAGGACAGCGGCATGGACGCCGCCATCAACGTCGGTGTCGAGCCCTGGCCGGGCCTTCTGGCCGACCGGCTGGAGGATGAGGAGATGGTGCTGGTCGCCAGCCCCGCCCTGCTGGCCCGCCATCCGGTCCACACCCCCGCCGACGTCTCACGCCACCCGCTGCTCCACATCGCCGTGCGGGCCGAGGCCTGGCGGGAATGGTTCACCCTCCAACGCCTGCCCCTGCGCGACATGCGCCCAGGGCCACAATTCGAGTTCACCGCTCACCTCATCCAGTCCGCCGAGGCCGGGATCGGCATCGGGCTGGTTGCGCGCTGCCTCGTCGAGGAGGAACTGCGCGACGGCCGCCTGATCGTGCCGCTGGACCAGGGACTTCCCGGCAACCGGGGCTATTACCTGCTCTACCCGCCGGAGAAGGCCGGCTTCCCCGCGCTGAAGGCGTTGCGGGACTGGCTGCTGCCGCAGGCTGAGAGGGCAACGCGGGCCTGAAGCTGTGGGCGAGTTTCAGCTGCACCACGATGGGCACTGGCAGGCATGTGCAGCCATGCCCCGATGATGCGGAGCCGCCATGGCCCGCGTTCACCCCGGGCCAGCCGGCAAGAACCGGATGCGTAGATTACACTTTCTTTGAATAGTTCGTATGTATTCCCCGCATGTTACCCAACAGTTAATTGCCATACCTTGGAGTGGTTTTATTATTACTTGTGAATATCAGCAAATAACAGTTGATTTCGTATTGTTTCCTCCCTAGCGTCCGCGTATAGCGAACGTTTTGCTTTTAAAAGAGTGTTTTTCTGATGTTGCGAGGTCCCGGAGAGCCATGGGGGATGGCGGCCGGACCCGCGTTATTGCCTGCCTGCGCTCGGCTTCAACCTCGCCCGGCCGCAGTCCGGTTCCCCTCCGGACCGACCGCGGGCACGCCGTCGTGACGTCCGGCAGGCACAACAACGAATGGGGATAGTGTCATGAGATCTTCGTTGCGCGCATTCCACGCCACTGTGGTGGTTGCGTCGCTTGTCGCCTCGGGTCAAGCCTGGGCGCAACAGGCCTGTCAGGCGACACCCAAGACCGCGATATACGCGAACTTCTATCAATTCAGCAAACCGCTGAACGCAAGGACGTGCGACGCACGTGTGGAGAATGGCCGCATCGTGATCGGGGATGGACTTTCCAACCCCGCCATGACCTGCCCGGATACCTTCGCCTGGAAGCTGTTCATCGAGGGGATCCAGCAGCAGTTCTGGGCGGATTGGGCCTCGGACCAGCAAACCTGGCCACTGAATCCCTTGCGGCTCTGCACGGCCGACAACAAGACCGATTGCTGCGATCCGTCGGCCGCGACAAACCCCGGTTATCAGGACGAGGGGGGCGCATCGGCACCGCAGGCCTGCCCCTATTACCCCGGCGACCACAAGCATAAGGCGTCCGCACAGAACAGCCTGCGGGTGGGACAGCCGCCGTCGAAGGCGCACATCGTCGACCCGTTCGCCAAGCCGAACGCACAGCCGCTCACCGCGGGCGCCTCGGCCGACCCTGGCCGGGAACTCCGCCAGTCCATGGCGGAAGTCGTTTTCCGCAACAAGCCCATGTTCCAGTTCATTTTCGAGAACGATCTGTACAACACGGAGGGCATCACGGCCGTCTATAACGTGAACGCCGCGAACCTCTCGTCGGGGACCAATGGAACACCCTATCGCCTGGCGAATTCCAACGGCGCCACGGGAGAGATCGATTTTCCAGTCGCATCCGTGATGATCAAAAGCAACTGGATCCGCCGTGATCGCGCGGAAAAGATCGGCATGAGGGATGATCCGCAAAATCCCTACATCAAGCTGACGATGACGCAGAACTTTTCCCAGAGCGATGACAACAACAGCCAGATTTTCGAGCCTGGTGAATACTGGCTTATCGCCATGCATATGTCTTCGAAGGACACCCCGAATTGGGTGTGGACAACCTTCGAGCACGTGAACAATCCGGGGCGTTGCGATTACACGGGCTGCAACGACTCTTATGGCTATTCCAGCCCGGATCCAGTGGCGGCGGGGCAGGCGAACAACTTCACCATGCCTATCCTGCAATGCGACAACCTGCCGATTCCAAGTTGGATCTACCAGACGGGCCAGGTTTATCCGGGTGGCGCGATCTCGCCGAACCTCGACCAACTCCTCACCAGCCTGAATGTCGGCGGCGAGACACAGCTTGCGGCCAACGGCACATGGACTCCCTCAGCAACGTCCAGCGGATGGCGCAGCTATCGCCTCAAGGGATCCCAGACCGAATTCACCGATTCCACCGGCAAATTCACGCGGTTGGGCAACTCGGTCACCGAGGGCGGATTCGTGAACAGCTCGTCCTGCATCAGCTGCCACGCGCGCGCCACCACGAACGCCGCCGGTCCGGGCATCCCGCTCGGGGTTTTCATGAATGACCTCAACATTTCCGGCTACGCGCAGAGCCACTTCGGTACCCCGAACCCGGACTGGTATCTGTCAAGCCAGGCTCCGGCCAATCTCAATGCCTTGCAGACCGACTTCGTCTGGGGATTCCTGTTCGCCCATTCGCTCGAAAAGCCCTTGAAGGCCGGTTTGGGCGCCGTGGAACCGGTGCCGCAGGCACCGACCAAGGCAACGCCGGATAATCCCTTCGCCGTTCGCAACCTGATCCAACGGTAAGGTGTCCGGCCCGCGCCGGGCCGCCCTGACGGGTGGTCCGGCGCGGTTCCGTTGCCATTTGGCGCAGGCGGGAAACGGCTTCTCCGAAAAACGGCGCTGTTGCACTATCAGCCCCAGACCTATCGGAGGCCGCCATGGCGACGACGCAAACCATTTCCACCCCGCCGACCACACAGGTTCGCGCCCTCGAATCCGCCGACCGCGGCTCCTGGCTTCCGCTCTGGCGCGGCTATCAGGCCTTCTACAAGGTGGAGATTCCGGAGCAGACGACGGAGGTCACCTGGAACCGCCTGCTCGACCCGCGGGAACCGGTCTTCGGGGCTCTGGCGCTCGTGGACGGCGAGCCGGCCGGAATGGTGCACTGGATCATGCACCGCTCCTGCTGGACAACCGGGGACTACTGCTATCTCCAGGACCTGTTCGTGGCACCGGACCGGCGGGGTGCCGGCCTCGGCCGGACGCTGATCGAGCATGTCTATGCCGAGGCCAGGGCGGCCGGATGCGCGCGTGTCTACTGGCTGACGCACGAGACCAACACCGACGCCATGCAGCTCTACGACCGCATCGCCGACCGCTCGGGGTTCCTGCAATACCGGAAGATGCTCGGCTGAGCCGGGGCTTCAGAGCATTTCCAGCGGCCGGGGCCGCGTCGGGGGCGGGAAGGCGCGGTCCAGCTCGGCGAGGTCCTGCTCGTTGAGCGTCAGGTCCAGCGCCGCGCGGTTCTGGCGGACATGCTCGGCGCTGCCGGCCTTGGGGATGACCATCAGGCCGTCGCGGCGCAGCAGCCAGGCCAGCGCCACCTGGGCCGGGGTGGCGCCGTGGCGGGCGGCGACGGCCTTCAGCGCGGGGTTGCCGAGGATGCGGCCCTGCTCGATCGGCGAATAGGCCATGAGTGTGATGTTGCGCTGCCGGCACCAGGGCAGCAGGTCGTATTCGATGCCCCGGCGCGACAGGTTGTAGAGCACCTGATTCGTGGCGCAGGCGCGTCCCTGCGGCAGGTCGACCAATTCCTCCATGTCGGCGGGGTCGAGGTTGCTGACGCCCCAATGGCGGATCTTGCCGTCCCGGATCAACCGGTCGAAGGCCTCCAGCGTCTCGCGGAAGGGCACGCCGCCGCGCCAGTGCAGCAGGTAGAGGTCGATGCGGTCGGTGCCCATGCGCTTCAGGCTGCGCTCGCAGGCGGCGATGGTGCCGCGCGCCGAGGCGTTGCTCGGCAGAACCTTGCTGACCAGGAAAACCTCGTCGCGCCGGCCGGCGATGGCGTCGCCGACCACCTCCTCCGCCCCGCCGTCGGCGTACATCTCCGCCGTGTCGATCAGCGTCATGCCGAGGTCCATGCCCAGACGCAGCGCGTCGGCCTCCTGCTTCCGGGCCTGGGCGCTCTCGCCCATGTACCAGGTCCCCTGACCCAGCGCCGGGACGGCCTCGCCGGACGGAAGAGTGACGGTGCGGAAGCTGTCGGACGGCATGGCGGACCCCTTCTTGGATGGCTTCGGCGTCTTGGGTGATGTTCGGCGTTTCCGTTCCCGCCCTCAAGCTTAACGGATCGCCGGCATGCGGGAAAACGAACATGTCCGGTACCGGCAACAGCCGATTGCACGTCCCGGCTCCCGTCCATGCGCGTCCAGGAGGGTTCCGGCGCCTGGATGCGGGCCGCCGGGGGAGATTCGCCGGCCGATGATAGGCAATTTCGAATCGAGCGGGCTTTCTTCGCCGGAATCGCGACGAATTGCGTGATACCGGGGCGCTCCCGCCGTTGTCGTGCCAAGGAAGGCCGCCTTTCCCAGGCCCGATGATGCGAAACTGCCGGAGTGTTCATGCAAGGGATCAACAAGACCGTTTCCTTCACCGCCGCGGGGATGATCCTCCTGTTCGTCCTTCTGGCGGCGCTGTTCACGGAGCCGTTCGGCGCCCGCGTTTCGGCGGTCCAGGCCTTCATCGTGGGGAATTTCGGCTGGTTCTACGTGCTCACGGTCGCCGGATTCCTGCTGTTCGTATTCTGGCTTTTCGCCAGCCCATACGGCGCGATCAAGCTCGGCCACGACGACGACGAGCCGGAATTCAGCTACCCCACCTGGTTCGCCATGCTGTTCAGCGCGGGCATGGGCATCGGCCTGCTGTTCTATGGCGTCGCCGAGCCGATGCTGCATTTCACCAGCCCGCGCGTGGGCGAGGCCGGAACCCCGGACGCGGCGCGCGAGGCGATGAACCTCGCCTTCCTCCATTGGGGCCTGCACGCCTGGGGCATCTACATCATCGTTGGGCTGTCGCTCGGCTATTTCGCCTACCGTCACGACCTGCCGCTGACCGTCCGGTCGGCCCTCTACCCGCTGCTGGGCGACCGCATCCACGGCTGGGCCGGCCATGCCGTGGACATCGTCGCCATCTTCGGCACGCTGTTCGGCATCGCCACCTCGCTCGGCCTCGGCGTCATGCAGATCAACGCCGGCCTCGACTATCTCGGCCTGCTCGATGTCGGCCTGTGGCAGCAAGTCGTGCTGATCGCCACGATCACGGTCGTGGCCACCATCTCCGCCGTCACCGGGGTGGGACGGGGCATCCGGCGCCTGAGCGAGCTGAACATGCTGGCCGGGCTGCTGCTGCTGACCTTCGTCTTCCTGCTCGGCCCCACCGTCTTCCTGCTGTCCACGCTGGTGGAGAGCATCGGGCGCTATCTTTGGACGCTGCCCTACACCAGCTTCCGCACGCTGCCCTACGCCGGAGCGGAGTGGCAGGCGAGCTGGACGATGTTCTACTGGGGCTGGTGGATCTCCTGGGCGCCCTTCGTCGGCATGTTCATCGCCCGCGTGTCACGCGGGCGCACGATCCGGGAGTTCATCGGCGGCGTGCTGTTCGCGCCGGTCGCGCTGACCTTCCTGTGGTTCACCGTCTTCGGCGAGACGGCGATCCACATGGAGATGTTCGAGGGCGGCGGCATGGCCGCCGCCGTGAAGAAGAGCGTGCCGACCGCGCTGTTCGTCATGCTCGACCGGCTGCCGCTCAGCACCATCACGTCCGCCATCGCCACGCTGATGGTCATCACCTTCTTCGTCACCTCCGCCGATTCCGGCGCGCTGGTGATCGACATCATCGGGTCCGGGGGCAACCAGGACCCGCCGATCGCCACCCGCATCTTCTGGGCATTGCTGTCCGGCGTGGTCGCGGCGCTGCTGCTGCTGGTCGGCGGGCTTCAGGCCCTGCAGACGGCGGCGGTCACCACCGCCCTGCCCTTCGCGGTCGTCATGGTGCTGATGTGCGTGAGCCTCGTCATGAGCCTGCGCAGCGAGCGCAGGATGGAACCGGCCCGCCGCGCGGCGCCCTCGCCGGGCGCGGGTGCGGCGGCCGCGCCGGCGGAGCCGCCGGGCGCCGGGGACTGGCGGCAGGGCCTTGCCGCCATGATGGGCCGCAGGAGCGGACAGGCGGCGGCCCCGCCGGGTGCGGCCGCCGCGCGGCGGGAAGTCGCGCGCTTCATCGCCGAGGACGTCCTGCCGGCCTTCCGCGACATCGCGGCCGAACTGGAGCGCCATGGCCGCGGGACGGAGATCGACACCTCCTCCTTCAGCGCCGGGATCGCCGTGCTCCGCAACGGGCAGGAGGAATTCACCTACAGCGTCCGCGCGCGGGCCTACCACCCCATGACCTTCGCCTTCCCGGAGATCAAGAACGACGGGCAGCCGTGGCAGACGCGCGCCGAAGTCATCCTGCGCGGCGGCCTGCACAAGCAGCTTCCGCCGGAGCGCATGAACCGCGAGGCCATCCTGCGCGACTTCGTGCAGGAATACGGCAAATGGGTGGGCTGGTGAGATGCCGCTTCCCTCGACACGCGAACTCCGCCACGAGCATTTCCGGCAGATCTACATGAGCGAGCGGTCGCGCCGGGAATCGATCCGCAGCAGCATCGGGACGCCGGTGTCCGCGATCTCCTTCTCGGTCTTCGCCCTCGGCAACCTGCTGGTGCAGTTCGACGCATCACGGCTGGGCGAGCCGGCCGCAATGGCCATCGCCGTGCTCGCCACCACCAGCGTGGTGGTGCTGCTCGCCGCCGTCCACCAGGTCTTCATGGTGGAATGGCTCTTCGTCCATCACGAGGCGCCCCGCCTGCCCGACCTGATGGAGGCGGAGGAGCGGATGCGCGCCGTGATGGGCGAGGACGAGGTCGCCGCCGGCATGATGGATCTGATGACCGCCAGCTACTCCATCGCCTTCGAGCAGCATCTGTGGGGCAACACGGTCAGCGCGCGCAGCCGCACCTGGGCTCTGCGCCTCGTGCTGCTGTCGCTGACTTTCCTGGCGGCGGCGTTCCTGCTGCTGCCCTTCCATCTCATGGGGTGACGGCATGGCCTGGCTCGACCGCATCTTCACGCGCCGGCGCCGGCAGCGCTGTTTCGGCCCGGTGCCGTCCTGGGCGCGCTTCCGGCTGCGTCCCGCCTGCCGGCAACTGTCGGAGCAGGAACACCGGATGCAGGAACTGCTCGGGCTGGTGGTCCCGCCCCGCCTGACGATGGCCGACGAGGAACTCGCCATCCTCATCGAACCCGCCGAGCGCCGCGCCATCGAAAAGGAATAAGGAGAACGGAATCGAAAAGGGCACCGCCCGACCGGCGATGCCCCATCTTCCGCGCCTCTTCGGCGCCGGTCCCTGCCCCTGGGCCGGGTTACTGCGCGCCCTGGTATTCCGGCAGCTGCGAAACCTGCTCCGGCGGCATGTTGAGCGTGACCATGTCGCCGTTCAGCTGGACCTTGTCCCATTGGACGGCCGTCTGCTTGCCGCCCAGCCCCATGGCACCGCCCTGCTGCACGATCAGGGCCGCGACCTTGCCGTCCTTGTCGACCAGCACGTTGTTGATCTCGCCGATCTCCTCGCCCTTCTGCCCCATGACCTTCTTTCCGATGATGGAGTCGGCGCTGGCCGGGAGATTGGCCTGCTGCTGGGTCTGGGGCTGCTGAGTCTGGGACTGCTGCTGGTCCCGTGGCTGTTGCTGAGCCTGAGGCTGCTGCTGGGTCTGCGGCTGCGGCGAGCCCGCGGGAGGCGGCTGCTGAGCGAAGGCGCCGGCCGATCCGAGAGCGAATAATGCGACGACGGCACCGCCAATAGACTTGTGCATGGAAACCTCCAAATGGCTTGGGATACCCCAGACCAACAACGCCAATCTTACCGGGTTCCTAAAAAATCCAGAGTAGCACATTCATCCTTCTTGCCAGAAAAATGCAACAAACAGCGAACTTTTGTTTTGAATGTACATTACACTTTCTGCTCACACGCACGGCGGCGTTGAAATCCTATCCAATCCACTTTCAGGGAACGTTTCCCGCACGAGGGAGTTGGCCCTGCCGAAAGATGGATCGCGTGCCATTCGGCGCATTTGGAAAGGAGGCAAGCATGTTCTTCAACGGCTGGGCTGGGCTCGGGCGCGTGCTCGTGGTGGGGATTCTGGCCTACGCCGCGCTCGTGCTGGTGCTGCGCGTGTCTGGAAAGCGCACTCTGACGAAGCTGAACGCCTTCGACCTCGTCGTGACGGTGGCGCTCGGCTCGACCCTCGCGACCGTGCTGCTCAGCAAATCGGTGGCCCTGGCGGAAGGCGTGCTGGCGATGACGCTGCTCGTCGGCCTTCAGTACAGCATCACCTGGCTTTCCGTGCGCTCGCCCGGCTTCCAGGAACTGATCAAGGCGCACCCGACGATGCTCGTGTACCGGGGCAGCTTTCTTCCCGCAGCCCTGAAGCAGGAGCGCGTCACACGCGAGGAGGTGATGGCCGTGCTCCGCTCCCAGGGGCTGACCGGCCTGGACAAGGTGTTCGCGCTGGTGCTGGAAACGGACGGCTCGTTCAGCGTGCTGTCCGGAGATCCGGAGGAACAGCCGGTTCCGACCCTGGAAAATGTCCAGCGCGCGGAGGCCTGACGGCCGGCCCCATGGCGGAGGGCGCCGGTCCGGCTCCCTCCCGCCACGGGGACTCCTCCCGGCTTACTTCTTGCCGGTGACCCAGGACTCGATGCGGTCCGGGTTCTTCCTGATGTAGTTGTCGACGGCGGCCTCGTAGCTGCTGTCCTGGGCCTCGGCCATGATGGACTCCACGTCGCCGATCGGCAGAACCATGCGGGTCAGGAAGGCGTGGGCCTCCGGGTGGTCCTTCTCGAAGCCCTTGCGGACGAGCTTGTTGATGTGCTCCTCGCCGCCCAGCGCGCCCTTCGGGTCCTCCAGGTAGCGCAGCTTCCACTTGGAGAACATCCAGTGCGGGCTCCAGCTCGTCACCACGATCCAGTCGTCGCGCTTCACCGCCTGGGTGAGGCCCGCGAGCATCGCGGCGTCGCTGGCGGAGACGAGCTGGTAGCCGTCCAGGCTGTAGGCCTTCATCGCCTTTTCCGACAGCTGCATCAGGCCCGAGCCGGGGTCGATGCCCTGGATGCGGCCCTTCAGCTTCGCCTTCACCTCGGGCTTCTTCAGGTCCTCGATAGTCTTCAGCTCACTGGCCGGGATGCTGTCGGGGATGACCCAGCCGAGTTTGGCCTGGGTGTACATCGGGCCGAGGTCCACCAGGTCCTTGCCGACCTTGTCGATGTAGGATTTGTGGGTCGCCGGCTGCCAGGACATCAGCATGCCGTCGAGCTTGCCGGTGGCCACACCCTGGTACTGGACGCCGATGTCGGCCATGGTCAGCTCGACCTTGTAGCCCATGCGGTCTTCCAGGACCTTCTTGGCGAGCTTCGTCACCGCCTCGGCGTCGGACCAGGCGGTCCAGCCGATGTTGATCGTCTTGTCGTCGGCGTTGGCCCCGGTGACGGGGGCCAGGACGGCGGCCGCGACGGATAGCGCCGCCAGCGTCTTTCCGATTCTGTTCATAGGTCTTTTCCTTCCCTGCTTTTTGAAGTTGGTACTGTTTTGATGTCGTGTGCTCGGTTTCAGGCGCCGCGCCGGGCCTCACACCCGGCGATCAGGGCGGCCATGAGGGCGATGTCGTCGCGATGGACGCGCCAGATCTCGCCGGAGAAGCGGTGGCTCCAGACGGGGAAAGCCATGTCCACCAGCCCCTCCCGCGCCAGCGCCAGGGGATCGGCGGGGCTGCCGGAGCCTTCCCCGGAGCCCACCAGTGCCAGGCGGGCGGCGCCGAGTTCGGCCGCGAGCCAGACCGCCAGGCTGTCGGTCCCCATGGCCCACTGCCGCGCCAGGGCGGGCCGCTCCGCCACCGTCCGCGCGGGCAGCCAGACCGCGGGACGTCCGGCGCGCGCCGCGTTCAGCAGCCCGTCCAGCCCGTCGGCGAGGAGCAGGGACGGGCAGAGGCCGTGGAGCATGAGCCCATGCTGCTCCATGGCGAGCAGCGCCATGCGGTGCGCCACCTCCTCCGGCACGCGCCAGCTGTCCTGCACCTCGCGCACGGCGGTAAGGAAGGCGCCTCCGCCCGGCACGAGCACGGCCGGGCATCCGTCCGGAGCCGCGAGAAGCTCAAGCCATTCGGACAGGCTGTCCCACTCCGCCGGATCCGCGCCGATCTTGACGACCGTGAGGCCGGCAGCTGTCCGGGATGGTGCCGGCGCGTCCAGCCGCGGGCGCTCCAGGCCGCCGATCATGGCGATTCCACCGCGCGCCCGGCGAGAGCGCCGGCATCCCCGTGGGCGGGTGCCTCCTCCGCGCCAGCGGCGCGCGGCCGGCGCAGGCCGCCGAGCAGAGCGCGCAGGTCCAGGGCGGCGGAGCGGGTCCCGAAGCTCTGGGTGATGCGGTCGAGCAGGATGGCGAGCAGCACCACGGCGAGCCCGCTCTCGAAGCCGAGCCCGACGTCGAGCCGCTGGATGCCGCTCAGCACCTGGTTGCCGAGGCCGCCCGCGCCGATCATCGAGGACACGACGACCATCGACAGCGCCATCATCATGGTCTGGTTGACGCCGGCCATGATCGAGGGGAGCGCCGTCGGCATCTGCACCTTGAACAGGAGCTGCCATGCGCTGCAGCCGAAGGCCTGCCCCGCCTCCACCAGTTCGCGCGGCACCTGGCGGATGCCGAGGCTGGTCAGGCGCACGGCCGGCGGCATGGCGAAGATGATCGTCGCGAAGGCGCCCGGCACCTTGCCGAGCCCGAAGAACATCGCCGCCGGGATCAGGTAGACGAAGGCCGGCATGGTCTGCATGAAGTCCAGCGTCGGGCGCAGGAACCGGTCCACCCGGTCGTTGCGCCCCGCCCAGACGCCGAGCGGAATGCCGGCGAGCAGCGTCAGCACGGTGGAGGTCAGCACGAGAGCCAGCGTGTCCACGGTCGCGTCCCACAGGCCGAGGTTGCCGATGAGCAGCAGGGCCGCCGCCGTGAAGAGGGCGAAGCGCCACCCCAGGCGCCACAGGCCGAGCAGGACGAACAGCCCGCCCAGGACCGGCGAGGGCAAGGCGGCAAGGCCGTCGGTCACGCCGTCGGCGAAGGTGCCGACCACGAGATCGACGGCGTCGAAGCCGCCCTGCGCGTGGTCGAGAAGGAAATCGACGATGGCCTCGGCCCATTGGCCGAGCGGAATCCGGTATTCCATGGGTCAGAGAGTCCGTCCGAGATTTTCCAGATAAGCCGTCTTGGAGATCGCACCCCGATAGGTTCCGTCGGCGCCGACGACCGGCAGCGGACAGGGGCTGGCGGCGACGCGGCGCAGCACCTCCTCCATCGGCAGGTCGGCGGGCACCGGCTCCACCCCCGGCAGAAGGGCATCGTCGAGCGTCCTCGGCCCGGCGGCGCCATCACCGGCGCCCTCGCCGGCGGCGAGCAGGCTTTCCACCGAAACGACGCCCTGGAAGCGCTTGCGGCCGTCCTGCACGTAACCGAATTCGCGGTCCCGCTCGCGAAGCTGGCGCAGGGCGGCGCGCGGCCCCTCGCCGGCGTGGCGGATCAGCGTCACCTGGTCGCGCCGGGCGATGTCGCCGGCGGTCAGGATCTTCGTGACGTCGATGTTGCGGAAGAAGGAGCGGACGTAATCGTTGGCCGGGTTGCGCAGGATCTCGTCCGGCCGGCCGATCTGGATGATGCGGCCCCCCTCCATGATCGCCAGCCGGTCGCCGATGCGGATCGCCTCGTCCAGGTCGTGGCTGATGAAGACGATGGTGCGCTGCTGTTCCGCCTGGAGACGCAGCAGCTCGTCCTGCATCTCCGCGCGGATCAGCGGATCGAGCGCCGAGAAGGCCTCGTCCATCAGGAGCACCGACGGCTCGTTGGCGAGGGCGCGGGCGAGCCCGACGCGCTGCTGCATGCCGCCGGACAACTGCCCCGGCATGCTCTCGGCGTAGGTGCCGAGCCCGACGGCTTCCAGCGCCTGCTGCGCCTTGTCGCGGCGGATCGCCGGATCGACGCCCGCGACCTCCAGGCCGAAGGCCGCGTTCTGCCAGACCTTCAGATGGGGAAGGAGGGCGAAGGACTGGAACACCATGCCGAGGTCTCGGCGGCGCAGTTCCATCAGCTCGCGCGCGGGCATCCTGGTGATGTCGCGCCCGTCGATCAGGATCTCGCCGGCCGTCGGCTCGATCAGGCGGTTCAGCAGGCGGACGAGAGTCGATTTGCCTGAGCCGGACAGGCCCATCACGACGAAGATCTCGCCAGCCTCGACATCGAACGAGGCGTCATGGACGCCGACAGAATGGCCCGTGCGCGCGAAGATCTCCTCCTTCGAGCGCCCCTGCCGGAGCAGGTCGAGCGCCTTCTCCGGGTGCTTCCCGAAGATCTTGGTGACGCCTTTTACGGCAATCTTGGTGGACATACGCTGACGCCTTTCGTTTTCGAGCGTGCGGCGGCAGCGCAGGGAAACCGATCCAGGCCTGGTGCCCGGTCACGGAAGACCGGAAATGAATGGCCGGATTGGACGGCCGGACATGGATGGCCGGACGTGGATGGGTCGAGGGGAAGGGCCGGTGCCGGCACCGTCGGACGGGAGGAGGACCTGCGGCGATGCGCGAGGCGGTCACGACGGGGGCGCTTCGCAACGCGAAGATCACCGCACCAGAATGGCTTCTTCTGAAAAGCCAAGTTGAAGACCTAAAAGATCAAAAGAGATTCCCTCTGAATATTCCCTGCGCTCCGCCTGTACTCCTTCTTCAAATGGAATCCAAGAATTCCGGATCTTTGATAAAGCAACCTGAGCATCGACATAGGACATGCTCATAGGACTTTGTCGCTTCCCGGCAATGCTACCAAACCATTGATTCAATTCAAAGCATTTTTCGCCACATATTGTCACCGTGCGCTACCCCCCTTTCGTAGAGCGGTTTTCGGGCATCACGGAAGCGTCGGTTCGAACATGGAGGGGAAGCCCGAACGAAGCCGAAAGCGTTTTCCTGGTCCAAACTGTTTCACTCCGTCCCTGCCCCTTGAGACTTCCGTACGCATGATCCCTCCCACTCCCGGCCCAAGCCCATTGCCCCCGAACATCGCCGGCTGGTTCCGGTCGCGCGGCTGGGCGCCGCACGCGCACCAGCTCGCCATGGTGGAGGCGGCGGAGCGGGGGGAGAGCGCGCTGCTGATCGCGCCGACCGGCGGGGGCAAGACGCTGGCGGGGTTCCTGCCGAGCCTGATCGACCTGTCCGAACGCCCGCGCGAGGGCCTGCACACCCTCTACATCTCGCCCTTGAAGGCGCTGGCGGTGGACGTGCAGCGGAACCTGGAGGAGCCGGTCGCCGAGATGCGCCTGCCGATCCGGGCGGAGACGCGCACCGGCGACACGCCGGACTCCAAGCGGCGGCGTCAGCGGGCGAAGCCGCCGCAGATCCTCATGACCACGCCGGAGAGCCTTGCCCTGCTGCTCTCCTACGCGGACGCGCCCGATCTGTTCCGGGGGCTGCGCTGCGTGATCCTGGACGAGCTGCACGCGCTGGCGGGGACCAAGCGCGGCGACCTGCTGGCGCTGGGACTGGCGCGGCTCGCCCGGCTGGCGCCCGAGGCCCGGCGAGTCGGCCTGTCCGCCACGGTCGCCGAACCCGCCCATCTGCTGGCCTGGCTGTCGCGGACGGGGCGCGCCGACGCCGATGACGTGCGTCTGGTGCAGGGACGCGCCGGGGCGGCCGCGGAGATCGAGATCCTGGAAACCAGGGCGCGGCTGCCCTGGGCGGGCCGGCTCGCCATCCACGCCATGGGCGAGCTGTACGAGCGCATCCGCCGCCAGCGCACGGTGCTGGTCTTCGTCAACACCCGCGCCCAGGCCGAACAGGTCTTCCAGGAGCTGTGGCGGCGCAACGAGGATTCGCTGCCCATAGCGCTCCACCACGGCTCGCTCGCCGCCGAGCAGCGCCGCAAGGTGGAGGCGGCCATGGCCGCCGGCGCGCTGCGCGCGGTGGTGGCGACCTCCTCACTCGACCTCGGCATCGACTGGGCGGCGGTGGACCTGGTCGTGCAGATCGGTGCGCCGAAGGGAGCCAGCCGGCTGGTGCAGCGGATCGGGCGGGCCAACCACCGGCTGGACGAGCCGAGCCGCGCCCTGCTCATCCCCGCCAACCGGTTCGAGATGCTGGAATGCCGCGCCGCCGTCGATGCCGTGCGCGACGGCACGCTCGACGGTGACCGCCCCCGGCAGGGCGGGCTCGACGTGCTGGCCCAGCACATGCTGGGCGTGGCCTGCGCCGGGCCGGTCCTCCCCGACGATCTCTATGCGGAGGTGGTCAATGCGGCCCCCTACGCCGGGCTCGCGCGCGCCGAGTTCGACGCGGTGCTGGATTTCGTCGCCACCGGCGGTTACGCGCTCGGTGCCTACGAGCGTTTCCGCCGGCTGGTCCCGGCGGAGGACGGGCGCATGGCGATCTCCGGGCCGGCGGTGGCGCGGCAGTACCGGCTGAATGTCGGCACCATCACGCAGGAGGCGATGCTGCGCGTGCGCCTGCCGCGAGGGCCCGTGCTGGGCGAGGTGGAGGAGTATTTCGTCCAGGGCCTCACCCCCGGCGACAGTTTCCTCTTCGCGGGCCAGCTCCTGAAATTCCTGGGCATCCGCGACCTGGAGGTGCAGGTGGCGCGCGGCGGCACGGGCGACCCGAAGGTGCCGGCCTATGCCGGCGGGCGTCTGCCCCTGTCCACCCAGCTCGCCGGGCGCGTGCGCGCCATGCTCGCCGAACCCGCCGCCTGGGGCGGGCTGACCGCCGACGTGCGGGAGTGGCTCCAGCTCCAGCGGCTTCGCTCGGCGCTTCCCTCGCGCGACGGGCTGCTGGCCGAGACCTTCCCGCGCGGCGACCGGCGCTATCTCGTCGCCTACGCCTTCGAAGGGCGCAACGCGCACCAGACGCTGGGCATGCTGCTGACACGGCGGATGGAGCGGCTGGATCTCGGGCCGATGGGCTTCGTCGCCAGCGACTACGCGCTGGCGGTCTGGTCCTTGCGCTCGCCGGACGATATGGACGCGCTGTTCGACCAGGACATGCTGGGCGACGACCTGGAGGCCTGGATGGATGAATCCGCCATGCTGCGCCGGACCTTCCGCAACGTCGCCCTGATCACCGGCATCATCGACCGCCGCCATCCGGGCCAGGAGAAGACCGGGCGGCAGGTCACCTTCAGCTCCGACCTGATCTACGACGTGCTGCGCAAGCACGACCCCGGCCATGTGCTGCTGCGCGCCACGCGGGCCGACGCGGCCGGCGGCCTGACCGACGTGCGGCGCCTGTCCGACTTCCTGGCGCGGATCCGCGGGCGGATCCTGCACAAGGACCTCCCCCGCGTCTCCCCGCTCGCGGTGCCGGTGATCCTGGAGATCGGGCGGGAGCGGGTGGAGGGCAGCGCCACCGACGAGCTGCTGGCCCTGGCCGCCGCCGACCTCGTCGACGAGGCCATGCCGGAGCTGGGGGAACCGGCCCCATGACTTTGGCGCCAGCCGGCCTCTCGCCACCCGTCCCTTTGCCCCCTTCCCTTCGCGGTGCGGAGCCGTCACGATCCCCTTCGCCGCCCCCAAGCCATCCCAAAGGGGACGGCCATATTTTGGTCATGGACGGATGGTCTTCTGACGGTCTGTCCTTCAACGAAATGCGGGCCGCCCGCGACAAGGCGCGGTCGGCCGCCTATATCCTGACATGCGCCGGCGGGCATGGCCCCGACTTGGGGGCGCGCATCGGGACGGGAGTGCGGCATGAGCGACGGCGAAGAGCGGAACCGCTTCCCCTGGAAGATCCTCTCCCGCGACGGGAACGGCGGCAAGGGCACGGGCGCCCCGGAGGCGCCGGCCTTGCGCCTGTGGCAGGCCCGCGCGGCCCTGACCTGGGAACGGCTTTGGCCGGCCGTCTGGCTGGGCGTGACCATCATCGGCGCCTTCCTGGCGGCGGCGCTGTCCGGCGTCTTCGGGCTGCTGCCGGGCTGGCTGCACCTGCTGGCGCTGCTGCTTTTCCTTGCCGCCATCGGTTTCGCCCTCTACCGGGGCCTGCGCGGCTTCGCCGTGCCGGACGAGGCGACGGCGCGCCGCCGGCTGGAGCGGGACAGCGGGCTGCCGCACCGCCCCCTGAACGCCTTGCGCGACAGTGTGGCCGGAGGCGACCCGCTGGCCGCCGAGCTGTGGCGCCTGCACCAGGAGCGCATGCGCGCCGCGCTGGGCCGCCTGCGGGTGTCCTGGCCGCGCCCGAACGTTCCCGCGCACGACCGCTACGCGCTCCGCTCCCTGGTGGCGCTGCTGCTGTTCGTCGCCGCCGGTGCCAGCTGGGGCGACTGGGCGCCGCGCCTTGCCGCCGCCTTCAGCCCGAACGTGGCCGGCAGTGCCGGAACGGCCGCCGCGACGCTCGACCTCTGGGTGACGCCGCCGGAGCACACCGGCCTTCCCCCGGTCTTCCTGAAATCCGGCGGCGACACCAACGCAACGGTCGCGGCCACGGGCGATGCCGGAGCGCCGGCCGCGCCCCGGGCCATCGCCATCCCCGCCGGCAGCCTCGTGCTGGCCCGCGTCACCGGCGGCAGCGGCACGCCGTCGCTCCAGGCCGGCGACAAGACGGCCGATTTCGAGGCGGTGGACTCCGCGACCTTCCAGATCCAGCAGCCGCTCCTGTCCGGCGACCGCATCGCCGTGACCCAGGGCGGCCGGACGCTCGGCTCCTGGGACGTGACCGTCACGCCGGACGCTCCCCCCTCCATCGCCTGGGTCGCCCCGCCGGCCGCCGGGGAACGCGCCGCCCTGCGGCTGGAAGTCGCCGCGCGCGACGATTACGGCATCGCCGAAGTGTCGGCCGACGTCCGGCTGGCGCCGCCGCCGGCCGACCAGAACGGCGGCGCTCCCGCCGCGGCACCTCCACCGGCCGGCGAGCCGATCCGGCTGGCGCTGCCCGTCTCGGGCCTGCGGCCGAAGGAGATGCGGAACGCCTCCTTCCATGACCTGACGGCCCACCCCTGGGCCGGGCTGGACGTGATGGTGCGGGCCGTCGCCACCGACGGCGCCGGCCAGACCGGCAGCACCGAGGACGTCCGGATGACGCTGCCGGAACGCGTCTTCAACCACCCCATCGCCCGCGCCATCGTCGCCGAGCGCAAGACGCTGACCCGCCGCCCGGACGCCCGTACCGAGGTCGCGCGCGCCCTGTCGGAGATCTCCTCGCGCGTCGGCGACTATGCCGGCGATCCGGTGGCCTTCCTGGCCATGCGGACCTCCGTCGCCCGGCTGATGCTGGATGACAGCGCAAAGGCCGTTCCCGAGATCCAGCAGCTCCTGTGGGAGACGGCGCTACGCATTGAGGACGGCGGCCTCTCCATGGCCGAGCGCAACCTGCGCGACGCGCAGGAGCGCCTTGCCGAGGCGCTCGACAAGGGTGCGTCCGACGAGGAGCTGAAGAAGCTCATGGACGAGCTTCAGACCGCCATGGACGAGTTCCTGGACGCCATGGAGCAACAGATGCGCGAGGCCATGGAGCGCGGCGAGCCGATGCCCATGGTGCCGCCGCAGATGGCCGACCAGATGGTGGACCGCAACGACCTCCAGCAGATGATGGACCAGATGCGGGAGATGGCGGAAACGGGCGCCCGCGACGCCGCCCACCAGATGCTGTCTCAGCTCCAGCAGATGATGGAGAACATGCGCTCCGGCGCCATGGCGCAGATGCAGCCGCAGCAGGGCCAGAACGAGGCCTGGGACATGATGCGCCAGCTGGAGGAGCTGTCCCGCAAGCAGCAGGAGCTGCTGGACCAGACCTTCCAGAACTCCCAGCAGCAGATGGCCGGGCCGAACGAGCAGCAGGACATGCAGGGCCAGATGGGCCAGCAGAGCCCGCGCGGCCGCCAGCCGGGGCAGCAAGGGCAGCAGGGCCAGCAGGGGCAGCGCGGCCAGAACCAGCGGGGACAGCCGGGCAGCCCGCTGTCCCAGCAGCAGGCCGAGCAGCAGGAGGCCCTGCGCCGCGAGCTGGGCGAGATGATGCGGCAGATGGGCGACATGATGGGCGAGATCCCGCGCCCGCTCGGCCGGGCGGAGCGGGCGATGCGGGATTCGGGTCAG
Organism: Azospirillum sp. SYSU D00513; assembly: GCF_017356015.1. GTDB lineage: Bacteria > Pseudomonadota > Alphaproteobacteria > Azospirillales > Azospirillaceae > Azospirillum. The sequence goes on from NZ_JAFIQV010000016.1 coordinate 107,690, forward strand.
GCGCTTCAGCAGGGCCAGCCCTGGGACGCCGTGCCCTCCCAGACCCAGGCCATGGACGAGCTGCAGCAGGGCATGCAGAGCTTCGCCGAGCAGCTGATGAACCAGATGATGGGGCAGCAGGGTCAGCCCGGCCAGCAGGGCCAGCCCATGCCCGGCATGATGGGGCAGCAGCAGGGCCGGGGCCAGCAGCAGGGGCGCGGCCGTGACCCGCTCGGCCGGCGCCCATCGGGCTTCGGCACGGTCCAGGGCGAGGACGTCAAGGTCCCCGAGCAGTCGGAGCTGCAGCGCGCCCGCGAGATCCTGGACGAGCTGCGCCGCCGCTCCGGTGAATACGACCGTCCCCGCATGGAGCGCGAATACATCGACCGGCTGCTGAAGCAGTTCTGACCGCGCGGCCAGCCCCGGAGTGCCGGGGCCGGGGCACGGCGCCTCGGAAAGGGCGCTTCGGAAAATGGGCAAGAAAAAACGGGCCGCCCCCTGGGGAGCGGCCCGTTCCACATGGTGCTGCCGGTCGTCAGCCGGCGTTGCTGCCCGACGGCTTCGTCGGCTGAGCGGTGGTGTCGCTGGCCGGCGTCTGCGCCTTGGCGCTGTGCGTCGGGGAGCACTCTGCACTGGCGATCCCCGCCGTCAGGAGAACGGTGAGACCGAACAGGGCGGCAACGACCGGATTGGCTCCATGAGACATTGGATCACCTCCTTTCATGATGTGGACAACCGAACATCATGTTACGCCGAATCGGGCCGTCTGCAACGGCCTATACCATCCGGACATTGCTCGGCGGAGCCGGCCGAGGGGCGGCGGTCTTCTTTTCCATCCGCGCCTCGCGGAAATGCTGAACCAGCCGCCACAGGTAGATGCCCACCAGCAGCACCAGCAGCCCGACCGTGAACCAGCCGACGAGCCGGTAGGCGAGCGGCCATGCCGACAGCATGTAGCCGCTCCAGGCCAGCACCAGCGTCCACAGGAAGGACCCGACGCCGGACCACAGGCAATATCGGAGGATCGACATCCGGCAGATGCCGGCGGGGATGGAAATCAGCGTGCGCACGCCTGGCACCGGCTGCGACAGCAGCACGGCGATCCAGCCGCGCCGGGCGAACCATTCGGTCGTGGACCGCACCTTGTCGGGCCGGATGGTGAGCCAGTGGCCCCAGCGCCGCAGGAACCCTTCCAGCCGCTCGCGGCCGAGGAGCCGGCTGGGCAGGAACCAGACGAGCTGGCCCGCGAGCGAGCCCAGCCCGCCGGCCAGCGCCACGGCGAACAGGTTGAACTCGCCAGTCGCGGCCCCGATGCCGGCCAGCGGGATCGCCGACTCCGCCGGCACCGGTGGGATCACGCGCGCCAGCATCACCAGCAGGAAGATGCCGACATAATGGAACGAGTGGAGCACATCCACCAGCCAGCCCGTCAGACCGCCGCCATCCATGATGAACCGCCGATGTTCCAAACGATAGAGGGACAACAGGAACAAGGAACATCCCGTGCCGGTTCCATCGGGGCGTGTGCCCGCCGGAAACGCCGGATCCGGAAAAGCAAAAACCCCTCTCCCGGCGGGAGAAGGGTTTTTGCAGACAATGCCGCGGTGCGGGGCGTCAGGACGCCAGCGCGCGCTCCGCGTCCAGCGTCACGGCGACCGCGTGCAGGACGGCGGCGATGCGGACCACGTCCTGAACGGCCTCCTTCGTGGCGCCCTTGCCCAGAACCTCGCGCTCGTGCGCCTCGATGCACATGCCGCAGCCGTTGACCGCGGACACGCCGAGCGACCACATCTCGAAGTCGAGCTTATCGACGCCGGGGTTGCCGATGATGTTCATGCGGAGGCGGGCCGGCAGCGTCTTGAAGTCCGGGTGGCCGGACAGGTGCACGAACCGGTAGTAGATGTTGTTCATGCCCATGATCGCGGCGGCGGCCTTGGCGGCGTTGAACGCCGCCGGCTCCAGATGCGCCACGGCGTCGGCGGCGACGGCCTTGATCAGGGCGTCGTTGCGCGACGCGATGGCCGACGCGACGGCGGTGCCCCACGCCTGCTGCGGCGTCAGGTTCGGCGAGGTCAGCACCGTGGACAGGTTGAGCTTCAGGTCCTTGGCGTAGTCGGGCAGCGTGCCCCTCAGCGCGTCGATGCTCATCGCGGGCAAATCCTCGGAGTCTCGGAAATGGGAATTCTGAAAACAGCAAAAGAACGGGGCGCGGAGACGGACGGACACCCTTCGGGGGGTGGGGGTGATGGGCGCCCGTCCGTCCGCAACCGCCTAGCGGGGGCTTAGGCGGCGTTCAGGGTCTGCTCGCCCTTGTTCCAGTTGCAGGGGCACAGCTCGTCCGTCTGCAGGGCGTCGAGGGTGCGGACGATCTCCTGCGGGTTGCGGCCGACCGACAGGTCGTAGACCGAGGCGTGGCGGATGATGCCTTCCGGGTCGACGATGAAGGTGGCGCGCAGGCAGACGCCGGCGTTCTTGTCGAGGATGCCGAGAGCGGTCGACAGCTCGCGCTTGATGTCGGCCAGCATCGGGAAGGGCAGGTCCTTCAAGTCCTCGTGGTGCACGCGCCATGCGTGGTGCACGAACTCGCTGTCGGTCGAACCACCGTACACGACGGCGTCGCGGTCAGTGAACTCGCTGTGCAGCTTGCCGAAAGCAGCGATCTCGGTCGGGCAGACGAAGGTGAAGTCCTTCGGCCAGAAGAAGAAGACCTTCCACTTGCCGGCGTCGGACTCGTTGCTGATCTGCGCGAACGCATTCTTCATGTCCGTCGAGACGGTCGCGGTCAGATCGAATTCCGGAAACTTATCGCCAACGGTCAACATGCGCCTTGCTCCTTATTGATTGGCTGCTTTGTTTAGAACCGGTCTAAAAATGCCCGGATCGAGGTGAGCGGTCAAATCGTTTTTTCGCAACGCTGCGATAGAAAGACACGATGGATTGCGGCTGGAACGGCAACCTCCAAGAGGGTTCCAAACCGGGTTACAAACTTGACATGAAGCTTGGCCGGGCGCAGTGATGCAACGCAACAAAACGCGGGGCCGCCGGCCAGGGCCACGTTCCGCGGGAAGGGAATTTTCCAGGTCATGCAGCCGCGCCTTCGGTTCGTCCCCCGAAACACCGGTGGCCAAGACACCGGCGCCGGAAAGCCGGCGCGGCAGGAATCCGAACAGGAACCGGTCCGCCTGCTGACGGAAGTGCAGATCCGCGTGCTGGCCTTCATCATGGACCGCAGCCTCGGCTGGGCCACGCCGATCCGGATGGTCGAGGACTCTCCTCTTCTCGAGACGGGCGATGCCGCCGCGATCCCTTCGCTGATCGAGGACGGGCTGATCGAGCGCGCCGAGGACCCACAGGCCGTCCGGCTCACCGGGGCGGGCCACACCACCCTCGCCGCCCAGAAGAGCCGTGGGCTGAACGGTCAGGCCGACCGCTGAGGACGGCCCTCGTCGGGCGCCCTTTCCGTTGGGAATGCCGTGGTGTTGCGTCACCCCGGTGGAAAAACCAGGTTGGCCGCCCTCATGCCGGAAATCACCGCCGCCTCGACTCCCGGCCCGTTCTGGCAGCCGGCGCCGACCAGCATCAGGCCGGGCATCGGGGACCGGACGGGCGGGCACCATTGCCCGCGCGCAGCACCATAGATGTTGCCGTTCTCGGTCAGGGCGTAGCGGGCGAAGGTCGGGGGGCTGGCCACCTGACGGTAGAGAACCCGCCCGCGCAGACCGGGCACGGCCTGCTCCGCGGCCTCGGTCAGCCGGTCGCCGAAGGCCTCCTTCCTCGCCCGATATTCCCTCCGTTCGGTGCCGAACCACCGGGCGGCCTCCTCCTCCGACATCAGGCAGAGGAGGGTCAGGGCGGCGCAATCCGGCGGCGCCAGCGTGGGATCGACGGCGCTGGGGTTGCCGATGCCGAAATGCAGCCCCTCCGGCGTCCTCAGGAAGACGCGGGCGGGCAGGTCGGGCAGCCCATGCACGGCGAGGCTCATGAGGATGGCGGAGGGCCCCCGGCGCAGGCTCCCCACCCGTTGCGCGTAGCGGCGCGGCAGGCCGGCCGGCTCGATCAGGCCGGACAGGGTACGGACGACGTCGCTGTTGGCGAAGACCAGCGGTGCCCGGTGCGCGACGCCGCCCGCGGTGACGATGCCTGCCGCCCGCCCTTCCTCGACGAGGATGCGGTCGGCGCGGGTCTTCAGAAGCACCCGCCCGCCGTTCTCCTCGATCACCGCGCGAAGCAGGTCGGCCAGCTTCTGCGATCCGCCCGCCGGGTAGAAGCCGCCCTCGAAGTAATAGCCGAACAGGGGCGCCATCTCGCCCACGCTCAGCCGCTCCGGCTGATCGGTGACGTATTCGGCGATGGTCGTCAGCAGGTGCTTCAGCCGCGCGTCGGACAAAAAACCGTCCAGCATCGCGCCGTAGGGCTGGTGCATCCATCGCCAGGCGTGCGGGTGGCGGCCGGGCCAGGCAAGCATCGCTTCCGCCGTTTCGGGCGGCACGGGCACCCCGCCGGTCTGGTCCACATCGCTGTAGAAGTCGCGGTAGACCGCCTCGATCTCCGACAGGAATCGCGCGATCCCCTCGGCCTCCCCCGGGAACAGCGCGGCGAGGCGCCCAGGCAATTCGGCGGGATCGTCGGGAATGTCGAGCCGGAGCCCGTCCTGAAGGTAGCGGTGGCGCACCCGGTGCCAGCCGATGCGCCTCTCCGCTCCGAGCGCGGCGAGCAGGCGCCGCACCGGGCCGCGCGGCCCGAGCCCGCTGATGTCCTGCACGCCGGCATCGAATATGAAGCGCCCCACCCGCCCGTCCCGCCCCCGCACCTTCCGGAGCCAGGAGGAGCAGTAGCCGCCGGGACGGTCGTGCGCCTCGACCACCAGGACCTTGCAACCGCGGCTCGCCAGGAGGGCGCCTGCCGTCAGTCCGCCGATGCCGGCGCCGACGACGACGGCATGATGGCGGTCTTCGTCACGGGGCCAGGGAAGCGAGAACAGGGTCGGCCAGCCATGCTCGTCGCGGCCTGCGGTCGGATGAGAGGTCATGAGGGCTGGAAACCGAAGGCGGGGCGCGGATCCGGAAAGGCTCGGCCGAACGCTTACCACTTTCTCGTGCGCTTGGCACGCGTGACGGTCCGGTCCGAGCAGCGCCGGGACCGGATGTCACGGCGTCTCCGCTTGACCGGTCCGCGCGGCTGGAGGATAGCAGACCCCATACCGGGCCGGATTCCGTCCCGCCTTCCGGAGCCATCATGCCGTCAGAGCGCCCTTCCGCGGACCCCAGCGCCCCCAACCTGTGCGCGGTGGTGCCGAGCCGCAACCACCACAAGGCACTGCCCAAGGTGGTGGAGGGGCTGCGCGCCCACGGGTTGGCGGTGATTCTGGTGGATGATGGCAGCGACGACCCGGCCCGGACGGCCATCGCCGCGCTGCACGCTCCCGAGGACGGCGTCGAGGTGATCCGGCTGGATCCGAACCAGGGGAAGGGTGCCGCCGTCGCCGCCGGGCTGCGGCGCGCCCTGGCGAGGGGGTTCACCCACGCCCTCCAGATGGACGCCGACGGGCAGCACGACGCGGGCGCCCTGCCCGCCCTGATCGCCGCCCATCGGGCAAATCCCGGCGCGCTCGTCAGCGGCCGCCCGATCTATGACGGGTCCGTGCCGCGCTCGCGCCAGATCGCGCGCTGGCTGACCCATGTCTGGGTCTGGGTGGAAACCCTGTCGCTGCGCATCGCCGACAGCATGTGCGGCTTCCGCGTCTACCCGGTTGCCCCGACGCTGGCGGTGATGGACTCCGAGACGGTGGGCCGGCGCATGGATTTCGACACCGAGATCATGGTCAGGCTGTTCTGGCGCGGCGTGCCGACGGTCCATGTGCCGGTGCCGGTCGTCTACCCGCCGGACAACACCTCCAACTTCCGGCTGCTTCAGGACAACTGGCTGATCACGCGCATGCACACGCGGCTGGTCTGCACCATGCTCCTGCGCCTGCCGTCGGTCCTGCGCAACCGGCCGCCGCGCACGGCAGCAAAAGAGGGGGCGGCACCGGATGGGGCGGCCCTGCACTGGGCGGCGGTCGGCGAACGCGGCGCTTGGCTCGGGATGCGGATCCTATCGGCCATCCACCGCCTGATCGGCCGCCGGGGCTGCATCGCGGCGCTCTGGCCCATCGTCGCCTATTTCCACCTGACCGACCGGGCGGGCCGGCGCCATTCGATGGACTATCTGCGGCGGGTCCATGCGGCAAAGGGGCTGCCGCCGCCGGGCCGGCTGGATTCCTTGCGCCATTATATGACCTTCGCGACCAAGGCGCTGGACAGCTTCGCCGCCTGGGACGACCCGTCCCGGACCGGCCCCCTGGAGGTCGCCGGAAGCGAGGAGATCGAGCGGCTCGCCGCCGGCGGACGGGGCGGCCTGCTGATCGTCTCCCACTTGGGCAACGCGGAACTCTGCCGCGCCCGGCTGACGGAACGGTTCAACCGGCCCATGAACGTGCTGCTGCACACGCGGCACGCCCGGCTCTACAACCGGCTGCTCAAGTCCGTGAACCCGGACGTCGAGGACCACACCATCCAGGTGACCGAGGTCGGGCCGGACACCGCCATCGACCTGACGAACCGCGTGCAGCGTGGCGAGTGGATCGCCATCGCCGGCGACCGCACCCCGGTCATGGGGCAGGCCCGCACCAGCCTCGTCCCTTTCCTCGGCCAGGACGCGCCCTTCTCGCAGGGACCCTACGTGCTGGCGGCACTCATGGGATGCCCGGTCTTCCTGATGTTCTGCCTGCGCGAGGGGGACCGCCATGTCGTCCGCTTCGAGCACTTCTCCGACCGGATCGAACTGCCCCGCCGGAACAAGGACGCGGCGCTGACCGAACTGGCCGCCCGCTACGCGCGCCGGCTCGAGGAGCATTGCCTGAGCGCGCCCCTGCAATGGTACAATTTCTACGACTTCTGGGCGCTTCCGCCCGGCGCCGGAACAAAGGGAACCCCGGCGGCGACGGACGCGCCCGGCGCGGACGGGACGGTTCCCGCCGCCGCGCCGGACCGGGTCCGCCCGCTCACTTCAGCTTGACGACCTTGCCCTTGAGCGCCACGCCGGCCATGATGTTGCCGGCCCCGCACATGAATTCGCTTTCGCTGCTGGTCTCGGTGTTCTTGTAGTTGCTCAGGATGCCGACGACGGCGTTCCCGCCTTCCTTGCGGGCGCGCTCCTGCATCTCAAGAACGGCGCTCAGGAAGGCCCACTGGCAGGCTTCCTTGTCGGACTTGCCGACGGCGTTGGTCTTCTTGTTGGTCTTCCACTCGCCGAAATCCCGGCTCTGCCTCGGCGCCCTCTGCGCGCCGAAATAGAGCTTCACGCCCTGGTCGAGCCTCTCACGGGCTTCCGGCGTGTTCAGCGCTTCCACGATCGAATACATCCCGCGCTCGTCACGGGCCTGCGCCGGAAGGGCGAACGCGCAAGCCGCCGCGAGAAGGACGGCGGAAAGGTGGCGCTTCATGCTTCAAATCCCCAATCACGAAACAATCGCCGCCAGTCTGGCTCAAAAACAGGTTGTGCGCCAGAAATTACACATCCCTGGCGCGAAGCCGGCCTTTCGCGGAGGAGAAGCGTTGCTCAGACTCCGCGCCGGATCAGGCGCGGCGCAGGACCAGGGACGTGTTGATGCCGCCGAAGGCGAAGTTGTTGGACATCAGATGGTCCGTCTCGATGCGGCGCGGTTCCCCCATGATGTAATCAAGCGGGGCGCAGCGCTCGTCCACGACCTCCAGGTTCGCGGTCGGCACGAACATCCCCTCGCGCATCATCTCGATGCCGAGCCAGGCCTCCAAGGCACCACAGGCGCCCAGGCTGTGGCCGAAATAGCTCTTCAGCGAATGGATGGGGACCCGCTCCCCGAACACCGCGTTGGTGGCGGCGGTCTCGGCGATGTCGCCCCATTCGGTGGCGGTGCCGTGGCCGTTGACGAAGCCGATGTCGTCCGGGGCGAGCCCGGCATCCTCCAGCGACATGCGCAAGGCCACCTCCATGGTCGATGCCTGGGGCTGCGTCGCGTGGTTGCCGTCGGAGTTGCAGGCGAAGCCGACGATCTCCGCGTGGATGGTCGCGCCGCGCGCGATGGCCCGCTCGCGCTCCTCCAGGATCAGGGTGGTGGCGCCTTCCCCGATCACCAGCCCGTCGCGGTCGCGGTCGTAGGGGCGCGGGCTGGTGTGCGGGCGGTCGTTGCGGGTGGAGGTCGCGAACAGCGTGTCGAAGACCGCCGATTCCGTGACGTCCAGTTCCTCCGCCCCGCCGGCGATCATCACGTCGGCCTTGCCCCAGCGGATCGCCTCGTAGGCGTAGCCGATGGCCTGGCTGCCCGAAGTGCAGGCGGTGGAGGTCGGGATGATCCGACCGGTCACGCCGAAGAACAGGCCGATGTTCACCGCCGCCGTGTGGCTCATCATCTGGATGTAGCTGGTCGCGTTCAGCGTCTTCGAGGTGCCCTGGGTCATCAGCTCGGCAAAGGCGATCACCGGCGCCGGGCTGCCGAAGGAGGAACCGTAGGCGATGCCGCAGCGCCCGGCCTTCACGACCGGCTCCTCCGTCAGCCCCGCATCCGCCAGCGCGCGCTCGGTCGCGTAGACGGCCATGCGCGACACCGGCCCCATGGTGCGGGTCTTCTTGCGCGGGTAGCGGGCGTCCACGGAGAAGCCCGTCACGGGGGCGGCGAGGCGGGTGTTGATGCCCTCGAACCGCTCCCACTCCGTCATGGTGCGGATGCCGGTCTCCCCCCGCAGCATGCGCCCGCGGATGGTGGGCCAGTCCTCGCCCAGGGCGGTGACGCCGCCCATGCCCGTGACGACCACCCTGCGCATCAGAACATGCCCCCGTTCACCGAAATCACCTGGCGGGTGATGTAGCCTGCCTCGTCCGAGCAGAGGAAGCCGACCACCGCCGCGACCTCCTCCGGCGTGCCGAACCGCCGCATGGGAACCATCGCCATGGCCTCGTCCCGGTGCATCTCCTCGACCATCTGGGTCTCGATGATGCCCGGCGCCACGCAGTTGACGGTGATCTTCCGCTTGGCAAGCTCGATCGCCAGCGCCTTGGTGGCGCCGATGATGCCCGCCTTGGCGGCGCTGTAGTTCACCTGCCCCCGGTTGCCCATCAGGCCGGACACCGAGGACAGCGTAACGATGCGCCCGCCCTTGCGTGCCGACACCATCGGCATCACCAGCGGCTTCAGCACGTTGTAGAAACCGTCCAGGTTGGTGTCGAGCACGGCGTCCCAGTCCTCGTCCGGCATGGCCGGAAAGGCGTTGTCGCGGGCGATGCCCGCGTTCAGCACGGCGCCATAATAGGGTCCGTTCGCCTCGATGTCGGCCTCGATCGCCGCGCGGCAGGCCGCCCGGTCCGCCGTGTCGAAGGTCATCAGGCGGCCCGCGCCGCCCGTTTCCAGGATCGCCGCCAGCGTCGCCTCGGCACCGGCCTGGTCGCGCCCGTAATGGGCCGCCACCGTGAAGCCGTTCCGCCCCAGCCGCTCGGCGATGGCGCGCCCGATCCCCTTGCTGGCCCCGGTCACCAGAATCGTCCTGCTCATTCCCCTGCCCCCTGGGCCATCAGCATCGCCCGCGCATCCTCCGGCTGATAGACGGTGAGCTGGGCTTTCGCCAGCGCCGTTCCGTTCCCGCCGTCCTCCCCCGCGCGCGCCACGACGCAGTCAAACACGCCCATCTCCTCGTCCCGGAACACCAGCGAGACGGTCACGGCGAGCCGTTCCCCCTCGGCGAAGCGGGCCACCGTGGCCTCGAAGCTCCGCGTGCCGAGCAGCAGGCCGAGCCGGACAGGCGCTCCCGCCTCCAGCGCCTCGGCCCCGACATAGGCGCCGCAGGCCTGCGCCATCCATTCGATGGCGACGTGGGCGGCGACGCCGCGCCCCGCCTCGAAGAAGGGAATGCCGGGCCGGATCGTCAGGGCGGCCGACAGCACGCCCTCGCCGATGCCGGTCACCTCGTCGATCAGGATCATCGGCGGGGCGTGCGGCAGCAGCGCTTCGACCGGGTGCGGACAGGGCTTCATGACCGGTCCTCCCGACCGAACAGCAGGGCGACGTTGCTGCCGCCGAAGGCGAAGGAATTGCTGAGCATGGCGGCCGCCCCGTCCGGCGCGGCGAGGCGCTCGCCCCTCCCGGCCAGCCGGATCGGCGGGATGGCCGGGTCGGCCTTCCCGTCCATCAGATGCGGCGGGAGGAATCCCTCCGGGTTGTGCTCCCGGTGCAGGGCCAGCCACAGGAAGGCGGCCTCGACGGCGCCCGCGGCGCCCAGCGTATGGCCAGTCATGCCCTTGGTCGAGCTGCAGGGGACCTCCGCCCCGAACAGCGCGTGGACGGCCTTGCCCTCCATCGAATCGTTCAGCGGCGTTCCGGTGCCGTGCAGGTTGACGTAGGCGATGTCCGAAGACGCCAGCCCCGCGTCGGCGAGTGCCGCCTGCATGGCGCGCAACGCCCCGCCGCCTTCCGGATCGGGGGCGCTGAGATGGTGCGCGTCGGAGCTTTCACCCAGCCCGAGGAAATTCACCTCCGCCGGCTCCGCCGTCAGCAGGAAGGCCGCCGCGCCCTCCCCGACGTTGATGCCGTCGCGCCCGGCGGCAAACGGGTTGCACTGCCCGGCGGAAACGGCCTCCAGCGAGGCGAAGCCGCCGATCGTCATGCGGCAGAGCGTGTCCGCCCCGCCGGTCACCACGGCGTCGGCCAGCCCGGCGCGGATCAGCCGCCGCGCCGACCCGAAGGCCTTACCGCCGGAGGAGCAGGCCGTGGACACCGTGTAGGCCGGGCCGGTCACCCCGAGTGCACGCGCCACGAACTCGGCAAGGCTCGCCGTCTCCTGCTGGCGGTAGTGGAAGCCCGCCGGCCAGGCGCCGTCGCGGCGGACGGCGGCGTAGGCCTCCTCGCCCTCCAATATCCCGGCCGTGCTGGTGCCGAGCACCACGGCGACCCGGTGCGGCCCATGGCGGCGGATGGCGGCGCGGACGCCGTGCTCGATCTGCCGCAGGGCGGCGAGCATCAGCCGGTTGTTGCGGGAGGCGTAAAGGTCCAGCCCGTCCGGGATCGGCGGCAGCGGCGCGCCCACCGCGCCGACATGGACCGTCCGGCCGGGGACGAGGCTGTCGCGGGGGACCAGGCCCGCGCGCGTGCCGGCGAACAGGGCGGGGGCGACCGCCTCCCTGCCCGTGCCGATGGGCGTCGCGAGCCCCATGAGCGGGATGCCGAAGGATTGGTTCATGGCGCGAGTCCCACGGTTTGGGCCTCCACGGACCGCACCTCAATCGCGTAGCCCCAGCCGAGATTTTCGTAGCGCAGCGTCCCCGTCCAGGGACCGCCGGCGGGCCAGCCGTAGGTGGCGCGCAGCACGTCGCGGCCGTCGATCCGCACGGTGCGCCGGTCCGTCTCGGCGATCAGCTCTCCCCCCGTCGGCGCCAGCGCCCTTCGGACCGCGGCCTCGGGCCAGTAGAGCAGGACAAGGTCGGCCAGCATGCTGCCGGGCCGCAGCCCCTCGGGCAGCCAGGGGGCCGTTTCCACCCTGGTGTCGTCGCCGGTCCAGGTGATGGTCATGGCGCGCCGCCCCATCCCGTCCAGCCCCGCCAGGACGAGCCGCTCCGCCGTGACGCTGAGATGGCCTTCGAAAACGTAAGTGCGGTCGCCATGGCGGGCGGTGATCATCTGCACCGCCTCGACGGAGCGGCCGAGGTCGGCCGGGCGCGGCAGGTCGAGGCGCTCGCCCGGCGCCACCAGCGGCGCCCGCGCCTCCGCCGAAGGGCTGTCCGGCGAAGGGCTGTCCGGCGAAGGGGCCGGCACCGCCGCGGCACAGCCCGCAAGCAACACCGCCACCGCCACCCCTGCCCAGATTCCTGCCATCATTCGTACTCGAAAGGTTCTGCCGCTGCGAACGGCGCGGGACCTTACACCAACTCGCCGCCCGTTGTACCCACCGCAGGTAAAGATTTCTGCCGATCCGGTGCCGCGAGCGGTGCCAAAAAGAAGGCGAAGGCCATCCCGATCAACATCGTGGCGCCGAAACTGTGCACGGCGGGCACGACGCTCGCCGCCAGAAGGCCGAAGGACAGCAGCGTGGTGAGCGTCGCCAGCCACACCGCCAGCATCGTCACGGCCCGGTGCTCCTCCCCGCTCTCCGCGCAGAAGATGGCGTAATCGACCCCGATCGACAGCACCAGCACCAGCGCCATGGCGTGGAAGAAGTTGAAGGCATGCCCGATCAGGGCCAGCAGCGCCACCGTCAGCAGCACGGAGGCGAGCGGAGGCAGCATGGCGCGGAGCGCCCGGCGCCGGCCCAGCCGCCAGGCCAGCGCCAGGAACATGCCGACCGCCGACAGGCCGGTCAGCAGCAGCGCCCGCTCCCGGTACTTGGCAAGCAGGGCGCTGAAATCGGCCGTCGGATCGACCAGCCGCACGCCCGGCACCCCGGCGAGTTCGGCCCGCAGCCGGTCGGGCCGGGCGAGGCCCTGCAAGGTCGCCACATGCAGACCGGGCGCCAGGACCAGCTCGCGCAGGAGGGGGACGGCCTCGCCCGCGAGCGCCCGCTCCAGCGTCAGGACCTCGCCGCTGCCGCCGGCCTGTCCGCCCTCCTCGCCAGGCATGCCGAGGGCCGCGCGCTGGCGGGCGAGGAAGGGCTGCTCCAGGGCGGTGCGGACGAGCGCCTGGTTGGCGCGCTGGCGCTCTGCCGACGGGACGAAGGCGGCCGGCATCTGGTAGCCGGACAGCACTCCCTCCCGCTTCAGCCGGGCGAGGAGCGGGGCAACCGCCTCCCCCCGGCGCAGGGCGGCTTCATCGTCCGCGCCTTCGATCAGCAGGAACTGGGGAGCCGTGGTCGCGCCGATCATGGACTGGATGGCCGCCTGCTCCGCGACAAGCGCGGGGTTCAGCGCCTGCATCCGGCGCACGTCGTCGTCGGCGCGGAAGCGCATGGCGCCCATTGCGAGGACCGTCACCGCCGCAACGGCCAGCAGGATGTGCAGGGGGCGCCGGCGCGCGTCGCTCCAGAATCCCCAGAGCCCGGCGGCGGTCCTCAACAGCGTGGCGCCATGGCGGAGCGGCTTCGCCCGGTCCAGCCGGGGCAGCCAGAGAACCACGGTCAGGAAGGCGGCGGACAGGCCGAGGATCGAGAAGACGGCGATCTGCCGCAATCCTGGAAAGGGGGCGACGGCCAGCATGGCATAGCCGATCAGGCTGGTGAGCAGGCCGAGAAGGATGCTGGGGAAGACATGCGCCAGCCGCTCGGCCGGCGTGGCCGGGCTACGGTCGAACATGGTCGCGCTGTAATGCAGGCTGTAATCCACGGCGACACCGATCAGGCTGCTGCCGAACAGCAATGCTGCCACATGCAACTCGCCGAACAGGGCGAGGCTTCCGGAAAAGCCGACCAGCAGCCCAACCCCGAGCGCAAGGAGGCTGTGCAGCAGCGGTGTCGCCCGCCGGAACACCAGCAGGATAAGGCCCATGGCGCCGAGCGTCGAAAGGGTCGCCAGGGTGGAGGCCTCCTGGATCGCCGTGCGGGATCCGGCCTCCGCGAAGAAGACGGCGCCCAGCCGCTTGACCCGGAGGTCCGGCTGCGCCGCCCGCAGCCGTTCGACGGACGCGTCGAAGGCCCCAACGAACCGTTCCTGCACGTCCAGCGCGAAAGGTGCGCCGGCGAGCGTGCCGGTCACCAGGATCCAGGTCACGCCTTCCTCGACGGCCGTCAGCATGCCCTCGTCCAGCGACAGCCGCGACAACGGGAAGGGCAGCCCCGCGAAAAAGCCCGGCAGCAGCAGAAAGGGATCGCCGCGCAGCAGGCTGGCGTCGGCCACGCCCCCGACGCCGAACACCTGCGCGAGCGCCTTCATGGCGACGTCCTCCCCGCGCCCGGCTTCGAGCAGGGTTCGGTCATCCTCGGCCAGCAGGCCCCGGCGATGCGGGTAATAGAGGGCGCCCAGCCGCTTCAGACTCTCCGGGTCCAGCCGCCCCCCCGCGGGGAGCAGGAGGCCGGTGGCGGAGAGGTCGGCCTCGATGCCGGCGGCGGCGGTTCGGGCGGCGTCGCGGGACGGGGCGCCGACCAGCGCCACGACGCGCCGCGACAGGGCGCCCGCCACCGCGTCGTTGGCGCGCTGCAGGACGGGATCCTGCTCCTCGCGCGGCAGCAGCGCCAGGAGATCGGTGCGGAAGGTCAGCCCGTCATGGAGGCGCGAGGCCATGTAGCCGCCGGCCAGCACGACCAGGGCGAGCCAGAGCAGGGCCGCCAGCCGCAGCATCAGGGTGCGCCCGGCCGGGCAAGAAGCCGCGCCTCCTCCGCCGTGGGCGCCGTGGTCGAGAGGCGCTGATCCAGCAGCGTGATGCGGTCGCGGTCGCCCTCCGGCTTCATGACCTCCAGCGTTTCGACGAAGCGCGTGCCGCTGACGGTGATGGAGCGGACGGGCATGTTCGGGTCGCCGGGCTTCAGCGGCTCCAGCCGGAGGCGCCAGGGCTGGCCCGGCCCGCCATCCTCGCGCGTGACGGAGAAGATGTCCGACAGCGCGGCCCAGTCCCCGGTCAGGGCGCCGCTCATCATGCCGTACAGCCGCGCCATGAAGGGAAGCCGCGCGGCCGGCATGCGCATCGTCTCCTGCCCCTGCGCCTCCTGGAGGAAGCCGCCGGGGCTCATCACCGTCACGACGGCGAAGGGCGTCTCGGTCCGCCAGATCAGGCCAAGGCCCGGCGCCAGCAGGAAGGTGCCGCCGCTCTTCAGCGGGGCCTGGAAGCCCTTGAGGAAACGCTCCTGCTCGAAGCGCCCGCGCAGGAGCTGCCCCTCGGCCAGCGTGGCCGCCCCGGCCACGGGGGGTGCCGAGCCTTGCTGCGCGGCGGGGGCCGTGGCCGGCAGCGCGGCCAGCAGAACCGCGAGGATCAGGGCCTTCTGGCGGGTCACAGCAGCCTCCGCACTTTCTCGATCAGCGCCGGCGGTGAGTCGAAGGACAGCTCCCCCGTCTCGGCGGACACGGCGAGCTGGACGGTGCGCGCCTTGGTCAGAAGCTCGCCCGTCGCCTGGTCGCGGATGCGGTAGTCGATCTTCATCCGGTTCTCGTACTCGACCAGCGTCGCCTGGACGATGATGACCTGGCCGAACCGGACGGGACGGACGTATTTCAGGTTCATGTCCACGATCGGCCAGATGAAGCCCGACGCCTGCATGTCCGGGTAATTGTAGCCGATCCGGTCCAGCAGCGCGCAGCGCGCCTGCTCCAGGTAGCGGACGTAATTGCCGTGCCAGACCACGTTCATGGGATCGAGATCGTAGAACTGCGCCTGGATGGCGACTTCGGCGGAAATCATGGTTGGTTCACGCGAACGGCAGGGCGACGGAGCCGGAGGTCAGAATCTCCTGCCCCGCCCGGTATTCGAATGCCAGACGGGGGCGGGCGCCGGTCCGCCGCAGGGTCAGCGTCACCGGCACGCCGGGCACCGTCACGCGGCGGAACTTCACCTGGAAGGACTGGGCGCCGTCGATGGCGAGCGCCAGATGACGCGCGGCCAGCCGCACCACCCAGTCGATCTGCACCACGCCGGGGACGATGGGCATGCCGGGGAAATGGCCGTCGAGATAGGCGAGGTCCGGCGGGATGTGCAGGTCCAGTTCCACGGCGCCGTCGCCGGCGGGGCGCACGGCCCGGACCTCCGGTTCGGTCGGCCTTGCCGGCGGGGCCGCCGGCGGAGTCGATGGCACTCGGTCCATGGCATCCTCTTCGAAAAGCGCCTTGATGTCCGCGGCGCGCCGTTTGCCGAGCGTACCGGCGGGCAGCCGGTCGGGAAAGCGCCAGCGGCGCGGCAGCCCGGCGGGCTCCTGCGTTTCGGACAGGGAGCGGCGCAGCAGCCGCCCGAAACGGAAAGGGCCGAGTTCCGCGAGGCGGGCCGCACCCTCCGCGCTCGGGACGACGGCGGCGGCGAGAAGCGGCGGTTCGCCCAGGGGCAGCGCCGCGGCGTCGGCGACCCAGGGCAGCCGGCGCAGATGCTCCTCCACCTCGGGCAGGCTGACCCGCTTGCCTTCGATCTTCACGATGCGGTCATTCCGTCCGCGGAAATGGAATCCACCCGCCTCGTCCAACTCGACGAGGTCGGAGCCGACATGCAGACCGCCGGGAGCGTAGGCCGACCGCACGCGCATCAGCCCCTGCCCGTCGCGCTCCACGCTCACGCCGGGCAGAGGCGACCAGGGCGGATCCCGCCGGTCGCGGAGGCGCCAGGCGGCGGCGCCGGTCTCCGTGCTGCCGAAGATCTCGGTGGTGGGCACGCCGAACAGAGCCGCGGCGGCCCGCGCGGCGGGTTCCGGCAGGGGCGCCCCGGCGGACAGGACAAGGCTGGGGCGCAGGCCGGCAGCCAGCGGCGCGATGCCGTCGAGCCGTCCGAGATGGGCGGGGCTGGTGATCAGCGCCGCGCCCGGCGTGAGGGAGGCGAGTGCTGTTTCCCAGAGTTCATGGGTGGTTCCGCCGAAGGGGCGCCCGCTGGAGAGCGGCCAGCCCAGGCGGAAAGCGAGGCCGTAGACATGCTGGTGCGACACGGTAGCCTGTATCCAGCCGTCCGCCGGCACGGAGCCGCCGAGCAGCTTCTCGATGGCTTCGGCCTCGGCTTCCAGCATCGCGAGCGTCTTGTTGATGCGCTTGGGCGCGCCGGTCGAGCCGGAGGTGAAGAAGCTCAGCGGCGTGGCGGGATCGAGGGCCGCGAGCGGGGCGTCGGCCCCCTCCCCACCCGCCCGCAGAAGCAGGGCGGGACCTGTATCCCCGTGCGGCGACGCACCGTCCGGCAGGTCCTTGACCAGATGGTCCCAGGCGCCGGCCAGGGCGGCCAGGGTGCCGGGCTGACCATTCGGCGGCACGATCACCTCCGCCCCGGCCTGCATCAGCGCCAGCAGCCCCACGGCACCCCAATAGGCGTCACGCGTCACCAGCAGCCCCCGCCGGCAGCCGCTCCGCCGCAGCCGCGCGGCGTTGGCCGCGACGTCGGCGCGGAACCGGCCATGGCCGACGATCCCTCCGCCGCACTCCGCGACGAGAGCGTCGGGCGCGCGGCCCTCCAGGAAAAGGCGCGGCAGGGGGATGCGCGCGGATGCCGTGACGACGGACATCAGGCCACGGCCGGGCGGCGGGCGCGGCGGCGCACGATCATCTCGCCGCCGAACAGCAGCCCCATGACGGCGTAGGCCAGCAGCCCGGTCCACAACGCCCACAACTCGTCACGCCCGGCCAGAGCCAAAGCGGAGGCGACCAGGGCGTTGATCACGAACCAGACGGTCCAGACCAGCGTGACCTTGCGGCAGTAGAGTTGCCCCTCGGGCGGCAGGTCCGGCTCCATGCGGCGGGCGATCCGTTCGATGACGCTCGGCGGATGACGGAGCGACAGGCCGAAGACCGCGGCGGCGGCAAGGCTCAGGGCAACCGGATAGACCTTCACGGCCAGAGCAGCGTCGAGCGCCGCGATCAGGGCGACGGTGACGGCTGCCGCCGCCAGGAGGGTGCGCCAGAGCCGCGCCTCCTCCGTCCGCAGGGTGGCGAAGCGGAGGGCGAGCATCATCAGCGCCGCCGCGACGAAGGCGAGCGGCGGCACCCAATCCCGTCCGGCATAGACGAGACCGGGGTACGCAAGGCTGGCGGCCACCAGGGCCGCGGCACCCAGGCTCCGGCGGTCAGGCTTCAACGAGCGCATGCACCCGGTCGAGCACGTCGCCGACGGTGCGGACGCTCTTGAACTCCTCCGGCTTGAACTTGCGGCCGGTCAGTTCCTGAAGCTTCACCACCAGATCGACGGCGTCGATGCTGTCCAGGTCCAGGTCCTCGAACAGCCGGGCGTTCATGGAGACCTTCTCGGCCGGAACCTCGAACATGTCCTCGAGATAGCCGGTCAGCTTTTCGTAAATCTGGTCACGCGACAGCATGATCGCCCTTCTCCATCTGCTGCGAACGGATGAACCGCGCGAGGCTGCGCACGTTCATGAAATGCCGCTTCACTTCGTCGCTGACGGAATCGACCTTGATGTCGAAGGCCTTGCGCAGCGCTACGCCGAGTTCGAGCGCATCGATCGAGTCGAGCCCGAGCCCTTCCACGAAGAGCGCCTCCTCGCTGTCGATGTCCTCCGGCGCGATGTCCTCCAGCTTGAGGGCATCGACGATCAGCCGCTTGATCCTGAGTTCCAGTTCATCCATGGGAGAGTTTTTCCACGTAATACTCTTCGAGAGAACGCACGAGCTTTCTGGCCGCGAGCGACCGGTATTCGCAGCCGAGCTGGTCCCTGACGTCGAGGCAATCCCCGACCACCACACGGAACAAGGGTCGGCGCGGTGGGATTTGCCACCACTTCTCCCCTTTTATGAGAGTAAGCGGTTGGCATGTTATCGTGACAAGCTGAATTTGCGCTTCGAGGAAGGTCGCGACGTTGGCGAAGCCCCGGCGGAAGCGCATCGGCTCGCCCGGAACGGTGCGAGTCCCCTCCGGGAAGATGATCAGGTCGTTGCCTTCGGCCATGGCGGCGCGGCAAGCCTCCAGCAGCGCCTCGGGCTCGAGGTCGTTGCGGATGTAGCCGGCCCCGCGCACCGTGCCACCCAGATAAGGGCTGTCCCACAGCTCCTTCTTCACGATGCATTGGGCACGCGGCAGCAGCGCCATCAGCAGCACCACATCCAGCAGCGTCGGGTGGTTGGCGACGACCATGCGACCGGACCCGGCGCGCAGCCGCTCGGCCCCCTCGACCTCCAGGTCGATGATGCGCAATGCCTGCAGCATCCAGACGTAGAAGCGGAAGTTCAGATGGATGAGGTACTGGTTCCGCTCCCGGCGCTTCGGCCCGGCCGGCGTCACCAGCCGGACCGCCGGGAAGGCAAGCACGGCCAGCACCACCCCGCCCCCGAACAGGAAGGCGAAGGCGAAGCCCGTTCCGAACAGCCGCCAGAGACGGTCCAGACGTTCAAACGCCACGGTGCCACACCCAGCTCATGCGCTCGCCGTCGGAATTGGCCGAGGCCGATCCCGACAGCAGGAAGCGGAGGAAGTCATGGGCGGCGGACGCCGTGGGCGACACCCCGGCCACTTGCGGCAGCGCCTGGAACAGAATGTGGTCGCCCTCCCCGTCCGGGTCGGCCGGCGCGGCTTCGAGCGCCAGAGCCAGCACGAAGGGCAGATGGCTCTCCCCCGCCTCCCGGAAAGCGGCATATTCGCCCGGCAGTGGCTCGTCGCCGTACAGAAGGATGACCGGCTCTTGCGGATTCTCGGCGAGCGACGCCGCGGCTTCCATCAGGCCGAAGCCGAAACTGTCCGGTCCGGCGGCGATGGCCGTGTGGCCGAGCCGGTTCCCGGCATGGATCGACAGGAGCCCGACAAGGCCATGATGGACGGCCATGCTGAACTCCGCCGGGGACGGCAGTTCGCCCGAGGCAAGCGCCTGAAGGATGCCCACCGTCCGTGTCATCTCCCCATGGCGGGAGGCCAGCACGTAACGCGCCGTCGCCACCGTTCCGCAAGCCAGCGGTGCTGCGATCATCTTCTGACCGAGCGCCGTGGTGCGCCGGCGGAGCATCATCGGGATCGGCGTCGCGGTGCCCGCGCCGGATGGAGCCGCGTCCGCCTCGGCCCCCGCCCAGCGAAACCAATCCGCGGAACTCTCAAAGCCAGGCGCCCATGCCGACCATCCACGCACGGTAATCGGCAGCGCCCTGATCGAGATCACGCCACCATCAACAGCCGGGAGAATGGGAAGACCTTTGGAAGTCATGCGCGGGGGCTTGGGCGTGCTTGTTATGGTTGCGCGCCATCATGCCACAGTCTTCCTTTATATTCCATGAAGAGTCCTGTTTCGCGCCTGCAATCGAAGCGTCGAAATGTTCCGGCATTGAAGCAGAAAGGGCGATTGGAGGGCTTTCCAACGATAAGGCGAAGGATGTCCTGATCATGGGGCGCCTGCGCCTTAAGGTTGTTTTACCCTAACCTTTCCGGGTTTGCGCCGGGGAAGGGCGGCCAGACCGAAAGCCTGCCTTCGCCCCTTCTCCGGTGCGATTCAACCCGCCGTCATTCCGGTCCGGCCAGCGGCATGGTCGCGACCTGTGCCGGCCCGCCGCCCCCTGGTCCGACGGCGACCATGGCGTCCGCGCAAGGCCGCGCCGGGTCGCGCACGAGGTCCGGGCAGGCCAGGGCCCGCGCATCCGCCCGGGAGGGGAGCAGACGCTCGTTGCGCAGTGCCCAAGCTGCGATGTCGGAAACCACGATGTCACCGTTCAGCGAACGCATCAGGAGGTGACGGCCCTCCGGATAGAGCGCGACCTTCGTATTGCCGGGAAGTTCCTCCACCAGTGTGGCGACTCCGTCACGTGGGACATGCTGGTCGCTGTCGCCCAGCAGGACCAGTGTCGGGACGCGCACGCGGTCGGCGGCGAGGCGCGCTTCGCGCATCATGGCGATGATGCCCGCAAGCGTGTCGAACCGGGTCCGGTGGATGATCAGGGGGTCGTTGCGAAGCTGGTCGAGCACCTCCGGGTCGTCCGTCGAGGCGACCTCCACCGCCAATGGCGGGACTGTGACGCCCGGCATGACCGTGCCCAGCAGCCTTGCCAACCCGTAAACGGCGGAGGCCCGAGGCCCCTTGCCCCAGATGGCCGGGGCGGACAGCACGAGGCCGGAGAGGAGGTCAGGCTCCGCATGGGCCGCCGCCAGCGTGGCGACCGCCCCTCCCATGCTCTCCCCGACCAGGAACACCGGCACGCCCGGATGTGCGTCCCTCGCCCGGCGGGCGAGCGCCAGCAGGTCGCCGGCCATCGGGCGCCATCCGTACCAGCGTCCCCGTTCGCCGGCGCCCCCGAAACCGCGCTGGTCGGGCGCGTAGGTCGCGATCCCCGCCGTCGCCCACAGTTCGGCCGGGCTTTCGAACGAGCCGCCGTAATTGTTCATGCCATGGGCGGCGACGAAAACGGCGCTCACTCGCCCTTCGGGTAACCACCGATGCACTGGTAGACGGAGCCCGTCCGCCATCAGCATACTGTTGCCCTGTAACGTGGACGGCGCCTCGGGTGACGCAGCCCTTTCGACGGCAGCGCTGTCGAAAGATGGGGACGCGCAGCCGAGAAGGCCGAACACGACCGTCAACACCGCACCTGCCTCGGTCAACCGGCGCATGGCCCACCGCGTCTTGCTTCACCGCAAGATTAAACGCGGGCGGGCTTTCGTTGTTGCGTGCCTTCGGAAACAAAGCCCGAATCGGGATAGGGGGCGATCCTAGTGGACCGCACCCCTCCCACACCACCCGGCATGCGGGTCCGCACCGGGCGGTTCGAGGAGTTGAGG
>NZ_JAFIQV010000017.1 GCF_017356015.1 Azospirillum sp. SYSU D00513
GGCGGTGGCGCGCCAGCGCCAGCCTTGACGCGGGACGACCGCCCTGGCACCCAACCTTATTCCTGCTTGATCCGCATCACGGTATCTCCATACGCGCGGGATGAACCCTTTTCGGCCGAGAGCCGCGTTCAGCCCTTTTGCGCGGCGGCGGGCGCGGTTCCGAACCCGCCGGCAACCTTTCCTCGAAGGGCTCGGCAGCCGACCCGCGCCCGCTGACCAGAGGCTTGGGGCGGAAAATGCGCCTGGGATGAAGACGATCGATGATGCCTCGCCCGTCTCGGCGGGCTCCGATCGTCAGCGCCGGCCGTCCAGAGCGGACAGCCACTCCCTGATCATCCTTTCGGACGCCTCACGCAGGGCCGGCCCATAAGCGCGCGCGTCCCGCCGAAGGGCGTTCACGTCGATCCCGGCGCCCGCAAGTTCGGCGGCATGACCGACGAGCCAGCGCTCGAACCGCTCGCCGCAGTCCGCCTCGGGATGGAACTGCAGCCCGAGGATGTCACGTCCGATCGCGAAGGCCTGCTGCTCGACCAGGTCGCTGGAAGCGAGGTTCACCGCTCCCGCGGGCAGCGAATAGGTATCGCCGTGCCAATGAAGAACCGGTGTTCCTTCCAGGTGACGCAGCGGGCTTTCACCCCCGGCCGCGGTGAGGAAAACCGGCTTGAAGCCGATCTCCTTGACGCCCGACGGGAAGACGCGCGCACCGGAGGCGGCGGCGATCAGCTGCGCGCCCAGGCACAGCCCGAGCAGCGGCCGCCGGGCCTCGAGCCTCGCGGCGATGAACGCCCGTTCGGGAACCAGGAACGGGTAGAGCTTCTCCTCATAGACGCCGATGGGCCCGCCCAGGACGATCAGCAGGTCGGGGTCATGGGGGTCCCCCGGGGGGAAGTCCGGATCCCCGACATCGGTGTAGCGGACATCATAGCCCGCCTGCCGGATGGGCAAGGCGAAGGACCCGAGATCCTCGAAATGGACGTGCCGAAGCACGAGCGCGGTCTTCGTCATGGCATGCCTCTTTCTGGCGCGGACGGCGGTCGGATGCCGGTTTCGGAAAAGGGCGGCGCGTCAGCCGGGAAGGTCCGGTACGATCGCACTCGCGGCGGAAATGCGGATAGTGGGCCTGCTGTCCTCTCTCCATTTGCCTGGAGGAAGAAGCAAGCCGGTCCGCCGATGGCAGTCCGCGGACCGGCGCCCTGCCCTGCTTGCCGCCCTACTTGCCGGTGACGACCTTGCCGGGAAGGCTCAGGTTGCCCGACGCGACCTTGAACACGTCGTCGACGCAGAGCAGCGGCGAATGCAGGTCTCCGTTCACCTTGAGGCCGGCCGTGACACCGTCGAAGGATGCGCCCTTGATGCCGCCGAGCAGGGACAGCGGGATCGCGACCTCGACCGCGTCGCCCTTGAAGGTCGTGGGATAGTCCGGGCTGTCGATCAGCAGCGGGACCTTCGGCCAGGTCGGCGGAACCCGGGGCTTCCGGCCATCCGGAATGTCGGTGACCTTCAATCCGCCCTTGCACGCCTTGTCCTCGTTCAGGACGACCCAATGTGGATGCCAGACGTCGCGATTGCGTCCACCATCGGCGGCGTCGTCGAAATCCGGATGGAAGGTGACGGCAAGGGCGACGATGCCCTGGTCCTTTTCAAAGCCGATGTCGCCGCTGTTCAGCGAGGTCGGCCAGACATAGGCGTAGACGGACGAGCCCGCGAACTTGCCCGTCGCGGCGGGCTTGTCGGACCCGGCCGTGCCGCGCACGCGTGTCGTGAAGACGGCTGCGTCCTTCTTCGTGACGACGACGGTCTCGACGATGTCGAACGACGCCTTCACGGCATCTGTGGGCTTGGCCTCGATCGAGTGGGCGTTGGCCACGCCGAGCCAAGACGACAGCGTTCCGGCGACGGTCGCGCCGGTCAAAAGCTTGGCGAACATGTGCATGACTCCTGCTTTCTTCCTTGCCTGGAGGTTTGGGCTATCCTTTGTGAAACACGCCCCAAGTGGCAGCTTGGTGCGAAGGATCGGCTGCAGCGTGGTCGCGGCATTCGATGCGGATATCCTGCTGACCGAAGGCCGCGTCCACGAAAGCGCGGTGATGCGGCGTCGCCGCATCGGCGTGAGCATGGGGCCGAAAATGGCGGCAGCTCACGCACATGCGCTGGATCGGGATGGCGCCGGCGTCCTGGAGCCGCTTGATCATCGTGACCAGGGTCATCAGAAGATGCTCCTTGTCCGCCTCCGACGGCGTGCCCGTCACGCCCTCCAAGGCACCGGGCACCGGATCGCCGGCCCCGAGCGCCGCGTTACCGGCCTGGGTCAGGCAGACATGAACGGCACGCTTGTCGGGAAGCAGGACGGCCGCGACCGCGAGGATGCCGACCGCTCGCCACGGCAGGGTCATGACCTCCCTCCCCGATCACATGGGCGCCGATCACACGGCGTCCGGCCCGATCAGACGGCGCCATCCGCGGCCTTGTATCTGGCCGCGGGATTCTTGAGCGACAGATGAGGAGCCAGGGTGATCCTCGCCTTCTCCAAGTCGTTCCACAACTGGACATCCGCCAGCGACGGAATGGTGACGACTTCGCCCGCGTCGAAGCCGGCGAGCGCCGCATCGACCATGTCCCCGGCGTCCATGACCATCTCCGGCGGTATCGCCTTGATGTCGATGCCCGCGCGCTCGAAAAGCTCCGTCCGCGTGAAGCCCGGAAGCACCGCCTGCATCCGCACGCCGTGCGGTTCCAGCTCCACGGCGAGCGCCTGGGTCAGGGTGAGGACGAAGGCCTTGCTGGCGCAATAGCTCCCGTTGAACCGCTCGGGCATGAGGGCGACGACCGACGCGATGTTGATGATCGCGCCCTGGCGGCGCGCCGCGAACGCACGGGCGGCGGTGACGGTGAGCGCTTGCAGGACGTCGACGTTGAGGTGAAGCATGCCCTCGAGCGCGGCCGGCTCGGACCCGAGCACCGGCCCCTTCGGCCCGATGCCCGCGCAGTTGACGAGGAGCGAGAGCGCCCCGTCGTCCCGCAGCGTTGCCAGCACCCGCTCGCGGTCGTCGGCTCGGGTCAGATCCGCGGGCAGCGGAGTGACCGCGACTCCATGCTCCCCCGACAGCCGCTGCGCGAGCGCCGCCAGACGGTCGCGGTCGCGGGCGACGACGACGAGGTCGTGCCCCCGCCGCGCGAGCCGCTCCGCATAGACCGCGCCGATGCCGGACGAGGCACCGGTGATGATCGCCGTTCCCTTTGCCATTTCCATCTCCTATTCCGCTGCCTGGAGGGCCGGGAGCCCGAGCGCGGCCGCGACCCCCGCGCCATAGGCGGGGTCGGCCTTGCTGCAATTCTCGACGTGCCGCCGCTGGATGTGGGGCGCCGCACCCCCGAGGGAGCGGGCCGTGTTCTCGAACAGGGCCTGGCGCTGCGCCGGACCCATCAGGCGGAACAGGTTGCCCGGCTGTTCCCAATGGTCGTCGGCGACGCGGTGATCCCAATGGGCCGCCGGCCCGTCCAGCGGCAGCGGCGGCTCCCGGGCGTCCGGATGGTCGGCCCATTCCCCCCGGCTGTTGGGGGCATAGGGCGGCGTGGCGCCCAGATTGCCGTCGGTGCGCATGGCGCCGTCGCGGTGGTAGCTGTGGAAGGGGCATTTCGGCGCGTTGACGGGGATGTGGCTGAAGTTCACCCCCAGCCGGTAGCGCTGGGCGTCGCCGTAGGAGAAGAGCCGGGCCTGCAGCATGCGGTCTGGGGAGAAGCCGATGCCGGGCACGATGTTTGCGGGGGAGAAGGCCGCCTGCTCCACCTCCGCAAAGACGTTCTCCGGGTTGCGGTTCAGTTCCAGCACGCCGACCTCGATCAGCGGATGGTCGGCGTGCGGCCAGACCTTGGTCAGGTCGAACGGGTCGTGGCGGTGGAGGGCGGCCTCGGCCTCCGTCATCACCTGGATCGCAAGCGTCCAGCGCGGGAAGTCCCCGGCCTCGATGCTGTCGAACAGGTCGCGCTGGTGGGTTTCGCGGTCCCTGCCGATGGCGGCCTCGGCCTCCGCGTCCGTCAGGTTCTCGATGCCCTGCCGGCTGCGGAAATGGAACTTCACCCACACCCGCTCGTGGGCGGCGTTGATCATGCTGAAGGTGTGGCTGCCGAAGCCATGCATGTGGCGGTAGGACCGGGGAATGCCGCGGTCGGACATGACGATGGTCACCTGGTGCAGCGCCTCCGGCAGCAGGGTCCAGAAATCCCAGTTGTTGCTGGCGTCGCGCATGCCCGTGCGCGGGTCGCGCTTGACGGCATGGTTCAGGTCGGGGAAGCGCAGCGGATCGCGGAAGAAGAAGACGGGCGTGTTGTTGCCGACGATGTCCCAGTTGCCTTCCTCGGTGTAGAACTTCACGGCGAAGCCGCGGATGTCGCGCTCCGCGTCGGCCGCCCCGCGCTCTCCCGCGACCGTCGAGAAGCGCACGAAGACGGGGGTCTGCTTCCCGATCCCGGCGAAGATCCTCGCCGTCGTGTAGCGGGTGATGTCATGGGTGACCGTGAAGGTGCCGTAGGCGCCGGAGCCCTTGGCGTGCATGCGCCGTTCGGGGATCACCTCGCGGTCGAAATGGGCCAGCTTCTCGATCAGCCAGATGTCCTGCAGGAGCGCCGGCCCGCGGCTTCCGGCGGTCTGGATGTTCAGGTTGTCGGCGACGGGAGCGCCGTTGGCGTGTGTCAGGGTCGGCTTGGTCATGGCGCGGGCTCCGTGTGGAGGGGGCGTGGGGCGGGCGTGCCGGGGACCGTTCAGGAAAGGGCGACGCAGCGGTAGGCGGTGCCGTGCCGCTCGGCGATGGCGAAGCCGGGGCTGGTCCAGTGATAGCCCAGCATGCGCAGCTTCTCCGCCGCCGCCCGGTCGATCAGGCGGCGGCGCGTGGCGATGCCCTGCTCCTGGTCGGTGTCGAAGCCGAAGCGCCATCCCGGATGCTCGAACGACGCGACCACGTTGGTGATGGCGTCGCCCGTGATCAGCAGGCCGTCATCGCCCGCCAGCTCCAGCGAGATGTGGCCCGGCGTGTGGCCCGGCGTCGCCAGCACGCGCAGGCCGGGCACCGGCTCGTCCCCGTCCCGCATGCGGACCAGCCGTCCGGCCATGGCGCCGAGGTCGCGGCGGGCGCCCGGCACGAAGTCGCGCAGGCCCGGATAGCGGGCGGCCGGATCCGGTCCCATCCAGAAATCCCATTCCGCCGCGGCCACATGATGGACGGCGTTGGGGAAGGACAGGGTGCCGTCCGGCCGCAGGATGCCGCCGGAATGGTCGGGGTGGGCGTGGGTCAGCACGACGTGGGTGACGGCGCCGGGATCGACGCCGGCGGCCAGCAGATTGTCCCGCAGACGCCCGGCCGTGGCCTGGAACTTGTCCCCCGACCCGGCATCGACGAGGATCAGCGCCTCGCCGGCCCGGATCAGGGGGATGTTGACGGGAATGTCGGCCGTTCCCTGCCGCCCGCCCAGCCGCCGGATGATGTCGGCCCGCTCCGCCGGCGCGGCGTCGGGCGCGATGATGGTGTCCGGCAGGGTGATGAAGCCGTCGCTGAAGACGTCGATCTGGAACGTGCCGTGCCCGAACCGCCGCGGCGGAGCCGCCACGGCCCGCCCGGTGGCCAGCGTGCCGGCCGCCACCAGCGCGGCGGCGCCCGCCAGGAAGGATCGCCGCGCGATGGCGAACGGGTCAGGGATTTCGACCGGGTGGACCATGGCTGCCTCCGCCGTTTCGGGATGGACGGGTTTCGGACGGATCATGCGATTTTCATGACGTCCTGACCTGTGGTCAGGACTTCCGCGCCACGGGGCGCGGGGCCGCAGTCGCGGCCCTATACCGGGTTCGGAGGTCGGAATTCTCCGAACCCGGTATCAGTCCTGGAAGAAGGCCAGAAGATCGGCGTTGATCACGTCCGCACGGGTGGTCGCCATGCCGTGATCGAAGCCCTCGTAGACCTTCAGGGTGCCCTGCTTCAGCAGCTTGATGCCGAGGAGTGCCGAATCCGCTATGGGCACGATCTGGTCGTCGTCGCCGTGCATCAGGAACACCGGCACGCCGATCGCCTTCAGGTCCTCCGTGAAGTCGGTTTCGGAGAAGGCCTTGATGCAGTCATACTGGGCCTTGATCCCGCCCATCATGCCCTGCCGCCACCAGTTGTCGATCACCCCCTGCGACACGGCGGCACCCGGCCGGTTGAAGCCGTAGAAGGGGCCGGCGGGAACGTCGCGGTAGAACTGGGCGCGGTTGGCGGCCACCTGGGCGCGGAAGCCGTCGAACACCTCCAGCGGCAGCCCGCCGGGGTTCCTGTCCGACCGGACCATGACGGGCGGCACGGCGCCGATCAGCACGGCCTTCCTCACGCGGCCCGGCTCGGCCCGCGCCACATAGCGGGCGACCTCGCCTCCGCCGGTGGAATGGCCGACATGGATGGCTCCCTTGAGGTCGAGCGCGGCGGCCAGAGCCTTCACGTCCTCGGCGTAGGTGTCCATCTCGTTGCCGGTGGCCGTCTGGGTGGAGCGTCCGTGGCCGCGCCGGTCGTGGGCGATGACGCGGTAGCCCTTCGACAGGAAGAACAGCATCTGGCTGTCCCAGTCGTCGGCCGACAGGGGCCAGCCGTGATGGAAGACGATGGCCTGCGCCTCGCGCGGCCCCCAGTCCTTGTAGAAGATCTCGGCGCCGTCCCTGGTCTTGATCGTACCCATGATGCGGTCTCCTTCGGTGGAAATGCCGGCGATGGCCGGCGTGACGGGGGAAAAGGCTGCCGTGACGAGGCCGGCGGCGGTCAGGCCGATGCCGCCGGCCAGGACGTCGCGGCGGGTCGCGCCGGTGGCGGCGCGGGTCATGATGCTCTTCATGATGCAGGCTCCGATGGTCCGGCATGGGCGGCCGCCGGCCGGCCGTTCGGGCGCGGCGTGCGCGGCGGGCCGCGGACGCGACGGCGCGGGGGGCCTTCCGGCCGTGAGATCAGGCCGCGACGGCGGCCGTGCCCAGGTATTCGTCCGTGGACAGCAGCGTGGCGTAGGCGAAGCCCAGGGCCGCCATGAAGGCCGCGTGGGCGTGGGCCGCCGGCACGGTGACGCCGCCGAAGGCCAGGTCGCGGGACGCGCAGGCGTCGTGGACGACCGTCGCCTTGTAGCCGAAATCCACCGCGGCGCGGGTGCAGGCGTCCACGCACATGTGGCTCATGGCGCCGCAGATCACCACCTCCTCCACGCCCCAGCCGTCCAGCAGGCCTTTCAGCTCGGTGTCGCGGAAGGAGTTGATCTGGTGCTTCAGCACCACCGGCTCCTCCGGCCGGCTGGCGACGGCGGGATGGATGTCGGCGCCCCTGGAGCCGGGAACGAAGAAGGGCGCGTCGGCCGTGGGAAACTCGTGCCGGATGTGCACGACCGGCTCCTTCGCCGCGCGGGCGGCGGCGATCAGCCGGGCGGCGTTGGCGGCGGCGGCCTCCACGCCGGCCAAGGTCCATTTCCCGCCGGGGAAATAGTCGTTCTGCAGATCGATGACGATGAGGGCGCGCCTGGCCATTTCTCGATCCTCCGGGTTCGCGGCGTGTCTGCCTGGGACGATCATGGCGCGGCGGCGTCTCTTGCGCCTGTAAAGGGATGTAAAGGGCCGTAGAGAGTCGTAACGGCTCCGTTGCCTTTACACGGCGGGCATGACCGCCCTTTCGGCGCTTGCCGAAGCGAGGATGCGTTGACACACTCGCGCGCGACGGGCGGTCATCGCCGCCCCTGGTGTCTTGCAGGAGTGTCGTCCGTGCCGCAGAAGGTCATCGGCCTGATCGGGGGCATGAGCTGGGAAAGCTCGGCCGAATATTACCGCATCATCAACGAGCGGGTGCGCGACCGGCTGGGCGGGCTGCGCTCGGCCCGCTGTTTGATGTGGTCCTTCGACTTCGCCGAGATCGAGGCGCTCCAGCACGCGGGCCGCTGGGACGACGCCACCGCCCTGATGATCGAGGCGGCGCAACGGCTGGAGCGCGGCGGGGCCGATTTCCTGCTGATCTGCACCAACACCATGCACCGCATGGCGGATTCAGTGCAGGCGGCCATCACCCTGCCGCTGCTGCACATCGCCGATCCCACGGCCGAGCGCATCCGCGCCGCCGGGCTGCGGCGCGTCGGGCTGCTGGGCACCGCCTTCACCATGGAGCAGGACTTCTACAAGGGCCGCCTGAGCGACCGGCACGGGCTGGAGGTGCTGATCCCCGGCGACGAGGACCGCGCGCTGGTCCACCGGGTGATCTACGAGGAGCTGGTGCAGGGCCGGGTCGAGGCCGCCTCGCGCGAGGCCTACCGGGAGGTGATCGCCCGGCTGGTGGAGCGCGGCGCCGAGGCGGTCATCCTCGGCTGCACCGAGATCATGCTGCTGGTCCAGCCGGAGGACAGCCCCGTCCCCCTGTTCGACACCACGGCCATCCACGCCGAGGCCGCCGTGGAGCGGGCGCTGGCCGACCTGTAGGACCACCCGTGGCGGCGGCAAGATCCGTGTGGCGTCCGGCTCACCCTGATTGCGGGGTGATGCAGATGCAGGTGACGTGTCGCCTTCTACCGTCCGGCTGCAGCACCACTGACTCAGCCGGAAAGACGGCGGCGCTTCAACATCGCCGCTGCTCGACGCCTTGAAGGAGACCAAGCGATCCGGTCGCCCTCTTCCGCGACCCCTCCGGGACGGGGACGGGGACCGCGACCGCCGCCGCAATCCCCCCTACGCCCCCTTGAATCCGGAATTTCCGGACATGGCATCATGTGGGTGAGTTACACCCAGGCGCCTGGGGCAAGCCCGATTCAAAGCTCATGCGCGACGCTTTAGAACCGGCGCTGCAGCACGCGGATGATATCCCCCGGAAGAATCGGGGTTCGTTCCGCGGCCGCGTATTCCTTCTGCTCCCCATTCTCCAAGCGGACCAGAACGGCTTGTCCTTCACGTGCGCGATAGTCGTAGCCACCAGCCCGTGCGACTGCGCTCAGCACCGTCATACCGTTCGTGTAGGGGAATTCGCCGGGCTGGCGGACCTCGCCAAGAACATAGAAGGGACGGAAAGTTTGAATCTCGACGGCGACCTTCGGGTCCTGCAGGTAAGCGTCCCGCTGAAGAAGGCCGGCAATGCGCGCCGCGAGTTCCTTGGAAGTGACTCCGCTCGCCGAAACGTTGCCGATCAGAGGCATGGCGACATTGCCGACCGGATCGACCATGAAGTCACCGGACAGGTTCTGCTCGTTGAAGACCACGACGCGCACCCGATTGCCTGGCTCGAGCCGATACCCCTCGGCAGCATCAACGGCCTTGGTTGGCGCAACCGCGCTTGGAAACTCACCCACCGTACCGCTGCATCCCGCCAGAAGCACGGACACGACGAAGAGAGCCGACATTTTGAAACGGTCGTTGAAGATGCGCATGGCAAAGTACCAGAGTTGAAGGTGGCGCGATGTCGTCCGGTTCATAACCTGAAAGGGTTAGCCAGAACCGCTAGTTCGAATAAATCAACATTGAGGCGATTTTTCAACAGCCATGGGCGATGCCACTGTTTTGTCGTACCCGCTCCGAGGGCAGCGCGCGAGTTCTGATCCGATGTCGTGGGACCTCTTGATGAGTGGTTTCCCCTTCGCTGCTGTAAAGATAAGGAGGCGAGCATCAATGCGCGGTAAACTCATCGCTTGGCGCCACCTCATGAAACCATCATGGCGCCGCGCGCGTTTATCAGGGATCTCAACCTGACCGGCAGACCATCATGATGCGCCTTCTTGCTCCTGCCTTTGCCGCCGTGCTGCTCACCGCCTGTGCCACAGACGCACCGCCGGAGGTCGCGGAGGTGCAATGCCGCAATTTCGCACAAAGCGCCTCCTCCGATGATTTCAGCAACTACACCCGCCAACGAGTGGAGGAGGATCTCGAAATGACGAGCAGTCCGATGATGTACGAGGACATCCACGACCGCGTGTGCGACTGAGGTTCCGTTCCGGCCCGGTGTATCGAAGGCAGCGGACCGGAGGCTGACCCTGTCCTCCTGATTCCCATCAGGGACATCGGGCCGCTCCATTTTATGTGCCCGCCTTCCCGCACACCGCATTTTCAGTGATGGGAAAGCGGCGCCAACCCAACCGCTGCTGGGCCAGATACCAAAGGAAAAGGGTATTGCATCTGAGATAACGGCCGGCAAGGCGCCTGGGCTCGGTCACCATGCGGAACAGCCATTCCAGCCCGTTGCGCTGCATCCAACGGGGTGCCTGCGGCTTGACGCCCGCGTGGAAGTCGAAGGCCGCGCCAACACCGATCATGACGGGAGCCTTCAGGCGGCCAAGATGGGCCGCCATCCAGCGCTCCTGCTTCGGGGCTCCGAGACCCACCCACACGATGTCCGGCTTGGCTGCGTTGATGCGCTCGACCACGGCTTCATCCTCTGCCTCGCTCAAGGACCGAAAGGGTGGTGCGTAGGCATCAGCGATTACCAGGCCAGGGAAAGCGCTCTCCAGATTGTTGCGCAGTTTGAGCAGAACGTCATCCGTGCCACCATAAAAGAAATGCCGCCATCCCTGCTCACGCGATGCCGAGCACACCTCAAGCATGAAATCGGGGCCATACACCCTCTCGGCAGTCGCATGGCCAGCACGTCGTGACAGCCAAACGAGCGGCATTCCGTCCGTGGTCACCATGCCTGCGTCGTTGTGAATGTCCCTAAGGTTCGCATCATCTTGGCATAGAATGATTCCGTGCACCGACGTCACGCAAACATAGGTCGACGCACGTTTACCGATCCAGGACGCAATTCTTCCAACCGCTTGCTGCATGCATTGCGGGTGGACTTCGACGCCAAGTACATTGACGCTGGGCCAGGACGGGGAGCATTTTCCCTTAGAAGCGGGATGAGGGCGGTCAAGAATATCCGCAGCCTCATTTAGATTCTGTACCATTATGAAACCTCATACCGTAAAGGCGATCGCCCTATCCACGAAGGGCTTTTCCTTTGAATATCTTTCACCAAGCACCCTTACCGGTCATTACGACAAGAACGGTGCGGGCAAGTATGTGAAGATCCAGCCACAAAGACCAGTTGCGCACGTAGTAAGTGTCCATACGCTGCTGCTCGGCGAGCGTCGTCGTGTTGCGCCCAGACACCTGCCACAGCCCGGTGATGCCCGGCCGGACACGCTGACGGATCCGGCCTGCGGCGAGATCGAGGCGCTCGATGTGATAGGCCGGCAACGGGCGCGGCCCGACGAGGCTCATGTCGCCACGCAGCACGTTCCAGAACTGTGGCAGTTCATCGATGCTGAACCGGCGCATCAGATGGCCGAGAACGGGAATGATCCGAGGATCATGGCGAAGCTTCATCGATAGGCTCCAGTCGTCGCGCGCCTTCTCGGAAGAGGCGATCACCTGCTGAAGCATCGTGTCGGCGCCGACAATCATGGTGCGCAGCTTCCACAGGCGAAAAGGCCGACCGCCAAGGCCGGCGCGATCCTGCGTGTAGAAAATCGGTCCGGGAGAAACGATCGCGACGAGCAGCGCAAACAGCAGGATCACCGGGGCCGAACAGGTCAGCGCGATCGTTCCCAGGAGCAGGTCGAGCACACGCTTCAACAGTCGGTTGCCGGGAGCCAGCAGGTTGCGCTGCATCTCAAGGCCAAGATGAGCTCCAAGATCGCGCACGGAAACCCAGAGATTCTGTACATCCCCCACGCCGGGAACGAGAACCACACGCCGGTACGGAAGATGATCCGCGACCTCGGATAGGCCAACGCCATGACTCGGCAACACCACCACAGCCAAGGCGACATTGCCAACCGCCGGTTCTCCGGGCGCGGGCAGTTCCCCCTCGGCCACGGGAATCCAGCCGAGATCGTTCAGCGCCGTCAGGGAGTCCACCACTTGACGCCGCTGGACCTCCGGCCCAAGGACAACCACAGCCTCGCCCCACCACCCGCGCCGATTCAGAAAATTCCGGGCCACCGCGTCCCAAAGAGGAACGGCCAGGAGAGACAAGCCGGCCGTGGCGAGCAGGATACCACGCGACCATTGCCCTTCCTGCGCCAGGCGGTCGAACAGGATCATCGCGCCGAACCACAGCGCCGTCACCGTGACGCGCTTGCGCAGCCTCTCCACGCTCGTCTGGCCATAACCCGGATAGAGCCGCGCAAGAGCATAGGCCAGGGGAAGAAAGGCCACGGCCACGCCGACTCCGGCAAAAACACTCGGATTGATATCGATGGGGTGCCAGTGATTGGCCTGTTCGCGAAGGAGGACCGCGACGAGCAGCGCGGCTTCCAGGACCAAAAGGTCTCCAATGGCCAGAACGGCCGAAGCGAGACCGGTTGGAGGAACCTTGACGCCCCCGAGCATACGGGCGGCATCTGCTGGTGGCGAGGCCAGTAGGGCGGGCATGATGCGCCGGAGTTGCTCAACTTCCATGGGTGCGCCGACCGATGTTCAAAGCATGCCCGTCAAATTAGGTGAAAAACCATAGCCTGACACACGGCTTAGGTCAAAGGACATAAATGCGATCACGGGCGGCTTGCGCATGGAACTCTGAAAGCCAGCCCAGCGAGCTTGAACATCGGACGGCACCATTTCCCTGTACAATTTCCCGCGTCATGCACGCGGCGAAGCCGCGCCGCGGTCAGCCCTCCGCCGTGCGCCAGGATTGGGCGTAGCCGACACCAAGGAGCAAGGCGAGCGTGACGGCGATCGCCGGCATCTGCGCGCTGAAATCGACAAGACCGTGCGCTCCGGTCAGCAGGGCCGCGGCGATTGCGATGGCTGGATAGATCTGATCACGCCGCCTCGTCACCAAGCCGCGCATGCAGGTGGCGACCACGACAGCCAAGGCCAGCGCCATCATCGCGGCCGCGGGAAGCCCGAGGTCCATTGCGGTTTCAAGATGGATGTTGTGGGCGTAATCCCACACCGTGGGCGCAGGGAGCGCAGTGTCACGGTACATCCGGAACGCCGGAAGGAAGGTGCCAAGCCCATGGCCGGTCCAGGGCGCGTCCTCGATGGCGTCGACCGTCAGACGGTACAGTTCCTCACGATCATGGTCCGTGCCCTGCGCAACCGTGTAGGCAAGCCGCTCGACGGTTCCCTCTCCGCTGACGCCGACCACGCCGATCCCGAGAGCGGCAATCAGCAGCCCGACCGCGAACACCACGCGAGGACGCACCAAGCGTCCGGCCGCGACCGCTAAGAGAAGGACAAAGAGGCCGAAGCCGGTGGCAAGAAACGCTCCACGCGAATGCGAGAGCAACAACGCCGACCCGATGACCACCGCCCCCACGAGAAAGGGCAGAGCCCGCACCAGCATCGTTTCCGTGAGGTCGAAGACGCGGCGCGTTTCGCCAGGGCGCGGCGGACGCAGGGCGTGCATGAACAGCGCCGCACAGCACAGAACGCCGATGCCCGCATAAGCGCCATAAGCGTTCCTGTTCACGAACGTCGCGGTGAGGTCACCGACATATGCCCACTTCTCGATCCAAAGAATGCGTTCCCAGCCGGAAAAATGCATTGCCAACCCATAGGCGGCGTAGACACATCCCGCCACGGCCACAGCCACGATGGCCTCACGCGCCCGCGCCCGTTCCCGCCCGAGCTGGACGGCCAGCCAGAACACTCCAGCATAGGTGAACAGCCGCAGGATGGCAGCATGGGTCATCGCCGGATCGATGGACACACCGCCAGCGACGGGCAGGCCAAGCGCTTGTGCCGCCTCCCCCCACAGCGGATGCCACCACGCCAGAGGGATGAGGGGGAGCGATTGCACGAAGGCCCAGATGACCACCAGCATGAAGGGAAGAGCCACGGGCAACAGCCGCTTCAGCGGAACCGGGGCACGGGCCCTTCCTGTCAAGGAACAGGCGCACCAGACCAACAACAGAATGCCCACCGCAATGGCGAGCAGGCTCCAAGCCCATGGGCGGTTGCTGCCGAGCGGCAGCGGCGCGAGCAGGACAAGGGCAAGAAGCAGACGTAAGATCGCTGTGTTGGTCGATGCGGGCAAGGAAGACTTCCTTCGAGAATCTCCGCTCAGCTCGGGCTGGCGGTGAATATCCTGTTTTCCTGAGGGATCGGGATATTCGGCTGGTTGTTGGCCGGAGTGTTGGATTGATTGTCAGCCTGATTGTTGGACTGGCCGTTCGACTGGTTGTTGGCCACGACCAGCGGCTGCCCCGTGCTGGGATTGACGCCCGACAGGATCGTGTTGATCGCTGCGGGGTTCGCCGGGTTCGATTGATTGAGCGAATTCGTCTGCGAGGCCGTCACAAGCGTTTCGCGCACGCTGCCCGTCACGCCCGGCGCGGCGTTGACGACCGTCTGGCTGGTCGCCGCGGCATAGGCGTTGGCCATCACCCCGATCGCCGAAGCCGGCGCGGTTTGATAGACCGCTGGATTGGAAGCGATCTGCACCGAGGACTGGGCGATGGACGCTACGGCCTGGGGGTTCACCCTCTGGGCTTCCGGCTGGATGATGATGCGCGCGGCGGTCGTCGCGACCTGCATGGCCGTCTGCGGCGCGTTCTGGGTGATGGGCATCTGCTGCACGGTCTGCACCGCAGTGGCGGCGACTTGGACCGCCGCCGCCGGCGCAACCGCGAGAATGGATTCCGCCATGCTGACCGCTTGGTTGGAGACGGTCGCCGTCAAGGTGGGGTTCCCCGTGGTTGCCGCCACCTGCATGACCGCCGAGGCGAGCTGGGCGGCGCCTTCGGGCGCGGCTCTCTGGGCCGAAGGAGAGACGAAGATCCGCGCGGCCGCGGTCACGACCGACTCCGTTTGCTGCGGCGCCGACTGCTGAACACCGCTGGACCGAACCGTCTCGACTGCGGCGGCGGCGGCGCGGATTGCCGCTTGAGGGTTGGTGCTGAGCATTTGTTCGGCGGCCCGCACGACCTGACTGGCCAGGCTGGCGGCCTGCTGCGGGTTCCCGGCGCTCAAGGTATTGATCGCCTGCTGCACCGCCTGCGCATTGCCCGACAACATGGCAGCCTGCAGGGCAGGAGGCAATGCCACCCGCTCGGACCCCTGGCCCTGCATCGCATTCTGGCCCGGGTTGCCGCGGTTCTGGCTCTGCTGCTGGCCCTGCCCCTGGTTCCCCTGAGCATGCCCTGCCGACGCAAAGCCGACGCTGGCGGCCAGAACCGTTGTGGCCAGAAGGCCTTGGATCTTGTTCATGCTACCCATTCCCCATTGTCCCATCGGCGGAAAAGGCCGCCCATGATGCGACCATAGGAGGTACGATACCCCAAAAGGCAGCAAAACTTCCAGCGACTTGCACGCGTCGGCAACACCGCAGCCTGGCGGACCAGGCAGAACGAATGCCGAATTCGAACCGCATGCCGAACCGAGCCATTCCAGCGAACGTCCGAGCGTGGCGTGGGCCAGGACGGGCCGGAACCCGCCGGGAAGGATTCAGCCGCCCGATAAATCGCCATTGCTTTTCGGATAGAGGCCAGCCTATTGCAAAAGTCATTAAAGGGACATGGACCGCGCCCCGCATGGTCCGCTGCAACGGCGAACGCTCACGCATGATATGGTCCTTCCTCCACAGGGTTCTCGGCACCTCCCCTGGCCAGCCGGCCAGGGACGTTCCGCCCCCATCGGCACCCGAGGGGCTGTGCGTCTACGCCGTCGGTGACATCCATGGGGAACGCCGCTGCCTGGAGCGGCTGCTCGCTGCCATCGCGGTTGATGCGGAGCGTCTCCGAACCGAGGAGGGCTTGCAGCCGCTCCTCGTCTTCCTCGGCGACTATGTCGACCGTGGGCCTGACAGCCGCGGCGTCATTGAGCGCCTGCAGGCCATTGCGGCGGATGCCTCCAAGGGGACCGGTCCCGCCTGCCGGTTCCTGCTGGGCAATCACGAAGCCGCCATGCTGGATTTTTTGCGCGATCCGCCCTCCTCCGCGGAATGGCTGGCCTTCGGAGGCATTGAGGCGCTGGCGAGCTATGGCGTGCGGGCGTCCGCCGGCACCGCCGATCCGGCGCGCTGCCGCGCGTTGCGCGACGCCTTGGAAGAGCGCATGCCCGTTGCCCACCGCCAGTTCCTGGAGTCCCTCGAGACCATGGTGACCCTTGGCGACTACACGTTCGTGCATGCCGGCGTGCGTCCCGGCGTGGCGCTGGATCGCCAGAAGATCGAGGATCTCCTTTGGATCCGCGAGCCATTCCTGTCGTCGCATCGCTGGCACGGAAAGGTGGTGGTCCATGGCCACACGGTGATGGACCAGCCGCAGATCCTGCCCAACCGGATTGGCCTGGACACCGGCGCCTATGCAACGGGCCTGCTGACCGCCGTGGCGCTGCACGGCGGCAGCCGGCGGATCATTCAAGCGCGGGGCTGAGACGCGCGTGCCGCGCGCCTGAGGTTGCGAAAACACAGCAGACGGGAAAAACCCTCTCAGGTCTCTATCTTGTTATTGGTCGGTCATGCGCACGAGTGGTACAACGAAGGAGAGCCCAACTAGCCGAACGTCGTAAATGCCCAAACATCGATCCTCTGCGCTTGGCGGTGACCGGATTCAGGCCGCTGCCTCGCCGATTGTTTCGCCCCTGCCCCAGCCTGCCCCGCGGCACCGGCATATGGCTGCTGGCGCAGTGGCGATGCTGGCGGCGGGCCTTTTGGCCGTTGCCGCACCTGCCGCCGCACAGACGCAGGGCGGCACGCAACCGCAGCAGGATCCGCGGCGTCAGGGCTCTGGAGCCAAGGTAACGACGGAGACCGATCCGGAAGACCGTACGTCCCGTACCGACGCCGAACGGGTCCACGACAGCTATCAGCCGCGCGGCGTGGATCTCGGCTCGTTCCTCGTCCTGCCCAGGCTGGAAATCGATGGGCAGTACAACAGCAATCTTTTCGCCACGGAACGCGACGAACGGGGCGACTTCCTGTCGGTGATCCGGCCGGAGCTGCGGCTGCGCTCGCGTTTCCGGGAACACGCGATAAACCTGTCTCTGCTGGCGGAGCAGTACCTGCACCGCCGCTACAGCCAGGACAACCGGACCGAACTCCAGTTGGAGGCCGACGGGCGCTACGACATCTCGCGGGAAACGCAGGCGAATTATTTCGGCCAGCTGTTCTCCCGCCATGAGGACCGGGGCAGCCCGGACGACATCCAGGGCGAGGAGCCGACGCCAACGCAGGGCATGGTGAACCGTGGCGGCCTCAAGCACCAGTTCGGCCGTTATACCGTGCAGGGGGAGGTCGGGCTCGACCGCCGGACTTTCGGCGAGGTCGACACTGCGCTCGGCACCTCGATTTCCAACAGCGACCGCGACCGCTGGGAGATGCTGGGACGGCTCCGCGGCAGCTACGAGATTTTCCCCGGCTACGCGGCCGTGACCGAGGTGTCGGCCAACACACGGCGTTATGACGACTCCTCCGACCGCAACGGCTTCAACCGCGACAGCCATGGCTACCGCGTCGAAACGGGTATCGGGGTGGACCTCAGCCAGCTCGTGCGGGGCGATTTCCTGGTCGGCTACTTCTCGCAGGACTACCAAGACAACCGGTTCTCCGATCCGAGCGGCGTGTCGATGCGGGCCACCTTCAACTGGACGCCGTCGACGCTGACGATCGTCGTTCCCTCGCTCGAGCGGTCGGTCAACGAGACCACGCGGCGCGGCGTGTCGTCCATGGTGCGCAACTCCGCGAGCCTGACGATCCGCCACGAACTCGAGCGCAACATCGTGCTGACCGGTTTCGGGAGCGTGTCCTACGACCAGTTCGAGGGCGTGGACGATATGAACGCCTGGACCTACGAGGCGCGCGCACGCGCCATCTACGCCTTCACCCCGGAAATCTATACCGGCGGTGAAATCGGCTACCGCGACAAACGGTCGGAAAGGGCTGGGGACAGCTACCAGCAGACCGTCTTCATGTTGCGGCTGGGCCTCCAGTACTGACGCAGCAACATTAGGCGTTACACATGTCTTTCCTGGCCACGATCGACCACGACCCGCTCGCCCCGCCGGCGGCGCGGGCGCCCTTCGACTTCCGCCAGAGCGCCCGCTGGGCGTGGCGTCTGGTCTGGCGCAGCAAGCACCTGATCCTTGCCTGCATGGCGCTGGTCATGGTGCCGACCGTCCTGATTCTGCAGCAGACGACTCCCCGCTACACCGCCACCGCCCAGATCGTGATCGAGGCGCCGGAAACCAACGACGTGCTGTCCGAACGCGCGGTCATGATGAGCCGCCAGCGGCTCACGGAAGCCGTGGTGCAGACGGAAGCGGAACTCATCGGCTCCGCGATGTTGGCCAGGCGCGTGGTGGAGAAGCTCCGTCTTGACCAGGATCCGGAGTTCAACGCCAAGCTTCGCGAGCCCAAGCCCCTTGCGGCCTTTCTCGCGAAGCTGAACCCGATGTCCTGGATTCCCGCGTCCTGGACGGCGCGCAAGGATGACCGCGAAGGGTTGGGCCCCACAGCGCGCGAGGACATCGAGCGTGCCGCCATCGTCCGCGGCTTCTCGTCCCGCCTCGCCGTGAAACCGCAGCGCCGCTCCTACATCATCTCCGTTCAGTTCGTGTCCGAGGACCGCGAAAAGGCCGCGCTGATCGCCAACACCGTCGCCGAGTTGTACATGGTCGACCGGCTCGAAGCGAGTTTCGAGGAAGCGCGGCGGGTCAGCGGCTGGCTTGGCGAACGGCTCGAAACCCTGCGCCGCGACGTGGTGGCTGCCGAGAACGCCGTCGAGCAGTTCCGCTCCGAACATGGGTTGCGGCGCCAGAGCGAGCGTCAGGCCACGATCAACGACCAGCAGCTTTCCGAGATCAATTCGCGCCTCGTCCTGGCACGGACGGATCTGTCGCAGAAGCAGGCGCGCCTGGACCAGGTGCGCGTGCTGCTGCGCACGCGGGGCAGTGTCGATACCTCGTCCGACGTTCTGGACTCGGTGCTGATCCAGCGCCTGCGCGAGCAGGAAGCGCTGAAGTCCCGCGAAATGTCGGAAGCGCTGAAGACCTACGGCGAGCGGCATCCGCGGATGCTCGGCATGCGGGCCGACCTGAATGACCTGCGCGGGAAGATCGCGAACGAAATCGAGAAGATCGGGTCTTCCGTATCCAACGACGTGGAAGTCGCCGCGGCCGGCGTCGCGGCGCTTGAGCGCGAACTCAACGGGCTGCGCCGCCAGACCAATGTGGCCGGCGCGGCCGAGGTGCGGCTGCGTGAACTGGAGCGTCAATCGGAAGCGACGAAGAGCCTGTACGAGGCCTTCCTCGCCCGCTTCAAGCGCGAGGCGGAACAGGAACACATGCAGCGCGCCAACGCCCGCATCGTGTCGCCGGCCGACATCCCGGTAGGCCCCTCCTCCCCGGCATCGCGTTCCATCCTGGGTGTCGCGCTGCTGTTCTCCCTGCTGGGCGGCATCGCCCTGGTCTTCATCATCGACCGGCTGGACAACGCCGTGCGCTCCTCGGACGATGCCGAGGAACTGACCGGCCTGCCGACGCTGGCCCTGATCCCGTTCGAGGGCGGCCGCCGCGACCGGCCGGCACTGGAGGTGCTGGAACGTCCCCGTTCGGCCCTGGCCGACGGTGTGCGCAGCCTGCGCACCGCCCTTCATATGGGTGAGGACAAATCGGCGCGTGTGATCCTCATAACCTCCTCGGTTCCCAAGGAGGGCAAAAGCTTCGTGTCGCTGTGCCTGTCCATGCTCTTCTCCAGGGTGGACGACCGCGTTCTGCTCATCGACGGTGACATTCACCGGCCGCGCCTGCACACGGCCCTGGGCGTCGAGGGCGACCGCGGGTTTGTCGAGCTGCTCGCCGGCGACTGCAAGGCCGAGGAGGTCATCCAGCGTGGCATCGGAGGTGCGCTGGACTTCCTGCCGGCCGGCCGTTACCGCAAGGACATCGAAGTGATCCAGGAAGCACCGGTCGAGGCTCTGCTCGCCGAGCTTCTGAAGAGCTATGACCGCATCATCATCGACTCGCCGCCGGTGCTGGCGGTGGCCGACACCCGTACCCTGGCCCGCCTGGCCGACCGGGTGGTCTACCTGGTACGCTGGAACGCCACCCCGCGCGACGCCGTGCGCAACGGAATGAAGCTGTTGCGTGGAGCTGGCGTCAACCTGTTCGGCGTGGTGCTGTCGCAGGTGAACCAGCGCAAGCATGCCCGCTATGGATATGGCGACTATGGACAGTATTATGGCCGCTACCGCGAATATTACGGTGAGTGACGCGGCGGAGAGCCGGTCCTCCACCCGGCGCGCGTCGCACACCGCGCCGGCGGTCTTGGGCGGGCTGGCCGGCTGCCTTCTCCTTGCTCTCGGGCTGCCGGGGCTGGTGGCGGGAGTTTCGACGTTGGACGCTCGCGCGGTCGCGTGGAATGTCCACAACGGAGTGCCTCGACCAACCTCCGAACTCCTGGCGGCGGCTGAAGCAGTGGCCCTTGGCAACCGCTGGACGCGCGACAGCGAATTGGACGGGGACCGGGGCCTGCTGCTGCTTCGCGCCGCCGAGGCGGCCGAATCGGACGCCGAACGGAAGAAACTCCTCGCCGCCGCCGCCGAAGCGACTGCCTCCGCGTTGAGCAACGCACCCGGCCAGCCGAGTGCCTGGCTGCGTCTAGCCCATATCCGTCATGGGCAGGGTGAATTCGCCGGCGCCGCGTCAGCCCTGCGCATGTCGATGCTTTCCGGTTCCTTTGTTCCAGCCCTGATGGCCACGCGCATCGAAATGGGATTGCAGCTGCTCCCGATGCTGGATCGCGAGACCTTGGAGCTGCTGCATCGTCAGATCCGCCAGTGGTGGGTGGTCGAACCGGAGCGGGTGGCTAAGCTCGCGGCGCGCCCAGAGGCGACTGCCATCGTGCGCGCTGCCCTGGACAGCCTGACTGAAGCTGACATGGCCCGGTTCCAGCGTCTGCACGGAAACCGGTCGTAACCGTTGCATCGACGCAAATGACAGCGCTTTTCCAAGGCTTCCAACACAATGAAACTGTATGTCCGGGGCGCTGTCGCAGCGCCCCGGAGCGTTTCAACAATCCACCGAGCGACCACGGACCTGTTCCGTGATCCAGGCATACGTCTGCTCCAACCCGACGCGCAGTGCCTGGCTTGGCGCCCAGCCGAGGCGTTGGCGGATGAGCGTGTTGTCCGATCTGCGGCCACGCACGCCAAGCGGCCCAGGCACGTGCCGCTTGCGCAGTTGCTTCCCGGCGATCGAGGAAACAATATCGACCAACTGATTGATGCTGACCATCTCTTCGGAACCAATGTTCACCGGACCGGTGAAGTCGGATCGAATCAAGCGCAGCGTCGCCTCAAGGCACTCATCAACGAAGAGAAATGAGCGGGTCTGGGTACCATCGCCCCAAATCTCGATCTCGCCTCCGTCTTCGGCCATGGCAACCTTCCGGCATATGGCCGCTGGCGATTTCTCACGGCCGTCATTCCAGGAGCCTTCCGGCCCAAAAACATTGTGGTAGCGCGCTATACGCGACTCGATACCATGATTGCGGTGGTAGGCTAAAAAGAGCCGTTCGCTGAAGAGCTTTTCCCAACCATATTCGCTGTCGGGATGAGCCGGGTAGGCGCTGTCCTCGCGGCAGTTCGGA
Organism: Azospirillum sp. SYSU D00513; assembly: GCF_017356015.1. GTDB lineage: Bacteria > Pseudomonadota > Alphaproteobacteria > Azospirillales > Azospirillaceae > Azospirillum. The sequence goes on from NZ_JAFIQV010000017.1 coordinate 21,540, forward strand.
TTGTCAGGATCGGTTTGGTTCTCCTGCGGATAAATGCAGGCCGAAGATGAGTAGAAGATGCGCTTGATGTTGCGTTTCACACAGGCATCAAGGACGTTCAGGTTGACCATTGCCGAATTGTGCATGATTTCGGCATCATGTTCGCCGGTGAAGATATAACCAGCACCGCCCATGTCTGCAGCAAGCTGGTAGACCTCATCGAAACGACGATCGACGATATGGCGTACGAGCGCCGGATCACGCAAGTCACCGAGCACAAAGTCGTCAGCAGGTGTGGGAGCATAGCGAGGGTACTTAAGATCCACGCCGCGCACCCAGTTGCCTTCAGCTTTCAGTCGCTTTACCAAATGGCTCCCGATGAAACCCCCAGCGCCGAGGACAAGAATCTGTTTCACTGCTGGTCCTTTCCAATAAACAATTCTGTCTTAGATTACAACACTTCTGCCTCTTTATGGACAGTTCTTTATGCCGATCCGTTGACCTCGACATGACCCATACTTCCCGCTCCCGAAGCCCTTCTTGCCGCTCACGGCAGCTTAGAAATCACATTTTAAGCTTATGAAGGTAAAGTTTTCGCTACCAAGGCGCAGTAAGCGACCTATCAAAAAATGAGGGTGTCACGCAGTAATGATGAGTTTTAGGTGACTGCCGCGGGTCGAATGGCAAAGCTGGGAAGGCGGTGCACCTCGGGGCGGGCCTCCTCATTGACGTGGAGATTGGCGAACAGCGCCATTCGGCGGTTCACCATGTCCATGCTCCTGGAGATGATGATCGACTTGCGGCGGCAGGCCCCCACCCAATGGCGCTGGCGTCCGTTGTCGCGTTCCAAGGCGACGCTCTGGTCCTTGCCCTGATAGTGCCGCCCGACCGGCAGGACCGTGTCGTAGACGGCAAACTGGTCGGTGCAGAACAGCCGCGCGTTCCAGCGTTGCAGGCGCTCGTACAGACGCCGGAAGGTCGCTTCGTCACGGTTGCCGCATTCCCAATCGATCAGCCGCCCGCCATCGCGTTCATACGCCTTCCAGATCCAGAGTTTGTGCGCCTTGCAGCCGAGATAATGCCACATCTCGTCGATCTCGATGAGGCTGACGGGCCGCGGCGTCGGCTTGGGGCAGTGCCGGTCCACGTACCGGCAGATCCAGCGCAGCACCGACTGCGCGGTCGTGCCCAGAAGCTTGCCGACATAACGGAGCGACAGCCCATGACCGTAAAGCGTCACCGCCGCCTGCTTCGTCGTCTCCGGCACACCGCAATCCGGCCTACGGGTGAACTGATAGCCGCACTTCCGGCACAGCCAACGCTGCTTGCCACGGGCGTGGCCCGATTTCACCACCCGCACGCTACGGCAGCGCGGGCACCAATTCTGTTCTCCCTAACCGGCCATCCATCGTTGCTGAAACCGGGTATATGGGATCCATCGTTACAACGTGACACCCTCCTCTCCAGGGTGCAGACGTTCATGCACACATCCGACCCATGATCGGCATAGGGCGCCTCATCGGCATATCCCCCATCAACCCATCTCACGCGCGCTCGTTGGACAGCCCATTCTCGCTGCCTGACCATACCCGCAAGCATTTAAGCGGAGTCGATTGAGACCTCAGATCTTCATCGGATTTTTACTGAGATGGGTGTATCGGTTTCCGTCTACGACGGAAATTGTCGGGGGGAGGCTAGCCCATATGCTAACATGGGTGCGCATGCGTTTTGGAAAATCTTTCGTCCGCAACGTTTCAGCGTTTTCGGTAACGCATGCCGCAAACGTGCTGCTGCCGCTTGCCCTTATCCCCTACTTAGCTAGAGTACTTGGCCCTGAGAGCCTTGGCATTGTGATACTCGCGCAATCCTTAGGCTTTTACATCTCCCGCGTGGTTGAATTTGGATTTGATATTACGGCTACGCGTGAGGTGGCTAGGCACCGAAACGATCCACAATCCATGGCACGGATTGTTGGTGCCGTCCTAGGGGCAAAGCTCGTGCTTTTGACTGTCGTTGTTTTCGCTGTCAGTGCCATGACGTCCGCCTTTCCGTTCCTTCAAGAAAACAAGGCGGTTTTTTGGTCGGGCCTTCTGTGGGGTCTCGGCAACGCCCTTAGTATGTCATGGTTTTTTCAAGGCATCGAACGGCTCAATGCAGTGGTCATCGCCGATCTGATCTGCAAAACTGCCGCAACGGTTGGAACCATTCTGCTCGTTGGCTCCCCTGACGAGGGCTGGCGTTATCTCGCACTGCAGGGGGCGGCCGCGATGGCATATTCCTTTATCGGACTCAGGCTTGCTTGCAACTTAACAAAACCGAAGCTACCTAGCGCGCCTCTGGTTTTTGACACGCTCGCCCGTAGCCTGGATATGTTAATCTTCCGCATTTCAGAAGGCCTTTACACAATCGGCACGCCATTCCTTCTAAGCTTAGCTGTTCCTGCACAGGTAGTCGGATTTTTTGCAGGTGCCGACCGGATCGCGAGGGCGGCTGCGCGCCTTATCGGACCTCTCGGAGGAGCAATGTACCCACATCTCAGCCACCTTGTACATAACGCGCGCCACGAGGCCGCTTCGGTTGCACGGATAACGTTCTACTTTTTTCTATCGGTTGGTTTCACGACCAGCCTGGGCCTTTTGATCTTCGCTCCCCAAGTAACTGCCCTGCTGCTGGGTCCCGGATATGAGCGCTCACAGGTTATCTTGCGGATTCTCTCTCTGCTTCCAGTCCTTTCCGCGTGTTCGCACGCCTTAGGATATCAGTGGATGATTCCGCTCGGGATGGATAGGCTGTTCGTTGCGATAACTCTTATTTCTGGACTTGTATACGTCCTTCTTGCGATCACATTGGCTTGGGGCTTCGGGCTGGCTGAGATCGGTATGGCAATCACAGTTGTCTTGACTGAATTTTTCGTTGTCGTCGCAATGATTACAGTTTTGCGCCTACGTCATGCCGACCCATTCTCATTATAAAAAAAGTACGATCTAAACAGAATCATTATATACGGAGGAACACTCATGCGCATTGCCGTTTTTGACTACTCATTGACCGCCACAAGTCCGGCTGGATCTTGCCATTTGCTACTTCTTAAGGAGCTGTGCGACGAACATGACTTTGTAGTTTTTTCCACCAATTTCGACAATCCTCGCCCGGATCGGATTTCATTCGTTCGCATCCCACTTCCCTTGCGCCCACTGGCGGTACTTTTTGTTGCGTTTCACATAGTGGCTCCTATCATAGCCGGCGTGTACAAATGGAAAACTGGCGAAAAGTTTGATTGTATCCAAATCGTAGAGAGCAATCTCTTATTCAGCGGCGTGGTCTATGCGCATTTTTGTCATGGCGCTTTTCTTGCAGATCACTGGACGAAAGTTCGGCCGAGCGGCATACGCCGATGGGCGCGATGGTTGGATCACTGGCTGCACGCAATCCTTGAACCGTGGGTATTCGGTCGTGCCAAGGCAATCGTCGCGCCGTCACGTGGCTTGGCTGAGGAACTTGTCCGTCGGCATGAATGGACGCGTGATAAAATTCGAGTTCTCGGAAATCCGATTGATGTGGATCACTTTGGACCGCCTCCTGACCTTGACCGGCAGCATCTGCGGAGGTCCATGAAGATAAAACCGGACCAAATCCTACTTTCATTCATTGCCCTTGGGCATTTCGAACGCAAGGGCTTAGGGATTCTGATCGACGCTATCGGTAGCCTCGACAACGTCAATATAAAATTGATCGTAGTCGGAGGCACAGATTCGATGTTGGTGGAATGGCGCCGACGCGTGAAGGAGGCACATGCTGAGGATGCCGTAGAATTTGTTGGGATGCAGGACGATGTCCGTCCTTTCCTCTGGAGTGCCGATGCATTTGTCCTTCCGTCGAGCTACGAAGTCTTTCCTCTCGTCGGACTGCAAGCTGCTGCTGCGCGCGTTCCCATTATTGCAACCGCGGTCTACGGTTTGAGCGATTTGATGATCGATGGCAAGAACAGCATCATTGTAGAATCCACAAAAGACAGTGTCTCTGGTGCGTTGACGCGCTTTGCAAACACCCCTGAAAACGAGCGCAGGGAAATGGGAATAGCATTAGGTGAAGCAGTTACCCGTTATGGTGTGAAGCGCGTAGCAGAAGAGTGGCGCGTGCTTTACAAAAGATTGGAACTCAAATAATGTATTTGCTCTCGTTTTTTTTGATTGGCGGATACCTCGTTTTTGGGCGTCCATTCGCCTACCTGGGGTTTAGCCCCCTTTTTCCGGCAGAAGCTTTTCTCTTGCTGAGTATAATTCTTTTAGCTAGGAGATGGATCCCGGCAATCTTAAACCAAATAGCCGTTTTACGCCCAATTACCCTATGGCTTGGCCTTGGGTTGGTATGGGGAGGGGTCGCCGTTCTTCGTGGTGTTTCCGCTGGCTATGACCTAGAAATTGCTCTCAAAGAGTTCGCGGCTAATTACTATGTGTTGTTTTTCTTTTTTGGTGAGATTATTGGACACCAAATAGATCGGAAAAAGCTTGCAAAGTTTTATGTGGTCGCAGGCCTTTTGGCCGGCCTAAATGGAATTTTGTATGCATCATATACGTCCAGGCTTGATATTTATCTGCCTTGGGCTCCCGACGTATCGGCGTTCGATACTCCGGCAATGGTTTCCTACCTTATTGTGGGGCTGGTCGCCTTTTCTGCCCATTCTGGTATCGTGGGCGCCGTCGCAATTGCAGTAGATATCATAGCCGCCCTTGCCAACCCAGGCCGTGCTTTATGGCTGTCAATTCTGCTGGGCGGTGGTTTAGTAGTAGCGTTGCAGAGCAACACACGGACGCTGTTACGGGTAGGCAGCGGGACCATCGCGGTCGGCATCATCGTAATCACCGTAGGCGGCCTCATACCAGCCTCGGAAGGGCGAGGAGGATCGCTTGACCCGAGTTGGATCGCCGCGCAGGTCGTCGCGAGCTTCGATGCCGACAGTGCGCATGAAATGCTCGTTGATGGTGGTCAAGGCAGTCAGGCCTTGGACATCTACGCGCGACATGGAACGATCGATTGGCGTTTCGATCTTTGGACCGAAGTTCTGGATAGCCTTGAAACACCCGAACTTTGGCTGTTCGGCCATGGATACGGCCCAGAGCTTAGTGACATAGGCGCAGACGTCGAAGGGCTCAGAACACCTCACAATTTCCTTATTTACCTTCTATGTTACACTGGATTGGTTGGAGCTGCTCTATATCTGGGCCTATCGGCCTGCTTTATTCTGATGTTCCTCAGACTTCCATCGTCACCATACCGGTCTTGTCTGCTGGGGCAATTCTTGGTGGTTTGGTCGCTGGCGCTGTTTGGGAATGCGCTGGAGACGCCTTTTATTGCAGTACCGTTCTACTGCGGAATGGGACTCCTTTACGGCGCCGCTCGCATGGAGTGGACCAGGCGGGTTAAAGCGCAATGAAACGCATCCTTTTCGTAGTTCCGCATCTCCACGGATCCATGCGGCTTCTCGCAACGACCTTGCGGCACATGCGACGTGACCGTTACAGGGTTACTTTGCTTGTCCTCGAACGAGACTTATCTTTGAAGGATGAATTCCCAAAGGAAGTTGATTTCCTACTACTCGAAGGCGGCAGATCGCTCCGGTCCCGAATGACAGCTCTGATTGCGATCATCCGTGCTGGGCGTGAGCATGACCTTATCATTTCCTGGTCTGAACTCACGCCCACATACTTGGCGGCCATCGCGGCATTGATCACGCGGCGCCCAGTGATCAGTTGGATGCACATCCACATTTCGGCGATTTTCCGCTATCGATTGCGCCCCGAATGGCTACACCGCCCGGTGTTCCATGCCGTTTACCCGCATCTCAATAGCGTCGTCGGCGTCAGTCAGAGCGTATCGCGGGATCTGGCTGAAGATTTTCATCTTGAGAATGTACGCTGCATTCCGAATAGCATCGACCTCGAAGAGATCAGCCGTTTGGCACGGGATACCTCGACGACCGTAGCTGCGGTACCGTTCGCGTCCCCATTGATTGTCGCCGTGGGCGTCTTGGACTTCCAAAAGGGGTTCGACGTACTCATTGCCGCGCACGCGCGCGTGCGGGCCGCGGGTGTCTTGCATCAGTTGGTTATTGCCGGAAAGGGGAATCTTGAGGAGGACCTGCGCAGGCTCGCTGAACGAGAAGGCGTGAAGGATAGTGTTCATTTCGTCGGCTTCCTCAAGAATCCCTATCCGCTCATGGCACGGGCGACCGGCTTCGTCCTTAGTTCAAGATTGGAAGGCTTCGCCCTAGTCGTGGCGGAAGCGCTCGCGCTTGGGGTGCCGGTCATTGCGACGAACGTCGCCGGGCCTGACGAGATCTTGGACGGCGGTCGATATGGCCCCCTTGTTCCTGTGGATGATATCACCGCCATGGCCGAAGCGATGAAGCGGCTGCTGACAGACGGCGAATGGCATGCAGCGCTGGCACGAACCGCGCCGGAGGCCGCCGAACGGTACGACGTCCGCAGGATCGTGCCACGGATCGAGGCCCTTTTCGACGAGGTGCTCGGAGCGGCTGGATGAACGTGGACGCCCCGCGCCGCCTGCGTATCCTGCAGGTCCACAACCGCTATCAGAAGCACGGTGGTGAGGACAACGTATGCGAGGCCGAACGACTTCTGCTGCAGTCAAATGCATGCGACGTTGTCACCTACACCGAAACGAATGAGCGGATTGCAGGAACCGGCAGAATCTCCGCGGCTCTGAACGCAACCTGGTCGCGCGCGTCCTACGCGCGGGTTCGAAAAATCCTGCGTGAAAGCCGCTTCGACCTCGTCCACGTCCACAATTTTTTTCCGCTCGTCTCGCCTTCGGTCCATCATGCCGCACGGGCCGAAGGCGTTGCCACCGTTCAGACCTTGCACAATTACCGGCTTTTTTGTGCCGGCGCGACGATGGTCCGGGACGGCGCGGTCTGCGAGAGCTGCATCGGCCGGCACATTCCATGGCCCGCAATCCGGCACCGCTGCTACCGTGGCAGCACGGCCGGCAGCGCAGCGGTGGCGGCCATGCAGGTCGCGCACCGATGGCTGGGCTCGTGGAGCCGCACGACCAGCGCCTTCATCGCGCTCAGCGAATTTTCCCGGCGGAAATTCATTGAGTTCGGGCTTCCGGCGGAAAAGCTTCTGGTCAAGCCGAACTTCCTGACGACCACCCCTCCTGTCGGAGAGGGCCGTGGCGGATACGCCTTGTTCGTCGGGCGTCTCTCTCCCGAAAAGGGTATAGCGACCCTTCTCGACGCATGGCGCCACCTTGGCGGAAGCCTGCCGTTGCGCGTCATCGGAGAGGGCCCGGAGGCGCCGGCTGTGCGCGCAGCCCTGGCCGGCAGCCCAGGTATTTCCTGGTTGGGACAGCGGTCCTCGCAGGAGGTCGCACGGCAAATGGCTGGAGCGTCAGTCCTGCTTTTCCCAAGCGAATGGTACGAAGGCTGCCCTCTGGTGCTGCTGGAGGCCTTCGCCGCCGGCACTCCGGTCATTGCGTCGCGGATTGGATCGGCGGCGGAAATGGTGGAAGAAGGAAGGACGGGCTTGTTCTTCCAGCCCGGCAACGCTGCGGGTTTGGCAGCAAAGGTCGCATGGTGCTTTGACAATCCCCATCACTTGCTCGCCATGCGCGCGCAAGTGCGGGCTTCCTTCGAGGCCCGCTACACCGCTGAAAGAAACTGGACTCAGCTGCTGTCGGTCTATGATCGGGCAATGGCTGCCTCGCGGCAGTGACGCCGCTGAAGACTCGGCTTTCCGACCTTATTCACCTCGATTTCCCCGCCCGCCGAACAGGCTCCCACCGACGATACGGAAGACCCGCACCAGGTAATACAGCCCGTCCAGCCAGGGCGGCAGGGCGACCGCCGCCCGGTCCTTCAAGGTTGGCCGGGCGTGCATGCCCAGCACGGCGAGCCCGGCCGAAAGCCGCCGATACAAACGGAACTCCCACCAGAGATAGCGCAACCCGCCGACGCGCGCGATCGCATCGACATCATTGGCCAGACCGTCGCCGTCAATGACGGGCGGCAGCAGCGCAAGCGCGCGCCGCGCGGCCCTCATGGCCGATGGCAAGGCCAGGACCGGCGACGGCACGGGCGTCCCGAACAGCTCCTGCGCAAGATGCAGCCCCAGCGCGAGGTGCCGCTCGGTGTTGGTCCGCAAGGCGAGGTCGAGGACCGCGGTCCAGTCGATGCTCTCCCGCCGCGCCGCCGCCGCCATGTCCGCCGCCCAGAACAGCCGGCGCCACAGGTGCTTGGTGCCGTGCAGCGCGGCGAAGCACAGGGCGGTTTCCGGCGCCGGGATCCTCACCGCGCGCCCGGCGACCGTCATGGTCACCGCCGTCTCGAACGGGCGCACGACCGCCATCGGGAACAGCCGGTCATCGGCGATGAAGCGCGTGTGCAGTTCCACGCAATGGCCGGACACGGGGTGGACGAGTTCGACCTCGTTCACCGGCGCCAACCCGGCGCGTTCCGGGTCGTCGGCGGCGGTGGAACGGTAGCCCAGCCGGTTCAACAAGGCCAGCGCCGCCTCCTCCGCCTCCGGCCGGACCATCAGGTCGATGTCGCGGGACGCCCGCCCGTTCGGATCGCCATGGATCTGGATCGCGAACGGCGCTCCCTTCAGGACGAGCACCTCGATGCCCTCCCCTTCCAGCGCCCCGACGAGCCGCAGCATCTCGGCGTTGCGCGCCAGGATCTGCATCGCCGTCCGCTGCCGCAGCAGCGCCAGTGCGGCACGGATCCGCTCGGGCATCGCGACGGCCGGATCGAGCGCCGGCCCCAGGAGCGGCGCGACCCGATGATGACGGGCCATGCGCAGAAAGCGGTCCCAGTCGATGCCGCGCTCCGGAAGGGGTGGCGGCGCGCCCTGCCCCATCGCGATGATGCCGCAAAGCAGGCTTATCTCGGGCGATCCGGTCCAGCGCGCCGTCATCAGGAACCCAGGTGACGGCTCGGGACGAGCCTCGGCAAGGGTGAGGGCGACCGGCATGGGAGCATCCGAAGAAATCATGATTGCAGGTCGGATGTGAGGTCGGGCATTGAGAAGCCTATGACGAACGCGCCTCTTGCCGACGCCGGGAACCAGCCGAAGGGCACCACTTGATAGCACGGCGAATGTCATCCGGCCTTGTGGAAAAAGCTGGTCACTCGCCTTCTGGTCGGTGCGATGGTGCCCAAGATCAACAGCCTGTGACATCGGCGCGGGCTATGCCGGACGGCAGCTGCGGGCGCCACGCTCCCTTTGCTAGAAGGAACCTTTCCCACGGAAAAACCCGCGCTGTGACGTGAGCCGCACGGTGAACCCCGGACAGCCCGCCCGGCGGTCTCCCTTTCAACCCTCGCATGAGCTGAGGAACGAGCGACATGGGTGGTGATTTTCGGCGCCTGGTCCGGCGCATCCTGTCCCTCGGGCGTGGCCGGCTGTTCGCGCTGGCGCTGCTGTCGGTGGCGGCGGCGCTGGCCGAGGGTGCGGGGATCATGCTGCTGGTGCCCCTGCTGGACGTGCTGGGCGTCACCGGGTCGCGCCGCATGGTCGAGGGGCTGGGGGCGCTGCTCGGGCCGCTGGCCTCGCTGGAAGGCGCGCTGGCGCTCTATGCGCTGCTCGCCGGGGCGGCGGCGCTGGTCATCCGGACGCGCGCCATCGCCGCCACGCGGCTGCGGCTGCGCTTCGTCGACGATCTGCGGCAGGAGCTGCACGCGGCGGTCCTGGGCATGGAATGGACGGCCTTCCAGCGCCTGCGCGCCGCCGACGTCACGCATGTCATCATGGGGGAGGTCGGGCGCGCCGGTCTCGCGGTGGACACGCTGGCCAGCTTGCTCGCCGCCGGCATCACCATTCCCGTGCTGCTCGGCGTCGCCTTCGGCCTGTCGCCGGCGATGACGCTGGCGACGCTCGGCGCGGCGGCGGTCGTGGCGCTGCTGTCCCGGCCGCTCGACCGCCGCCACGCCCTGCTCGGCCGCGCCCTGGGCGAGGCTCACCGCGGCCTCAACGCCGATCTCACCGACGATCTCTCCGGCTTGCGGGTGGTCAAGAGCTTCGCCGCGGAGGACGGCCGGGCGGCCCTCTTCGCCTCGCGGCTGGGCGACCTGCGCGCGCGCCAGCTCGACCATGCGGCAACGATGGCGACCGGCGGTGCCGTGGTGCGCGCGGCGGCCGCCGTCTCGGCGGCGCTGGCCGTGGCGGTGGCGGTGCGGGGTTTCGGCATGGGGGTGGCGGACGCGCTCGTCTTCGTGCTGGCCTTCGGACGGCTGATGATGGCGGGGCTGCGGCTTCAGGAGCAGTGGCGCCGCCTTCTGAACGCCCTGCCCGGCCACGCCGCGGCGGAGACGCTGCTCGACCGCTGCCAGGCCGCCGCCGAGCCGCCCGCCAGCGCCGAAGCTCCCGCCCTTGCCCGCGAGATCCGCCTGGAGGGAGTAGCGGCGCGCCATGGCGGGGCCGAGGCGCCGGCCCTGCGCGGCATCGACGCCGTCATTCCGGCCGGCCGGACCACCGCCATCGTCGGCCCGTCCGGCGCCGGCAAATCGACGCTGGCCGACCTGCTGCTCGGCCTGCTGGAGCCGGAACAAGGTCGCCTCCTCGCGGACGGCGTTCCGGTCGCCGGTGCGGACCGGACCGCTTGGCGGCGCAGTGTCGGCTATGTGCCGCAGGACGCCTTCCTCTTCCATGACACCATCCGCGCGAACCTGCTGCTCGCAGCACCCCACGCGGATGAGCCCGGGCTGTGGCGGGCGCTGGAGGACGCGGCGGTGGCGGACGTGGTGCGCAACCTGCCGCAGGGCCTGGATACGGTGGTGGGCGACCGGGGCGCGCGGCTGTCCGGCGGCGAAAGGCAGCGCGTGGCGCTGGCGCGGGCTCTCCTGCGCCGCCCGGCCCTCCTGATCCTCGACGAGGCCACCTCCGCGCTCGATGCCGGGACGGAGGAACGGGTTGCGGAAACGCTGAGGCGTCTGCGAGGGGCGGCGACGCTGATCGTCGTCGCCCACCGGCCCGGCACCGTGCGCGGCGCCGACCAGGTGCTCGTGCTGGAAGCGGGAGGGCTGGTGGCCTCCGGCGGATGGGAGGAGGTCCGGGCCAGCGCCGGCGGGCGGCTAGCCGCCCTGGGCATGGCGGGCTGATCCCGCCTCAGAAGGGCGGAACCGTGCCGGGCAGCCAGCGGCCGCGCATCCAGCGGCGGGCGGCGGCGTTCAGCTTTCCGGCATAGTCGGGATAATCGGTGCCGATCAGCGGAAGGCCGAAGGACTCGATCGTGGCGCGGATGCCGGCGTCGTCCAGGGTCCGGCCGGCGGCGACGGCGTGGCGCGCGATCTCCATCTCCTGCCCCCAGAAGTAGATTTCCTTCGCCTGGACGTTCGCCTGCATGCGGCGCACCTCCTCCACCCGGCCGTCGGAGACCAGGGGCAGCCAGATGTCGGGCATCAGCAGGTCCACGGGCTCGCGCGGTGTCCACTCATAGGCGTTGCCCCGCTCCACCCGGATCTTGGCGCGGGCCTGCTCCGGCAACTGCGAGAAGACGTCCAGCTCCCGGTGCAGCGCCAGCACGTCCTCGTCCAGCTCCACGACGGTGACGGCGGTGACCTCGTCGCGCAGCGCGCTGACGCAGGCCGCCCAGCCCATGCCCATGCCGAAGATCACGACATGGCCGTGCGCCAGCCGCACGCCGATCTCCTGGCTTTCCAGTTCCATCGGCGTCATCGACATCCAGGTCGCGCCCCGCCGGACGAGGCCGACCATGTTGACCGCGAGGACCGGGCCGGACCAGTAGCCGGGGCAGAGGACCGTGGCCGGACGGCGGAGTTCCCACTCGCCGCTGCTCATAGGCCGGTAAGCCGGGATGAACAGGTCCGTCTGGAATTGTGGAAGGTCCGGAAGCATCATCGGTTCGCTCCAGTTACAGGTCGGGGTTTCGAGTCGGGGTTCTTGAAAGGGGTGGGCGCTGCAGTCGGAATGCGCGCGTTCGCCGTGTCATCACGATTCAGGCGACCGTTCATCAAGGACAATCATGCAGAACCACCTGATGCAGGCCGATCGTGATCCCATGGTCAAAGGACGCGAACATCAAACCATCTCCAATGAAGCGACGGAGCCCTGCGGTGCGTTTTGCCCCAGCGTTTCTTGGGAGACATTGCGCAATATGCCTCTACCTGGACCACAATATTTTTGATATGCTTCTCGTCATCATACATATCGCGTCAGGATGTTGCCCGATGCTCGAGCGTTTGACCGTGAAAGATTTCGAACCCCTGGTCGGCCAGGGCTTCCGCGTCAGCTATCCCGCCCATGCCGAGACGCTGACGCTGACAGAGGCATCCCTCCTGCCTCGCCATGTGCCGCCCGAGGGCCACCGGGCCGCCTTCTCGCTGGTGTTCGAGGGGGAAAGCCGGGAGATCCACCTGAATCAGAAGATCCACCGGCTGGAGAACGACACCATGGGGCAGTTCGACCTGTTCCTGGTGCCGATCGGCCGCACGGAGGCGGGCACCTTCCGCTACGAGGCCGTGTTCACCTGACGCGGTGGAGGCTGGCCGGTCAGGCGACCGGCCATTCCAGCAGGAAATAGACATCGCCCTCCTGCACCGGCTGGAACCCCAGCCGCCGGTACAGGCGCAGCGCGGGGTTCTGCCTTTCCACATGGATGCTGACCTTGGCGGCGCCGGTGGCGCGGGCATGGTCCTGCACAGCCGCGATCAGGCCTCCGCCGAATCCCCGGTTGCGGTAGGGCGGCATGAAGGCGATGTCGATGATGCGCAGGTCGCCGCCGCTGTCCATCTGCAGATATAGGCGCCCGGCTGGCTGCCCTTCCACCTCCACGATACCCCAGGCGGCGCCGGGATAGTGCGTGTCATAATGAACGGACTGCAGGCGGAACTGGTCGTGCAGGAAGGCCAGTGCCATCTCCTGCGGCCAGCCAGCGGCCTTGACCTCCTCCCAGCGGTAGGCGACGTAGACGTCGCGCACGAACTCGGTGTCCGCCTTGCTACGGTGGCGCAGAGTGACGCCGCGTGCCGCGAGATCCGGGGGAACGGCGGGAAGATCGGTGTGGGGCATGGCACCGGAAAATGACTGGAGGAACGGGGAGCCCGGCAGCAACCGCCGCCGGGCCGACGCCGTCAGTTCCGCACCGGGAACGCGGCGCCTTCGTAGCAGATGTAGTATCCGAGCGCCAGGAAGGGCTGCCGGTTCTCGTGTGCCTGGCCCAGGCCATTGTATGGAGCGACAGTGCCAGGGGCGAGTGTCACAGTGCCGGACGCCGGTTCGGGCGCGAAAGCCGAGCTGCTCTTGTTGCCGCTCGATGACAGCAAAACCGGTCCCGATAGCCAGTTGCCCTGCGCTGCCGCCACGCGCACCGTGCCGGCAGCAACGGCACCGGTAAAGGTGTGGGTGTGCGGCGGGACTTGGTTCGTCGTCAGAGTTACGCCGGTTTCACCACCGAATGCGGCGACCTGTGGGTCGAAGGCGTCCAGCGGGTCGTCGCCAGCGGCGACCGCCACCCGTCCCTGCAGGTTCGGGATATTGAAGTGGGTCTGGTTGTCGCCGCCGTAGGTGAAACCGATCACCGCGAACAGCGCCTGATAGTTCTGCATAGGCAGGGTCCGACCGTCGCAGAGCATCCATCCCTGCGGTTGGAACCCGAACGCGAAGAGGCGGATCTCGCCGTAGAATGCATCCATGATCGCGACTCCTAATCGTCGGTTACGGCCGGTCGGGGTACAGGCCTGCGCTGGCGCAGATGATGTAGTTGATGCACAGGTACGGCATCAGGTTGTCGTGCGGCTGGCTGCCGCCTGGGGCCATCGTCACCATGTCGGTGTCCATAACCTGCATTGTCAGCGGGTTGGCGGTGGGCGGCGCGTAGCGCACCACGTTGCCGGCCGCCGTCGCCTGCACCGGCTGCGCCAAGCCGACGCCGGCGGCGACGTTCGTCAGCGTCGCCTGCGTGTTGCTGGCGTTCACCGTGTGGGTGTGAGCCGGCATGTTGACGGTCTGAATCTGGACCGTCGAGGTGCCGTCCTTCTGGCCGAGGGTGCGCGGCGTGAGGTTCGGTCCGTTGCCCTGGCCCACGGGGATGCGACCGCGCAGATCGGGCAAAGCGAAGGTGCTGACGCCGTCACCACCCCAGGCGATGCCGAGTAGCGAATAGAGTGCCTGGTACTGCTGGATGTTCAGCAGGCTGCCGTCGCAGATATGCCAGTCCGCGGGCGCGTAGTTGCCCGCGAACATACGGATTTCACCCAAATAGGGATCCATGGAAATGTCCTCATCACTGGCCACGACATCCCGTGGGGTACGGGGGCGGCGATGAATAGGGAAAGGGCGTTGCGCGGCTGGAACTCAGTTCCGCGGCGGAAAGTTGCCCGTCGTTGCGATGCAGAAGTTCACGACGGCGAACGGCTGCATGTTGTTGTGCGGCTGGTTGCCTCCGGACGAGGACAAGGTGCCGGCATTGAGTTGCGCTTGGGCGGTCCACATCGGCCCCGGCAGATAGACAGAGAAGTCTGCCGTGACGCCTGGGGCCGGAACCACGTTCGCCATCATGGCGCCTGCCGGCGCCAGAGCCGTGCCGGGATTGGGATTGGCGACGATATTGTGGGAGTGCGCCGGCACCGTGTTGATGGTCAGGGCGACCGTCTCCGCTCCGCCGACGTTGCCGCGCTGGTAGGGAGTGGTGGTGCCCGGTGTGGCGCCAATGCCCATGGGCGTACGGCCGCGCAGGTCGGGCAACGCGAAGGTGGTCTTGCCATCGCCGCCGAACACAGTGCCCAGCAACGCATAGAGCGCGGTGGACTGGGTTATCTGCAGGATCGAGCCATCGCACAGGGCCCAGTTGCGGGGTGCCCAGGGGAACGCCCACATTTTGATTTCACCGAGATAGGGATCCGACACCGTATCCTCCCGCGGCCGTCCGGCCGCTGTGTTGTCGTCGGGACTGGCGGCGACTGCCGCCAGATTACCCCGTATGGCCAGCGGTCACACGGGGTAACAAAAGTAGTATATCGAACCGCCTCACCCGAAGCAAGTTGCCGAGCGTTTACAGGCATGGCGGCATACGAAATTATAAACGTTGGAATCGCTACCAACGCGCGCATTCTTTTGTATGTATTTTCTGCCCGGCATCCCATTAGTGATGCCGGGGGGACACGCCGTGATAGCGGCGATGATAGGAGGCCCGCCGGACACATCGGCGGGGTTGTAGGGTCATAGCTTCAAACAAAAAGGAATCCTGTTGGATTTCGGGTTGCAGCGGCCCTGTCGAAGACAGCCACGCTGAGCAGGTTAGAGCATCTTGCTTGAAGTGTGAATCGGGCTTGCTCTGTGGGCTGTGGGTGTGATTCACCCTCCTTGGAGGTGGATCATGGGCCAAGGCTATTCCGCGGATCTTCGTGTCCAGATTTATGGGGACATCAAAAGTGGCAGCTCGCGTCGGGCCGCCGCGCGCAGGTTCGGCGTGAGCGCCAGCACGAGCATCCGGCTGGCGCAGCGCATGAAGGAGACCGGCTCGCTGGAGCCGGCGCGGCAAGGGCGCTCGCCCGGCGGTGGCAAGCTGGTCCCCTATGCCGAGCGCCTGATCGGCTGGGTGGAGGCGCAGGGCGACATCACCATGCCCGAACTGGCGGCCAAGCTGAAAGCCGAGTGCGGGGTCACGGTTCATCCCGCTTCGCTGTCGCGCTTCCTGCTCACGCGCGGCTTCACCGTCAAAAAACACTGCTGGCGAGCGAAGCCGGGCGCGATGACGTCGCCCAGGATCGCCGAATCTGGCGAAACAGCCGCCAGCCCCGCATGCGCCAGGAGCCGGACCGGCTGGTGTTCCTCGACGAGACCGCCACCACGACCAAGATGACCCGGCTGCGCGGGCGGGCCCGGCGCGGTCAGCGGCTCAAATCCAAGGCTCCCTTCGCCCATTGGGGCACACAGACCTTCATCGCCGCCTTGCGCAGCGACGGACCGACCGCCCCCTGGATCATCAAGGGCGCGATGAACCGAGCCCTCTTCGACAGCTATGTCGAGATCCAGCTCGCCCCGACCTTGCGGCCGGGCGACGTCGTCATCCTGGACAATCTGTCCAGCCACAAGAGCAAAAAGGCCGAGGCCATCCTCAAGGAGCGCGGCGCCTGGTTCCTCTTCCTGCTTCCCTACAGCCCCGATCTCAACCCGATCGAAATAGCCTTCGCCAAACTCAAAACTCATCTCCGACGCATCGGAGCCAGAACCATCGAGGAGCTGTGGAAGGCCGTCGGCTCCATCTGCGACCTCTATACACCCGAGGAGTGCTGGAACTATCTCAGGCACGCAGGGTATGCGGTAGATTAAAAGCTCGAAGCTCTAAGTGTCGCCTATGTACGGGGCGATAAAACAACCGACCACCGAGAACTGACCGAAGCTCGCTCCACCCGTAACGTCCACCTTGCCAGCCACAACCCAAGCATGAGCCCTCATCTCACCCGACCGGGATTCACGCATGAGGCCAAAACAGAGGGCATACGGAATTTCGTAAAAGCCGAGCAGGAGACGTGCGCTCACCGCTTGCGGAAAACAATTCGAATTCCAGGGAGTATAGCGGGCTGCCAAACGCACGGCATGGCCGACTAGCCGCGCCCGTTTTTCCTGCTGCGGGTCGAGCAGGGGGACCCAAGGGTACACTCCCGCCCTATTGCCCAGACGGGGCGCCAGAAGGCGAAAGGGAACCCCGATAATCAGCAGCTTACTGAGACCGAGGAGGATCCAGAGCGGGAGGAACCAGAGCCGGATGAAAAGCGGCTGACGCAGGAAGCTGCGCACTTTGCGCGCGAACTTCGCCACATACCCGCTCACCCGACTGTAACCACGCCGTTACGGATCATTTCTCCAATGAGAGACCGCATGTCCTTTTCGCAGGTAGCCTCGTCGACCGCGTATTCCGAACAGATAGTCTGGACAACTTCGGCAAGCGAGGTTGGCTGCCCAAGCAATTCCCACACGCGTATTCCCACGCCACCAATGCCGTAATATTCACCTCGTTCCATGCTCATCATCACGATATCGCCGTCCACATCTGTGGCCACAAAGTCGGGATTGCGAACAAGGCGAGTGGTGAGCAAAAGCGGTTCCATAAACATAGACCATTTGGCAAAAGCAATAACTGGGATTCCTACAACGCTTCACCCTCCGAGGCGGGCAAATATGTTGAAGGCCTTGGCATATGCTATTTAGTGAAAACCTGACATCTCAGGCACCACCTTTCCCCAACCCGTTATTCTATATGGATTTGCACTAGAGACACCATTGTATAACCAGATACCAGCAGCCCCAAATGTGGCTATATCAGAACACTATCACTGTCACAGAGCGAAAAACGCTCAAGCTGGCCCGCTTGTTGCGCGACGGGCACCTATGCCACGGCGTGCATCGCATCTCCAGCACTGGCGCGATTGCCCCCACCCGCGTACACCGCCCCTGTACGCAGCCATGCTCCTATCATGAGGGCCCAGTAAAAAAACTTTCTATGGGATGTTCAGCAGTTTTCCCTTCCGTGCAGCCCGCAACCTGCAACTTGTAGAACACAGGGGCAGCGTATTCCTTGACCGAAATCGGACCATTCGTCACCAGAATTTCCTCTGGCTTCCGAACAATGTCGCCGCTTATCTTATCCATGAGTTTTCCTACCACACCTACGTTACGCGATCAGCCAGAGAGGCAATGGAGCCATCTCGGCACGCCTTAAAGCATTAGGCACCCGCTCTTCGATAATGGTACCCAACACGGCCTATCATACCGAAACCAGCAGCGCAGAAAAAGCACAATAGCGTAGATGTGTACAATGTGTGGTTCAGCGCGACCTATGTGACGCGAACCCACATGCCCCCTGTGAGCTGAGGAGCGCTTCGCATGGTAACGAGACGTCCATGATGTGTGTGGTCCGGGTAACTGAAGGCGGTTGAACGGCGCTCCGGTCGTCCGGCTAGGAACGGAGATTTGATGCTGGCACATTGGCGCCTGCACATCATTCCCGTACGCTACTGCGGAAGCCGGGCTGTTCGCGTGCTTGAAAAAAACATATGATGTCAGAATGTTCTATATTTCTTATGGCCTTACTATCGCCAGCGAACTGCCGCTTCCGGAACTGGCCGTGCGGCAGCATGGCGCGGAGACCGAAGCCGACATACGCATCGGCATCGGGGTCGTTGATACGGAAGGTCTGGCCGACGGTCGGCAGATCGGTCCCTTTCTGTGGGTAAGCGCGACCGCACTGTGGCTGCGGATTCCTCGCGTGGCCCGATTTCTCGTGACCGGCGGCAGCCGGATACTCATTGATCCGGAACCGGGGATCGACGAGGACAGTCTCCGGGTTTTCCTTCTTGGCTCCGCCATGGGTGCCTTGCTCTTTCAGCGCGGCTGCCTCGTGCTGCATGGCAACGCCATCCGGATCGGCGACCAGTGCATGGTCTGCGTCGGCCGTTCCGGGGCCGGGAAGTCCACCTTGGCGGCCGGCTTCATGCAGCGTGAGTATCCGGTGCTCGCCGACGATGTGGTCGCTGTGGACGGCGACTGCCGCGCCCTGCCCGGCTTTCCTCGTATCAAGCTGTGGCAGGACGTTGCCAGCCAGTTGGGCATTGATACCGCCAATTTGCGTCGCATCCGGCCGAACACCGAAAAATTCAACCTCCCTGTCGCCGCCACTGAGGCCGGCTCCCCCCTGCCCATCCGCTGGGTATATATCCTCGGCAGTGACCATGGGGAGGAGATGACGCTCGAACCCATCCGGGGCCTGCACCGCTTCCAGCCGCTTCACGACAACACCTACAGGGTGCGCTTCCTCAACGGCATGGCGCTGAAGCCCCAGCACCTCGCCCTGTGCGGCCGTCTGGCCGGCCGCATCCGTCTGGCCCGCCTCACCCGCCCGCGCGATGGCTTCAGCCTGGACCGGATGATCGAGCGCATCCTGGCGGACATCGCCGAGTATCCCTGATCATGGGCGGAATTTATTGGCTGGCCTCCTACCCAAAGTCGGGCAACACCTGGTTCCGCACATTTCTGCGCAACCTGATCGATGACAGCTCCGCACCCGCGGACATCAACGACCTCAAAACCGGTGGCATCGCAAGCAGCCGTGGCTGGCTCGACGAGGTGCTCGGCTTCGACACCGCCGAGTTGGACCCGGACGAAGTGGAGCGGCTGCGCCCCGTGGTCTACCGCTGGTCGTTGCGCGCTGAGACCGTCGGCTACCACAAGATTCACGACGCCTACACCCACACCGCGGACGGCGAGCCGCTGGTGAGCCGCGACGCGACACTCGGTGCTGTCTACATCCTGCGCAACCCGCTGGACGTAGCGCCTTCCGTCGCGAACCACAACCAATGCAGCATCGACGAGGCGATCGCGGGAATGGGGGATTCCGGCTATGCCCTGTGCCGCTCCCGCCAGCGCCTGACCGATCAGGTGAGGCAACGGCTGCTGAGCTGGTCGGCGCATGTCCTGAGCTGGACCGATGCCCCCGGCCTGAACCGGCTGGTCATCCGTTACGAGGACATGCTGGACGATCCGGCGGCCACCTTCACCCGGGCTGCACGCTTCTTGCAAGTGCCGGACGACCCGGCGCGTGTGGAGAAGGCGATCCGTTTCAGCGGTTTCCAGGAACTTGCCCGCCAGGAGCAGGAGAAAGGGTTCCGGGAGCGCCCTTCCAGGGCCGCACGTTTTTTCCGCCAGGGCCGCAGCGGCGGCTGGCGCGACACGCTCACAGCCGGCCAAGTCGAGCGGATCATCGCCGACCATGGCGCGGTGATGCGCCGGTTCGGGTATCTGGACACGTCCGGCCAACCTGTCTAAGGGAAGGATATCCTGCGCCCGCCCATGCCCCCCGCTCCCACCAGCATCGCCTGCGGCTTGAGCGCCATTCCGCGGAAAGCCATGGCACGCCGGCTGCCGCATGGCCTTATCAACTGGCGTTATCTCCAGCCCGGGGCGGACGAACAGGTCCGGCTGCACCGGCGGCTCTGGTGGGAAAGCGGCCGCCGCCGGCCACGTGCGCTATGGTGCCTGGGCGAGCTGTGGCTGTGGCTGAGATGGGTGCTCGCCCACGGCCCGCTGGCGGCGTGGCGCGCGGTGCGGCGGTTCGGGCCGGAGGTGGCCGCGCGGGAGGGCATTCCTCTGAGGCGGCAGCACCAACGCGTGCTCGCGCTGGCGCTTGGATGGTGCATACCGCCTGCGGATGTCTACCGCTTCCGCCTGTACCGACTCCAGGTCGCTCCCCTGGATTATGTCTTCGATCATGAAACGGCTGCCTACCACGCTTGGCGCAGCCGGCCATTGGGCTTGAGGCCCGCGTCGGTCGCGCTCCTTCAGGACAAGGAGGCTCTGGGACGGGCGTTGGAGCCTCTGGGCATACCGGTCGCCCGCACCCACGCCGTCGCGCCGCTGGGCGACGCCATCACGCTGTCCCGCCGCATGGACGGGCTGGAGCGCGTGTTCTGCAAGAGCCGCTCGGGAAACCAGGGCCGCGGCGCCTTCGCCGCGTGGCGCAGCGCGGAAGGGCTGGCCGGGAGGGCTTTCGACGGCCGCGCATTAACGGACACGGCCCTGGTCGAGGCTGCCTGGCGGGCGCTCGTCGCGGCGGACGACACCCTGCTGCAACCGCTTCTCACAAACCATCCCACGCTGGCACCCCTGGCCGAAGGCGGGGATGCCATCACCCTGCGCTTCATCAGCCAGTGGCAGGGCAAGGACCTTACCTGCCTCAGCGCCACACTGGAGGTGCCGGCGGGCAAGCATCCACGAAGCGGACGACCGCTGTACGTGATCCTGCCGATCGAACCGGCGACTGGCGAATTGAGGCCCTTTCCGGACGAGGCACTGCCGGACGCCGAGGCGCGCGCGCGGGCGCACCAGCTCTGGGGGCGGGTCCGGCACATGGGATGCCTGCCCGGCTGGCCCGCCCTGGCGGCGGCCTCCTGCCGGGCGCACGCGCTGTTCCCCGACCTATGGGCGCTGGCCTGGGACTGGGTCCTGACCCCGGATGGCCCGATCCTGTTGGAGGGCAACACGGGCTGGGGCGTCGCCACGGTGCAGATGCTCCAGGGCGGGTTTCTGCGATCCCGGAACTGAAATCTTTCAGCCCACCGGCCCGCCATGGAGCCAAGCGTTGAGCCAGCGGATCGCCCTGGTGTTGCGGCGGAACATGAAGGCGAACTCCCCATCGGCACTGCCTTTGGCCGCGCGCTCGATCTGCCCGCGCCATCTGTCCTGGTCGATGAGCGCCTCCAGCGCCGGATGCAAATGGGCCTGCTGCCGGTGCGCCTGCCCAGCCATCCGGGCCAAGCCCGTGGTCTTCAGAGTTTCATGCAAACGGGAGGTGCCCATATCCTTGCTGGGTTTCCAGGCGACCCGCCCGGGCACCACCCCGTCAATGGCGCGCCGGTGCAGGTAGCGGCCGATGCCCAGGGGGCCGGCCTTCTCGATGCTTGGCGTGGACAGGTACTGCTGCACCAGCCGCACGTCCCACAGCGGCCAGCGGTAGTCGATGCCGTGGGACGCCGCGAGAAGGGTGCAGCTTTCCAGCCGGGCGGTCACCTGCATGTCGTGCAGGTGATGCTTGAGGATGAAATCGTTGATCCGCCGGAAGGGCGCGTCGTAGCGGGCGCTGTCCATGTAATCGCGGAAGAGGTCCAGTTCCGTGGCGACCTCGTCGCGTAGCGCCCGTTGGTGCCAGCGCTTCAGCCAGGCATCGCGGGACCTGGGATTGTATTCGGGCCGGCGGCGGCGCAGGGCGACCGCCTTGGCCAGGCGCAGGCTGCGCCGGAGGGGATCGCCGGGCAGGATGTTCCACAGGCCTGCATAGTCGCCGCCGTCCAGCATTTCTTGGCGCAGATGATGGCCGGGATTGGTGACCACCTCGTCGCCGCCGAAGCCGGAGAACAGGGTGCGGATGCCGTGCAGCCCGCATTCCCGGTAGAATGGGATGTGTCCCGTGGCGTTGCCGTGTTCCTCGGGATAGCCGAGGACACGCAGCCCCCTTTCGATATAAGCGTCGCCGGCTTCGACCGGTGCCGTGATGATGTGGTTGTGGACGATACCCAGCGCCCGGCTGGTCTCCAGGATGAAGGCCGGTTCCTGTTCGGACATGGCGAAGCCGAATCCGTGCAGGCGCTCCCCCGGCTCCCCCAGGAAACGGGCGAGATAGGCGGTGATGGTGGCCGAATCGATGCCGCCGCTGTTCTCCGTGCCGAGCGGGTAGCCGGAGCGCAGGCGGCAGCGGATGGCCTCCTCCAGCACCGCGCGATAGGCTTCCACCCAGCGCTCCTCGCGCCGCCTGGCCGGCGGCGGATCGTCACGCCAGTGGAACCAGCGCTCCGTCTCGGTCCGATCCGGCGCCACCAGCAGCCAGTGGCCGGGGGCGAGCTTGCGCACCTCGCGATAGGCGCTAAGGGTCGGGTGGGCCGACAGCCCCATCAGGTAGCGCGCCATCCAGTCCGGGTCCGGCTCCGCCGGCCAGGGGCCGCCGGCGGCGAACAGGGCGGCCGTCGTGGCGAACCGGAGCTGCCGTTCGTCCAGGCGGTAGTACAAGGGCTTGACGCCCAGCGGGTCGCGCGCCAGGAACAGCGTGCGTGCCCCTGGGTCGGCGATGGCGAAGGCGAAGTCGCCCAGCAGCCGCGCCACGCAGCCCGTGCCCCACCGCCGCCATGCCATGAGGATGAGCTGCGGATCGGTCAGCTCATCCAGCGGCCGGCCGGTCCCGAGAGCCCGCGCGAGATCCTCCCGGTTGTCCAGCCGCGCCCAGGCGGCGATGACGAGCCCGCTCTCGGGACAGCGGTAGGGCGTTTCCTCGTGCTCGGACTCCGGCGTGTTGAACCGCAGCGCATGGGCCAGCAGGAAGGGGGCTTCGGCCCACACACCGTGCCGGTCGGCGTTGCCATAAGGATCCAGAACGCCGATCAGGGCGTCGTGAGCCGGCGGATCGGCGGCCGGGCCGGGGCGACGAAGGAACGTTCCTGCAAACAAGTTGGCGGCTCTGGAGCGTCGGGAAGCGGCCGGCATCGTATCGTCCGCGCATGGGCCATGCCTAGCGACAATGTCGGACAGCCGATCCGGGCGTCCCGGCACGGGCCGCTTCCCCGGACGGTGCAGGTGCACCGTGACGATGACCCGTCCGGAAGGTTGGAAGCCGACGGGGCGACCCGTCGGCAACGCGGCATCTGCGGGCTTGTCCCGGCTGGCCTTTCGCTCCATCGTGAAGCGTTTCCATCAACAAGACCAAGCCATGCGATCCCTGCTTTCCAACATCACGCAAAGCGACATCGACCTCGATCCGTTCCCCCATGTGTTCGTGCGCGACGTTCTGGACGAGGAGACGCATCGCGCGCTGAACGACGGCTTTCCGTCCTTCGCCACCATCACGGGGGCCGACCCGCGATTCTCGCCGCGCAGCAACCGGCGCTACCAGCTCTCCAGCTGGCCGATCCTCATCCATCCGGACATGTCCGAGGCGTGGAAGGCCTTCGTCGCGCATCACGCCTCTCCCGCCTTCTACGCGGAGGTCGTGGCGCTGTTCCGCGACCACTGGCCGAACGCGCTGAGGGAAGCGCTGGGCGGCGACCTTATGGGCCACCCGATGGGACTGATGCTGCGTGACGACTTCAAGAAGGCGCGCATCCTTCAGGACGCCCGGGCCGAGATCAACACGCCGGTCCTCGACAAGCCGTCCTCCTCGCGCGGGGCGCATCTCGACATGCCGAACCGCATCTTCTCCTGCCTCTACTACTTGCGCCATCCCGACGACGATGCGGTGGGCGGCGAGCTGGAGCTGTTCCGCTGGAAGAACGGACCGGTCCCGAACATCAACGTCTACGAGCTTCCGCCGGATGCGGTGGAGGTAGTCAAGACCATTCCCTACCGCGCCAACCAGATGGTGATCTTCCCGCAGAGCATCGACGCCGTCCATGGCGTCGGCATCCGGCATTCCACGCCGCACATCCGCCGCTACGTCTTCATCACTGCGGAGATCGCCGACAGCTGGCTGGTGTCGCCGGCCGCGCCGGCACCCGGCAGACCGACCTTCGCGTAGGGACGGACGATGCGGCTCCTCATCCATGGCATGCAGTCGAGCGGATCCACCGCCTTCACCCTGTTCCTGGCGCAGCGGCCGGACTGTCTGGCGCTGGTGGACGTGATGAACAGCTATGTCGCGCCCCGGCTGGAGACACCTCTGGACTCGGTGGTGAAGGTGGTGGTGACCGCCGCCCATCCGCTGGAGGAGCATGTCGAGCAGTTCCGGCCCGACCGGACGGTCCTGGTGCTGCGCGATCCGCGCGACAACTACCAGAGCCTGCGCACCAAGAACTACCGCGACCTGTCCGGGGCGATGGAGGAGAAGTTCCGGATCCTCGACCGCCTCTTCGCGGAGCGGGAGCGCTTCGACGCCGTCATCCATTACGAGGATTTCGTGGCGCGCGACCCGGCGGTTCTGCGGGCGGTGAACGCGCTTGGCTGGCCGGTGGACGAAAGCTTCTATGAGTACCGCCGCCGCCACACCGAAATCATCGCCGCTCTTTTCGAGCACGCGCCGGAGATCATACGCACCCGCGACTTCGTCTTCGGCAACGTGCGCGGTCCCGCCGTTTCGGAAAAGCACCGCGACAAGCCGCGCGACCCGGAACTGGACGACATACTGGAGGGGCTGTGCCCACGCCTGCTCGCGCATTATCGGGCACGCCCCCGCCCCACCCGATCAGCCGCAGCGGGCGATCCGGCGTGACGGAGGCCTTTCCTGCGCAACATGCGTTGCGCGGCAGCTTTTCACGACCGGGGGTCTGAAGCCCGACCGCGTCCTCCCGCGTTTGTCCCATTGCCGGCAAGACCATCCGCCTGCGGCCTGCCGCGCTTCCACCGGTGCCGACGGCCCGCCCCGACGCATGCGGAACGTCCCCATGGCGGAAATGGCAGACCACACCGGCGACCACGGCGTTCATACATCGCCGCCGAGCCTTTCGAAGGCGAACATCACTCGGCCCGATGGAACAGGCGGCTCTTCAGGGCATCTGGGACCGGTGGGGCGGCATGCCATTGCGGGTGCGGGCGCGGCTGGTCGAGGATCGCGGCGGCTTCGTGAAGCTGCCACACACGGACGTCAACGCAACGGTCCTGCCATGCCCGTCTCCATGCCCGAAGCCGAGGAACCGCCGCCGCTGCCCAAGGCACCGGGACGGCATCATAAAACGGCCAAACGTCATGACGGAAAGGACGTGGGGCTGCTTGCGCCGGCGTGGCGCGGGAGCCTGTTCAAGGCCGCGCTCCCGACGATCTGGCCGGTCAGTCGATGGACCAGCGAGTCATATGGGGAAAGGGAGACAACCCGTTGCTGCCCATATGAGCGAACAGACCCGGAAAGCCGGTCAATCCGGCCCGCGCCAGGGACAGCGGACCGAGATGGGTTCCCCGTTCCAGCCATGCCTGCATCGGGTGCGTCCCTTCATAGCGGTCGCAGTGGTAGGAGCCCGGAAAGAAGATGCATTCCGGGGGCAGCCCCAGATGCAGGACGGCCGCATAGGACCATGCCTGGGCCATGAACTCACCCTGCCTGGCCGCCATGTCGAGTTGCGGAGCCGCGGCATCGCCCGACGCCACCGCCTCCGCGAGGAGGGCTTCAATGTCCACCTGCAAATTCGAACCCAGCCGCGCCCAGAAACGCCGTGGCACCACGACGATGTGCCCGGCTTCGTGCAGGAGATCGCCCGGCCCGACCAGCGTGTCCGGATCGACATGCATCACCCCGGCCCGGATGTTCGCGCCGGGCAGGAATCCGCCGCGCGCGCCCTCGCCATATTCGACGCCCATGCCGATGCCACGCAAAAAGGCGACGATGGGCTCCAGCGCTTCCGGATGATGCATGCCATCTCCTATTAGGCAACGGTTCAGCGAAGATGTTCGCGAAAATAGAGCAGGCCGGCGCAATACACAACATGGCGGGTTTTGACGGGTTGTCGCACGAATGCCCTGCCCTGCTTGGGACCGGCACCGCTCGCCGGCACCACCCCGCCCGCCGCTTGCGGCGGGCGGCGAACTGCGCCAACCATCATGCCGCCCTGCGTCAGCGCGGCAGCCTCGCCATCAGCGATCGACAGGAAGGATGCGGTGCTGATGCCGGGCACGGCGGCGCCTCATTCCCATGCCCTGCGCACCGGCAACCACACGGCCTTGACGGGCCGTTTGCTGCATCGTGGATCGCGCGGACCAAGCGGGCAATGGCAAATGCTATTCCGGATGCCGACCAGCCGCAAAACGGGCTCCACGAAGATGGAAATGCGCAAAGCATTTTGCTTAAAGCCGTGAATATTAAGTTTATTGGTCATGAGGAATGATGGTAATGGTATTAGCAGTCCATTAACCATAGCGCCCGATACTCGCCTTCAACACTCCTTCATCTCCTGGGGAAAGACATGAGGCGACCGGCGCTTTGGGGGCTCTCCGCTCTTGTTCTGCTGTGGGCCGGCGGAGCGTCGGCCTCCGATCTCTGCCCGGTGCCGGCCACCACCAGCCTGACCACGGCCGGACTGGCGCACACCCGCGCGGAACTCGCGGCCGGACGGCCGCTGACGGTCGTCGCCATCGGGTCGTCCAGCACCGCCGGCACGGGCGCCTCCGCCCCATCGGCCACATATCCGGCGCAGCTGCAGCAGATGCTCGGGCGCCTTCATCCCAACTCCCGGATCGATGTCCTCAACAAGGGGATCGGCGGCGAGACGGCGGAGAAGAACCTCATCCGCTTCGCGACGGACGTGCTGGCCGAGAAGCCGGACCTCGTGATCTGGCAGATCGGCACCAACGACAGCTTTCAGAATCTTCCCCTGCCGGCCTTCCTGGACACCGTCCGGGAAGGGGCCGCGCTGATCGGGAAGGCCGGGGCCGACCTGATCCTGATGAACCCGCAGCATTTCCCCGGAGAGGTCAAGAACGCCTCCTACCGCGGCTTCGTGGACGGCGTGGCCGATCTCGGCCGGGAGCTGGGCGCGCCCGTGCTCGACCGCTACGGCATCATGAAGTTCTGGCTGGACGGCGGGCATTTCACGGCGGAGAGCGTGTTGAGCGCCGATGGGTTCCATCTGAAGGACGCGAGCTACCGCTGCCTTGCCGAATACCTCACCACGATGATCGAGGCCGGCCCTTCCACGGTCGGGAAGACGGCCTCGGCCAGGTAGGAGCGGCGGCTCCTGCAGGGCATCACGAGGCGGGAACGCGGGACCGCTGCGGGAGCTTGGGGGCGTTCCACCGCTCCCGCAGCAGGGCCGGGATCGCCAGGCTCGTGATGCTGGAGAGCAGGAGCATCGTCTTCGTGGTCTCCCCGAACGGACCGAAGAACAGGTCGAGCAGGAGAACCGCGTAGGAGACGAGGACGTGAAACAGATAGACGTGCAGGGAATGCCGGCCGAGCAGCCTTAGGAAGGGCAGCGTGAACAGCCTGTGCAGGAACTGCCCCGTCCAGGCCGCCACCGGATGGTCCGACCGGTGGCCCGCGATCAGCAGCCACGCGATCACGTAGGCAAGGGCCGCGAAGTTGGCGAGGTAGACGAGGCTGAACTCGGTGCGGTTCACGTGGCGCAGGAAGTGCGCCTCGACCGCCGGACCGACCAGCCCGTTCGCCAGGGCCAGATGCCAGCAGGCGCAGGCCAGCACCGTCACGAGCGCAGGCACGAGCAAGGGCGGGCGGGCGACGGGGAACCAGCGCTCCGCGTCGAATGTCCCCCGCTGGACCGCGCAGCCGGCCAGCAGCCCCGAGACATACAGGATCTGCCAGGCCAGCGGGTTGAACGGGCCGCGCACCGCCAGACCGGGCGTCATGCCCCCCAGCAGGGCGTCGATGGCCGCGAGGAACGGGAGGTGAAGCCCCGTCTGCACCGATGCCCAGGCCGCGACGCTGCCGAACGCGACCGTGCGGGCATGGCCGTTCAGGATCAGGCGCAGCAGGAAGGGTGTTGCCGCCAGATACAGGATGTATTGGATCAGAAGGTCCGTGAAGGTCGGCGAATGCAGCAGGAGAAGGGCCGCCAGGATCGTTCCGGGCTCCCGGCCGGACAGATGGCCGAGGAAACCGGCCAGCGGTTCGGCCGCGCCGGGGATCAGGGCGATGGCGGCGGTGACGATCGCGATCACCCCGACGGTGTAGAGATACAGCTCGATCGCCCGGGACCAGAGCCGCTGGCGGGCCGCCGCCGGGGATCGCTGCGTGTAGACCCGGGCGTAATAGAGGCCCGCCACCAGCCCCGACAGAAAGACGAATCCCTGCGCGTCCTGGACGAACCCGAACTCCGCGTGGTTGAGCTTGGCGAGAAGCACGCCGCCCGCGACGACGAAGTGATTGACCATCATGAAGACGAGGAAATATCCCCGCAGCCCGTCAAGCACGTCCGAGCGGTTCATTGGCGATCCTCTCTCCAACCGACATCGCCGGACCTGGATCCCGGCACGGCTTGATGTTGGCCGACGGGCCGCATCGCCCAGCTGTCAGACTCCACAGGTGGCCTGAGCCGAGCTTCCAATCCTGCCGGGTGGATCGATCCGCGCTTCGTCACCTCGCAGCCCGAGCAGGGTACGGACGCGGCGATGAGCCTCCTCGAAAGGAAGCGCCTCGACCGTGGCGACGCCCGCCAGCCGGGCGCAGGCCGCGGTCACGGCGTCCCGCTCGGCCATGATCTTGCGCGTGATGTGGGGGCGGCTGCCCGGACCGGCGCGGCGGCGGGCGACGAGGTTGCGGATGCTCTGTTCGACCGGCGTGTCCAGCCGTAGGACATGCAGCCCGTGGCCGCGGGCGAAGTCGCCGGACAGGCGGTGTTCGGCGCTCAGCACCAGCCCCTCCAGCAGGACGTCGCAACCGGCCGCCGCGAAATCGCCGGCGATCCGGAACACCCCTTCCAGCCCGCCGTCCCCCTTGCCGATGGTGTCGCAGCCGCCGCGCGTGCCCCCATACTGCCCGATGACGAGCAGCGGGTTCCCGCCGGCCGGGTGCACCAGCCGGTAACCGAGCGGGCGGCTCCGCCCCTCCCGGCGCAACGGCTCCACCCCGCCGCCCGCCGGCCATCCGTATTCGGCCAGGACCCGGCGCACCAGCTCCGTCTTCCCCGACCCCGCCGTCCCACGCAAATTGACGACCACCCCCATGCGCATCCCTTCCTCCGGTTTCCGTCCGGCCAGACGGCTTTCCCCGCCGCGCCGGACCCCGGAGGCAACCATGCGGCCTGTTCGCGATAAAGCCCGTATCGCGGCGAGACCCTGGAAATCGAGGGTGGCTGAAGGAGGCCCCCTACCGGGAGGCCATGAGAGGCCGGGAGACGACCGGCCTCTCATGGCCGTCCTCCTCCGGCTCCTCGCCGATCCCCTCGCCCATGCCCTCTATGGAATCCAGCAGCGTGCTGCGGGCGGTGGCGAGGTGTTCGGCGAGGCGGCGGGCGGCCTCGGGGGCGTCGCGGCGGTCCAGCGCTTCCAGGATGCGCAGATGCTCCTCCAGCGCCACGATGTTGCGGGCGCGCTCGCCCTTCCGTTCCCACTGGTAGTGATAGTGGAAGACGAAGGAGACCACGTCGTAGAACTCCCGCACGAAGCGGTTGTCCATCGCGTTGATGATGATGTTGTGGAAGTCGCGGTCGAGTGCCGAGAAGTCCTTGTAATGGCCGGTGCCGCCCGCGAGTGCGGCGAGCAGCGCGCGGTGGCGGGCGATCAGGCCGCCGATGGCCGCCCAGGCCGGGTCGTCCGGCCCCAGCCCGGCGAAGCGGGTCACCGCCTGCGTCTCCAGCATGTCGCGCATGTCGGCCAGCTCGGTCGCGAAGCGCCGGTCGAAGGCCTGGAGGCGCCAGCTTCCCTGCGGCTTCTTGGCGATCAGGCCGGAACGCGCGAAGCCGATCAGGAACTCCCGCACGGCGGTCGTGCTGCTGCCGGCGCGGCGCGCCAGCTCGGCCTCCGAGAAGCGTTGTCCGGGCAGCAGCTCCTGACGGAGCACGAGGTCCATGAAGACCTTCTCGATGTGGTCGGCGCGCGGCCCCATCGCCACGTCGTCGAAATAATCCTCCGCGCGGGGATGGCGCGCCACGATCCGCGCCTGGCCGCCGCCGCCGATGATCCCCCGCTCGCCCAGATGGGCCAGCGCCGTGCGCACGGGCGAACGGCTGACACCGCAATGGGCGGCCAGGAAATTCTCGGTCGGCGCGGGCGCCCCGACCGGGACGTGATCGGCGATGTAGCGCAGGATCTCGTTGGTCGTCCTGCGGAAGAGATGATCGGTCTTGGACATCGTGAACGCCGCACCCGTTCGGCCGGAGAGGACGCCGGGACACCGGCGGCCATGCAATGAGCTTAGCAGAAAAGGGCTAGGGCCAAGGCCCTTGACAGCGCCGGGGCACTGTTGGTTTATACCGATAATAAACAACATACAACAATACGTCATCGCGCCGTCCCAACCGGCCCCCGAAGCCCGAGCCCCGTCCAGATGCCCGGCGCGCCCCCGCACGCGCGCCCGGCGAGCAGAGTGAGATCCGATGAAAGCCTTGATGATCGAAAGCGAAGGCCGTTGCCGCATGCATGATGTGGCGGAGCCGCAGGCCGGGCCGGGCGAGGTGCTCGTCACCGTGCGCCACATCGGCATGTGCGGCAGCGACCTGAACACCTTCAAGGGGCTGAACCCGCTGGTGACGCTGCCGCGCATCCCCGGCCATGAGATCGGCGGCGAGATCGCCGCGGTCGGGCCGGACGTGCCGGCGGAATACGCGGTCGGCAAGCGCGTCATCGTCGTGCCCTACACCAGCTGCGGCCATTGCACCTCCTGCCGCCGGGGCCGGGTCAACGCCTGCAAGACCAACCGCACGCTGGGCGTGCAGCAGAACGGCGGGCTGGCGGAGCGGATCGCCCTGCCCCACGGCAAGCTGATCCTGAACGACACGCTGGCGCCGCGCCATCTGGCGCTGGTGGAGCCGCTGTCGGTCGGCTTCCACGCCGTTGCGCGCGGCCGGGTGACGGAGCAGGACCGGGTGGTCGTCATCGGCTGCGGCATGATCGGCATGGGTGCGGTGGCCGGCGCCGTCGCGCGCGGGGCCGAGGTCATCGCGGTGGACGTCAGCCGGGCCAAGACCGAGATGGCGCTGAAATACGGCGCCCGCCACGCGATCGACGCCTCGGCGGAGAACGTGCAGGAGCGGGTCGAGGCGCTGACCGGCGGCGACGGCGCCGACGTGGTGATCGAGGCGGTCGGTCTGCCGGCGACCTTCACCCAGTCCATCGACCTCGCCTGCTTCTCCGGCCGCGTGGTCTATGTCGGCTACGCCAAGGAACAGGTCTCCTACAAGACCCAGCTCTTCAACCTGAAGGAGCTGGACATCATGGGGTCGCGCAACGCCACGGCCGAGGATTTCCGCAGCGTCATCCAATATCTGGAGACGCTGGAGCACGCCCCCGACGACCTGATCTCCAAGGTCTTCCCCTTCTCGGAGGCCGACCAGGCCCTGCCCTACTGGGATTCCGAGCGGGCGAGCACGATCAAGGTGCTGATCGAGGTCTGAAGCTCAACCGCCCGGCGGGCCGCGGCGCCGAAAACGCGTCACGCCCGCCGGCCGAAACAACGACAGCAAGCGGAGACATCATGAAGAGCATTCTGGCGGGCGTCGCCGCCCTGTGCCTGGCCGTCACCGGCGCCGCCGGCATGGCCGAAGCCAAGCCCGTGACCATCAAGGTCGCCTACGAGAACAACCCCGGCGAGCCGCTCGACAAGGTCATGCGCCACTGGGCCGAGCAGGTGAAGGAGCAGAGCAAGGGCGAGATCACCTTCGACCTCTATCCCAGCTCGCAGCTCGGCTCCAAGCAGGACGTGATGGAGCAGGCGATGATGGGCATGAACGTCATCACGCTCAGCGACGTCGCCTTCCTCGCCGATTACGAGCCGGACCTCGGCATCCTCTTCGGACCCTACCTGACCGAGGATCCGCAGAAGCTCTTCAAGATCTACGAGAGCGACTGGTTCAAGCAGAAGAACGAATCGCTGAAGGAGAAGGGCGTCCACATCGTGATGTCCAACTACCTGTACGGCGTGCGCCACATCCTGTCCAAGAAGCCGATCAACACGCCGGCGGACATGAAGGGCATGAAGGTCCGCGTGCCGAACAACGTCATGCAGATCAAGACCATCCAGGCGCTGGGCGGCACGCCGACGCCGATGCCGCTGGGCGAGGTCTATCCGGCCCTGACCCAGGGCGTCATCGACGCGGTGGAGAACCCGATCTCGGTGCTCTACGGCCAGAAGCTGCACGAGCAGGCCAAGTACCTGAACCTCGTCGGCTACCTGACCAACACCTCCGTCTGGGTCGGCGGCGAGGCCTTCTTCGCCAGCCTGCCCAAGGAGCAGGTGGACCTGATCCACAAGACCGGCTACGAGGCCGGCCTCTACAGCCAGAAGCTCGCCGCCGAGCAGGACGCCGAGATGATCGAGGCCATGAAGAAGGCCGGCGTCGAGGTCGTGACCCCGGAACTCGGGCCGTTCCGCGAGGCGGCCAAGGCCGTCTACACGCAGTTCCCCGAATGGTCGCCGAACCTGTACCAGCAGGTCCAGGGCATGCTGAAGTAAGAAACCGCCGGAAGGGCGGGCGCTGCCTTCGGGCGGCGCCCGCCCTTTCCGCTTCCGGAGCCTTCGATGAAACTCATCGGAACCATCGCGAGCGTCGCCGCAGCCGGCACGCTCCTCCTTCTGGTCGCCCTGTTCTGCGCCGCCGTGGTCATGCGCTACGTCTTCGAAACCCCGATCCAGTGGACGGAGGAGATGTCGGGTTTCCTGATGATCTGGATCGTCATGATCGGCGCCGTGGTGGCCGAGCGCGACGACCAGCATCTGACCATCCCGCTTCTGACCGAGGCGCTGCCGAACCGCATCGCGGCCGGCGTCAACCTCGTGACCTCGCTGCTGTCCGTCGGGCTCCTGATGGCGCTGGCCTGGTACGGCTACAGCCTCGCCATGAAGGCGCAGTTCAAGTTCACGCAGATCCTGAAGATCTCCTGGACCTGGATCGACCTCGCCGTGCCGCTGGGCGCCGTGGGCATCGCTCTGTTCACGCTCGCGCGCTGCATCGGCTACGCGCGCACCGCCGCGAAGGGAAACGCCTGACATGAGCTGGGTCGTCATCGTTCCCCTGATGCTGCTGCTGTTCGTGCTGAACATGCGCCTCTACCTGGCCATGTTCGCCGGCATACTGGCCTATTTCCTGTTCTTCAACGCGGTGCCGCTGGAAATCGCGGTGCAGCGGCTGATCGGGCCGACGCAGAACGCCTCGCTGCTCGCCATTCCCTTCTTCATCCTGCTCGGCACGCTGATGGGCCACACGGGCATCGCCCAGCGCATGCTGCGCGTGGCCGACCTGCTGGTGGGCAAGTTCACGGGCGGCATGGGGCTGGCGAACATCACGCTGAGCACGCTGATGGGCGGCGTCAGCGCCTCGAACCTCGCCGACGCGGCGATGCTCACCCGCATGATGGTGCCGGAGATGGAGCGGCAGGGCTACAACCGCGCCTTCGCCGCGGGCGTCACCGCCGCCGGCTCCCTGGTCACGCCGATCATCCCGCCGGGCATCGCGCTGATCATCTACGGGCTGGTCGCGGACGTCTCCATCGGCAGCATGTTCATGGCAGGCATCATCCCCGGCCTGCTCTGCTCGGCCCTGCTGATGGTTGCGGTCTATGTCGTGTCGAAGCGGCGCGGATACCGGCCGAACCGCACAGAATGGCCGAGCGGCGGCGAGATCGGCCGCACGCTGCTGGGCGCCTGGCCGGCGCTGTTCCTGGTGGTGGCGATCATCGGCGGCATCCGCGCCAACATCTTCACCCCGACCGAGGCCGGTGCGGTCGCCGTGCTGCTGGTGCTGCTGATCGGCTTCGTCGTCTACCGCGAGCTGAAGCTGCGGGACGTCGGCGGCGCGCTGCTGGAGACGGCGAAGTCCACCGCCTCGGTGATGCTGGTGATCATGGCCAGCTCCGCGCTCGCCTGGATCTTCTCGCTGGAGCATGCCGGCGATTCGCTGGCGGCGATGATCACCTCCTTCACGACGAACAAGTACGTCTTCCTGACGGTCGTCAACGTCGTGCTGCTGGTGCTCGGCCTGTTCATCGAGGGCACGGCCATCCTGATCGTGCTGGTGCCGCTGCTGAAGCCGGTGGTCCTCCAGCTCGGGATCGACCCCGTGCATTTCGGCATCGTGATGATCCTGAACCTGTCGCTCGGCACCCTGACGCCGCCGGTCGGCACGGTGATGCTGCTGGTGTGCAACCTGGCGAAGGTGCGCGTCGGCGAGTTCATCAGCCAGAGCGCTCCGCTGCTGGCCGCCCTGTTCCTGGCCCTTCTGCTGGTCACCTACGTGCCGCTGCTGTCGCTGGCCCTGGTCTGAGCCGCACGTCCGGCCCGGCCTTCAAGCCCCCGCTTCCGGCTGGCCGCCGGGGGCGGGGGCTTTTTCATGCCGCCTTTCCGGGTCAGCGCCGCGGCTCTGCGGTCGCGCGGACCTGGAGGGGGCGGCCGGCGAGGATGCCGAAGAAGCCGGCGACGACCGCCACGACCGCGAAGAGCACCGCCGAGGCGTGCCAGTCGCCGCTCCAGCCGTGCAGGACGCCGACGGCGAAGGGACCGGCCGAGGCCAACGTGTAGCCGACGCTCTGCGCCATGCCCGACAGGTGGGAGGCGATGCGGCTGTCGGGGGAGCGCAGGACGATCAGCGTCAGGGCAACGGCGAAGGCGCCGCCCTGCCCGATGCCGAGGATCACCGCCCACAGCCAGATGCTCCACATCGGCGCATAGAGGCAGCCGATCATGCCGACGAGGCTGCACCCCAGCGTGACGGCGCCGGCAAGGCTCTGGCTCGGCGTGCGGGTCGCCAGCAGCGGGGCGGCCAGCGCCGCCGCGACCTGCACCATGACGGAGACCGACACGACCAGCCCGGCCATGGCGGGGTCGAGCCCGCGGTCGCGCAGCATCGGCGCCATCCAGCCCAGCACGATGTAGGCGAGCGCCGATTGCAGCCCCATGAACAGCGTGATCTGCCAAGCCAGCCGGTCGGTCCACAGCCCCCGCACCACAAGTCCGTCCGGCCCGCCGGCGCGCGTGCGCCCGCGCAGCTGCGGCAGCCAGGCCAGCGCCGCGAGCGCGGCCGGCAGGCACCAGAAGGCCAGGGCAGTCGTCCATTGCCCGAAGCCGTGCTCCAACGGCACGGTCAGCCCGGCCGCGGCCGCCGCACCGGCGCAGAGCGCCATGGTGTAGACGCCCATCATCAGGCTGGCGCGCTGCGGGAAGTCGCGCTTCACCAGGGCAGGCAGCAGCACGCCGATGATGCCGATCCCCGCCCCCGCGATGGTCGCCCCGGCGAACAGTGCCGGGAAGGTACCGACCCCGCGCAGGGCGACGCCCGCCCCCAGCATCAGCAGCACGAAGAAGATCGTCCGCTCCACGCCGAAGCGCTGCGCCAGACGCGGCGCGATCACCCCGAACAGGCCGAGGCAGAGCACGGGCGAGGTGGTCAGCAGACCGGCCTGCCCGGCCGACATGCCGGTGTCGCGCACCACGTCGCCCAGCACCGGCGCCAGGCTCGACAGGGCCGGCCGCAGGTTCAGCGCCACCATCACGAGGCTGGCGGCGGCGAGCAGCGGGTGGCGCAGGATCATGCCTTCGGCGGTGCTGGCGGCGGTGCTGGCGGCGGGATCGCGGGTCGCGCTGGTGACGCTCATGGACGGCCTGACGGATGCGGAAGGATGGCCGCACAACCGATCATCCGGCGCACCGACGGTCAAGTCTCGCCCGCGCAAGGCTGCCCTGTTCTTGGGCAGATACAGCCGGCCGCCCGCCGGGTTATAACGGAGATGGAACGAAGTCCGGAAAAGGGGAGCCCTCATGGCGGGTGGCGAGGCGAAGCGGCGCTGGATTGTCGGCGTGACCGACCACATGATGGGGCCGCCCGCGCTGGAGGCGGAGGTGCTGCGGGACGTCGCCGACATCGACTTTTTCGACACCCGCAAGGAGGAGGAGCTGGACCCGGAACGGCTGGCGCGGCTGGACGCGCTGCTGGTCTGGGCGACGCCGCTGACCCGCCGCAGCATCCCGCACCTGGCGCGCTGCCGGGGTGTCGTTCGGTTCGGCGTCGGCTACGACAAGATCGACGTCGCCGCCCTGACGGAGGCCGGCATTCCCTTCGCCAACAACCCCGATTACGGGACGGAGGAAGTCGCCGACCACGCGCTGGCACTGATCCTGTCGCTCCAGCGCCGGCTGTGGGAGCATGATTCGCGCGCCCGCACCTACACGACGAGCTGGCAGAACAACACGCTGACCCCACTGCTGCGCGGGTCGGAGGCGACGGTGGGCGTCGTGGGCGTGGGGCGGATCGGCACCGCCGTGGTGAACCGGCTGAAGTCCTTCGGCTACCGCATCCTGGGCTACGACCCCCACCAGCCGCCG
The DNA here is from genome assembly GCF_017356015.1 of Azospirillum sp. SYSU D00513. Classification (GTDB taxonomy): domain Bacteria; phylum Pseudomonadota; class Alphaproteobacteria; order Azospirillales; family Azospirillaceae; genus Azospirillum. Next base: position 57,948 of record NZ_JAFIQV010000017.1, read on the forward strand.
GGCCACGAGAAGGCGGTCGGCTACCGGCGCGTGCGGCGGCTGGACGAGCTGCTGGCGGAGTCCGACATCGTGACCTTCCACTGCCCGGCCAACGCCGAGACGCGCGGCCTGCTCGACGCCGAGCGGCTGGCCCGCTTCAAGCCGGGCGCCATCCTCGTCAACACCGCGCGCGGCGAGCTGCTGGCCGGCTACGACGCGCTGGAGGCGGCACTGCGCTCCGGCCACATCGCCGCCGCCGGGCTCGACGTGCTGCCGACCGAGCCGCCCCGCCCGCACCCGCTGCTGGACGCCTGGCGCACCCGCGAGGAGTGGCTCGCCGGCCGCCTCGTCATCACGCCGCACAACGCCTTCCACTCCGACGCCGCCGGGGTGGAGATGCGCCGCAACGCCGCCGAAACGGTGCGGCTACTTCTTGAGGACGGCGTGCTGCGGAACCGCATCCCGGAGTAGGCGGGCCGGCCGGGATCCCGGCCGCCTTCCCGGTTCAGCCCCGGATCAGCTGTGCAGTCCGGGTGCTTCCTGCCCGGTGCGCGCCACATACTCCGTGTAGCCGCCGCCATACTGGTGGATGCCGTCCTGCGTCAGCTCCAGCACCCGGTTGGACAGGGCGGCCAGGAAATGCCGGTCGTGCGACACGAACAGCATGGTGCCCTCGTAGGACGCCAGCGCGTTGATCAGCATCTCCTTGGTGTCGAGGTCCAGATGGTTGGTCGGCTCGTCCAGCACCAGGAAGTTCGGCGGGTTGAAGAGCATGGTCGCCATAACGAGCCGGGCCTTCTCCCCGCCGGACAGGACGCGGCATTTCTTCTCCACGTCGTCGCCGGAGAAGCCGAAACAGCCGGCGAGCGCCCGGAGCGATCCCTGGCTCGCCTGCGGGAAGGACCCTTCCAGGGACTCGAACACCGTCTTGTCGCCGTCGAGCAGCTCCATCGCGTGCTGGGAGAAGTACCCCATCTTCACGCTGCCGCCGACATTGACGGTCCCGGCGTCCGGTTCAGTCGTGCCGGCCACCAGCTTCAACAGCGTCGACTTGCCGGCGCCGTTCACGCCCATGACGCACCAGCGCTCCTTGCGGCGGATGGTGAGGTCGAGCCCCTGGTAGATGGTCCGGCTGCCGTAGCCCTTGTGCACGTTCTTCAGGACCGCGACGTCGTCGCCCGAACGCGGCGCCGGCGGGAAGTCGAAGGTCACGACCTGCCGGCGCTTGGGCGGCTCGACGCGCTCGATCTTGTCGAGCTTCTTCACCCGGCTCTGGACCTGGCTGGCGTGCGAGGCGCGGGCCTTGAAGCGCTCGATGAACTTCAGCTCCTTGGCCAGCATGGCCTGCTGCCGTTCGAATTGGGCCTGCTGCTGCTTCTCGTTCAGCGCCCGTTGCTGCTCGTAGAAGCCGTAATCGCCGGAGTAGCTGTTCAGCGAGCCGCCGTCGATCTCGATGATCTTCGTGACGATTCGGTTCATGAACTCGCGGTCGTGCGAGGTCATCAGCAGAGCGCCCTCGTAGCCCTTCAGGAAGCCTTCCAGCCAGATCAGGCTTTCGAGATCCAGGTGGTTGCTCGGCTCGTCGAGGAGCATGGCGTCGGGCCGCATGAGCAGTATGCGGCCGAGCGCAACGCGCATCTTCCAGCCGCCCGACAGGGCGCCGACGTCCGCGTCCATCATTTCCTGACTGAAGCTGAGCCCGGCGAGCACTTCCCGCGCCCGCCCCTCAAGCTCGTAGCCGCCCAACTCCTCGAAGCGCGCCTGCACCTCGCCGTAGCGCTCGACGATCGCGTCCATCTCGTCGGCGCGGTCGGGATCGCACATGGCCGCCTCGAGGGTCGCCATCTCCGCCGCTACTTCACTGACCGGCCCGGCCCCGTCCATCACTTCCGCGACGGCGCTGCGGCCGGACATCTCGCCGACGTCCTGATTGAAATAGCCGATCGTGACCTGCTTCTCGACCGACACCTGTCCGGTGTCCGGCAACTCCTCGCCCGTGATCATCCGGAACAGCGTCGTCTTGCCGGCGCCGTTGGGACCGACAAGACCGACCTTCTCGCCCCTGTTCAGCGCCGCCGAGGTTTCCAGGAAAAGGATGCGGTGGCCGTTGTGCTTGCTGATATTTTCGAAACGAATCATCTGAGGCTGGGTTCCGGTGGCGAAGTCGGCCCCTTATGCCACAGAACGCGCGGCGCGATGGAGTCCTGATCGACGCGGGGGCGAAAAGGCCGGGCGCCGCATGGCCCGCGCGGCGAAGGAGAGCCGCCGTCACGCCGCCACCAGGGCCGCCAGGCGGCGCAACCCCGGCTCGATCCGGTGCGTGGCGATCGAGGTGAATCCGAGACGGAAGTGACGCCGGCCCTCGGCGGGGTCGAGGAAGAAGATGTCGCCGGCCTCGATTAGCACGCCATGCTCGCGGGCGGCACGGACTAGATCGCGGCTGTTCAGGCCGGCCGGGCCTTCGATCCAGAAGCTCTTCGCCCCGAAATCGCGCCGGAACCGGCAGCTCGGCAGCAGCTCGGGGAGCAGCTCCGCGATCCGCTCGGCCCGCTCCTGCAGGACCTTGGCCGTGCGGCGCAGATGCTGGCGGTAATGGCCGAGCTGGATAAAGGTCGCGATGCTGCGCTGGTTGTTGGTCGGCGGGTGGCGCAGAAGCAGGCGCCGCAGGACGCGCAACTCGTCGATCACCGGCTTGGGCGCCACGACGTAGCCGATGCGCAGGCCCGGCGCCAGGATCTTGGAGAAGCTGCCCGTGTAGATCACGCAATCCGCCCGGTCGAGGCTCTTCAGGCAGGGCAGATCGGCGTCGCCCTCCACCGACAGGTCGGATTCATAGTCGTCCTCGACCAGAACGACGCCGTGGCGGGACGCGGCCTCCAGCAGCTCGCGCCGCCGCCCGACCGGCATGACGGCCGTTGTCGGGCATTGATGGCCCACCGTCACGAAGGCGACCCGCCGGCTGGCGAACATCCCGTCGGGCACGACGCCGTAGCGGTCGCACGTCAGCGCCCGCATGTCCGCGGTCGCCATGCCGACCATGTAGCGCACGTCGGGATAGCCGGGGTTCTCGATGCCGACCGGCGTGTCGCGGCCGACCAGAAGCTGGACCAGCATCGACAGGGCGTGCTGCGAACCGAGGGTGATGATGATCTCCCCCGGACCGGCGAAGATGCCGCGCCGGGGCAGCACCTTGTGGCGCAGCTGGTCCAGCAGGTCGGGATCGTCGTCGTCGATCATGTCGCGCGCCCAGCGGGTGATCTCCTGCACGCTGGAGGCGGCCTTCACGCTCTCCCGCCACGGGTTGGTCGGGAACAGGCTGGGGTCGAACTGCCCGAACAGGAAGGGATAGGGATAGTCCATCCAGTCGCGCGGCTTGGTGATCTGGGGCATCCGGGACGGCCGGATGGCGAAGCGCGCCGCCCAGCTCTCCGCCGCCGCCTCGGCCGCTTGCCCGGGCCCCCGTCCGGTCGCCGGCCGGTCCCTGGACGAGGCGACGAAGCAGCCGCTGCGCTCGCGCGCGACGAGGAGACCGTCGTCGATCAGCCCCTGATAGGCCGCGTTGACCGTGTTGCGCGAGATGCCCAGCGCCTCGGCGAGGCCGCGGCTGGACGGCACCCGCATGTCGGGCGCCAGCGTCCCGGTCTCGATGGCCTGCGCGATGATGCCCTGGATGCGGGACCCGAGCCCCTGATGGTCACGCTCCATCCCGCCGAAAAGAAGCCGCCAAGCGGTGTCGATCTGCATGGTGCCCAACCGTCCTTCTTCCTCGGCCCTGCTTTCTCGGCCGTCCCGACCGGGCATGCGCGAAGCAAGAAGGATGCCGGCCGGCGGAGGGCCGGACCCAGACCGGCGGGGCGGCGGCGGTGAGCGGAAGGCGGGCGCCTGCCCAAACAGGCGGCGGCTGGCGCCCGAAGCGGCAGCGGACCGGGCGCCGGACCAGTCACATCCTCAAACCGGAGGGATCTGGACCTTTCGGCGGGAGGGCCGCCGGTTCCTAATGGCCGCATCGGAACGATCGGCCTCGACGGAGATCCCGCCATGATGTTCAGCAAGACCCTGCTCGCCACCGCCTTCGTCGCTTTCGGCGCGCTGGTCGGGGCGTCCGCCCCGGCCGTGGCCGCGGAGAAGACCGTCACCTTCGCCTACCAGGACATGATGACCCCCATCCGCGTGCTGATGGAGAGCGGGGAGCTGGAAAAGAAGACCGGCTACACGGTGAAATGGGTCAAGTTCGGCGGAGGCGGCGATGTGATCCGCGCCATGTCGTCGGGCAACGTCGATGTGGGCGAGGCCGGCTCCTCCCCCATCGCCGCGGCGGCGTCCCAGGGGCTTCCGATCACCCTGTTCTGGATCCTCGACGACATCGCCAACGCCGAACAGTTGGTCGCCCGCAACGGCAGCGGCATCACCTCCATCGCCGACCTGAAGGGCAAGACGGTCGCGGTACCCTTCGTCTCGACCGCCCATTATCAGCTGATGTACGCGCTGCAGGAGGCCGGGCTGTCGGGCAAGGACGTCAAGCTGATGAACATGCGCCCGCCGGAGATCGCCGCGGCCTGGGAGCGCGGCGACATCGACGCCACCTTCATCTGGGCGCCGGTGCTGACCGCCGCGAAGAAGAACGGGACCGTCATCGCCAGCGCCGGGGACTTCGCGAAGAAGGGCAAGGCGACCTTCGACGGCATCGTCGCGACCAAGGCCTTCATGACGGCCAACCCCGACTTCATGACCACGTTCGTGAAGCTGCTGGCCGCCGCCGACGCCGATTACGCCAAGACCGGCGGTTCCTGGGCCGCGACCTCGCCGCAGGTGGCGGCGATCGCCAAATGGACCGGCGCCGCCCCGGCCGACGTGCCGGCCGGTCTGGCCGCCTACCGCTTCCCGACCCTGGAGGAGCAGGCGTCGAAGGATTGGCTGGGCGGCGGTGCCGCCGAGGCGCTGAAATCGACCGCCGAGTTCCTGAAGAGCCAGGGCCGCGTCACCGAACTGGCGCCCGATTACGGCCTGTTCGTGACCGCGGACGTCGTCAAGGCGGCCGCCAAGTAACGGCGGGGGCCTTCCGTCCCCGGTCCATCCCCCCTCACGTCAGGAAGTCCCGCATGCTCGAAGTCCGCAATGTCAGCGTCCAGTATGGCGGCGGCGAAAGCGGCACCGTCGCGCTGTCCTGGATCAACCTGACCATCGAACCGGGGGAATTCGTCGTCGCGCTCGGCGCCTCGGGCTGCGGCAAGACGACCCTGCTGTCCTGCATCGCCGGCTTCCTGCCGGCGACGGACGGGGAGATCCTGCTGGAGGGCAAGCCCGTCACGGGGCCGGGGGCCGACCGGGGCGTGGTGTTCCAGCGCCACGCCCTGATGCCCTGGCTGAACGTGGCGGACAACGTCGCCTTCGGGCTGCGGATGCAGGGGATGGGCAAGGCCGAACGGACGCAGCGCGCCCGCAACATGCTGGAACTGGTCGGGCTCGCCGCCTTCGCCGACAAAAAGATCTACGAGCTGTCGGGCGGCATGCAGCAGCGCGTCGGCATCGCCCGCGCGCTGGCCGCCGACCCGCGCATGCTGCTGATGGACGAACCGCTGGGCGCGCTCGACGCCTTCACCCGCGAACAGATCCAGGAACTGATCCTGCGGGTGTGGGCCGAGACGCGGAAGATGGCCTTCTTCATCACCCACGAGGTGGAGGAGGCGATCTTTCTCGCCACCAAGCTGATCATCATGACCCCGCGGCCCGGCCGGATCGCGCAGACGATCCCGCTGGACTTCAGCCGGCGCTTCCTGGCCGGGCAGGACGCACGGTCCGTCAAATCCTCCCCCGACTTCATCGCCATGCGCGAACGGGTCCTCAGCTTCATCCATGACCGCAACGACGCCGCCACCGGAGAAGCCGCATGAAACCGACCGCCACGGAACAGCCGAAACCCACCGACGGCCTCGGCGGCGTGCCGGCCGGGCTGGTGCCGCTCCGCCGGACGCGCAGGGCGATGCAGGGCTTCCGGCCGCAGCCGGCGCTGATCAGCGTGGTGACCATACTCGCGGCCATCGCGCTGTGGGCGGCGCTGACCGGCCAGGGAGTCGTGAAGCCGCTGTTCCTGCCCAGGATCGGAACGGTGTTCCAGGCGTTCCTCGACGCGGTGGACGGGCGGATCGACGGCGCCCCGCTGATCGAGCACGTCACCATGAGCCTTCTGCGCGTCGTCGGCGCCTTCGCGCTGGCCGCGCTGGTCGGCATCCCGGTCGGGCTCGCCACCGGCCTCAGCCCCGGCCTGCGGGCGGCGCTGGATCCCTTCATCGAGTTCTACCGGCCGCTGCCGCCGCTGGCCTATCTGCCGCTGGTCATCATCTGGTTCGGCATCGGCGAGACGTCGAAGGTCCTGCTGATCTTCTTCGCCTGCTTCGCGCCCGTGGCGCTGGCCGCCCGGGCCGGCGTGTCGGCGGCGACCGCCGATCAGGTCAACGCGGCCCGCGCGCTGGGGGCCAGCCGCTGGCAGGTGGTGGCGCATGTGGTGCTGCCCGCGGCCCTGCCCGACATTCTCGTCGGCCTCAGGATCGGCATGGGGGTGGGCTGGACGACGCTGGTCGCCGCCGAGATGGTCGCCGCCTCCACCGGCATTGGCCAGATGGTGCTCAACGCCTCCAACTTCCTGCGCACCGACATCGTGCTGATGGGGATCTTCGTGATCGGCTTCTTCGCCGCCCTGTTCGAATTCGGCATGCGCTGGCTGGAACGCCGCCTGGTGCCCTGGAAGGGCAAGGTCTGAGACCGCCGTCCGGAAGGGTCCGCGTCCGATGTCCATGGTCCTCTTCGGGGGCGTGACCTTCCTCGCCGCCGCCTTCCGCGGGGTGACGGGTTTCGGCTACGCCCTGATCGCGGCGCTGGGGCTGCTGTTCCTGCCTTCGCCGGCGGCCGGCGTCCCGTTCATCCTCGTCAGCGACCTGCTGCTCACCGGCTTCCTTCTGCTGGACCGCGAGCAGGGGGCGGTGGACTGGGCGGTGGCGCGGCTTCTGCTGGGGATGGGCTTCGCGGGCGCCCTGTGCGGCAGCCTCTTGGCCGCGAGCCTCGACGCCGAAACCTCCCGGGCGCTCGTCGCCGTCACCGTCTTCGGGGCGGCTTGCGTCGCCCTGGTACGGGAGCCGCCGCCCTGGCTGCGGCACCGGAGCATCGGGGCGGGCATCGCCTTCGTCGTCGGCGTCCTGCTGGCCGCCTTCGCGGTCGGGGGTCCCCTGATCGCCGCGTGGCTGCTGGCCGGCGGCCGGGACCGCCGGACCATCAAGGGCACGCTGGCCGTGTTCTTCGGCGCGGTCGATGCGCTGAGCCTGGCCGGCCGTGGCCTGGTGGGTGCCATCGATCCCGCCGTCCTCGGCCTGCTGGCCGCCTACACGGCCCCCACCCTGGCCGGCTTCGCCGCCGGCCGCCTGCTGGCCGCGCGCCTGAGCGCCGACTCCTGGCGGCGGGTGGCGTCCGGGGGGCTGGTCGCCGTCGCGGCGGCGAGCCTCGCACAGGCCGCCTTCACGCTCGGCCACAGTTTCAACCCATCATGAGAAAAGGCGAAACCATGCCGAAAACGGCCATCGTCACCGGCGCCACCTCGGGCTTCGGCGATGCCATCGCGCGGCGGCTGGTCGAGGAGGGCTGGCGCGTCGTCGCCACCGGCCGGCGCCGCGACCGGCTCGACGCGCTGGTCGACGCGCTGGGCGGCCCGGCGGCCGTCCACCCGCTCTGCTTCGACATCCGCGACGAGACCGCGACGCGCGCGGCGCTTCAGTCCTTGCCGGAGGGGTTCCGGGACGTCTCGGTCCTGGTCAACAACGCAGGCCTGGCGCTCGGCACCGGGCCGGCGCAGGACTGCGATCCCGACCAGTGGCGGACGATGATCGACACCAACGTCACGGGGCTGGTGACGATCACGCGGCTGCTGCTGGACCGGCTGATCGCACAGCGCGGGCTGATCGTCAATCTCGCCTCCATCGCGTCCAACTGGCCCTATCCGGGCGGCAACGTCTATGCCGGCACCAAGGCCTTCGTGAAGCAGTTCTCGCTCGGCCTGCGCTGCGACCTGTCGGCGCAGGGCGTGCGCGTCACCTCCATCGAGCCCGGCCTGTCGGAAAGCGAGTTCACGATGGTGCGCACCGGCGGCGACAAGGCGGCCTACGACGCGCTCTACGCCGGCGCCAACCCGCTGCAGCCGGAGGACATCGCCGAAACGGTGCGCTGGGTCGTGTCGCTGCCGCCGCACGTCAACGTCAACAGCCTGGAAATCATGCCGGTCAGCCAGTCCTGGTCGCCGTTCCGGATCCACCGCGACGGGCCGGGCTGAGACGCGTCCCGCCGCGCCGCGATCCCCCGCCATTCCCGTACCGCCATTCCCGTACCGCCATTCCTATTGGGAGAAGACCGATGGATGAGATCCTTCGGACCGACGTTTCTCGCGCCAACGACATTCGCCGGGTCATCGAGGCCGACCGCGCCCATGTCTGGCATCATCTGACCCAGCACAAGGGGTTCGAGACCAGCGATCCCCGCATCTTCGTCGAAGGCAAGGGCATGCGGCTGTGGGACGCCACCGGGCGCGAGTATCTCGACGGCGTGTCGGGAGGCGTCTGGACGGTCAATGTCGGCTATGGCCGGACCAGCATCGCCGACGCGGTGCGCGACCAGCTCGTGAAGCTGAACTATTTCGCCAATTCCGCCGGGTCGATCGCCGGCGCGCGCTTCGCCGAGAAGCTGATCGGCAAGATGCCGGGCATGAGCCGCGTCTACTACGCCAACTCCGGATCCGAGGCGAACGAGAAGGTGTTCAAGATGGTGCGCCAGATCGCGCACCGGCACCATGGTGGGCGCAAGCACAAGATCCTCTACCGCGAGCGCGACTATCACGGCACGACGCTCGGCACCCTGGCCGCGGCCGGGCAGGCGCAGCGGCGCGCGCAGTTCGGCCCCTTCCCCGACGGCTTCGTGGAGGTGCCGCATTGCCTGGAATACCGCGGCCAGTACGGCGCGGTGGAGAATTACGGCGAGCTGGCCGCCGACGCGATCGAGGCCGTCATCCTGCGCGAGGGGCCGGACACCGTCGGCGCCCTCTGCCTGGAGCCGATCACCGCCGGCGGCGGCGTCATCACCCCGCCCAAGGGATACTGGGAGCGGGTGCAGGACATCTGCCGCCGCCACGAGGTGCTGCTGCACATCGACGAGGTGGTGTGCGGCGTCGGGCGCACCGGCGCGTGGTTCGGCTACCAGCATTACGGCGTGCAGCCCGACTTCGTCACCATGGCGAAGGGCGTGGCGTCGGGCTACGCCGCGATCTCCTGCACCGCCACGACGGAACGGATCTTCGAGCTGTTCAAGGACGATCCGGCCGACCCGCTGTCCTTCTTCCGCGACATCTCGACCTTCGGCGGCTGCGTCGCCGGCCCGGCGGCCGCGCTGGAAAACATGCGCATCATCGAGGAGGAGGATCTCCTCGCCAACACCCGCGCGATGGGCGAGCGGCTGATGTCCGGCCTGTGGGGGCTGGCGGAGCGCCATCGCGCCGTCGGCGACGTGCGCGGCAAGGGGCTGTTCTGCGGCGTGGAGCTGGTGCAGGACCGCGCCGGCAAGGAGCCCGCCGACGAAAGGCTGGTGCAGGCGGTCGTCGCCGACTGCATGGCGAACGGCGTCATCATCGGCGCGACCAACCGCTCGCTGCCCGGGCTGAACAACACCCTGTGCCTCAGCCCCGCGCTGATCGCCACCGCCGCCGACATCGACCGCATCGTCGCGGCGATCGACGGCGCGCTGTCGCGCGTCTTCCACTGACATCGGCGCCGGTTCTCCCGTCGCGCGCGGGCGGATCGCGGCGGGACTCCAGCACGGAACAGGGGAAAGGCGGCGGCTTGCCGCCTTCCCCCCTGTTCCGGCCGGTGTTCCGGTCAGCTCGCCGCGATGTCGTCGCGGATGCAGGACACAAAATGGCCGGGCGCCACCTCGCGCATCGCCCGCGCGGCCGGCTCGGCGCAGGCCGGCAGGGCGAAGGGGCAACGGGTGCGGAAGACGCAGCCGGACGGCGGGTTCGCCGGGCTCGGCAGGTCGCCTTCCAGCAGGATGCGGCGGCGCGGCGCGTCGGGGTCGGGGGTCGGCGCGGCCGACAGCAGCGCCAGCGTGTAGGGGTGGCGCGGCCGTTCGTAGAGCGCCTCGCTCGGCGCCAGCTCCATCAGCCGGCCGAGATACATGACCGCCACGCGGTCGCTGATGTAGCGCACCACGGCGAGGTCGTGGGCGATGAACAGCACCGCCAGCCCCAGCTCCCGCTGGAGGTCGCGCAGCAGGTTCACCACCTGGGCCTGGACCGACACGTCCAGGGCCGAGACCGGCTCGTCCGCGACGATGAAGTCCGGCTCGACCGCCAGCGCGCGGGCGATGCCGATGCGCTGGCGCTGCCCGCCGGAGAATTCGTGCGGGAAGCGGTCCATGGCGTCCGCCGTCAGCCCGACCTTCTCCAGCAGCGCCGCCGTGCGGTCGCGGCGGTCGCGCGCCGTGCCGATGCCGTGGACCACGAAGGCCTCGCCGATGACGTCGCGCACCCGCTGGCGCGGGTCGAGGCTGGCGTAGGGGTCCTGGAAGATGATCTGCATGCGCCGGCGCTGGGCGCGCAGCCGCGCCTTGGGCAGGCCGGTGATCTCCTCCCCGTCGAAGCGGACGGAGCCGCCGGTCGGCTCGATCAGCCGCAGGATGCTGCGGCCCGCCGTGCTCTTGCCCGAGCCGGACTCGCCGACCAGCCCCAGCACCTCGCCGCGCCGCAGGTCGAAGGATAGATCGTCCACCGCCTTGACCCAGCCCACGGGCCGCTGGAGCAGCCCGCCGAGGATGGGGAAATGCTTGGACAGCCCGCGCACCCGCAGCAGCGGTTCGGACGCGGCGCTCTCGGGACGCGCCGGCGCGTCGGTCAGAGTGTCAGTGTGCGCCATCAGATGTCCCTCCAGCGGCGGCAGCGGACGGTGTGGTCGGGTCCGGCCGTCTCCAGCACGGGCTCGGCGGCGGTGCAGGCCGGTTCGGCGTAAGCGCAGCGCGGCGCGAAGGTGCAGCCCGGCGGCCGCGCCACGGGGCTCGGCACGTTGCCCGGAATGGCGGTGAGCCGCCCTTCCCCGCCCTGCCCCTGGCCACCCCGGCCCTGCCCGAGATGCGGCATGCAGGCGAGCAGGCCGCGCGTGTAGGGGTGCCTCGGCGTCCGGAAGAGGGAGCGGACGTCGCCCTCCTCCACCACCCGGCCGGCGTACATCACGGCGACGCGTTGCGCGACCTCGGCGACGACGCCGAGATTGTGGGTGATGAAGAGGATGGATGTCCCCGTCTCCGCCTGGAGCCGGCGCATGAGGTCGAGGATCTGCGCTTGGATGGTGACGTCGAGCGCCGTGGTCGGCTCGTCCGCGATCAGCAGGGTCGGCCGGCAGGCCAGCGCCATGGCGATCATCACGCGCTGCCGCATGCCGCCGGACATCTGGTGCGGATACTCGTCCGCCCGCCGTTCCGGCGCCGGGATGCCGACGGTCCTCAACATCCCGATGGCCTCCTCCCGCGCGGCGCGGCGGTCGAGCCCGCGGTGGCGCCGCAGCGCCTCGCCGATCTGCTCGCCCACGCTGAAGACGGGGTTGAGCGAGGTCATCGGCTCCTGGAAGATCATGCCGATCTCGTTGCCGCGGATGGAGCGCATGGCGCGCTCCGGCTCGCGCGCGAGGTCGCGGACGGCGCCGTCGCGGCCCCGGAACAGGATCTCGCCGCCCGCGATGCGGCCGGGCGGGCTCTGTATCAGCCGCATCACCGACAGGCTGGTGACCGACTTGCCGCTGCCGGATTCCCCGACCACGGCCAAGGTCTCGTTGCGGCGGACCCGGAAGGAGACGCCGTCCACCGCCCTGGACAGGCCGCGGTCGGTCGCGAAGTGGGTCTGGAGGTTGCGGATGTCGAGCGTGACGTCGGCGTCCATGGCGGCCCCGCTCAGCGCGTGCAGCCGCGCGCGGCGACCGGCCAGTGGCCGACCAGCTCGCCGCCCGCCGCCACCGCCATGCGGTCGTGCAGGTTGCTGACCACGCAGACATGGTTGGGCAGGACGCGGACGCGCTCCCCGATCTCCGGGCGGGCGGCGCAGCGCGACAGGTCCACCACCGCGTGCTCCTCGTTCAGGCGCGTGATCACCGCGTCCGGATAGTCGAGGATGAGGCCGAACCCGTCGCCGACCGACGGGGCGACGCGGTCGCTCGACAGGGTCTTGGACCCGCTGTCGAGGATGGCGCGGTCGGGCGTGGGACGGCTGACCACGGTGGCGAGCACATGCACCGCGCATTCGTCGAGCGTCGCCACCCCGGCCCCGACGGTCGCGCGGTCATGGTAGACGTAGGTGCCGACGCGCAGTTCCGTCACGCCGGGCAGCGTGTGGGTCTCCCAGCAGCCGGGCGTGCCGCCAACCGAGACGGTCTGCACGGGAATGCCGGCGCGCTCCAGCAGGCCGCGCGCCTCGGCGACGAAGGGCACCGTGCGGGGGCCGCGCGGATAGGTCATCAGGCCACGGAAGGTCAGGCCGCTGTTCGCGGCCTCGGCGGCGCGGCGCGCCAGTTCCAGCGCCTCGTCCGGCGTCTGCACGCCGCAGCGCCCGTCGCCGCTGTCGAATTCCGCGAGGATGCCGATCTCCACCCCGGCGGCGCGCGCGGCGGCCGCCACCGTGTCGAGCGACACCGCGTTGTCCAGCGACACGGTCAGCCGCGTCATGCGCGCCAGCTCGGCCAGCGGCTCGACCTTCGCAGCACCCACGACGGGATATGTGAGGAGGATGTCGGCGCAGCCCGCCTCGGCCATCACGCGTGCTTCCGTGATCTTCTGGCAGGTGATGCCGACCGCGCCCAGCTCGATCTGGCGGAGCGCGAAGCGGGGGATCTTGTGGATCTTGATGTGCGGGCGCAGCGCCAACCCATGCCGGTCGCAGTAGGCCTGCATCTTGGCCATGTTGTGCTCGACCCGGTCGAGGTCGATGATGGGAACGGGTGTGTCGAGATCGTCGACGCGCATGGCGCTGCTCCGTGACGGGAAATCGGGGGTGGACGCGCCCGGCGGCCAGGGATGGTTCCGGGCCGGGCGCATCCGCGTTGGAGACGGGATCAGGCGGCGGAGGGAAGCACCGCGACGCAGTCGATCTCCACCTGGATAGCGTTCAGCGCGCAGCCGATGGTGGTGCGGGCCGGCGGGGCGGAGGGGAAGAACTCCTTGTAGATCTCGTTGTATTCCTTGAAGCGCCCGAGATCGGAGAGGTAGCTGTTGACCTTGACCACATGGGCGAGGTCGGTGCCGGCGGCCTTCAGGATGATCTCGAGGTTGCGCAGGGTCTGGCGCACCTCGCCCGCGAAGTCGGCGGGAAGCTCCCCGGTCTCCGGGTGGTGCGGGCCCTGGCCCGACACGTAGACGAAACCGTTGGCAACGATGGCGTGGCTGTACTGGCCGGCCGGCTTGGCGCCCTGCTCGGCGAAGATCGTCTTGCGAACGGTCATGGTTCCTCTCGAATGAAGGTCGATGGCGGGCTTCCCGGGGGACGCCCGCCGGGGTCAGGCGCGCGTCAGGGTCTTGCCGGGCCGCGCGCCCGTGTGTTCGCCGCCGCGCAGGACGAAGGTCCCGGCGACGAGAACGTCGGTGATGCCGTGGGGCGGCAGGGTCGGTTCCGTGAAGGTCGCCCGGTCGCGCACCTCAGGCGTGAAGAGGGTGAGGTCGGCGGCCATGCCCGGGCGCAGCAGCCCGCGGTCGGCCAGACCGAAGCGCTGCGCCGGCACGGCGGTCATGTGGCGCACGGCTTCCTCCAGCCGCAATCCCCCCTCGCCCGCGATGGCGCGGGCGAGATAACGGGGGAAGCTGCCGAAGGCGCGGGGGTGCGGCTTGCCCGTCTCGCGCGGCAGCCCGTCCGACCCCAGCATGTGCAGCGGGTGGGAGAGGGCCGTGTCGAGGTCGGCCGGGGAGAGCTGGAACATCACGATGTTCGTGCGCCCTCGGTCGGCCGCGACGAGCCAGGCGAGCGTGTCGAAATAGGCTTCCCCTCGCGCCTCGGCGATCTCGGCCAAGGACAGCCCTTCCAGCTTGCGGAGATTCGGCGCGTCGGTGCCGCCGACCCGCACGTTCTCCCAGCCGATCAGCCGGATCTTGGACTCCCAGCCGGGGTCGGCGGGCGCCTCGCCCTCCCCCACCGCCCGGCGCAGGGCATGGCGACCGTCCGGATCGGCCAGGACGCCGAGCAGCGCCTCCACCCCGCCGTTCAGGGCCGAGGGCGGCAGGAGCTGGAGGATGGTGCTCGACCCCGCCGGATAGGGATACATGTCGAAGCTGACGTCGATCCCGCCCCGGCGCGCGGTCTCCAGCCGGTCGATGGCGCGCGGCAGGCTGCCCCAGTAGGGCCGCCCGGCCGCCTGGAGGTGCGACAGCAGGCCGCTCGCCCCGCCGGCCTCCAGAAGACCGAGGAACTCCTCGACCGAGGCGACCAGCCCGCCCTCGTAGGAGCGGACATGGGCGGCGAGCAGCGCGCCGTGTTCGGCCACGACCTCAGCCAGCCGGACCAGCTCGGCCCGGTCGGCCCAGGCGCTCGGCGGGTAGACGAGGCCGAGCGACAGGCCGTGGGCGCCCTGGCGGAGCTGCTCGGCCAGCAGGGCGGCCATCGCCTCGCGCTCCTGCGGGGTGGCGGCGCGCTTCTGCCAGCCCATGACGGCGAGGCGCAAGGCCGCGTGCCCGACCAGCGAGACCAGGTTGATGGCGATGCCCCTCCCGTCCAGCGCCGCGCGGTAGGATCGGAAATCGGCGAAGCTCTCCTCCTCCCGCACGGCTCCCAGCAGGTTGCCGAAATGCTCGCGCAGATGCGGGGCGCTCTCCGGCCGCTGCGGGTAGAGCCCGAAGGAGCAGTTGCCGACCACTACGCTGGTGACGCCCTGCGCCACCTTCTCCGGCCGGCCGGGTTGGCGCAGGTAGATCAGGTCGTCGTGCGCGTGGGCGTCGATGAAGCCGGGGGCGAGGTAGCGGTCACCGGCTTCCAGCAGCAGGGCATCCGCGGGCGCGGCGTCGAGCCGGGCGGAGACGGCGGCGATCCGCCCGTCCTCGACCAGCAGGTCGCCCCGGTACCAGGGAGCGCCGGTGCCGTCGATGATGCGGGCGCCGCGGATCAGGGTGCGGGGGTGGGGCATGGCCTTGCCGTCCGGCATCAGGTCACCTTCTGGAGCCGGGGGTCGAGCGCGTCGCGCAGCCCGTCGCCGACGATCTGGAGGGCGAGCACGGTCAACACGATGGCGAGGCCGGGGAACAGCACCAGCCAGTCCGCCTGCCGGAAATACTGCTGGGCGCCGGCGATCATGTTGCCCCAGGTCGGGGTGGTCGGCGGCACGCCGACGCCGAGGAAGGACAGCGCCGCCTCCGTCAGGATGGCGGAGGCGAAGATGAAGGTCGCCTGCACGACGATCGGCGACAGCAGGTTCGGCAGGATGTGCAGGAAGACGATGCGCGGGGTCGAGCAGCCGAGCGCCGTCGCCGCCTCCACATAGGGCATCTCCCGCACGACCAGGGAGGCGGCGCGCACCACGCGGGCGACGCGCGGCGTGTAGACGATGCCGAGCGCCAGCACCACGTTGTAGAGCGAGGGGCCGAGCGCCGCCATGAAGGCGATCGCCAGCAGGATGTCGGGGAAGGCCATCAGCGCGTCGGTCAGCCGCATCAGCGCGCCGTCCAGCGCCCGGAGATAGCCGGCGGCGAGGCCCAGCAGCGTGCCGAGCAGTGCCGCCACCGCGACCACCAGCACGCCGACCAGCAGCGAGAGCCGCGCCCCCTGCATGACCCGCGACAGCACGTCGCGCCCGAACTCGTCCGTGCCGAACCAGTGGGCGGCGGTCGGCGGCTTCAGCCGGCCGATGATGTCCATCTTCATGGGGTTGTAGGGCATGATCCAGGGCGCCAGCGCCGCCACCGCCAGGATGGCGGCGAGCAGGACGAGCGCCACGACGACCAGCGGGCGGCGCAGCAGCTGGCGCAGCAGCAGGGCCATCGGCGACCGGCTTCCGCCCTTCGGCGGGGCGGCCGGGGCGGGAACGGCGGTGGCGCCGGCCGGGAGGCTTGCCATGGCGGACCCCTTTCTCAGTAGCGGACCCGCGGATCGACCACCGCGTAGAGCAGGTCGACCGACAGGTTGATGAGGACGTAGATGCCGGAGACGACCAGCAGCGCCCCCTGGATCACCGGATAGTCGCGGCGCTGCACGGCCGACACGATCAGGTTGCCGACGCCCGGCAGGCCGAACACCGTCTCCGTCACGATGGCGCCCGCGATCATCACCGCGGCGGTCAGTCCGATGACGGTGAGGATCGGGATCATGGCGTTGCGCAGGGCGTGCTTCAGCACGACCGTGGCCGGGGTCAGCCCCTTGGCCCGCGCCGTGCGGACATAATCGTCGCCGAGCACGTCGAGCATGCTGGTGCGGGTGAAGCGCAGGATGAGCGCGGAGTTCGGGATGCCCAGCGCGATGGCCGGCAGGACCAGATGGCGCAGCCGCTCGGCGAAGCCCGCGTCCGGCGGGCCGTAGCCGGAGACGGGGAACCAGGGCAGGTCCACCGCCAGATACTTGATCAGCGTCAGCCCGATCCAGAAGCTCGGCACGCTGGCCGCCAGCATGGCGAGTGCCACCGCACCCTGGTCGATCCAGCGCCCGCGCATCGCCGCGGACAGGATGCCGACCGGCACGCCGATCAGCACGGCGATGGAGACCGACATCAGCGTCAGGAGTGCCGTCAGCTCCGCCCGCTCCGCCAGTGCCTGGGCGACGGGGCGGTTGAGGAAGATGGAATCGCCGAGGTCGAAGGTCGCGATCTGCCCCAGATAGAGCAGGAACTGGGTGGCCAGCGGCTGGTCGAGGCCGAGCCGGACGCGCAGGGCGGCGACGTCCTCCGGCGTGGCGGCGGATCCCAGCATGACGGCGGCCGGGTCGCCCGGAACGACGCGGGCGATCACGAAGACCACCGCCGCGACGATGAGCATGACCAGCAGCATCCCGGCAAGCCGGCGTGCGATGTAGACGAACATGGTCCAGGCCCGTGGTGCGAGGTGCGTGGCGTGGGGTCGGCGATGCCGGAGGGCGCGGCCGGTCCCCGCCCGCCGCCCCGGCCCGGTCGGGGCGGAGAGGCGGCGGAAGGGAGCCGGAGCGGAGGCCCGCGGCCGTCAGTCGGCCAGTTCGGTGTTCCAGAAGAAGGGCCAGGGCGTCGGGGTGTAGCCCTTCAGCCGGCCGCTGGAAGCCGCGAGGTTGTAGAAGTCGCCGATCTTGACCGTCGGCACCTCGGCGTAGAAGCGCTTCTGCAGCTCGACCCACTTCGCCTTGCGGGCGTTCGGTTCCATCTCCCCGTTGAAGGCGGCGAGTGCGGCGCGCTTCTCGGGGCTGTCCCACCAGCCGGGGTAGCTGGGGTTCAGGAAGGTGATGAGGGACGGCTCCGGAACGAAGGTGTGGTAGGTGAAGAAGGCGTCCCAGCCCTTCTCGTCCCCGCGCCGCTGGAGCAGCGTCGCCCAGTCGAGGACCTGGAGGTCCACGGTGAAGCCGGCCTGCTGGAGGTTGGCCTGGGCGACCAAGCTCATCTTGTAGAGGAAGTCGTACTGTGTGGAGGTCATGATGCGCACTGGCTCGCCCTTGTAGCCGGCGGCCTTCAGCCGGTCGGCGGCGACGGCCGGGTCGTTCTCCGTGTAGGGCTTGGCGCTCGCCGCGTCGTGGTAGGGCGTGCCGGGGCCGTAGATCGAGCCTTCCGGCGCGAAGAAGGCCGGATCGCCGAAGGCGGCGAGCATCATGTCGTTCGGCGTCAGCGCCGCCAGCACCGCCCGGCGCAGCGCCGTGTTGGCGAGCACGCCGGTCTTGGTGTTCATGATCATCAGCGGGAAGCCGTAGGGCTTCACCACCACCGGCGTGACGCCGGGCGCGTCCTTGATGCGGCCGAGCATTTCCGCCGGCAGGCTGTCGGCGAACTGGAACTGGCCGGCCAGCATGCCTTCCACGCGGGTGGTCGCGTTGGGCACGGGCACGAAGCGCACCTCGCCGATCTTGGCCGCGCGGGCGCCGCCGTAGCCGCTGGCCGGCCCCGCCGGGGAGGCGTAGCCGTCGAAGCGGACCAGCCGGATGTACTGGTCGGGCTTGTGCTCCAGCAGGCGGTAGGGGCCGGTGCCGGCCAGCGCCTTCAGCGGGCCGGATGCGTCGATGTTGGCCTTCGGCACGACCACGGCGGCGCCGTTGTTCATCGCCAGCAGCGCCGTCAGGGGCGCGAAGGGCTCCTTCAGCGTGATGACGACGGTCGAGGCGTCCTTGGCCCGGATCGACTCGATCAGCGGGGCGGTGGTCTTGCCGCGCGGCGACAGGCGGGTCCAGCGCTCCAGCGAGGCGACCACGTCCTCGGCCGTGACGTTGCCGCCGCCATGGAAGGCGACGCCGGAGCGCAGCGGGATCGTGTAGGTCCGTCCGTCCGCCGAGGTCTCCGGCAGGGCGGCCGCGACCAGCGGCGTCAGGTTCCAGTCCTTGTCGAAGGTGAACAGCGTCTCGAAGACGTGCTGCGTGATGATGCTGACGAGGTCGGAGGTCACGCCGACCGGGTCGAGCGTGGGCGGCTCCCCGATGGTGGCGACGGTCACGACGGAGGCCGGCGTCTGCGCCGCCGCGGGCGCGCCGGAGATGGCCGCGGCGCCGAACAACATGGCGCCGACGGCGGATGCGAAAAGGCTTCTGAACGGTGTCATCGCGCTCCCCTTTCCAGTGCTGCCCACCCCGGAGGCTCATGCCGGGCCGGCAGCGCGTGATGTCCGGCTCCCTGTGTTTCGTTCGCGCAGCCATGGCCCGGCACGGCACCGTGATGCACCGCCCGTCCACCGCCCGCGCACCTTGTCCGATATTTCGGACTTCGGTCTTGTATTCCGGACAAGCGAACGGTATATCGGACAAACACCGCTCGCAAGCCGAAAAGTGACGTGCTAAGCGGATGGGGTCACACGGGATCGGACTGGCGGATTGGACGGGCGGAATGACGACCGACGGCGTGGTTGAGAAGGCGACGGGGCGGGCGCGGGGCATCGACCGCGTCATCGGCCTGATGGAATATCTGCACCGGCGCCGCGCGCCCGCGCGCATCGCCGACATCGCGCGCGAGACGGGAACGCCGCGCTCCACGATGTACGAGCTGGTCAACACGCTGGTCGAGGCACGCTGGCTGGAGATGCGGTCCGACGACGGCATCGTCTATTTCGGGCCGGCGATGCATTACTTCGGCAGCGACTATCTGGACAGCGTGGACCTGATCCGGAAGGCGCGGACCGAGGTGGCGCACCTGTCCGAACGCATGGGCGAGACGGCGCAGTTCTGCGCGCTGGAGGGGAACAAGTACGTGGTCGTGCTGAACGAGCCCGGCCGGCGCATGTTCCGCATCAGCTCCGAGGTCGGCATCAAGGTGCCGATCCCCTGGACGGCCTCCGGCCGCCTGCTCGTGGACCACATGGGGCCGTCCGAGATCCTCGGCTTCATTCCGGAGGAGGATTTCACCCTACCCGACGGGCGCCGCATCGTGCAGGAGGAGTTCCTGCGCGACATCGCCGAGGCGCGGGCGGCGGGCTTCGTGCGGACCACCGCCCTGGTGGACCGCTTCACCACCTGCCTCGCCGCGCCGGTGCGCGACGCCGCCGGCTGCTGCACGGCGACAATCTGCTTCGTCGTCCCGGCCGACACCGAGGCGGAACAGCAGGAGGAGATGATCCGCCTGCTCAAGGACAGCGCCGCCAGGCTCTCCGTCCCGCAGTGAGGGGCACCCTGGCCGCCGGGGCCGTCATCCGGGCCGCGGGGCTCCGAGCGTGACGTGCGTGATCTCGGGCGGCACGCCGAAGCGGATCGGCAGGATGCTCGTCCCCAGACCGCCGGACACGATCAGGTGGCGGCCCTCCTCCTCGACATGGCCGTAGGCGTAGCGGTTGCCGAAGCGCGACGGAACCATCGGCGAGTAGCCGAAGACCCGCACCTGCCCGCCATGGGTGTGGCCGGACAGTGTGAGGGCGATCCGGTCCGGCACGGCGGGGAAGATGTCCGGCTCATGGGCCAGCAGGATGGCCGGCGCGTCGTCCGTCACCCTGGAGAGCGTTCCCTCCAGGTCATCGACCCCGACCATGGGCCGGCCGCGCAGCGCCAGCTGGTCGCCGAGGCCGAGCAGCCAGAAGGGCCGTCCGTCCTTCTCGATCCGAACCGCGTCGTTCTCCAGCACGGGTATGCCCACCGCCTCGAACGCGCGCCGGGCGCGGATCGGCCCGCGCCGGTTCCGTTGCGCGTCCCGGTCGTCCCACCAGTCGTGATTGCCGAGGATGGCGTGGACTCCGAGCGGCGCGCGGAGGTTCCGGAAGACCGCCGCGCAGTCGCGCACCGGCACGGGGCGGGTCACGAAGGGGTGGCTGGCCTCATAGTCGCCGAGAAGCAGGATGAGGTCCGACCCGAGCGCGTTCGCGGCCTCGACGACCTCCTCCAGCCGCGCGCGGGACATGTGGGGCTCGCCGGCGTGCGGGTCGGCGATGATGGTCATGGTCAGCGGCAGGTCCTCGGGCCAGCGCGGAAGGGCCGGCGCGTAACGCCGGACCGCCAGCCGGAACGCCGGCTCGACGCCGAAGGCGTAGGACCCAAGGGCGGTGAGCGCCGCCGCGGAGCCCAGGAGGGTCTTGAGGAACGCTCTCCGGCCGATCACGTCGCCCACGTGCCTTTTCGCAATGTGGAATGCCCGCCGGCCTCAGGACGCCGTCAGCGGCGCGTTGAAGCGGGTGGCCGGCAGGATGATGCCGCCGCGCTCGCCCGGTGCCACGGTGCCGAAGCGCTGGGCGAAGACCGGCGGCAGGGGGCGGGCTTCCTCCGGGGCGAGCCAGAGGCGCAGCAGGTGGCGCTTGCGCTCCGGCTCCGGCCAGTCCTCGAATCCCGTGCGGTCGTGCAGGAGCGTGTGGTTGAAGACGAACTGCATGTCCCCCGGCTCCAGCACCATGGTGAAATGCAGATCCGGGTCGTTGGTGAGGCCGTCGAGGAGGTCCAGCGCCTCCTTCAGCTCCGGGGTGATGCGCGGCGCGTCGGGAAAGCGCTGGGCGGAATCGATGTACTGGCGCTGGTAGATGGCCGAGAGCAGGCCGGCGTGCCAGTTGAAGACGGGGATCTCGAAATAGGGCTTCTGCCCCTCCGGCACCTCGCCGCGCCGGTCCGTGGCGATGGGCTGGAGGAGCAGGCGCAGCAGGTCCGGGCGGCGGCGGCGCATCTCGTTGAACAGCGTGACGGAGCTGACCAGCGCGCTGAGCCCGCCGGACTTCGCCGTCTTCAGGCAGAGCAGCCCGACGATGTCGGCGGAATCCGTGTGGAAGGTCTGGCGCTCGCGCGTCTGGTAGATGCGCACGGACGGGTCGTCGGAGCTGAGCCCGAGGTCGCGCACATGGCCCAGCACATGCCCCTGGGCGTTCTGCGGCCGGGGCCTGCCGAGATGCAGCCCGATGCCGTAGAAGGCCGCCGCAGCCTCATAGGCCGACCAGCGCTCCACCGGCAGCCCGCGCAGCAGGGCGAAGCCGCGCCCGTCCATCAGCTCCGCCAGCATCTCCGCCAGGCGCGGCCCCAGCAGCGGCAGGGGGAAGTCCTCCCGGCGCAGGGTGGCGATGTCGCCCCGGGTCGCCGTGAAGCGCGCCGTCGCCGCCTCGACCTCCGCGATCTCCGCCTCCGACAGGACGGTCAGCCAGTCGCCGCTCGCCGCCATGTCCGGCCCGTACCAGGCGGACGGCTCCTCGATCGCCGGCGGCAGGTCGCTGAAATCCTCGGCACCAGTCCCGGCGGCCTTCGCGTTGATGTCCGGCATTTCCCTCATCCCTTCCAAGGCCCGGTCTTGGCACGCCGGGCGCGGGCCGCATCCTAGCGGCATCCCGGCGCCCGTTCGAGCGCGAAGCGTGATTGAGAAACGGCTGTTATCGAAGATGGATGTGCTTGTGCCGAAACCGGTGAGGATAGGGGACCCAATTATTTCGATCGGCCCGCCATGAGGCGTGCCAGGAACTCCTTCCGGCTCATGTCACCTGTGCAGGTGACGGCGATCCGGCCCTGTTCGGCAAGATCGGCGGCGACAACGACATGGGCCAAAGCCTCGGTCGCGTCTTCGGAAGGCTCGCCTGGCGCCGTGCGCGTGGGAATGACTCCATTGCCATGACCAGCCAGGGCGCCACTGTTGGTCTGCTTCCGCATGGATGTCATGACGGGTCTCCTCCTCTCACGACGTAACGCGACGGCGCGCCTGCTTCAAGGACCACCGTACCGCCCGGCCAAGCCTCACGCCGATGCTGCCTCATCCACCCCCGCCGCCTCCGACAGCACGCCGTCGAGCAGCCGCACGAGATGGTCGATGCGGTAGGGCTTGGCGAGCACCTGGATGCCGGTGGCCCGCGCGATCTCCTCGCTGTAGCCGGTGGCGAGAATCACCGGCAGGCCGGGGAAGCGGGATTGGGCCTCGCGCGCGAGGTCCACGCCGCTCATGCTGCCGGGCATGACCACGTCGCTGAACAGCAGGTCCACGGCGCCGGTCTCCAGCAAGGGCAGCGCCTCGTCCGCGGTGGCGGCGCGCAGCACGGTGAAGCCGGCGTCTTCCAGGGCCGTGCCGACGGTCATGGCGACGATGGGGTCGTCCTCCACCACCAGAACGCGCCCGCCGACGCGGGTGCCGGCGCCGGGCTGGGCCGGGCGCGGATCGCCGGCGGCGGGGGCGGCGGCCGTGCGCGGCAGCAGGATGTGCACGGTGGTGCCCCTTCCCTCCTCGCTGTCGATCAGGGCGGTGCCGCCGGACTGGCGGGCGAAGCCGTAGACCTGGGACAGGCCGAGGCCGGTGCCCTTGCCGACCTCCTTGGTGGTGAAGAAGGGGTCGAAGGCGCGCGCCCGCACCTCGGCCGGCATGCCGGCGCCGGTATCCGACACGGACAGCCGCAGGAACTCGCCCGACAGCCCGCCGGGGCCGTCCCCGGCCAGCGTGGCGTTGGAGGCGCGGACGGTCAGCGTGCCGCCGCCGGGCATGGCGTCGCGCGCGTTCACCGCGAGGTTGATCAGCGCCAGCTCGAACTGGGTCGGGTCCACCTCGACCGGCCAGAGGCCGGGGGCGAAATCCACCTCCAGCCGGACGCTGGCGCGCAGGGCCTGCGACAGCAGGTCGGTCATGCCGAGCACGCGGTCGCGGACGTTGACCGGCTCCGGCCGGAGCGCCTCGCGCCGCGCGAAGGCCATGAGCTGCTGGACCAGCTTGGCCCCGCGCTCCACGGCCTGCCGCCCGGCGTCGAGAAGCGGCCCCACGCGCGGGTCCTGCACCCGCCTGCCGATCATCTGAAGGCAGCCCGACATGGCCTGGAGCAGGTTGTTGAAGTCGTGCGCCACTCCGCCGGTAAGCTGGCCCAGCGCCTCGGTCTTCTGCGCCTGCAGCAGTGCGGCCTGCGCGCGCTCGCGCTCCTGCACCTCCTCGGTCACGCGCGCCTCCAGCGTGGCGTTGAGGGTGCGGACCTCCTCCTCGGCCAGCTTGCGGTCGTGGATATCGGTGCTGGCGCCGAACCAGCCGGTGACGGTCCCGTCCGCGTCGCGAACCGGTTCCGCGCGGGCGAGGTACCAGCGGTGTTCGCCGTCGTACCGCCGGTAGCGCACCTCGACCTCGTAGAGGACCTGATGGGTGCGGGAATGCTCCCAGGTCGTGGCCGTGCGCGCCGCGTCGTCGGGGTGCAGCGTGTCCGCCCAGCCGTTCGGCAAGGCCTGCTCCGGGGTCTGCCCGGTGTATTCGTACCAGCGGTCGTTCAGCCAGGTGATCGTGCCGTCCGGATTGCCGAACCAGACGAAGGCGGGCGCCAGGTTGGCGAGCTGGCGGAACCGCTCCTCGCCGAGGCGCAGCGCCTCCCCGGCCTCCTTCATCTCGGTGATGTCGATGACCGAGCCGATATAGCCGAGGAAGGTCCCGTCGTCAGCGAAATGCGGCGCCGCCGCGTCGATCGCCCAGCGGTACTCGCCGTCGGCGCGGCGCAGCCGGTATTCGACCCGGAAGGGCCGCTGCGTCGCGTTGGCGTCGCGGAAGGCCTTCTCGCTGCCCGGCTTGTCGTCCGGGTGGGTGGCGTCGAGCCAGCCGAAGCCCAGGCCGGTTTCCGGCATCTGGCCGGTGAACTCGTACCAGGAGCGCGACAGGTAGCTGCAGCGTCCGTCCGGTTCAGTGACCCACACCATCACCGGCGCGTTGTCGGCCAGGTGACGGAAGCGCTCCTCGCCCGCGCGCACCAGCGCCAGCGCCTTGTCGCGTTCGCGTTCCTGCGCGGACAGCAGGCCGGCGACCCGGTCGATCTCGGTGATGCCCGAAGCCCGGCGCGCGGGCGCCGGATCGGCCGGCCCCCCGGCGGTTCCGGCCCAGGCGAGCCGCGCGAGGGGCCGCGTGATGCCGCGGGCGACGAGCATGGCGAGCAGCAGCCCGATGCCGAGCAGAAGGACGGCGGTCCCGGCGAGCAGCCACAGCTGCTGGCGGAAGGGACCGATCAGCGACTCCCTGGGAACCGCGATGGCGGTGGTCCAGCCGGTGACGGCGGAGCGGTGGAAGGTCACATACACCGACTGCTGGCCGTCGCGGCTCGGCATCTCGGTCCAGTGCCCCTCGTCGGAGGTCTCCAGGGCCTTGATGACCCCCGGAATGCCGGGCTGGCCGATCAGCCGCTCCTCGTCGTGGGAGCGGCCGGCGATGAGCATCTTGCGGTCGAGGACGACGCCCGTCCAGGCGTCGGGCAGGCGCTGGGCGCGGATCACCTCCCCCAGCGTTTCCGGCAGGAGGCCCATGGCGAGCACGTAGCGCACGCCGCCCCCGACGAAGACCGGCACCTCGACCGAGAGGATGGGGCGACGCTGCACCGCGGCCTGGACCAGGTCGGAGACCTGCGGCCGGCCGGTCTCCACGACGCGCCGCAGGGTTTCCAGCTCCGTGCGGCGGGGCAGCGGGCTTCCGTAAGGGCGGTTGGTGCTGGCGAGCTGCTGCCCGTCGGGGTCCAGGAGGACGATGCCGATGCCGCGCTTCTTCACCGCCTCCATGATCTGCGCGTGGAAGCGCGCGAGATCTCCCGCCTGGAGCGCCGGCGAGGTGGCAAGAATCTCCAGCGACAGCTGCGTCTCGGAGATGTAGCGCTCCACCGCCCCCGCCAGGGCGTGGACCTGGGCGTCCACCTGCTCCGCGAGGCGGCGGTTCTGCGCCTCGAGGAAACGGTAGCCGAGCCCCGTCGTGAAAAGGGTCAGGGGGAGGATGCAGGCCAGCACCAGCAGCACGAGCCGCGTGCGCACGGACGTGCCGCCCGCCAATCCACCAGACAATCGGACCCCTCCACCGCGCCGCTTTGAGTCGCGACCTTATCCCAGCCGCGCCGGTCCGGGGAGACTGCCCTTCGCCTTAGGCGGTCCGTTCGGGTCAGGCGGCGCCCCGCGCCAGCCGCTCGAACAGGTCCGGCGGCCCCATCTGGCCGCCCTTCAGCATCAGCTCGACGCCGTCGGACTCCGGACGGTCCGCGCGGGTCCGGCACAGCGTCACGCCGGGGGCGAGCGCCGCGCGGTAGGACAGGCCCCAGAGGCCCAGCGCCTTGACCGCCTTGCTGGAGGTGTCGCCACCGGCGATGCCGACGCGGCGCATGGGCACGCGGCGCAGCAGCTCCGCGGCGAAGGTGGCGGTGGCGTCGGCCACGGCGGCGGCGCTTGCCGTATCGGGGGCAGCGCCCTCCGGCGGCGCGGTCCAGACCAGCAGGTTGCGCCCCTCGCGCAGGCGGCCGGCCGCCTCCTCCAGAAGGGCCGCGCCATAGGCCGGATCCCGGCGCAGGCGCAGGGCGTCGGCCGGCATGCGGTCGAAGGAGCGGGCGGCCTCCACCTGCGCCCGCGTCACCGGTGACAGGCTGCCGGCCATCACGAAGACCGGTCCCTCGGCCGGGCCGAGCGGCGCTTCCGACGGCGGGGCTTCGGCGGGTGCCGCAATAGGCATCTCCCCTGCCCCTTGCCAGTGCGCCACGAGCGCCTGCGCGACGCCGGTCGGTCCGACCGCCAGCAGCGGCGCGCGGCGGGCACGTTCCCAGATCAGCCGGCCCACGGTGGCGAGGTCCGCCGGGCGGGCGACGTCCAGCAGGACCGCCTCCGCGCCCTCCCCCACCAGCCGGTCCAGCCGGCGGTCCAACTCTTCCGGATCCAGCTCGTAATCCGGGTAATGGAGCGCGGCGATGTCCGCCAGCCCCTGCGCCTCCAGATGCAGGCGCAGGTCCGCCTCGGCCATGGGGGTGACGGGGTGGGCCTTCATGGTGGGGTGGCGGTCCAGACGGTGGACGGCGCCGCCCGTGCCGGCGGCGGCGAAGAGCGTGCTGAACAGGAGATAGCGCCCGATGTTCGGCTGGCCGCCGACGATGGGGACGAAGGGGTTGGCGGCGAAGCGCCGCAGGATCGCCACCGCCGCACCGATGCTGCCGATGCCCGGCGCGCTGTCGAAGGTCGAGCAGGTCTTGTAATGGATCACGGGCGTGGCGAGGCCCGCGAGGAAGCGCCCGACCGGCTCCAGCTCCGCCGCCATGGCGGCGGGCTCCATGGTCCGCGCCGCCCCGGCGATGCCGACGGCGTCGAGCGGGCCGGCGGCGGCGAGACGGGCGGCGTCCGGCACCTCCAGGAACAGCAGGGCGCGCAAGCCCGCCCGCGCCACCGCCGCCAGCGTGTCGGTGGCTCCAGTGAAGTCGTCGCCGTACCAGCCGAGCCGGGGCGCCGTCACTTGGCGCCCGCGCCGAAGAAGACCAGCGCCCGGCTCAGCTCCGGCCGGTCCTGCGCCGCCCCCTCCAGGTTTTCGCCGGCGCGCACCGCGTCCCAGGCCTGGCGGATGCTGGCGACGCCGGCGGCGGGGCCGTCGGGGTGGGCCATGATCCCGCCGCCCGACATGAAGAGCAGGTCGTCGGTTCCCGCCGCCTCCCAGGTGGCCGGCACGGTGCCCGCCCATTGGCCGGAGGAGAAGGCCGGCATGACGCGGTCCTGCAACGCCTCGCCCTCCGGCCCATCGGCCAGCGGGGCGAGGCAGGCCCTGGCGCCCTCGATCACCTCCTCGTCCGGCTGGGCGAACTTGCCCTGAAGCCCGTGGACATGCATGTGATCGACGCCGGCCAGCCGCCAGAGCGCCTGGTAGGCGTCGAAGCCGATGCCGAGACCGGGGTGTCGCGATAGCGCGCCGAAGCCGTTGCGGTGACCGTGCAGCGCCAGCCCGCTGTGCCGGCGCAGGGTCTGCACGGCGGAGAAGCCGCACCAGTTCAGGCTGACCATGACGCAGCTCCCGCCCTCGCGCTCCACGAGGTCGGCGTGGCGGCGCATGGCGTCGGTCTCGTCCGTGATGTTGAAGGCGACCATCACATGCTTGCCGGTGCGATCCTCGTGGCGGCGGACCCGCGCCATCACGGCGGGAACTCGTTCGGCGAGCGGGGCGTGCACCGGGTCGGCGCAGATCTCGTCGTCCTTGATGAAGTCCAGCCCGGCCTGGCACAGGCTTGCCACGAGATCACCGGTCTCCTCCGCCGAGAGGCCGAGGTTCGGCTTGATGATGGAGCCGACCAGCGGCCCTTCCAGGGCGCCGGTCAGCCGCCGCGTGCCGGCGACGCCATGGCGCGGCCGGTCGAAGCGGGCGCGGTAGCCGGCCGGCAGCCGCACTGATTCCAGCCGCAGCCCCGTCACCTCGCCCAGGTCGAACAGGTTGCCGGCGACCGTCGCGGCCAGCGTCGGCAGGTTGGCCCCGACGTTGCCGGTGGGGAAGGAGATGGTCACGCGCGCCCGCCGCCACGGCCCCGCCCGGCCCTGCCGCTCCAGCCAGCTGTTCGGCAGGCCGGGGGCGGCGGCGGACTCCAGTTCCTCGATCCGTTCGACCAGGGCGCGGGCGCGGGCGCGCAGCTCGTCGGTCTCTCCCTGGACGCGGGTGAAGGTGCCGCAGGACTGCTCCCCCGCCATCACCTCCGCCACCTGGGCGGGGTCCAGCGGCGTTTCGATCAGATAGGTCGCCTCGAAGCGGTCGGCGCGCATGCCCGTCGCCCTCACAGGCTGTTCAGGTCGGGGAAGGGCCGCACGGGGTCGCGCCCGTCCCAATCCTGCGAGGCATTGCGGATGAGGTCGAACATCCGGCCCTTGGGGCCAGCGACCTCCGACAGCTCGATCACCGTGCCGGGGTGGTATTCGGTGTCGAAATAGACGAAGCGCCCGCGCTCCCCCACCTCACCGCTCATCACCACCTTGAAGCCGCGCTCCTCGGCGCGCGCGAGGTCGGCGTCGAAATCCTCGGTCCAGTAGGCGACGTGCTGGAGGCCCGTGTTCCCGGCGCGCAGGAAGTCGCGGTACATGGAGGGCGCGTCGTTGCGGGTCTGGATCAGCTCCATCTGCAACGGGCCGGAATTGGCGAGCGCCACCGAATTGTGGACCTCGTGGAATTCGCCCCGGTAGCGGTAGTTCCGGATCGGGACGCGCTCGTTGTAGAACCAGGGGCCGACGCCCAGGACGCGGCTCCAGTAATCCATGGACGCCTCGATGTCCTGCACCACATAGCCAGCCTGACGGATCTGGCCGAAGAAACGGCTCATGACGGACTCCTGATGTTCGGGGAAGGTGCTGCCGCTCGATGCGGCGGCCGGCCGGAAGGAAAGGCCTAGAAGGGAAGGAAGCCGGTGGAGATCCAGGGCACCGCCGCAACGACGACGAGGCCGACCAGAAGGGCCGCGACATAGCCCCAGATGTGCCTCAGCCCCTCGTCGGGATGGACCTTGGAGATGGCGCAGGCGCCGTAGTAGCCGACGCCGAAGGGCGGCGCGAAGAGCCCGATGCCCATGGCGAAGATCACGACCATCGCGTAATGCACCTCGTGCACCCCGGCGTCGCGGGCGATGGGGAACAGCAGCGGCCCGAACAGCACGATGGCCGGGATTCCCTCCAGCACGCTGCCGAGGATGATGAAGGCGACGATGGAGATGGCGAGGAAGCCGTAGCCGCCGCCGGGGATGCCGGACATCCAGCGCGCGAGGTCCTGGGAGAAGCCAGATTGCGTCAGGCCCCAGGCCATGGCGGTGGCGCAGCCGACGATGAAGATGATGGCACCGGTGAGGGACGCCGTCTCGATCAGCATGGAGCGCAGCCGCGACCAGTCGAACCGGCGGTAGATCAGCAGCCCGGCCAGCGCCGAATAGGCGATGCCGATGGTCGAGACCTCGGTGGCCGTCGCCACCCCCTCCACCACGGCGGCGCGGATCACGAAGGGCAGCAGGATCGCCGGCAACGCCACGACCGCCAGCCGCGCGATCTCCCGCGCCGGGGTGCGCTCGACATGGCTCAGATCCTCGTTGCGATAGCGCCACCAGACGACGGCGCAGAGTGCCGCCCCCAGCACCACCGCCGGCAGCAGGCCGCCGGCGAAGAGGGCGGCGATGGACACGCCGGTGACCGAGCCGATGGTGATCAGCACGATGCTCGGCGGGATGGTCTCGGTCTGCGCGCCGGTGGCCGCGAGCAGCGCCACGAGGTCGCCCGGAGGGGCGCCGCGCTTCTTCATCTCCGGGAACAGCACCGGGGCGATGGCCGCCATGTCGGCGATCTTCGATCCGGAAATGCCGGACACCAGATACATGGCGCCGATCAGCACATAGGACAGGCCGCCGCGCACATGGCCCAGCAGGCTCGCCAGGAACTGGATCATCGCCCGCGCCATGCCGGTCATCTCGATCAGCAGGCCGAGGAAGACGAAGAGCGGCACGGCCAGCAGAATCAGGTGGGACATGCCCTCGTCCAGCCGCCCGACCATCACCAGCAGCGGGGTGGAGGTGGTGAGCGCCAGATAGCCGAAGGTGGCGAGCGCGAAGGAGAAGGCGATCGGCACGCCGGCGAAGACGTTCGCCGCCACCAGCCCGACGAAGAAAATGACGAGGTTGGCCTGCCCCAGCGGCTTCAGCACCGGCCCCAGCAGCCAGAAGAGGCCCGCCAGCCCGACGGTCAGCGCCACCGCCATCACAACCGTCCGCGGCGGCGCCACCCGCATCAGCCGAAAGACGGCTGCCGCCAGCATCAGCGCGACGCCGGTGGGGATCGCCGCCGCCCGCCAGGCGTTGCTGATCTCCAGCGCCGGGGTGACGATGAACTGCTCCTCCACCGCGTAATCGACGGCGGGGTGCAGGATCATCAGCAGGAAGGCGATGGGCGCCGTCACCGCCAGCGTTTCCAGCAGCGCCCGCGCGCCTGGCCCGACCCGGCCGACCAGCCCGGTCATGCGCATGTGCTCCCCGCGCTGGAGGGCGACGACCGCCCCCAGCATGGACAGCCACAGGAACAGGATCGAGGCCAGCTCGTCCGACCAGATCAGCGGCGCGTGGAAGACGTAGCGCGCCACCACGCCGCTGAAGAGGACGGCGATCTCGACCAGCACCAGCAGGGCCGCGGCACTCTCCACCGCCAATGCGAGCGCACGGTCCAGCCGTGCGGCCGGGGAAGCCGGGGCGGTGCCGGGCGTGCCGGCGCCGTGCAGGTCGAGGGCGGTCGCATGGCGGGACATCGTCGCATGCTCCTTGATGATGAGGAATGGGTGGGAGATGAGAGGAGGCGCCGGGCTCAGGCGAGCTTGCCGACGGCCCCTTCCAGAAGCGCCCAGGCGTCGTCGCCGAAGCGGCCCTTCCATTCCCCGTAGAAGCCGGCGTCGCGCAGCTTGGCGCGGAAGCTCTCCGGATCGGTCGCGTTGAAGCTCAGCCCCTTGGACTGGAGGTCGGCCTGGACCGAGGCGTTCAGCGCCTTGATGTCCTCGCGCTGCTGCATGCCGGCCTCATTGATGGCGCGGGACACGATCGTCTGGAGGTCGGTCGGCAGGCTCTTCCAGGCGCGGCCGTTGGCGATGAACCAGAAGCCGTCCCAGATGTGGTTGCTGAGCGCGCAGTGCTTCTGCACCTCGTAGAGCTTGGCGACCTGGATGATCGGCAGCGGGTTTTCCTGCGCGTCCACGATGCGCGTCTGGAGCGAGGAATAAACCTCGCTGAACTGGAGGCTGGCCGGGGCGGCGGACAGGGCCTTGAACATGGAGATGCTCAAGGGGCTGACCGGCACGCGGATTTTCAGCCCGTCCATGTCGGCGGCGGACTGGATCGGCTTGGCGCCGCTGGTCATCTGGCGGAAGCCGTTGTCCCACATCCGCTCGAAGGCGTGGAGGCCGACCTTGGAGATGGCCTCGCGCACATGGCCGCCGACCTTGCCGTCCATCGCCGCCCAGACCTGATCGTAGTCGGTGAAGGCGAAGCCGACGGCGTTGATGGCCGCCACCGGCACCAGCGTCGCGATGACCAGCGCCGACGGCGTGAAGAAGGTGATGCCGCCGCTGCGCACCTGGGACAGCATGTCGGTGTCGCCGCCGAGCTGGTTGTTCGGGAAGATCTTGATTTCCACCCGCCCGTTCGTTTCGGAGGCGATACGGTCGGCCGCCTGCTGCGCCCGCACGTTCAACGGATGGGTCATCGGCAGGTTGTTGCCGTAGCGGAACGAAAACTCGGCGGCCCGTGCTACGCGCGGCATGCCCAGCACGGCGCCTCCGGCGAGCCCCGCCGCGGGAACGGCGGCGAAGGACTTCAGCATGGCGCGGCGTGACATCTCGATCATGGTTTCCTCCCGGGAAATGGATGCAGGATTGATTGATCCTGATGTTTTTCATTGATTGTTAGCTTGACGGTAGATTTCGGAAAAGGCAGTGTCAAACCTGTTTTCTGATGTAATTTGATGGGTTGATGGAGAAAGACTCGACGATGCCGGACCATTCCGATGCCGTAACGATGGGCCGGCCCGCGGCGGCGGGGCTCCCGCGGATCGCCGACATCGCGCGGCTGTCCGGCGCTTCGACGGCGACGGTGGACCGCGTGCTCAACCAGCGGCCGGGGGTGCGCGCCGCCACGGCTCAACGCGTGCTGAAGGCGGCGGCCGAGCTGGGCTACCTGCCGGAGGGGGAAATCCAGGCCGCCGCCGCGCCGAAGCCGATGCGGCTGCTGTTCCTTCTGCCGGAGGGGAACAACCGCTACCTGACCATGCTCGGCCAGCTCATCCGGTCGGCGGAGGCACAGGGCCTGGCCCCGGCGGCCCGCTGCCAGGTGGAGCACATCAAGAGCTTCAACCCGGAACTGCTGGCGCGCACGCTCGTCGCGAACTGGCGCAAGGCGGACGGCATCGCCTTCATGGCGCTGGAGCATCCGGCCGTGCGGGAGGCGGTCAACGAGCTGGCCGAACGCGGCGTGCCCAGCGTGACGGTGATCTCCGACATCCTGAACTGCCGCCGTGCGGCCTATGTCGGGCTCGACAACCGCTCCACCGGCCGCACCGCCGGCTATCTGATCGGCCGCTTCCTCGGCCGCCGCCCGGCCAAGGTCGCCATGATCGCCGGCAGCCTGAGCTACCGCGCGCATGAAGAGCGGGAGATGGGCTTCCTGCACATGCTGAACGAGGAGTTCCCCTCGGTCGAAGTGGTCGGCCTGCGCGAGGCCCACGACGACGAGGCGAAGAGCTACCGCCAGACCAAGACGCTGCTGAGCCACCACCCGGACCTCGCCGGCATCTACAGCATCGGAGGCGGGGCCGAGGGCGTG
The DNA here is from genome assembly GCF_017356015.1 of Azospirillum sp. SYSU D00513. Lineage (GTDB taxonomy): Bacteria > Pseudomonadota > Alphaproteobacteria > Azospirillales > Azospirillaceae > Azospirillum. The sequence continues at coordinate 90,564 of NZ_JAFIQV010000017.1, forward strand.
GCCCGCGCGCTGAGGGAGGCACGGCGGGAGCGGGAGATCGTCTTCCTCGGCCACGGGCTGACGCCGGAGACCCGCGCGCTTCTGATCGACGGCACGATGGACGCCGTCATCACCCAGGACCCGCGCGGCACGCTCGCCGGCTGCCTGTCCATCTTCGCCAACCTGCGCGCCGCCCGCGACCCGATGCAGGGCGTCGAGCCCGCGCGCAGCGAGGTGATCTTCCGGGAGAACCTGCCTCAGTAGCGGGCGCCCGGCCTGCTCGGGGCGGGCGGCGAACGCGGCCGAGGTTCCGGTTTTGTTAAAGGGTGCTTACAGTTTGTTAACGCGACATATGGTTGAATGGTCGCAATAGAAATAAGAACGACCTTGCGCCACGATGAAAACGATGAAGGCTCAGACGGCAAGGCTCTTTCTCAGCGTGTCGGCCTTCATCGCGCTGTCGTCGGTGCCCGCGCTCGTCAGCCATCTGGAATTGCGGGATCTCAGGACCGAGACGCACAACCTGTCCCATGCGGCGCAGCAGGTCCGGGAATTCCGCGACTTTTCCAGCAACATCGACCAGTCGGTTCATGAACTGCGCATGCTGTCGCTCGCCGTGAGCAGCACGGGGGCCATACCCCCGCTCACCGCGACGGCATCGGTCTTCCAGCAGCTGCGCGGGCGCAAGGAGATGCTGGACAGCAGCGGGATCGCCCACCTGACCACCGTGCAGGGCCGCATCCTGGCGAGCCACGTCGAGAACATCCTGCGCATCTGGGACAACGCCATCGAGGGCGCGCCGTTCGGCGGGAGTCTTTCCGACTTTTCGGCGCAGATGGACCGCCTGCTCACACACGCGAACCGGGCCAAGGCCCTGCTGCAAGAGGCCGAGGCTCAGCTGAACAGGGAGTCGGACGAGGCCTACGCCGAATCCCTCCTGCTGATCGACCGCGCCTCCCAGCTTCTGCTGTGGGTGCTCGGCATCGGCGGGCTGATCAACGTGCTGTCCCTGTGGAGGACGCAATATTCCTCCCACCTCAAGCACCTTGCCCTGTCGCGCCTTTCCGAGGCGAACGCCGTCCTTCAGGAAAAGGAACAGGACCTCGCCGCGCAGATCATCATGTTCGAATCCGCGCTCGACAACATGGCCCAGGGGCTGTGCATGTTCGACCGGGACAACAGGCTGATCGCCTGCAACAGGAACTTCCAGAAGCTCTACGACCTGCCCGAAGCGCTCTCAAAGCCCGGAGCGACGCTCCAGGAGTTTCTCGCCTTCTTCGTCAGCACGGGCAATTACGCCGGCCCCGACCCGGAAAGCTACGTCCGGGAGCGGCTGCACATCGCCGAGAAGAACGACGTCGCGGAGCATTTTCTCGATTTCATCAACGGCCGGACGATCCGGATCGTCCGCAAGGCGATGCCCAACGGGGGCTGGGTCGCGACCCATGAGGATGTCACCGCGCAGAAGAGGTCCGAGGCCCAGATCACCTTCCTGGCGCACCATGACCCTCTGACCGGCCTGCCCAACCGGACGCAGTTCCACGACAATCTGGAACGAGAGCTGGCCCGGCTCGGCGCGAACGGGCAGATCGCCGTGCTGTTCCTGGACCTCGACCGCTTCAAGACGGTCAACGACACGCTCGGGCACGCGGTGGGCGACGCGCTTCTCAAGGAAGTCGCCCGGCGGATCGCCGACTGCATCCGCAGCACGGACAGCTTCGCGCGGCTCGGCGGCGACGAGTTCGCCATCCTCCTGGCGCCGACCCGGCCGGAGGACACCGCAGCACTCGCCAACCGGGTCATCCAGGCGCTGGATGCGCCGTTCCACATCGACGGCGTCAAGATCGCGGTCGGCACCTCGGTCGGCATCGCCTTCGCCCCGGACCATGGCCGCAGCTCCACCCAGCTCCTGAAGCGGGCCGACACGGCGCTCTACCGGGCCAAGGCGGAGGGGCGCAACATCCACCGCGTCTTCGAGGAGGGCATGGAGGCGCAGTCGGAAAGCCGGCGCGAGCTGGAGTTCGACCTGAGGACGGCCGTCATCGAACGGCAGTTCCTTCTGCACTACCAGCCCATCGTCGACCTGCGGACGCTCCGCATCCTGGGATTCGAGGCGCTCGTGCGGTGGAACCACCCCAGGCGCGGCATGGTCTCGCCGGCCGAGTTCATTCCGCTGGCGGAAGAATCGGGGCTGATCGTCCCGATCGGCGCCTGGGTCCTGCGCGAGGCCTGCCTGGAGGCCGCGCGCTGGCCGTCGGCGCTGAAGCTGTCGGTGAACATCTCCCCCGTCCAGGTCGCGAGCGCGACGATCACGGACGACGTGTCCGAGGCACTCCGGCAATCGGGGCTGGGTGCCTGCCGCCTGGAGTTGGAGATCACGGAATCGGCCATCTTCGGGGACGCGGACCACGCGCTGGCAGCGCTGGGCCGGCTGCGGGAGCTCGGCGTGCGGATCTCGATGGACGATTTCGGGACGGGCTATTCGTCCCTGAGCTATCTGCACAAATACCCGTTCGGCAAGATCAAGGTGGACCGCTCCTTCGTGTCCGGGCTTTCCCTGGACGGCCGCTATCTCTCGATCATCCGGGCGGTCATCAACATCGGCCGCAGCCTGAACATGACCATCACGGCGGAGGGCGTGGAGACCCGCGAACAGCTCGAGCTGCTGCGGGCCGAAGGGTGCGACGAGGCCCAAGGCTTCCTGTTCGGCCGGCCGATGCCCGCCGACCGGATCGCCGCCATGCTCGACAGCCCCCCGGTCCTCGCCCTGCCGCCCGTCCCGCCCGCCGTCCAGCGCGGGGTGCGGGCGGCCGGTTAGAGCCAAGCCGGATCAGGTCAGCGGCGGCGCGACGTGCCGCGCGAAGCCGGGGCGCTCCGCCACGCGGCCGTACCATGCGGAGAGGTGCTGGAGATCCGGGCGGCCCTCCACCTCCACGCCGTACCAACGCCGCGCGTAGCCGCCCAGCGCGATGTCCGCCAGCGTGAATGTGTCGCCCTCGACGAAGGGGCCGCCCTGGGCGAGATGATCGTCCAGAAGGCGCCAGAGATCGCCGCTCGCCTTGGCCGAAGCCTGGATCGCCGCCATGTCGCGCTTCTCGGGGGCCGTGCGGATCATGCCGTGGAACATGGCCCGCTCCGCCGGCCCCAGCGTCGAAAGCACCCAGTCGAGCCAGCGCTCCACCCGCGCCCGCGCCGCGGCCGCTTGCGGGTAGAGCGAACGGCTCGGCCCCTGCGTGTCGGTCTCCGCCTGCCGCAGGGCGAGGTAGCGCATGATGGCGTTGGATTCCCACATCACAACATCGCCGTCGACCAGCGTGGGAATGCGCCCGTTGGGGTTCAGGGCGCGGAATTCCGGCGTGTCGAGCTTTCCGAACTGCAGGCCGGCGTCGATGCGCTCGAACGGAACGCCCAGTTCGTCGCAGCACCACAGCACCTTCTGCACGTTGACGGAATTGACCCGTCCCCAGACGCGCGGCGTGTCTTGCATGTCCGTCTCCCACCCTTCCATCAACCCGTCCTGCGGGACGGAGTAACCCGCCGTCAGCCGGCGGCAATGGATTCTGCGCCCTGCCCGTCCGGCGCGCAAGGAAGGCCGGGGTGGGCGGGCCGGCGGCTCAACGAATCGTGATCCGCCCGCGAAACGGCCCGGCAGTCATTCCGCGTCCGGATCGATTGCCTGTTCATCGGGCTTCTCGGCCTTGGTGCCGGAGCAGGCCTTCGCGATGGCCTCGAAGGTGTCGTGGAGGCGTTTGCGCAGGAGCGGGTCGGCGATCCGGTGATAGGCCTTCATCAGTTCCAGCGTCTCGCGCTTGACCATGAGGTCGGGCTCGCGGTCGTCGGCGGGCGCCGAATCCGCCCGGTCCGGGGCGAGGCCGCCGCGCCCGCGCAGGCCGTCCGGCATGTCGTCGAAGAAGAAGGACACCGGCACGTCGAGCGCGCGGCCGAACTCCCAGAGCTTCGAGGCCGAAACCCGGTTGGCGCCCTTCTCATATTTCTGGATCTGCTGGAAGGTCAGTCCGACCGACTGGCCGAGCTGGGTCTGGGTGATGCCCATCAGCGTGCGGCGGTGCCGGACCCGCTTGCCCACATGGATGTCCACCGCGTCGGGGCCTTGTGCCTCGCCACCCGCTTCCATGCTGTCCACGCGCTTGCCTCGTGCCATCTGCCCGCCGTCCCATGCCGTCCCGGCCGCCTCGGCCCGGATGGGGAGGCGGCATACTATAATATGCAATAAATGCCGGAAACAGGGTGCCTTTGGCAACGGCCTTCTGCGTGGAGAATGCTCCACCTTCTCCAATCCGAACACCGGAAAGAGAAAAGCCCGCCGCTTTCCGCGAGGAAAGCGGCGGGCCGAGCACATAGCGTCCGCCATCGACTGCGAACGGTGCAAAATTAATGTGCCTCTCCGGATATGTCACGTTTCGTTTGTATGACGTACGACCCGGATCGGCGGGCGGGCGCTACGCGCCTGCGGCGGGATCATCCGGCCCGCCCTCCAGCAGCGCCAGCATCGCGCGCTCGGCCCGCGTTTCGTGCCTTTCCCTATGGCGCAGGACCAGGAAGCGCCGCTTCGGCAGGGACAGCGGGATCCGCACCAGCGTGCCGGCACGCAGGGCCGAGGCGACGACCAAACGGGAGATCACGGTGGCGCCCGCCCCGGCCTCCACGGCGGCGCGGACGGCCTCGTTCGACGGCAGTTCCAGCGCGACGTCGAGGGCAGCGGGTGCCAGGCCGGCGTCCCGCAGGGCCGCCTCGAACATGGCCCGCGTTCCCGAGCCGGCTTCGCGCAGGACCCAGCGCAGATCGGTGAGCGCGCCGAGATCCGCCGGAGACTGGCCGTCCCGCGCGGGCTTGGCCCAGGGATGATCCGGACCGACCACCAGCACCAGTTCATCCTCCGCGACCGGGCGGGCGGCGAGGGCCGGGTCATCGGCCTCCCCTTCGACGAAGCCCAGTTCCGCGATGCCCTCGCGAGTCCAGTTGGCCACCCTTTCGCTGTTGCCGATGGAAAGGCTGAGCGCGATGCCGGGATAGAGATCCTGGAAACGGCGCATCAGCGGCGGCAGCCAGTAGTTCGCGATGGTCTGGCTGGCGGCGAGCGCGAGGCTGCCCTTCCTCAGCCCGGCGAGGTCGGCCAGCACGCGCTCGGCCGCCGCCGCGCGGGCCAGGACGGCGCGCGCCTCCGGCAGGAACAGCCGCCCGGCTTCCGTCAGCTCGATGCGACGGCCGACGCGGTTGAACAGCTTCGTCGCGTAGCGGGATTCCAGGGCGGCGATCGCCGAACTGGTCGCCGACTGGGTCAGGTTGATGTCGCGGGCGGCCCTGGTGACATGCTCGCGCTCCGCGACCGCGACGAAGATCCGAAGCTGTTCCAGCGTCATGACACGGCCATTCCTTCCATCCGCACGGTACGGGTTTGACGAGTGTAGCCCCTTTCGCCCCCGCCGCGCCTACAGGATGCCGAGCAGCCGGATCAGCCCGAGGCTGAGGGCGCCGAGCGCCAGCAGCGACAGGACGGCCGCCGCCGTGACCCGTCCCCCTGCCCGCGCCACCACCCGGACATCGACGCCGAGCCCGAGCGCCGCCATCGACAGGACGGTGAAGGCGTCGGCCGCCGCGGCGAGCGGTGCCAGGGCGGCCTCCGGGATAAGCCCGGCCGTCCGCAGCCCCGCAAGGCCGAGGAAGCCCAGTATGAACCAAGGAACGGCGTGGTGCGCGGCAAGGCGCCCCTTCGCCGGCTCGTCCCGACCGCCGAAGCGGGACAGCAGAAGCACGGCGGGCGCCAGGGTGAGCACGCGCACGAGCTTCACCAGCGTGCCGACCTGGACGCTGAGCGCCGAGACCGGCGCCGTCGCGGCCACCACCTGCGGCACCGCGTAGACGGTCAGCCCGGCGAACAGGCCGTATTGCAGGTCGCTGAGCCCCAGCGCCGGAACGGCCAGCGGCAGACCCAGCACGACCAGCACCCCGAGCACGGCGGTGAAGGCGATGGAGGCCGCGACCTCCTCGCCATGGGCGTCGATGGCCGGCGCGATGGCCGCGATGGCGGAGTTGCCGCAGATGGCGTTCCCGCCCGCCACGAGGATCGCCAGCCGGTGCGGCAGGCCGAGAAGCCGCCCGATCCCGTAGCCCGTGGGGATCGCCAGCGCCACGACCCCGGCGATTCCCAGCAGCAGGAGCGGACCGGCCGCCAGCACCGCCCCGGCGCTAAAGGACGCCCCCAGCAGCATCACCGCGACCTCCAGCAGGGTCTTCCCCCCGAAACCGATGCCGGGCTCCCAGCGGGGGCCGGGCGACCAGGCCGTGCGCAGCGTGGTCCCGAACAGGATCGCCAGCACCAGCGGCTCCAGCCAGGTCCGGCCGAAGACCGCCTCCTCAAGACGCTGGACCCCGAAGGCGAGCAGCGTGACGCCGCCGCAGAGCAGCAGCCCCGGCAGGAGGGAGCGCAGGCGATCCACGCCGGGATGGGCACCGAGGGGACGGACGTCCGGAACGGTTGGAAGGGGAGAACGGCTGGGCATGCGTGGCCTCCATCGCTGATGGCCACAAGCTGTGCCCTACCCTCCGTTCGATCCAACGCATTGTGTCGGTGCTATCGATCGATCCCGCCGATCGATCGGTGCCGAGCCGGTGCCTCCCCTAAAGCTGCGCGCCCAGGAACTGCTGGAGTTCCGGGGTGCGCGGGCTGGCGAACAGGTCCTCCGGCGGACCGGCCTCGTGGATGCGCCCCTGGTGCATGAAGACGAGCCGGCTGCAGACGTCGCGCGCGAAGCGCATCTCGTGCGTCACCATCAGCAGGGTCATGCCGTCGGCGGCCAGTTCCTTCACGACGGCGAGCACCTCGTTCACGAGTTCCGGGTCGAGCGCCGAGGTGATTTCGTCGCAGAGGAGCGCGATCGGCTGCATCGCCAGCGCCCGCGCGATGGCGACGCGCTGCTGCTGCCCGCCGGAAAGCTGGTCGGGGAAGGCGTCGAACTTGTGGCCGAGCCCGACGCGGTCGAGCATGCGCCGTGCCATCGCCTCCGCCTCGTCCTTGGGCGTCTTCTTGACGACCATCTGCGACAGCATGACATTGCGCCCGGCGGACAGGTGCGGGAACAGGTTGAACTGCTGGAAGATCATGCCGACCTTCAGCCGCAGCGCCTTCAGGTGCAGGTCGTCGGGCAGGACATGCGCGCCCGCGACGAGGATCGAGCCGTCATCGATCGTCTCCAGCCCGTTGATGCAGCGGAGCAGCGTGCTCTTGCCCGAGCCGCTGCGGCCGATGATGGCGATGACCTCGCCGGGCGCGACGTCGAGGTTGATGCCCTTCAGCACCTCGACCTCGCCGAAGCGCTTCTTCACCTCAGTGATGGCGATGAGCGGCATTGAGCTTCCTTTCCAGAATCTGGCTGCTCCTGGACAGGGGCCAGCAGAGTGCGAAATAGATCAGCGCGACGAGGCCGTAGACCGTGAAGGGCTGGAAGGTGGCGTTGGTCACGACCGTGCCGGCCTTGGACAGCTCGACGAAACCGATGATCGAGGTGAGCGCCGTGCCCTTCACCACCTGGACCGAGAAGCCGACGGTGGGCGGCACCGCCACCCGCAGGGCCTGGGGCAGGATCACGTGGCGCATCTGCTGGACATAGCCCATGCCGAGGCTGGCCGAGGCCTCCCACTGCCCCTTCGCGACGGACTCCACGCAGCCGCGCCAGATCTCCGCCAGGAAGGAGGCCGTCCACAGGACCAGCGCCAGCCCGGCGGCGAGCCAGGCCGGCACGTCGACGCCGAAAAGGCCGAGGCCGAAGAAGGCGAGGAAGAGCTGCATCAGCAGCGGCGTGCCCTGGAACAGCTCGATGTAGCCCCTGGCGAAGATCCGGCCCGCGCGGGCGCGCCCGATCCGCAGGAAGAGCAGCGCCACGCCGAGGATGCCGCCGCCCAGGAAGGAGACCAGCGACAGAAGGATGGTCCAGCGCGCCGCGAGCAGGAGGTTGCGCAGGATGTCCCAGGTGGAGAATTCCATCATCATCGCGCGGCCCTCCTGGGGAAGAGCGCCCAGCCGACGCCGCGCAGGGCCTGGCGCAGGAGAAGCGCCAGCAGCAGATAGACGCCCGTGGAGACGAAATAGGCCTCGAAGGCGCGGAAGTTGCGGGACTGGATGAAGTTGGCGGCGAAGGTCAGGTCCTCCGCGGCGATCTGCGACACGACGGCGGAGCCCAGCATGACGATGACGATCTGCGAGGACAGGGCCGGCCAGATCCGTTGCAGCGACGGGATCAGCACCACGTGCCGGAAGGTCTCGAACCGCGTCATGGCGAGGCTGACGCCGGCCTCGAACTGGCCGCGCGGCGTCGCCTGGATGCCGGCGCGGATGATCTCGCCGCTGTAGGCGCCGAGATTGACGATCATGGCGAGGTTGGCGGCCTGCAGCTCCGACATGCGCAGGCCGATGGCGGGCAGGCCGAAGAAGATGAAGAAGAGCTGGATCAGGAAGGGCGTGTTCCGGATCAGCTCGACGTAGAGGCCGGCGACCGGACGGAGCCATCCGGGGCCGAGCGCCCGCGCCCAGGCGCAGGCGACGCCCAGCGCCACCCCGAACAGGGCGCCGACGAGGGTCAGCTCCACCGTAATGGCGAGCCCCTTCAGAAGGACCGGCCAATAATCGGCGAGCCACGAAAAGTCGAACTGGTAGGTCATGCATCCCTTCCCATCGGACGGCGGCTGCGGCGCGGGGGGCGGAGGGCCGCAGCCGTCCGCCCCGCCCGGCTGGGGCGTCAGAGGTCGGCGGGGAGGTCGGCGCCGAGCCACTTCTTCGAGATGGCGTTCAGCGAGCCGTCGGTCTTGGCGGCGGCGATGATCGCGTTCACCTTCTCCAGCAGCGCCGGCTGCTCCTTGCTCAGCCCGACGTAGCAGGGCGAGTTCTTGATCAGGAACTTCAGCTCCGGGCGCTTGGGCGGGTTGCGGGCGAGGATCGCCGCCGCCACGACGTTGCCGGTCGCGACCACCTCGACCTGTCCCGACAGGAAGGCGGAGATGGTGCCGTTGTTGTCCTCGTAGCGCTTGATGTCCGCGCCGGCGGGGGCGATCTTCGTCAGCTCCAGATCCTCGATGGCGCCGCGCGTGACGCCGACGCTCTTGCCCGCGAGGTCTTCCGGCTTGGCGACGGCGGTGCCGGCCGGCGCGAAGACGCCGTTGAAGAAGGGAGCGTAGGCGACCGAGAAGTCGATGACCTTCTCGCGGTCCGGATTCCTGCCCAGGCTGGAGATCACCAGATCGACCTTGTTGGTCTGGAGGTAGGGGATGCGGTTGGCGCTCGTCACCGGGACGATCTCCGCCTTCACGCCGAGCTTCTGGGCGAGCAGCCTTGCCATGTCGATGTCGTAGCCGACCGGCGCCATGTCCGTCCCGACCGAGCCGAAGGGCGGGAAGTCCTGCGGGACGGCGACGCGGAGCGTGCCGCGCGCCATGATGTCCTGGAGCGCGTCGGCCCGCGCCGCCGTGGGGGCGGCGAGCGCCGCGCCGAGGATGGCCGCCGCGGCGAGGCCGAGGAGGCTTCTGCGTTTCATGGAGATCGTCATGGAATGGGTCCTTTTCGCGTGTCGGGAAGCGGTGGGGTCAGGGTGTTCCGGCGGGAGCCAGCAGGCCGCGAAGCTCGGCCAGGGGGTCGGGCCGGGCGCTCAGGTCGAGGCCGGCCTCGACCCGGTGGATGTGTTCGGCCATCAGCCGGGAGGCGCCGGCGACGTCGCCGGCCTCGACGAGGGCGAGGATGCGGTGATGGTCCTCGCTCGACTCCGCGGCGTGCAGGTCCGACTGGTAGAGCATGGAGACCAGAGTCGTGCGCGCGGTCAGGTCGCGCAGGATCTCCGTCAGCAGGGGATTGCCGATGGCCGAGGCCAGGTGGATGTGAAAATCGCCGAGCAGGCAGGCGCGCGCGCCGGCGTCCCCCGCCAGCACCGCGCACCGCTCCTCCTCGACGTGGCGGCGCAGCTCGCGCAGCGCCGCGTCGGAGGGCCGGGCCAGGGACTGGAGGATGCCGGCCTCGATCACCCGCCGCGCCTCGAAGGCGGCGCGCGCCTCCTGCGCCGAGGGCTCCACGATGAACCAGCCGCGCCGCGCGCTGACCTGGAGGATGCCGCGCGTCTCCAGCCGCATCATCGCCTCGCGCACGCGCGTCCGTGACACGCCGTAGACCTCCGCCAGCTTCGCCTCCCCCAGCCGCGTGCCGGGCTTCAGGCGGCGGGCCAGGATCGCGGCGATCACGGCGTCTTCGATGCTGTTGGGATCCGGGTTCGTCAAAGCCGTGCACCAGTCTTGTATACCAGACTGGTTCGCAAGAGCCGTGCCAGGGACGGAAGCCCGGCTCCGTCACGCTTTCCGGTTCAAAAGGACCCGTTTCTGCCCATGGAAGGGGCAGCCGCCGTCGCGGCATTGTGCAGCTGCACAATGCCGGCGCTGCGGCCGTTCCGGCCCTGCCCGCTCACGCCTTGGGCGCCGGGCGGAGCAGCGCGATCAGGACGAGGCCGCCGATGATGACCCAGCCGATCACCACGAAGCCGTCGATGTAGGCCAGCACATAGGCCTGCTGGCGCACGGTGCCGCCGAGCAGCGCCGTGGCGCGTTCCGCGGCCTGGGCGTGGTCGGCGGAGCGGGCGGCGAGCCGGGCCGTGGTGCCGGCGAGGCGGCCGAGGGTCGTGGGGTCGCCCGCCTCCACGTTCATGCCGAGCGTGAAGGAGTGGAACTGCTCGCGCACCCGCACGAAGGTCTGCATGAAGGCGGCCCCCAGCTCGCCGCCCAGCAGGCGCATGGTCTGCATCAGGGCGCCGAGCGTCAGGATGTGGGCCGGGGACAGGTTCTTGATGTTGAAGAAGATCAGCGAGGTCATCGCGAAGGACTGGCCGAAGGCCTGGAGCATCTGCGAGGCCAGAAAGTTCCCGCCGATCCAGTCCGCCGTCAGGTGTGAGGCGAGGAAACAGGCCATCCCCACCGCCGTGAAGCCGATGGCCATGGTGACGCGCGCGTCCACCCAGCGCAGCAGCGTGCCGATCAAGGGCGCCAGCAGGAATTGCGGCAGGGCGATCAGCAGCAGCGTGTCGCCGACGTCGAGCGCCCGGTAATTGTGGACGGTGATGAGGTATTGCGGGATCAGGAAGGCGGTGGACAGCATCACCAGCCGCAGCACGATCAGCAGCAGGCAGAGGATCGGGATGTTGCCGCGGAAGATGACGCCGAAGGTGATCCAGGGCTTCGGGCAGGTCAGTTCCTGCACCACGAAGGCGGCGACCAGCAGCCCGCCGGCCAGCAAGAGCCCGGTGACGAGGCCGGAGTTCAGCCAGTCCAGCCGGTTGCCCTGGTCGAGTGCCGCGTAGAGCAGGGCGAATCCGATGCTGGCGTAGAGGATGCCCCACCAGTCCGCATCCTTCAGCATGGCGCGGTTCACCGGCTCGCGCGGCATGCCGAACCAGACGCAGATCCACATGAGAGGGGCCAGCAGCGCCGTGTCCCAGAAAATCCAGTGCCAGCTGAGAGTCTCGATGATCCAGCCCTCGATTGAGGCCGAAATGTTCAGCGACAGCTCGATGTTCATCGCGTAGATGGCGATGCCGTAGACGAGATATTGCGGCGGCAGGTTGCGGACGATGAAGCCGATGGTCAGCGGCACGAAGGTGCCCGAGGACAGGCCCGCCAGCGCCTGGCAGGCCAGCACCCCGGACAGGGTGCCGGTGAGCGGCAACGCCGCCGCGGCCACGCCGTAGGTCAGGGAGGAGACCAGCAGAACGCGCCGGGGACCGAACACCACGCCCAGGAAGGCGGCGGCCGGTGCCACCAGCATCTGGGCCACGGTGTAGGTCGTGGTGATCCAGGACCCCTCGTCGAAGCCGGCGCCGATGGCGCCCCGGATGTCGGCGAGCCCGAAGGCGGTGATCCGCGCCGTGAGGGTGGAGATGATGGCCCCCAGCAGCACGCCGAGGATGCCGACGACGGGATGGTGCGTGATCACCGGCGCCGCGGCGCGGCGGAACCGGATCCTGGGCAGGAAGCCCCGCCCGACGGCGCTCATTGATCGTTCCCGGGGGGGGCGGATGCGGTACCCGGCGCCTCTTCGCCGGGCGTCCCGGCGTCGGCCGTGTCGATGGTCACGACCACCGACATGCCCGGCCGCAGCAGGTTCTCCAGCGGGTTCGGCACGTCCACGGCGATCTTCACGGGGATGCGCTGGACGATCTTCGTGAAGTTGCCGGTCGCGTTCTCCGGCGGCAGCAGCGCGAACTGGCTGCCGCTCGCCGGGGAATAGGCCTCCACCCGGCCCTGGAGCACGGTGCCGGGAAAGGCGTCCACCCGGATGGTCGCGGGCTGGCCAACCCGGATGCGGGTCATCTGGGTTTCCTTGTAGTTCGCGACGATCCAGACCCTGGGCAGGGGCACCAGCGTGATGAGCTGGTTGCCGGGCGCCACATACTGGCCGGGACGGACCTGCCGCTGGCCGACCACCCCGTCCATGGGGGCGGTGATCCGCGTGTAGCCGAGGCTGATGCTGGCGAGCGACAGCTCGGCCTCGCGCTGCCGCCGGGTCGCCTCGCCCTGCTCCCGCTGGGCGCCGAGCCCGTCCAGCACTGTCCGCTGCTGTTCGAGCTGGGCGCGGCCCGCCTCCAGCGCGGCCTCCGCGCGCTGGGCCGCCGCCTGCGCCTGCTGCAAGGCCTGCTGGGTGCCGGCCAGTCCCTGGTGAGTCAGTTCCTGCTGGCGCTGCTCCTCCAGCCGGGCGCGCCAAGCCTCGGCCTCCAGCCCCTTGATGTTGATCGCCGCCTGCTCGATCAGCGCCTGCTGGGTGCGCTTCTGGCTATCGAGCGCCGCGATGGCCGCGGCGGCGGCGTTCAGGGCGGCCTCCGCCTGGGCGACGCGGGCGCGGTAGTCGGCGTCGGCGATCTCCGCCAGCAGGTCGCCCGCCTTTACCCGCTGGAAATCGCCCACCGGCACGGCGCGGACGACGCCCGAGACCTGCGCGGCGATGGGCGTGGTGTCCGACTGGAGGTAGGCGTCGTTCGTCGTCTGCTCGATGTTGGAGCCGACCCACAGGTCCCAGCGCGTGAAGAAGGCGATCACCAGCAGCAGCGCCAGGGCCAGCACGGCCGCCCGCACGATCCACGGATTCCAGGTGACGGGCTGCCCGGCGGCGGGGGGCGGGGCGGGTTGTGGTGCGGCGCGGGCCGCGTCGGTGTCTGTGTTGCTCATCGGCGAGGAAAACACGCCCGCGCGGCTTCCATCACGTCGGGTTCATGGACGTAAGGAGCACGATGCTCGCCGACAACGCGTTACGGATGTATTCTGGACACCACGTGAACAGGAGCGAGGACGATGCCGTACGAGTCCGATGTCGCCACCCTGCTGGGCATCGAGGGGCCGGCGCCCCTCTCCGGAATGCGCCTCGCGCGCGCCATCGAGCAGGGGCTGCCCATGTCGGCGCTCGACCGCCTCTCTTCCCTGGTCGCGCCCGATGACGGCGGGTTCAGGCACCGGATCGTTCCGAAGCCGGCGCTGGACCGCCGACGCGGGGAACGGCTGACCGCGCGGGAAAGCGATCTCCTCGCGCGCGTGGCGCATCTCTGGGCCGTGGCGCGGAAAGTGTGGGGCAGCGATGAAGACGCCCGCGCCTTCCTGTTCCGCCGGCACCCGCTTCTGGAGATGAGGGCGCCGATGGACGTGGCGATGGGGACCGGCCTCGGCGCGCGTTGCGTCGAGGACCTGCTTGGACGGCTGCAACACGGCTCCGCCGCCTGACCGCTCCAACGCACGCCCCCATGCCCTGGGGGGCGCGCATCGGTCCGGGCTCACGCCCGCTCGTGCTTCTCCACCGTCTGCTCGATGGCGCCGAAGATCGTGTGGCCCGTGCGGTCCTTCATTTCGATGCGGACGGTGTCGCCGAAGCGCAGGAAGGGGGTCTTGGGCGCGCCGTCCCGGATGGACTCGATGGTGCGCAGCTCGGCGATGCAGGAATAGCCGGCGCCGCCCTCCCCGACCGGCTTGCCCGGACCGCCGTCGAGCTTGTTGGACACCGTGCCGGAGCCGATGATCGTGCCGGCGGCGAGCGGGCGGGTGCGGGCGGCGTGGGCGATCAGGGCGGGAAAGTCGAAGGTCATGTCCACGCCGGCGTTGGCCCGGCCGAAGGGCGCGCCATTGAGGTCCACGCAGAGCGGCAGGTGGAGCTTCCCGCCGTCCCAGGCGTCGCCCGGCTCGTCCGGCGTGACCGCCACGGGCGAGAAGGCGGAGGAGGGCTTGGACTGGAAGAAGCCGAAGCCCTTGCCCAGTTCGCCGGGGATGAGGCCGCGCAGGCTGACGTCGTTGACCAGCATCAGCAGGCGGATGGCAGCACCCGCCTCCTCCCGGCCCGCCCCCATGGGGACGTCGTCCACCACGACGGCGATCTCGCCCTCCATGTCGATGCCCCAGCTCTCCTCGGCCATGCGGATGGGATCGCGCGGGGCGAGGAAGCTGTCGGAGCCGCCCTGGTACATCAGCGGGTCGGTCCAGAAGCTGTCCGGCATCTCGGCGCCACGCGCGCGGCGCACCAGCTCGACATGGTTCACGTAGGCCGAGCCGTCGGCCCACTGGTAGGCGCGGGGGAGCGGGCTCAGCGCCTCGTGCTCGCGGAAGCGCTCCGTCGGCACGGCGCCGTGCTCCAGGCTTTCGGCGAGGGTGGCGAGGTGGGGGGCGATCCGCGCCCAGTCGTCCAGCGCCGCCTGGAGCGTCGGGACGAGGAAGGAGGCATCGGTGCAGTAGGCGAGGTTGCGCGAAACGACGACGAGCCGTCCGTCGCGCCGGCCGTTCCTCACGGTGGCGAGCTTCATGTCGATTCCTCCCGGTTCTTTTTCGACCTGTTTTCTCACGGCCCGGTTGCCGTCGCCGGCCGGCCCGCCCGTCGAGCATCAGCCAGCATCGCGGGGCTTGTCCAGCGCTTCGCGAGGCGCATCGGGGGCAGCAAGGGAAATGACGGACGCCGCCCGGCGAAGGGGGCGCTTCAGCGGGTCGGGAGGAGCCGCGCCTTGCCGCCGCGCCTGATGAAGACGACGGCGTTCTGCCGCAGGCGGCGGCTCAGGATCCCGGCATCGCGGCATGTCAGGCCGAACACGAACAGGCTGGCCTCGGGCTTCCACGCGCCCTCGAGGGGGCGCCCCTCCCCGTGCAGGTAGGCCAGCCGCCGCCTTTTCAGCAGCCGTTCCAGCCGCCGGTTGGCGCGCTCGTTCTCGGCCGGGCTGCGCGACCGGCTCCAGGGATTCCAGGCGGTGACGAAGGCGCCGCGGTTTGCCCCCTTCAGCCTCAGCAGCCGGTCCACCGGTGGGCACTTCGCGCCGATGATCATGGCGGCGACTTCCCGGCGCCCCTCGAGCACGACATAGTCCGTCTTCTGATAGGCCTCCTTCAGGGAGGGAGGCAGGGCGTCCAAGTGCCGTCTCATGCCCAGGCTTTCGGGATCGCGCGGCGGGACCGGTTTCGCGGCCCCGCCGGCTCTCGTGGCGGATCAGAGCGTCCGGTTCACGAGGTTCTCCAGATACTCCTGCCGGCCGGAACGCGGCTTCGGATCCAGGCCCTCGCGCTCGACGCGGGCGGCGATGTCGTCGAGTGAGCGTTCGCCGTTCAGCATGGCGACGGCCTCCGGCTGGTTCCAGCCGGCGTAGCGCTCCTCGACATGGCGGGGCAGCGCGCCGCTCTCGATCAGGCGGGCGGCGGCCAGCAGGGCCTGGGCGCAGACGTCCATGCCGCCGACATGGGCGTGCAGCAGGTCCTCCGGGTCGATGGACTGGCGGCGGATCTTGGCGTCGAAGTTGAAGCCGCCGGTGGTGAGCCCGCCGCCCTGGAGGATGTGGTAGAGCGCCAGCGTCAGTTCCGGCACGTTGTTCGGGAACTGGTCGGTGTCCCAGCCCAGCAGCGGGTCGCCGCGGTTGACGTCGATGGAGCCGAGCAGGCCGCAGGCGTTGGCGGTGGCGATCTCGTGCTCGAAGCTGTGGCCGGCCAGGGTGGCGTGGTTCGCCTCGATGTTGACCTTCACCTCCTTCTCCAGCCCATAGCGCTGGAGGAAGGCGTAGACCGTGGCGGTGTCGAAGTCGTACTGGTGCTTGGTCGGCTCCTTCGGCTTCGGCTCGATCAGGATGGTGCCGCCGAAGCCGGTCTTGTGCTTGTGCTCGACCACCAGCGACAGGAAGCGGCCAAGCTGGTCCAGCTCGCGCTTCATGTCGGTGTTCAGCAGCGTCTCGTAGCCCTCGCGGCCGCCCCACAGCACGTAGTTCACGCCGCCGAGCTGGCGCGTCACATCGATGCAGTGCTTCACGGTCCCCGCCGCGTAGGCGAAGACGTCCGGATCCGGGTTGGTGGCCGCACCCGCCATGTAGCGGGGGTGGGAGAAGAGGTTGGCCGTGCCCCACAGCAGCTTGACCTTCGACGACCGCATCTTGGTCTCGAAATATTCGGCCATGCCGTAGAGGTTGCGGATCGATTCGGCGAAGCTCGCCCCCTCCGGCGCCACGTCGCGGTCGTGGAAGGTGAAGAAGGGCACGCCCAGCAGCTCGAACAGCTCGAAGGCGACGTCGGCCTTCAGGCGCGCGGCATCCATCTCGTCGCCGGCCATCCAGGGTCGGTCGAGCGTGCTGGCGCCGAAGGGGTCGCCGCCCGGCCAGCAGAAGCTGTGCCAGTAGCAGACGGCGAAGCGCAGATGCTCCTCCATCCGCTTGCCCAGCACAACGCGGTCGGGGTCGTACCAGCGGTAGGACAGCGGGTTGTCGCTGTCCGGCCCGCCATAGGCGATGGGGGTCACGTTCTCGAAGAAGCGGTTGCTCATGGTGCGTTCCTCCTGGAAAGGGCGGTGGCGCGGCCCGGTTGGTTCCGGCCTTCACCGCCGATGGGGTCAGTAGGGGATGTTGTCGCGGAAGATGACGTCGATGCGCACGTTGGGGGGGACAAAGGCGGTGTTGCCCTCGCAATGCGCCCGCAGGCAGTCCAGCGCGTAGCGGACCTCGTCCGCGGTGCATTGGTTGATCACCGCGTCGAAGGTGCCGCTGATCAGCGCGCGCCGGGAATGGCTGGTGAGTTCATGGGCGATCACCACGATGTCCTTCCCCCGGCCGCTCGCCTCCAGCGCCCGGATGATGCCGCGGTTGCCGGCCCCCATGCTGTAGAGGCCGACGAGGTCGGGGTGGTCGCGCAGGAGCCGTTCGGTGATGGCGGGGGTGACGGCACTGTCGTCGAACCCCTCCTCCACCGGCAGGATCTGAAGGCCGGGGAAGTCGCGCATCAACGTCTGCTCGAATCCGAGCCGCCGCTCCACATGGTCGCGCAGAACCAGCGAGCCGGCGATGAGCGCCACCTTACCCGGCCGCCGGCCGATGAAGCGGCCCATCAGCGATCCCGCGACCCGCCCCGCCGCCATGTTGTTGATGCCGACCGAATGCAGCCCGCGCGCCGGCGTCACGTCGGAGACCAGCGTGACGACACCGATGCCCTTGCGGATCAGCGCGTTGATCGCCTCCGCCACCATCGGCGTGTCGAGCGCCACGATGGCGGCGCCCATGCAGTTGGAGGGGTCGAGCCCTTCCAGCACGCGCGCCAGCCCGGCCTCGTTGAAGGCCGGGTATTCGAGCACGGAAAGCAGGGTGCGCTGGGGCGCCAGCCGCTCCGCACTCGCCAGCGCTTCGGCGTGGAGCGTCTTCAGGAAGGTGTTGGCGTGGTTGTCCGGCAGCACGAAGCAGAAGCGGAAGTCCCGCCCCTTGGCGAGGTTCGCGGCGAACATGTCGCGCTGGTAGCCGAGCCGGTCCACCGCGTCCATGACGCGGCCGACGGTCGCCGCCCGCACGCCGGGACGCCGGTTCAGGACGCGGTCCACCGTCGCCAGGCTGACCCCGGCTTCGGCCGCGACATCATGGACGGTAACGCGCTTCAACGGCTGGCTTCCTCCCTTTCCGGCAGTATGACAGAAACCTGAGGTACGTAAATCTTTTTTCGGCCGAGCCGCATCCGGCAGCGAATCGAGGCACCCGCTCACGCACCTCCCCGAGTTTCCAACTAGTTGAAGAAGCTTCGATCTCCCTCTGAAAAGCCTTCCAAGCCTTGGACTTTTGCCTGCCTGCACGGATCGGCGCCGCAAGCCGCCTTGGAGCGGCGGCCACCTTCGCCGCACTGCCATTCGACAGAGACCGGCATGGCTTCCGGCCATGGACATAGGAGCTTCTGCTTACAAGGCGCACCAAATACTGCATTGCAGCAAAAGCTTGCGCCGCCCTCCTCTATGCAGCGCAAAATGAAAGCCGTTGATGTACGCACATCATTCGCTTATTGTGGCGAAAGACGGGCATGAAAAAACAATCGTGGCGGCTTGACGCGTGACCGGGACGGGCACCGGCAACGGGAACCGCGAGTGACGCGAGCACGACGGCCGCCCGTCATGGAAACGCACCAAGGAGGCATGCAATGAAGTTGAAGCATTGGCTGGCGGGCCTGATGGCCGCCACGTTCGTCGGCGCCGCCGCCCTGCCCGGGACCGCGCAGGCCTCGCCGGAAGCCCCGAAGATCGGCTTCTCCATCGATGACCTGCGGCTCGAGCGCTGGGCGCGCGACCGCGACTATTTCGTCGCGGCGGCGCAGGCGCTGGGCGCCACGGTCAACGTGCAGTCGGCCGACGCCAACGAGCAGCGCCAGATCTCGCAGATCGAGAACCTGATCTCGCGCGGCATGGACGTCATCGTCATCGTGCCCTTCAATTCGAAGGTTCTCGGCAACACCATCGCCGAGGCCAAGCGCGCCGGCATCAAGGTGGTCTCCTACGACCGGCTGATCCTGAACGCCGACGTGGACGCCTACATCTCCTTCGACAACGAGCGCGTCGGCGCCATGCAAGCCAAGGGCGTCGTCGCCCAGGTGCCGAAGGGCAACTACTATCTCCTCGGCGGCTCGCCGACCGACAACAACGCCAAGCTTCTGCGCGACGGCCAGATGTCCGTCCTCCAGCCGCTGGTGGACAAGGGCGACATCAAGGTCGTCGGCAGCCAGTGGGTGAAGGAGTGGAGCCCGACCGAGGCCCTGTCCATCGTCGAGAACGCGCTGACCGCCAACGGCAACAAGATCGACGCCATCGTCGCCTCCAACGACGCCACCGCGGGCGGCGCCATCCAGGCGCTGGCGGCCCAGGGCCTTGCAGGCAAGGTGGCGGTGTCCGGCCAGGACGCCGACCTCGCCGCCGTGCAGCGCGTCGTCGCCGGCACGCAGACCCTGACCGTCTACAAGCCGCTGAAGCTGATCGCGTCGGAAGCCGCCAAGATGGCGGTGCAGCTCGCCAAGAACGAGAAGCCGAACTTCACGACCCAGCTCGACAACGGCACGAAGAAGGTGGACTCCCTCCTGCTCGACCCGACGCCGATCACCAAGGAGAACGTCAAGCTCCTGATCGACGACCAGTTCTTCACCGAGGCGCAGATCTACAAGAAGTGACCTCCTGAAGGCACAGGGACGGCGTGTCCCCCGCGGCTGGTCCGCCGCGGGGGACACGGGGACAAGGAACAGGGCCGCGATCCCCGGTCATAAGGGGGCCGGGAGGGAGGAAACCCCAGATGTCCGAATACCTTCTGGAGATGCGGGGGATCGTCAAGGATTTCTCCGGCGTCAAGGCGCTCGACGGCATCAACCTCATGGTGAGGCCGGGCGAGGCGGTCGGGCTGTGCGGCGAGAACGGCGCCGGCAAATCGACGCTGATGAAGGTGCTCTCGGCGGTTTACCCATACGGGACCTGGGAAGGCACCATCCGCTGGGAAGGCCGGGAGCTGAAGGCGCGCTCGATCCGCGAGACGGAGGAGGCGGGAATCGTCATCATCCACCAGGAGCTGATGCTGATCCCCCAGCTGTCCGTCGCCGAGAACATCATGCTCGGCCGCGAGCCGGCCGGCCCCGGCGGCTTCATCGACTTCGAGGCGCTGTACCAGCGCGCCGAGGCGCTGATGCGCGAGCTGAACATGCCGGACATCAACGTGGCCCTGCCGGTCAGCGCGCTCGGCGGCGGCCACCAGCAGCTGGTGGAGATCGCCAAGGCGCTGAACAAGAACGCCAAGCTGCTGATCCTGGACGAGCCCTCCTCCTCCCTGTCCAAGACGGAGACGGAGACGCTACTGGACATCATCCGCGGGCTGAAGGCGCGCGGCGTCGCCTGCGTCTACATCTCCCACAAGCTGGACGAGGTGCAGGCGGTCTGCGACACGGTGACGGTGATCCGCGACGGCACGCTGGTGGGTTCGGCCCCCATGGCCGACATGACGGTGGACCGCATCATCGCCATGATGGTCGGGCGCGAGATGCAGAACCTCTTCCCCCGCCAGTCGCACGCCATCGGCGAAGTCGTGTTCGAGGCACGCCACGTGACCTGCTGGGACGTCCACAACCCCGCGCGCAAGCGCGTGGACGACGTCAGCTTCCAGCTTCGCCGGGGAGAGATCCTGGGCGTCGCCGGGCTGGTCGGGGCCGGCCGCACCGAACTCGCCAGCGTGTTGTTCGGCAGCTACCAGGGGCGCTGCGAGGCGGAGATCCTGCTGGACGGCCAGCCGATCCGCGTCCGCAGCCCGCTCGACGCCGTGCGCCACGGCATCTGCATGGTGCCGGAGGATCGCAAGCACCAGGGCATCGTGCCGCTGATGGGTGTCGGCCACAACATCACCATGTCGGTGATGAGCCGCTTCGTGCGCGGCGGCTTCATCGACGAGGCCGACGAGATGCGCACGGTCGAGGAGACGGTGCGGCGCATCCGCATCAAGACGGCCAGCCCCATGCTGCCGATCAAGAGCTTGTCGGGCGGCAACCAGCAGAAGGCGGTGCTGTCCAAGATGCTGCTGCCGCGCCCGCGCGTGCTGATCCTTGACGAGCCGACGCGCGGCGTGGATGTCGGCGCCAAGTACGAGATCTACACGCTGATCCACGAGCTGGCGGCGGAAGGCATGGCGATCATCATGATCTCGTCGGAGCTGCCGGAAATCCTCGGCATCAGCGACCGGGTGATCGTCATCGGCGAGGGCGAGCTGCGCGGCGACTTCGCCAACGAGAACCTGACCCAGGAAACCATCATGACGGCGGCGATCCGGACGGACGCCGCCCGGCGGGCCTGAAGGGCCGGCCGCCCCGGCGGAGGAAACCACCATGACCACGGCCAACGCGGCCCTCGGCGCGGCGAAGCCGCGCCGGCCCCTGAAGATCCGGGACGTCTTTTCCCGCTACAAGATCCTGGCGCTGCTGCTCGCCACCGCCCTGATCTGGATGCTGTTCGGCTGGCTGACCGACGGCGACTTCCTGACCCCGCGCAACTTCTCCAACCTGCTGCGCCAGACGGCGATCACGGCGATGCTGGCCGCGGGCATGGTGTTCGTGATGGTGTCGGGGGAAATCGACCTGTCGGTCGGATCCTTCCTCGGGCTGATGGGGGGCGTCGCGGCGATCCTCGACGTCTACTACCAGGTGCCTGTGGCGGTGAACATCCTGATCGTGCTGCTGCTGGGGGCGGCGGTCGGGCTGTTCAACGGCGTCTGGGTCGCCTATCTGCGCGTGCCCTCCTTCATCGTCGGGCTGGCCGGCCTGCTGGCCTTCCGCGGCATCCTGATCGGCATGACCGACGGCGCCACGGTGGCCCCCGTCTCGCCGGAGCTGGTCTTCATCGGCCAGGGCTACGTGCCGCGCCTCGTGGGCGACGCGCTGGCGGTCGGGCTGTTCGTCATCCTCGCCGTGGTGACCCTGCGCTCGCGGGCGCGCCGACGGCTGCACAAGCTGGCGGTTCCGCCCATGTGGCAGGTGGCCCTGCAGCTCCTGGCCTACGCGTTGGGCATCGCCGGCTTCATGTGGATGCTCAACTCCTATTACGGCATCCCGATCCCCGTGCTGAACATGCTGCTGATCCTCGGCGTGTTCAGCGTGGTGGCGAGCCGCACCGTCTTCGGGCGCCGCATCTACGCCATCGGCGGCAACCAGGAGGCCACCCGCCTGTCCGGCGTCAACGTCCGCAAGGTGAAGATGCTGATCTTCGCCCTCATGGGCATGATGGCGGCGCTGGCCGGCATCACCACGACCGCGCGGTTGGCCGCGGGATCGCCGTCCGCCGGCAGCCTGGGTGAGCTGGACGCCATCGCTTCCTGCATCATCGGCGGCACCTCCATGCGCGGCGGCGTCGGCACGGTGCATGGCGCGCTGATCGGCGCGCTGGTCATGGCGAGCCTCGACAACGGCATGTCGATGATGGGTGTGGAGACCTTCTGGCAAATGATCGTGAAGGGCAGCATCCTGCTGCTCGCCGTCTGGGTCGACATCATGACCGGCTCGGACCGCTGAGCCGGGACGGAGGCGATGCGTGCGTAAAAAAAGCCCGCCGGCGCGCTGCGCCGGCGGGCTTTTGTCTGACCAGGAAGCCCCCCTGCCCTACGGCTTCAGGCGGCCTGGAGTTCCACGGCGACGCTACCGGCGGCGCCGTTCCAGCGGTAGCCGAAGCCCGGGTAGTTGCCGATGCCGTCGAACTCCGCGTCGATGGCGCGGAACTTCTGGCGGATGCGCTTGATGAAGGCGCGGACGTTGGCGCGGTAGCCGGCGTCGCCGTGGCCGGCCATGAAGCCGGGGCCATGCACCAGGTCGTAGATCTCGCGGTAGGAGACATCCTGGTCCGGGCGCGTCGCCATCAGCTTGACCATGTTGAACTCGGTCAGGGTGAGGTCCAGGCGCTGGCCCTTCCAGAAGGCGCGGCTCTGGTCCATGCGCAGCTCCAGGTCGCCCATCCTCTCGACGACGGTCTCCGGCGCGGCCTGTGCGGCGGGTGCTTCCACCTCGCCGGCAGCACCCTTGGTGCCGTCGATGGCGAGCGCCATGCGGCGCAGCAGGATCGGCAGGCGGCGCGACTTCTCGACGAAATCGACCGCGCCGTTGGCCAGGGCGATTTCCTCGGCCGCGTCGTGGACGCCGTTGGCGAGGCAGATCACCGGCGCGCCGATCCCGCGGGAGCGGGCGTCGCGCAGCAGTGCCGCGACATCGGCGTCGGGCATGTTCCAGTCCAGCAGGACGAGGTCGGCTTCGCCGCCGTTCGCCAGGAACTCGATGGCGGCGCCGCTGTGGTCGAACGAGCGCACGTCATAGCCTTCCTCGGCGAGCGTCAGGCCAAGCGTCTCCCGGTAGCTCTCGTCGGCATCGACCAGCGCCACGCGGGCGATGGAGGCCGCCATGCGGGCGGTCGGGACGTTGGAGAAGGACGTGAGATCGGTCATCGTCATGGGCTTGCATCTCGCTGGGTTGGCGCCGGAGCGTTCAAACCGGCGTTTCCGTCGGTGCCCGGCTTGGCTGACCCATTCATGAGGCCGCCATGGTTAATGACACTTTAAGGCCACGTTTCCTACCACTTCTTTGCAAAGATGGTCATCCAGTACTGAATTTTATTTGGATGCCTTGAACTTTTATCTTCAATCCCGGGTACCGGATTCTCCGCTCAGGACTTCGGCGAGTTGGCGCGGCGTCACCGGCTTGTGGACGAGATGCAGGCCGTTCGCGGCCGCCTCGCGCGCGACCTCGGGACCGGTTTCGCCGGTCAGGAGGATGCCCGGGATCGCGACGCCGCAGAGGTCCCGGATCCGTAGGATCGTCTGCGTGCCGCTGCCATGGGGCAGGCGGTAGTCGGACAGGATGATGTCCGGCCGTTCCCCGCTCCCGGCCAGCCGCTCGACCGCGGCTTCGGCCGAGGTGGCCGTGACGACGGTGTATCCCCAGCTTTCCAGGATTGCCGTCAGGCCGAGCAGGACCATCGTGTCGTCGTCCACGACGACGGCGAAGCGATGCGGCCCCGGCCGTGGCACCGTGTAGGGGTCCTCCGTCCCGACCGGCTCCGCCGCAATGCTGCCGAGCGGCACCGCGATGGAGAATTCCGACCCTTTGCCGGCTTCGGAGCGGACTTCCACGGGATGGTCGAGGAGCCGGGAGAGCCGCCGCACGATCGCGAGACCCAGCCCCAAGCCCTGGTTGCGGTCGCGTTCGGAATTGGCGACCTGATGAAACTCCTCCCAGATCCGCGACAGATGCTCGGACGGGATGCCAATGCCCGTGTCGGTCACCAGGATGCGCAGCCGTCCTCCCTCCGCCTGGCAGGCGATGCGGACCGTTCCGGCCTCGGTGTAGCGGACGGCGTTCTCCACGAGGTTGCGCAGCATGCGCGCCAGGAGCGTCCGGTCGCTGCGGACGACGGCGTCGCAGAGGCGGACTTCCAGCGCCAGCCCCTTGGCTTCCGCGATGCCCTTGTAGGCGGCCCCGACCGTGTCCACCAGCGTGCCGGCGGAAAAATCCTCCAGGGCGGGTTCGATCGTGCCTGCGTCCAGCCGGGACACGTCCAGAAGGCTGTCCAGCAGTTCCTTCAGCGCGTCGAGCCCGCGTTCGAGATGGGTCATGGCGTGAAGCGCCCTGGCGCCCTGGATGTGCGTCCGCAGCACGCTGGCGAAGAGCATCAGCGATTGCAGCGGCTGGCGCAGGTCATGGCTCGCCGCGGCGAGGAACTTGCTCTTGGAAAGGCTCGCCTCCTCGGCCTGCAGCCGGGCGTCCACCGCGGCCCGATGCTCCGCGTCGCGCGCCGCGTCGTGAGAGCGCAGCAGGGCGTGGGCGTCCAGGAGCGCGCGGCCGAGATCGTCGATCTGGCGGATTCCGGTCACGGCGGGGCGCGGCGCCTCGCCACGGCCGAGCGCCGCCGCCGCCGCGGACACGCCGGCGACGTCCCGCGCCAGCCTTCCGGAAAACCAGGCGGCCAGGAGCAGGCCCAGGGTGACGAGCGCCACCCCGCCGGCCCCGACCAGAGCCATGGACTGGCGGAAGGGCGCCCAATAGATCGTTTCCGGAACGCCGATCATCACGGTGACGTCCCAGGGCGGCATCTTCACGAAGGCCCGTTTCAGTGGCGTTCCGTCCTCCGACGGCAGGTCCACGACGCCGCGCTGGCTGCGCGCCAGTATCTCCCGGAAGGCCGCCGTCGCCTTCCGTCCGACGACCGTCTCGGGCGCCCGGTTCCGGGAGAGCACCGTGCCCTGCCGGTTCACCACCGCCGCGTACCAGCCTTCCGGAAGGTTCTGGGCGTCGAGGACGGCGTTCAGGACCTTCACCGGCACGTTCATGTGCAGGCTGTAAGCCGGAACGCCCTCACGCAGCACCGGCATGCCGACGGAAATGGTCATCAGGTCGGTGACGGCCCCCCGGAACACGTCGGACAGCTGCGTCTCGCCCGTTTCCAGGACCCGCGCGGCCATGTCCGGCTGGGCGCTCGGCGGCAGATCCGCGCCGAAGGGCCGGAGCGTATTGAAAAGCTGCGCGCCCGTCCGGTCGAGGAGCGTGATCGACGCCGCGTCGGGCGCGAGCGTCCTCATCCGTACGGCATGCTCGTACATGCCCTGGAGGTTCCCTCCCAGGGCCTCGTCCGTCTGCCCCAGGGCCATGAGGACGGTCGACCATCCCTGGATGTGCTGCTGCACGGCGTTGGCCGCCGCATCGGTCCGCTGCACAAGGTTCGTGAGCGTGGCCGCCCGCTCGGACTCGGTCAGGCGGTAGGTCACGAAACCGGCGAAGAGAACCAGGGGCACCGAGGTGAGCAGGGACAGCAGGAAGAGCCATGTCCTAACGCCCGCGGTCGATCTCGCCATCCACCCTGCCCGATGCGGTTCCCGTGTCGCCGCCCTCCGCCTCCCGCCTGTTGGGGAAAGCGGCTGGCCGCCTGCCTTCTATGTTGGGTCGGCGGGACGGGCCGTCCAGGCCGAAACGTCCGATGAGGGCAGGTCTGGCAACAAGAACGAAACGGAAAAGCCAATCGCCATGTAACGGTGTTTGTGACGGCGCCCAGCTTGGCTGCATGCTTGATGGCGCTTGGCGCCACGCCCGCCACCGTCTGCTTGCACTAAACCATGCGCAGCAACTCTCCTTTTTGAAATCGGCCGGACCGTCGATCCATTCCGCTGCTTCTAGGCGCTGAATTTCTACGGAGCAGCCCGATGGGCATCCTGAGCGCTCCGTTAATAGGGGATTCAGATACACAATGTAACTTAAGGTTTATCGGCCGGCATGGCCGTTATCGGAGAAACCGGAGTTCATTTTGCCTGCGACCACCCTACGCACTCTCGCGGCCGCCCTTTGCCTTACGGCCCTGTCGTGGAGCAGCAGCCACGCGGCATCCCTCGTCGGCACGAGCTGGACGGCGTCCAATGGCAACGCGGTGACCTTCAGGGCGGATCACGTCCTTGAGCGGATCGACGGTGCCTCCTATCCCCGTAACCGCAACACATGCAAAGCGGGCGATGACGAGGCTTTCACCTTGCAGTATGGGGCGATCGAGCAACAACAAGCGGTCAAATACGTGTCCGGCTGGGGGCAGGTGCCGTCAATGTTGAGGAAGCTTCCGGCCGGCAACTACATGGCGGCACGGCTGGAATGCTATGAGACCGTCTCCCTCTTCCTCTTGGTGAAAGGGGAGCTTTGGTCGATCTCGGGCGGTGAAGGCGAGGTCTTCATCGAAAAGCTGAAGCAGCGCTGAGCGCCCGCGCCCGCCTTGCCCGGCGGTGGGAACGCGGCAGCCGCCTTGGTTGGCCCGATGGCGGAAGGAGCCCGCGGCAATGCCGCCGGCTTCCTTCCCCAAGGCCTATCGCGCTCTACGCCGCCGCCTCCTGCATCGCCTTGTCGTAGGCCACGACCGCGTGCAGCAGCACGCTGGCACCGGCGGACGCGTGCTCGAACTCGATCTTTTCCGCCTCGTTGTGGCTGATCCCCTTCTCGCAGGGGACGAAGATCATGGCGGTCGGCGCCACGCGGTTGATGTAGGCGGCGTCGTGGCCGGGGCCGGAGACGATGTCCCGGTGCTTGAAGCCCAGCTGCTCGGCGGCCTTGCGCACCATGCCGACGCAGGTCTCGTCGAAGCGCACCGACGGCGAGTTCCAGGTGTCCTCGATCCGCAGCTCGACGTTCGTTTCCGCGGCAATGGCGGCCAGCGCCGCCTTCATGTCCGCCTCCATGCGGGCGAGCGCCGCGTCGTCGGGGTGGCGCATGTCGATGGTGAAGAAGACCTCGCCGGGGATGACGTTGCGGGAGTTCGGGCGGGATTCCAGCAGGCCGACGGTGGTGACTGCGAGCGGCGCGTGGTCGTGCCCGACCTTGTTGATGGCTTCCACCATGCGCGCGGCCCCCAGCAGCGCGTCGCGGCGCAGGGGCATGGGCGTGGAGCCGGCGTGGCTTTCGAAGCCGGTGACGGTCACCTCGTACCAGCGTATGCCCTGCACGCCGGTGACGACGCCGACGTCCCTGCCCTCCGCTTCCAGGATCGGCCCCTGTTCGATGTGGACCTCGAAGAAGGCACCGAGCTTGCGGCTGCCGCTGGGCTCCTCCCCCCGGTAGCCGATGCGGTCCAGCTCCTCCCCGAAGGTCTTGCCCTCGCGGTCGGCGCGGCTGTCGGCGTATTCGCGCGGGAAGACGCCGGCGAAGACGCCCGAGCAGAGCATGGCCGGCGCGAAGCGGGAGCCCTCCTCGTTCGTCCAGTTGATGACCTCCAGCGGCGCGTTGGTCTCGTAGCCCGCGTCGTTGAGGCTGCGGATGACCTCCAGCCCCGAGAGCACGCCGAGGATGCCGTCGAACTTGCCCCCCGTGGGCTGCGTGTCGAGGTGGCTGCCCATGGCGATGGGCGGCAGGTCCGGGTTTCGGCCGGGGCGGCGGGCGAACATGTTGCCCATGTCGTCGCAGCGGACGGCACAGCCCGCCGCCTCGCAGGCCGCCTTGAACCAATCGCGGACCATCCGGTCCTCGTCGGTCAGCGTCAGCCGCTTGATGCCCCCCTTGGCGGTCCCGCCGAACTTGGCGGTTTCCATCAGCGTGTCCCAGAGGCGCTGCGCGTCGATGGTGAGATTCTGGATGCTCACGGCCTGTCTCCTGTTCCTTTCGCCGTCGGTCGTGACTGCCGCCGGTCGTCGTCTCAATTACTGCTCTTGAGGGCGGCAGGGCGCTTTATTGCCACCCGCAGCTTCCCACTTCGTCATCCCCGCGAAAGCGGGGATCCAGTCCTTCCCAAAGCGGGGCCGTTGGAAACTCTGGTTCCCCGCGTCCGCGGGGATGACGGCGGAAGGGTGGTTGGATCGGCTGTTCAGCGTCTCATCCGTACCGTCGGCGATTCACTCCGCCGCCTCGGCCGGCACCTTTTGGCGCATGGGATTGTTGGGGTGTTCCTTCCAGGTGAGCTTGGGCTGGTTGACGTCCATGCGCTGCATGGTGATGCAGCCATCCACCGGGCAGGCGAGCATGCAGAGGTTGCAGCCCACGCACTCGTCGTCGATCACCTCGTAGCGGCGCAGGCCGTCGGCGCCCTTCATATGGGCGATGGCCTGGTGCGAGGTGTCCTCGCAGCCGATGTGGCACTTGCCGCACTTGATGCAGAGGTCCTGATCGATCCGGGCGACGATCTTGTAGTTGAGATTCAGGTTCTCCCACGAGACGTAGTTCGGCACGGCCAGCCCGCGGAAGTCGTCGAGCGTCGCGTAGCCCTTGGCGTCCATCCAGTTGGACAGGCCGTCGATCATGTCCTCGACGATGCGGAAGCCGTGGTGCATGGCGGCGGTGCAGACCTGCACCGTGCCGGCGCCGAGCGCCATGAACTCCGCCGCGTCGCGCCAGGTGGAGACGCCGCCGATGCCGGAGATGGGAATGCCGGCGCAAGTCCGGTCGCGGGCGATGTCGCCGACCATGCGCATGGCGATGGGCTTCACCGCCGGGCCGCAATAGCCGCCGTGGGTTCCCTGCCCGTCCACCGTCGGGGTCGGGGCCATGAGGTCGAGATCGACCGACACGATGGACTGGATGGTGTTGATCAGCGACACCGCGTCCGCCCCGCCCGCCACGGCGGCGCGCGCCGGGCCCAGGATGTTGGTGATGTTGGGCGTCAGCTTCACGATCACCGGCATGCGGCTGTACTGCTTGCACCAGCGCGTGACCATCTCGACATATTCGGGCACCTGCCCGACCGCCGAGCCCATGCCGCGCTCCGACATGCCGTGCGGGCAGCCGAAGTTCAGCTCGATGCCGTCGGCCTCGGTGTCCTCGACCGCCGCCAGGATGGTCTTCCAGCTCTCCTCGTTGCAGGGCACCATCAGCGAGACGACGATGGCGCGGTCGGGGAACTGCTTCTTCACCGACTTGATCTCGCGCAGGTTCACGTCGAGCGGGCGGTCGGTGATCAGCTCGATGTTGTTGAAGCCGGCGATGCGCGTGCCGTTGTAGGACACTGCCCCGTAGCGGGACGAGACGTTGACGACCGGGTCGCCCTCGCCCAGCGTCTTCCACACGACGCCGCCCCAGCCCGCCTTCAGCGCGCGGACGACGTTGACCTCCTTGTCGGTCGGCGGGGCCGAGGCGAGCCAGAAGGGGTTGGGCGACCTGATGCCCGCGAAGGTCGAGGAAATGTCGGCCATGGCGTGTCTCCTCCGGGGGTTCAGGCGGCCGCCGCGACGGCGCGCAGCCGGGCGTCGATGGCGTGGGCGGCAAGCTTGCCGTGCTGGACGGCGCTGACGGTCAGGTCGATCCCGGCGGTACAGTCGCCGCCGGCATAGACGCCGGGGACCGAGGTCTCGCGCTCCTCGTTGACGGCGATGCGGCCGTCCACCAGCTCCAGCGTCTCCAGCGCGTTGGCCGTGAGGGGCGACGGCACGAAGCGCTGGCCGATGGCCTTGAAGACCTGATCGGCGAGGATGGTGAAGGTCTCGCCCGTGCCCGCCAGCCGTCCGGCCTCGTCCAGGCGGGTGTATTCGAACTCCACCTCCTTCACCGCACCCTGCCAGCCCAGAAGGCGGCGCGGCATGGCCCAGTGCTTGATGCGCACGCCGTTGGTCTGCGCCCACTCCTGCTCGGCCAGCGTGGCGCTCATCGCCTCGGGGCCGCGGCGGTAGACCAGCGTGACGTCCTCCGCCCCCAGCAGCCGCGCCTGGGTCGCGGCGTCGATGGCGGTGTTGCCGCCGCCGATCACCACGACCTTGCGGCCGACCGGCACCGTGGCGAGGCTGCCGGCCTGGCGCAGCCCGGCGATGAAATCGACGGCGTTCATGACGCCGGACAGCTCCTCGCCCTCCACCCCCAGCGCGTTCACCGCGTTGTGGCCGAGCCCGAGGAAGACGGCGTCGTAGTCGCGGCGCAGCTCCTCCAGGAAGAGGTCGCGGCCGAGCTGCCGGCCCGTCTCCACCGTGATGCCGCCGATGGAGAGGATGAAATCGACCTCCCGCTGCGCGAAGCCGCCCGGCGTCTTGTAGGCGGCGAGCCCGTATTCGTTGAGGCCGCCGGCCTTCTCCTGCGCCTCGAAGACGGTCACCTCATGGCCGAGCTGGGCCAGCCGGTGCGCGCAGGACAGGCCGGCCGGGCCGGCGCCGACCACCGCCACGCGGCGGCCGGAGGCCGGCTGGCGGGCGAAGGGCTGGATGTCCCGCTCGAACAGCCAGTCGGTGGCGTGGCGCTGAAGCGCGCCGATGGCGACGGGCTTGGATTCCGCCGTGTTGCGGACGCAGGAGCCCTCGCACAGGATCTCGGTCGGGCAGACGCGGGCGCACATGCCGCCCATGATGTTCTGCTCCAGGATCGTGACGGCGGAGCCCTTCAGGTTTCCGGTCCCGATCTTGCGTATGAAGCCGGGAATGTCGATGCCCGTGGGGCAGGCGTCGACGCAGGGCGCGTCGTAGCAGAAGTAGCAGCGGCTCGCCTCGATCACGGCCTGCCGGCCGTTCAGGGGAGGCGCCATGTCGTCGAAACTCTTGGCGTAGTCTTCGGGGGCGAGCCGCCCTGGAGCGATGTCGGGCACGTGAGTCATAATCGCCTACTCCTGAAGGGAGGGACACTGCCGCGATCGGGGCCAGTCAACGCGCTGGCAACACTACGCTAAAAAAGTTTGACCGAACGGTCAACTTGTTTCACTCTTGCATTATTCTTGATCGCCGTGCCGATAAAATGAACGATGCAGTGCACAAAACATCAGCGGAAGTCGATCCGGCTTCCGGCGGGAGAATTCGTCAGCGCAACGCCGCGCTGATTCTTTCGGCTGCGGAAAAAGTCTTCGCCGCGTCGGGCTTCAACGGCGCCTCCATGGCGGAGATCGCCGCCGCAGCCGGGCTGCCGAAGGCCAACCTGCATTATTATTTCGGCACGAAGGAGGCGCTGTACCGCGCCGTCCTGACCAACATCATCGAGCTGTGGCTGGGCGAGACGCACGGCATCACCCCCGAGGCCGACCCGGCCGAGGCGCTGGGCGCCTATGTCCGCGCCAAGATGCGCTGGAGCCGCGAACGCCCGGACGCCTCGCGCGTCATCGCGAACGAGCTGATCCACGGGGCCGCCTTCCTGACGCCCTATCTGGAGGATGACCTGCGCCGGCTGGTGGATGAGAAGAGCGCGGTCATCGAGCAGTGGATCGAGGCCGGCCGCATCGCCAAGCTCGACCCCCGCCACCTGTTCTTCTCGCTCTGGGCCATGACCCAGACCTACGCCGACTTCGACCTGCAGATCCGCGCCGTGCTGGGCGGCGGCCCGCTGTCGGATGCGGAGTACGAGCACGCCACCGAACAGGTGGTGGCCTTCGTGCTGCGCGGCTGCGGGCTGACGCCACGGGGGTAAGAGGCGTCAGGAGCGCTTGCGAAGCTCTTCCGGCTTGTGCGCGGCGCGCTTGCCGGATTTGTCGCTCTCCACGATGTATTGGGGATCGTCCTTGGAGGCGGCGACCTTGTGGCCCTTGATGTGGGTCTCGCTGGTCTGCTCCCGCACCACATGCCCGTTCGTCTTGCCCTGCGGGGTGTCCCACTCGACGCGGTCGCCCTTGTGCAGTTTCTTCGATGTGCTCATGAGTCTTCCTTCCGCGCCCCGGCACCGGACGCCTGCTTGGCCTCACGGTTCAACCGGTTCCGCCTGACCGGGTTCCGGATGGCCCGGGCGGCCTGTTGACCGCCGGCTTGCATGCACACACCCTCAAGGGCACACGCAACAAGCGGAACAAATGGGGAAACGCATGAAATCCAAACCGGAATCGCGCGCACCCGGGGGACCGCCAGCCGAGCCCGATCTGGTCGCCCGAGCGGACGAAAGCCGGGCGGGCGGCGAGCACCGCCGACATTGGATCAAGGAAAACCGGCAGGCCTTTGCCGATTACGACGCCTTCGTCGAGAAACATGGAATTTACAGCGCGGGACGGCGACTGTTCTGACCTGCGCCTTCGGACCGCACGGGGCACCCATGGTGTGGATGCCCCGCGCGGCCTCCCTATTCCTGTAAGCGCCGCCGGACGCGCTTACGGCGTCACCTCCACCGCCGGCTCGCGGACAACGCCGGTCGGGCGGGTCAGCTCGTTGCGGCGTTCGATGGCCTTGAAGGGGGCCGGGTAGCAGGGGCGGTCCACGTAGCGGCCCGCGCCGCGGACGGTGCGCAGGTCGCCGTCGGTCCACACAAGCTTGCCACGGCTCAGCGTGTGGCGGGCGAGGCCCTTGACCTCCATGCCCTCGAACACGTTGAAATCGACGTTCTGGTGGTGGGTTTTCGCGGAGATGGTCCTGGTCGCCTCGGCGTCCCACACCACGATGTCGGCGTCGGCGCCCGGCTGGATCACGCCCTTGCGCGGGTAGATGTTGAAGATCTGCGCGCAGTTGGCCGAGGTGATGCGGACGAACTCGCTCGGCGTCAGGCGGCCGCTGCCCACGCCGTTGTGCCAGAGCACCGACATGCGGTCCTCAATGCCGGCGGTGCCGTTCGGGATGCGGGTGAAGTTGTCCTTGCCCGCGGCCTTCTGCGGCGCGCAGAAGCAGCAATGGTCGGTCGCCGTGGTCTGGAGCTGGCCCGACACGAGGCCGGCCCAGAGCGCGTCCTGGTGGTGCTTCGCGCGGAAGGGCGGGCTCATCACATGGGCGGCGGCGCTCGCCCAGTCCGGGTTGCGGTAGACGGACTCGTCGATCACCAGATGCTGGGCCAGCACCTCGCCGTAGACGCGCTGGCCGCTCGCGCGGGCGCGGGCGATGGCCTCGGTCGCCTGCTCGGTCGAGACATGAACGATGTAGACGGGGGCGCCCAGCACGCCGGCGATGCTGATGGCGCGCTCGGCCGCCTCGCCCTCCACCTGCGGCGGGCGGGACAGCGGGTGGCCCTCGGGGCCGGTGATGCCCATCTCCAGCATCTTCTTCTGAAGGTGGAAGACGGCCTCGCCGTTCTCCGCGTGGACGGTGCAGAGCGCGCCCAGATCCAGCGCGCGGCCGAAGCTGTTCAGCAGCACGCCGTCATCGACCATGATGGCGCCCTTGTAGGCCATGAAATGCTTGAAGCTGTTCACCCCATGGTCGCGGGTGAGGACGCCCATCTCCTCGGCCACCTTGTCCGACCACCAGGTGACCGCGACGTGGAAGCTGTAGTCGGCCGCCGCCTTCTCGGCCCAGCCCATCGTGGTCCTGTAGGCCTCCAGCAGGGATTGCTGCGGGTTGGGGATCACGAAGTCGATGATCATCGTGGTGCCACCGGCGACACCGGCGGAGGTGCCGGTGAAGAAATCCTCGGTCGCCACCGTGCCCATGAAGGGCAGTTCCATGTGGGTGTGCGGGTCGATGCCGCCGGGCATCACATACATGCCGCCGGCGTCCACGATCTCCGCCCCCGCCGGAGCTTCGAGGTTTTCGCCGACGGCGACGATCCTGCCGTCCTCGCACAGAACATCCGCGCGGAAGCTGCGATCCGCGTTCACGACGGTGCCGCCACGAACCAGAATGGACATGTCAGAAGCACTCCCCGTTCTTGTGTCTTTATTTTGAAAAGCGTAACCCCAAGCTGACCGAACGGACAAGATTCAAATCGGCCAACCAAAGCGGATCGGGATAGGGGGCGATCCTGGTGGACCGCACCCCTCCCACACCACCCGGCATGCGGGTCCGCACCGGGCGGTTCGAAGGATTGAGGT